>DBRG01000018.1:0-21854 GCA_002305545.1 Bacteroidales bacterium UBA1374
CCGTGAAAGGGGTTGCAAAGATAAGTTTTTTATTTCTTCTTAACCAAATATTTTCTAAAAAAAACCGGAATTCGTTCAAAAAAAATGTATATTTCAGATTATCAACGACAAAATATTAAACAAAAAATATGCCTATATTTGAAGTTGAGTTGAAACCAAGATAATACAGTATATGCAAGACAAAACACTGGTTATTATTCCCACCTATAACGAAAAGGAAAACGCAGAAAAAATTGTCAGAAAAGTCTTTTCACTGGAAGAACCTTTTGATATACTCATTGTGGACGATGGATCCCCGGACGGGACTGCTGACATAATCCAATCATTAATTCCTGAATTTCCCGGCCGGCTGTATCTTTTGCAACGTAAAGGCAAATTGGGACTTGGAACCGCCTACATGGAAGGTTTCCTGTGGGGTCTTGTCCATGACTATACCTATCTTATAGAGATGGATGCCGATTTTTCACATAATCCGGAAGACCTTCCCAGTCTTGTCGGTGCATGCCGGCAAGGTGCGGATGTGGCTATAGGATCCCGTTACTGTAAGGGCATTAGCGTGATCAATTGGCCCCTTGGAAGGGTGCTCATGTCCTGGTTTGCCTCGGCTTATGTCAGAAAGGTTCTCAATATGCCCATATATGACTGTACTGCCGGATTTATTTGTTACCACCGCAGGGTCCTGGAGGCTATCGATTTTGAATGGATAAGGATGAAGGGGTATGGCTTTCAAATATCCATGAAGTACTTTGCCTATAAACTGGGATTCAAAATAATGGAAATACCCATCATATTTGTGGACAGAACAGAAGGCACTTCAAAAATGAGCAGTGGAATTTTTGGCGAAGCATTCTGGGGGGTACTTAAACTCCGGTTTCAAAAAATCCGGAAAAAATAACAATGGTCAGGCATGTTCTCATCCGGAATGCAAGGATCGTCAATGAAGGATCTGTTTATACAGGATGCGTGGTCCTGAAAGGCCGGCGCATTGCCCGTATATTCCGCGGGCTTAAGGCAGTAGATGAAGCTGCAGCCTGTTTTGAATCCTTTGATATTGACATAGATGCCAGCGGCAAAATATTGATACCGGGGATCATTGACGATCAGGTCCATTTCCGGGAACCCGGGCAAACCAATAAAGGATCCATGATCCGGGAAAGCCGTGCCGCTTTGCTGGGAGGTGTAACAACGGTCATGGATATGCCTAATAATCTACCTCCGATCATCACGACAGGATCACTGGAAGAGAAATACCTCCTTGCAAGGGATAATATGTATGTCAATTATGCTTTTTACATGGGGGCCACCAACACCAACACCCATGAAGTGATGAAACCCGTAAGACGATGCTGCGGTTTGAAAATCTTTATGGGATCTTCGACCGGTAATATGCTCACAGACGATCCCGGAGTTTTGAGTACTTTGTTCGAAAAATACAAGGGACTGATAGCCACCCATTGCGAGGATGAATCTCTGATCAGGGAAAATCTTGACAAGGCGAAAAGGACTTATGGGGATCAAATCCCTTTGATAATGCATACCGTCATCCGGAGCCGGGAAGCATGCATTGCCTCTACCCGGAAAGCCCTGGACCTGGCACTTAAGTACCGCTCGCGCCTTCACATTCTACATATATCCACTAAAGAAGAGATAGAACTCATTCGTAAAGCCTCCAGTGTCCATCCGGGGATCACCTGCGAGGCATCACTGCCCCATATCTGGTTTACCCGGGAAGATTATGCACGATATGGTACACAGGTCAAATGCAATCCTTCCGTCAAAACTGCAGAAGACAGGGATGCAATATTGGAAGCCATAGAAAAAAGGGATATTCAGGTTATTGGATCGGATCACGCACCCCACACATGGGAAGAAAAGCAGCAAAACTACCTTGCTGCTCCTTCAGGTATTCCGCTCATCCAGCATACCTGCCAGATGTTGATGGACCATGTAAGGCAAGGGAAGCTTTCCATCACTTCGGTTGTAGATGCCTGTTGTCACCAGCCCTCACTTCTGTTTGGAATTAAGAACCGGGGCTTTATCAGGGAAGGGTATTATGCAGACCTGGTGCTGGTTGATCCGGATAAAGAACAACAGGTCACCAAATCACAGCTAGAATACGCATGCAAGTGGAGTCCGATGGAAGGTCATCTTTTTTCGTCATCCGTTTCTCATGTATTTGTAAACGGGACGCTGGCCGCAGAATCCGGTCAGATTATTCAGAAACCGCCTACCCTGCCCATCCTCTGATATGACCAGACAACGCAACAGGGCATATTTATTCATATGCACAACGACATTACTTTGGGGAATCTCATTTTTCTGGACCAACAAACTGCTGATCAACAATGTTCCCGTATTCTTTCTGATATTTACCAGGATATCGCTGGCTGCCCTGATTCTGCTGATTGTCGGAAAAATTACCGGTAAAATCCAACGGATTAAAAGGAAAAAGGACGTGCTTTGGTTTCTGGGCCTGGCCCTTATGGAACCGTTTTTCTATTTTATAGGGGAAACCTACGGGGTAAAGCTGACTGCAAGTCCGACATTAAGTTCTGTGATGATAGCAAGCATCCCGGTTTTCGGTCTAATCGCAGGTCTTGCCTTTTACAGGGAAAAAGTAAGCGCGGGCAACATAATCGGTATCTTCCTTACTGTTCCGGGCATGATGGTTGTAGTTATGGGCAAAGGGGGCTTTGAACTGGGACGTGTGGGAAACCTTCCCGGGACCAACCTTATTCCGGGTATCCTGTTCCTTTTAATGGCGGTTTTTTCAGCGGTAGGGCATACTGTGATACTCAAACGGATGACCCGTTCGTACAATGCTTTTACGGTAACATTTTACCAACACGCCCTGGGTGCCATATATTTTATTGTGCCTGCCTTGCTTTTTGATGTCCGGCGCATGGACTCATTGCATATGATAACTAAATGGAATTTCTGGTACCCGATCCTCATGTTGTCGGTTTTCTGTTCCAGCATTGCTTTTATGATGTTTACAGCTGCAATAAAGGAATTGGGAGTAACGCGGGCAAATACATTTTCTGCCATTATTCCAATAATCACCGCTTCGGTTGGATTCGCCCTTGGACTAGAAACCATAAACTGGATTCAGGTCCTGGGGATCCTGGTTGTAGTCACCGGGTTGGTCCTGTCTCAGCTTCGTTCCAGGTGCAGCTGAATTCTGTTCCTTTCCAGGTCAATTTTGAGGACTTTTACCGTTACGTGTTCATGGAGTTTTACAACTTTAAGCGGATCTCGGACATATTTTTCTCCCATCTGTGAGACATGGACAAGCCCATCCTGTTTTATACCTATGTTTACAAACGCACCAAAATTCGTCACGTTGCTTACTATCCCGGGCAGCACCATACCTTCCCTAAGGTCTTCTATGGAAGATATGGACTCCTCAAACTCCCAGACTTTGATTACAGGCCTTGGATCCCTGCCCGGCTTGTCCAGTTCTGTCATTATATCGCGCAATGTAGGCATACCTGTTACAGGTGTGATGTAACGTGATAAATCAATTTTTCTGCGAAGATCCTCCTGCTCTATCAATTGACCGATCGTAATCCCCAGATCAGCGGCCATGCGCCTTACCAGCGGATAACTCTCCGGATGGACCCCTGTGTTGTCCAGTATATCCTCTGCCCCCGGGATCCTGAGGAAGCCGGCACATTGTTCAAACGCCTTGTCGCCCAGTCTTGGTACTTTTTTCAAAGCCTGACGGCTGGCAAACGGTCCGTTTTCTTTCCTGAATTCAACAATATTGCGGGCAAGAACGGGACCCAGACCCGAGACATAGGTGAGCAACCTCAGGCTGGCCGTATTGAGGTTAACCCCTACATGGTTCACACAAAATTCGACTGTCTGGTCCAGGCTTTCTTTTAAGAGCGTTTGGTTCACATCATGCTGGTATTGCCCTATGCCCAGCGATTTTGGATCAATCTTAACCAATTCAGCCAGGGGATCCATAAGCCTTCTGCCAATGGATACGGCACCCCGCACCGTTACATCATACTCCGGGAATTCTTCCCGTCCCGCCGTTGATGCTGAATAAACACTGGCACCATCTTCGCTGACAGAAAATATCTGAACCTTATGAGGAAAGGCAATTTTTTTCAGGAATTGTTCCGTCTCCCGGCCAGCAGTTCCGTTTCCTACTGCAATCACCTCGGTTTTGTATGCCTCTACAAGTTGAGACACCTTGCGCATAGCTGTAGCTCGCTCGTTCTGAGGGGGATGTGGATATATTGTATCGTTATGAAGCAAGTCTCCCTGAGCCGAGAGGCACACCACTTTACACCCGGTACGGAACCCCGGATCAATGGCCAGCACCCTTTTCTGTCCCAATGGCGGGGCCAGCAGAAGTTGCCTGAGGTTTTCCGAGAAAACCTTGATGGATTCCTTATCGGCTTTTTCTTTATAAAAATTTAGAACCTCGTTCTCTATTGAAGGATGAATAAGCCTGCGATACGCATCGGTAAGGGCTTGTTCCATTTGCCACAAGCTGGAAGATGGCCCTTGCATGGAAGTCATACCTTTCCTGTTGCCAATGAACATCCTTTCCATTGCGACCAAAGGTGTGGAGTCCTGATGTGGTTTTAAGCCGAGAGAAATTATGCCTTCGTTATGCGCCCTGAGCAGGGCGAGCAACCTGTGGGGGGCCATGGAGGTGATGGTTTCGCTATAATCAAAATAATTCCGGTATTTGATTCCTTCTTCTTCTTTTCCTTTCTGTACGACCGAGGTGAGCACCCCTTCCTTTTGATATATTTGGCGCATTATTTGACGCAGTTGCGCATTTTCGCTCACCGTCTCTGCGACGATATCCCTTGCACCGGACAGTGCCTCATCTACGCTTTCTACCCCTTTACCAACATAAGCTTCAGCCATTTCAAGGCAATCCTTCTGTTCCAGGTTCATAAGATTTTGGGCAAGTGGTTCCAGGCCCTTGCCCCGGGCAACTGATGCCCTGGTTTTTCGTTTTGGCCGGTACGGAAGATAGAGGTCCTCAAGCCGGTTCATCTGCCAGCAATTCTCTATGGCGGATCTCAGCTCAGGTGTTAGTTTATCCTGTTCCTCAATGGATTTGAGGATGGCAGATCTCCTTTTATCCAGCTCCTGGAAATTGTTCCACAATGATTTAACGGATGCCAGCTGCACTTCGTCCAGGGATCCGGTAGCTTCTTTGCGGTACCTGCTTACAAAGGGGATGGTGGCACCGTCCTGAAACAGCGTAATGGCATGTTCTACCTGCCATTCTTTTATATGCAGCTCCAGGGCTATGAGTTCTACGTGCTTATTATTCATGGGATACCTGGGATAGTTGTTCTCGGTAAGACGACAATATACGTGATTTTGAAACAAAACCCACATAATGGAATCCTTGATCAAGAACGGGAAGGTTCCATGCCCCGGTTCTTTCAAATTTTTCCATTACACTTTCCATCCGTTCTTCTATGAACACGTATTCAATGGGCCGTTGCATCAATTCGTACACAAGTACGTTCCCGTACAATTCCCGGTGGAACATGATAGGCCTTATATCATCCAGGGAAACGATCCCTTGCAGGCAACCTTCCTTGTCCGTGACCGGGAAAAGGTTCCTTTTGCTCTCTTCTACCACACGGACAAGTTGTTCAAGAGAATCGTGAGGGTTGACTATCATAAAGTCGCTTTCAATGACATCCGCGGTTTTCAGGAGCGTAAGAACAGCCTGGTCGCTGTCGTGTGTCAGTAGTTTTCCTTCCCTGGCTATCCGCTTAGTATAAATGGAATATGGTTCAAAACCCCTGGCTGTCACAAAAGAACATACAGAGGTAATTATCAGTGGTATAAGCAATTGATATCCTCCGGTTATCTCTGCTATCAGGAATATTGCTGTCATGGGTGCTTTCATTACTCCGGCCATCAGACCCGCCATTCCCACAAGGGCGAAATTGGACTCGGGCAACCCTTGTACTCCCACCAGATTGAAAGACCGTGCAATCACAAACCCCAGGATACCTCCCATATAAAGGGTCGGGCCGAAGGTTCCCCCCACCCCTCCCCCCGCATTGGTAAAGGACATGGCAAATACCTTGAGGAGAAGTACCGCTGTAAAGAAAACGGGGAGGAACCATGCATTCCGGCTCAGGGACCCATATATAAGACTGTCAACAGCCCCTTCCACGTTGTTGTTCAGCAATGCAGTAAGCGATCCGTAACCCTCCCCGTACAAAGGAGGGAATAAAAGGATAAGCGTACCCAGGGCCAGGGCGGATATGGCCCAGCGTGTGTATATATTACTGATCCTTGTTATCCGGCTTTCCATCATGAGAGTCGTGCGTATGAAGAAAATACTAACAAAACCGCAAACAACGCCAAGTATCAGGTAATACGGTATGTTTGATGTGAGGAAGGGAGCAGTGGTACTGGCAAAACTTACGCCTTCACCCATGATAAGGGAAGAAACCACAGTCGCTGTAATAGAGGCTGTGAGCAAGGGGATAAGAGAGCCTATGGTCAGGTTGAAAAGCAGGATCTCGAAACAAAATAATACGCCTGCCAGGGGAGCTTTGAATATGCCGGCAATGGCGGCGGCCGCCCCGCAACAGACAAGCAAGGTTACGCTCCTGTAATTCAATCCCAGGCTGCGTCCGACATTTGAACCTATGGCCGCTCCCGTATAAACAATCGGAGCCTCGGCCCCAACAGACCCTCCAAATCCAATGGTAAGGGCACTGGATATGACAGAGGAATAGCAATTGTGCGGTTTGATCCGGGATTTACTGACCGATATGGATTCAAGAACGCGGGTTACACCATGGGATATATTGTCTTTGACAAAGAACCTGACAAAAAGCAGCGAAAGCAGCATGCCGGTTCCGGGCAGGAGAAAATAGGCCAGGCTTTCTGCCTGAATGCTCATGTGGTTTGTCAACAGGTCTTTGACAAACTCTATGGAATACTTGAGCATAACAGCAGCCAATCCGCTGAAAAGCCCAATAATAAGCGACAAAAGTAAAAGGAGTGTAGTCTCGGGCAGGTTCTTAATCTTCGTCCAGATCTTCTTCGGCATCAGCAAAGTTTGAGTCATCGGTTTCGGGGAAATCAACGCTCTCGTCGTCTCCCTGGTCATCGTCACCGGTGCCGAAAATGTCTTTTTCGATCTCGTCGAAATCATCAATCTTTACTTCAACCTTTACCAGGTATATGGCTTCCGGGATTTCAAGCGTAACGGCGTAAAAAAAGGAGCCGTCAGCTTTGTCTACCTTCATGATATCCTCCATGTAATCGGAATAGCCCCTGGGATATTTTTCTTTCCAGATATCCATTAGCTGTGGAGACATGTTTGCATACCCGATCACCAATCTTTTCTTAATAGTAGTTGGTTTTCCCACCGGTGTCTTTTTCATAGGACAAATAAAAAGTAGAATTTGCTGCAATAATACAATAATATTTTGAATTGCAAATTACATCCTTTCAGGTAATGTAATTCCCAGCAATTCCATCGAAGATTCCAGCAATCTGGCTACCTGTTCAAGGAGGAGGAGGCGTTGTGCGCGCAATTGATCGTCTTGTTCGTGAAGAACACTCACTTCGTGGTAATATTGGTTGAATTCCCTGGCCAGGTCAAAACTAAAATTGGCTACCATGGCAGGAGAGCAGGATACAGCAGAGTCTTCTACTACCTGAGGATATGTTGTCATGAGTTTTACAAGTCTCAATTCTTTTTCCAGCATAGGCTGGTTGTGCAGGCGGGCCTGATAATTGCGCTCCAATGCTTTTCTGAGTATGGAACGTATGCGGGCAAATGTGTATTGTATAAATGGTCCGGTGTTCCCGTTAAAATCAATGGACTCCCCTGGATCAAACAGCATGGTCTTCCTGGGGTCAACCTTAAGGATAAAATACTTCAACGCACCCATACCCAGGATGCTGAACAAACGTTCCTGACCCTGGGGTGTCATATCTTCAAGTTTACCGGACTCAAGAGAGGTTTCACGTGCCGTTTCTACCATATCGTCCATCAGATCATCTGCATCGACCACCGTCCCTTCCCTGGATTTCATCTTTCCTTCGGGCAGTTCCACCATGCCGTAGGAGAGATGCATTATATCATCTGCCCAGGAGAAACCCAGTTTTTTGAGGAGGACCTTCAGAACCTGGAAATGATAATTCTGTTCGTTGCCGACAACATAGACGTGTGAATCAAAGCCAAACTCCTTGTAACGGCTGACGGCTGTTCCCAGATCCTGTGTCATGTAAACAGATGTCCCGTCTGCCCGGAGCAATAACTTATGGTCCAGTCCTTCCGGTGTCAGGTCGCACCATACCGAACCGTCCTGGTTCCTGTAAAACACACCATCTTCCAAACCTTTGATTACCAGTTCCCTGCCCAAAAGGTATGTGTCGGATTCATAATATATCTTATCAAAGGAGATGCCCATCCGTTTGTAGGTTTGTTCAAAACCTTCGTACACCCATCCGTTCATTTTTTTCCACAGGTCGATAACTTCCTTGTCACCCTGTTCCCATTTTACGAGCATAGACTGTGCTTCACCTATGAGCGGGGCTTCTTTCAGGGCCTGTTCCTGATCCATTCCTCTGCTGACCAGTTCTTTAACCTGTTCCTTGTATTTTTTTTCAAAGAGGACATAAAAATCTCCTACCAGGTGGTCTCCTTTTTTTCCCGTAGATTCCGGGGTGGCATTCAGACCTGACTTCTGCCAGGCCAACATTGATTTGCAAATATGTATTCCCCTGTCGTTGACCAGGTTTACCTTTATCACCTTGTGTCCATAGGTCTCCAGTATCCTGGATACGGACCAGCCCAGCAAATTGTTGCGGATGTGTCCCAGGTGAAGGGGTTTGTTTGTATTGGGTGATGAGAACTCCACCATTACCGTTTTCCCGGAACTGGGTTTTGAGCCGTAACGCGGTGTCTCAGCAATGTCCTGCAACCTGCTCATCCAGTAAAAAGGAGACATTTTCAGATTCAGGAAGCCTTTTATTACCTGGAATGATTCTATCTCGGGAACGGTCTCTAGAATTGCCTGACCCAGTTCCGTGGCTGTTTGTTTGGGGGACTTTTTGCTTATTGGCAGCAGTGGAAAAACGACAACCGTATAATCGCCTTCGAATTCTTTCCTGGTAGCCTGAACCTGTAATGGCTGCTGTACAGGAACTGCCCCGTAGAGTTTTCTAAGGGCATTGTCCAGCGCTTTGTTTATTATTATTTCTGCATTCATTTTCTGAAATATTTTCTGATGGCTGTTTTTACCACCGGGGATAGTTTTATCATGGTAAACACGGTGCAGAAGGCCATGAAGGCATAAGCTATGTCAATGATATCCACTACTGCGGTCAGCGGGATGACAGCTCCCATGACCAGGGTGGCCAGGAAAAGATAATTGTAATAATGCGCTCTGTGGGCACCAAAAAGGAAATTCGTACACTTGGTTCCATAGTATGAATAGGAAAACATGGTTGAAAAGGAGAATGCCAGTACCACGATCATCAGCAGGTAGCTACCCCAGCCTGGGATAGAGCGTTCGAATGATTCCATGACCATTTGCATTCCTTGTACATCGGACACCGTATATTGAGCATTGATCAGTACGGCTAGGGCTGTCAGGGTACATACAAGTCCCGAATCAATAGAGGGGGCTATCATTGCCACAAGCCCTTCACGCACCGGTTCAGAATTTTTTGATGCCCCGTGCATCATGGTGGCCGTCCCTACCCCTGCTTCATTGACAAAGGCTGCACGCCTTGCTCCTATGACAATGGCCGATCCGGCTAAACCACCTAATCCCGCTTTAAAAGTAAATGCCTGGCTGAAAATTGAACTGAAAACATCGGGCACTACGCTTAAATTGGTCAGAATAATGTATATGACAAGCAAAAAGTAAAAACCCACCATGAAGGGTACGATCAGGGATGCCACCCTGGCAATGCGGTTAATGCCTCCCAGAACGACCAGGGAAACAATTCCTGCAATGGACAATCCTGTCGCCAGCCTCAGCCATAGGGTGTTTTCAATACCTGCAGGCGTAAAGATCACCGTTTGGAGGGCTTCAGTCAGCTGGTTTGATTGCATCAGGCAAAAAGTTCCAACCATACCAAAAATTGAAAACAGTACGGCAAGCGGCTTCCACTTTTTTCCCAGACCCTCGGTAATCATATACATGGTTCCACCCTGCAACTCGCCCTTGCTGTCTTTCCCTTTAAACATGATGGCCAGGGTTCCTTCAAAAAACTTAGTGGCCATACCCAGGCAAGCACTCACCCACATCCAGAATATGGTTCCCGGTCCTCCTATGGTAATGGCAACGGCAACTCCGGAAATGTTTCCCAGTCCCACTGTGGCTGCAATGGCCGAACTTAAGGCTTGAAAAGAACTGATTTGTCCTGCAGCACTATCTTCCTTCACACCTACGGCTTTCAACGCTTTGCCGTAATAACGCAATGGGATAAAGCCCGAATAGATCATAAAAAAAAGTCCGCCCCCGATAAGAGTAATGAATAAGGGCAGGTTCAGCCATGAACTGAATGTATGTATGGCATTACCTATTGCTTCAAACATAGGCTAACCCAGATATGCTTTCAGCAATTTGCTCCTGGCGCTATGGCGCAGCCTTCGTATGGCTTTTTCTTTAATCTGCCGGACTCGTTCTCTAGTCAGACCGAATTCTTCGCCTATCTCTTCCAGGGTCATATCGGGCGTTCCGATACCAAAAAAATATTTTACAATATCTCTTTCGCGTTTGGAAAGCGTAGACAGGGCCCTTTCTATCTCTTTGTTCAGGCTTTCATTGACTAGTCCGCGGTCGGCATTGGGTGAATCATCGTTCACCAGGACATCCAGAAGGCTGTTATCCTCCCCGTCAATAAACGGAGCATCCACAGAAACATGACGACCGGAAACACGCAGGGTATCGGAAATTTTCTCACTTGGAATATCCAGAATTTCTGACAATTCCTCTGGAGATGGCACGCGTTCGTGTTCCTGTTCGAATTTTGATAAAGCCCTGTTGATCTTGTTCAACGATCCGACCTGGTTCAGGGGCAATCTGACTATCCGGCTTTGCTCTGCCAAAGCCTGCAATATGGATTGTCTTATCCACCAGACTGCATATGAAATAAACTTAAAACCCCGGGTTTCATCAAATTTCTCAGCAGCCTTGATCAGCCCCAGATTACCTTCGTTGATCAAATCCGGAAGGCTGAGTCCCTGGTTCTGATATTGTTTTGCTACCGAGACTACGAATCTCAGGTTCGCCCTGGTGAGTTTCTCTAGTGCCTCCTGGTCTCCCTTCTTGATGCGCTGCGCCAACTCCACTTCCTCTTCCACAGATATCAGGTCTTCCCTGCCGATTTCCTGTAAATATTTGTCCAGGGAAGCACTTTCCCGGTTGGTGATTGATTTGGTTATCTTTAACTGTCTCATCCGTAAAAAAATATAAACTGCCCTTTTATACGTAAAAGGACAGTTTAAGTTTCAATTTAATGTGAAAAAACTATAAAATCAATTGCTTAATGCATAATAATAAACCGTTCCGTCAGGATAACGTCCTTCAATGAGTACTCCGCGCTGTGCCGTTTGAATGGCAAGTGCAAGCTGCTGCACCGTCGCTACGGTTTTCTGGTTTATGTGAGTAATTACAAATCCCTTGCGAATCCCTGCTTCTCTTAATTTTCCTTCTTCTATTGAAACGACTTCTATTCCGGAACGGATTTTGAGCTGGTCCCTGAGCTCTTTTGGAACAGGCCGCAATTGTGCACCAAGGAAATTGGTGATGTCTCCTTTCCCTTCCTTGACAAGTTCCGTGTCTCCGGATTGGCTCTGCAGGGTAACGTTCACATTCACCTCTTTATTTCCTCTGAGTAACAGCAGTTCAATCTTGTCCCCGGGACTAAAACGGTTTATCTGCTCCTGGACGGCTGTTCCCGAATTTACGGCCACGCCTTCGACCTGAAGCAATATGTCCCCTGCCCTGATACCGGCCTTTTCTGCAGCGCCGTCCTTCAGCAACTCATGAATGTAAACACCTTTTATATCCTTAATATTCTTTTCGGTGGCCAGATCGCCGGTTATATCCTGCATGGTTATGCCAAGCAGTGCACGTTGAACTGTTCCGTATTTACGCAGGTCATCCACTATCTTTCTGGTGATGCTGCTTGGCACTGCAAAAGAGTAGCCTGAATAAGACCCCGTACGTGTGGCTATTGCCGTATTGATACCCACCAGTTCTCCTTTGGCGTTGACTAAAGCGCCTCCGGAATTCCCCGGGTTCACGGCAGCATCTGTCTGAATAAAAGCCTCGATTTTGAATTCTCCGTCATAGGAAGGCAGACTGCGGCCTTTTGCACTAACAATGCCGGCCGTTATCGTGGAACGTAAATCGTATGGATTTCCTATGGCAATAACCCATTGGCCAAGTCGCAATTCATCTGAATCCCCGAACTTTAGATAAGGAAGGTCCGTGGCATCTATCTTAAGCAGGGCGATATCAGTAGCGGGATCCTTGCCTATCACCTTGCCGTCAAACTGCCGCTTGTCATCCAGGGTCACCAACACTTCATCGGCTCCGTCAATAACGTGAGTTGCGGTAACAATATACCCGTCGGGAGTCAGGATGACACCGGATCCGGCTCCGAACTGGGGACGCGGTTGCGGTGAAGGTGTGCCGTAACCAAAAAAGAAATCGAAAAGGCTCTGGGGCCCCTGGGCTTGTTGCCCGTGTTTTACCACTTTTACATGAACTACTGCTTTGACCCCGGTTTCCGCCGCATAGGTAAAGTCGGGATACTGTACTTCGGGCAGGGAAACATTTTGAATCACCGGCTGCTCTCCCGTGGTTATGTAAACCTTTTCTGTTTCATATTTACTTTTTGTCAGGTGGTTAACTAAAATTGTGGTTCCTACACTCACCACCGCCGTCAATAAAACAACAATTCCAATTTTCTTTTTCATATCTGTATCTTGTTTAATTTAACTACTTTTGACAGGAAGTATTTCAAAATTCATACCAACTTTATGAAACTGCCATTTTGCAAATACCACGGAGCCGGAAATGATTTTATCATAATTGACAATTTGTCAGGTCAGCACCACCTCTCAGAAAATCAGATCAGTGCTTTATGCCACCGTCGCTATGGAATAGGAGCCGACGGGCTGATGCTTTTGGAGCATGCCGAAGCCCCCTGGAGTTATGCCATGGGTTTTTTCAATTCAGACGGGACCCGGGGTACCATGTGCGGGAACGGAGGTAGGTGCCTTGTGGCATTTGCCGACCATTTGGGGATTGAGAACCATTATTTCAAAGCCATTGACGGGACTCACCAGGGATTCCTGCTAGAAAGGAAGGATAACTATTCAAAAGTGCAGCTCCGGTTGAACGATGTACACGGAATAAGGCATTACCAGAAAGACAGTTACGTGGTGGATACGGGCTCCATGCATCTTGTCCGGTTTGTGCCCGATGTAAAAGCTGTAGATATTGCAACTGAAGGCCCATATTGGAGACATCACAGGGATTTTGGAAAACAGGGAGTCAATGTGAATTTCGTAGAGATACTGGATGAAGGATGTCTGTTTGTCCGGACGTTTGAAAGAGGTGTTGAAGATGAAACCTGGGCCTGTGGCACAGGATCAACGGCTGCTGCTATTGCGGCGCTGGAACATACGGGCAAAGAATTGAATCACTGGCATATACAGACAAAGGGAGGAAACCTTGAAGTGTCTTATAAGAAAAAGAACACAGTTTTCACCGATGTGTTTCTTACCGGGGGTGCTGTCAGGATTTTTGAGGGCGTGGTGGAAATATAGCGCTGCCTATCCGGACCATGGTGCTGCCTTCTTCGATTGCGATGTCATAATCCCCGGACATACCCATGGAACAATGGCAAAAAGCCTCATAATCGACATCAGGACCTGAACGCAACGTTTCAAAAAGCTGCCTCAGCATTCTGAATTCGCTTCTAACCTTTTCTTTATTTTCTGTCAATGTAGCCATACCCATCAGGCCGCAAATCCTTGTATTGGGCAAAGGCAATAAGCAAGCCTGAGGCAATTCGGAAGGCATGAATCCATATTTGGTTTCTTCCTGAGCTATACGGACCTGCAACAGCACATCCTGAACAACCCCGGTCCGGGAAGCTTCCTGCTGGATGGCATTCAACAACCTGACACTGTCTACAGACTGTATCATCGCAGCCCGTCCAACAACTTCTTTCACTTTGTTGGTTTGAAGATGGCCTATGAAATGCCATTGAATGTCCTGCGGCAAAAGAGGAATTTTCTGAAGCATTTCCCTTGACCGGCTTTCTCCAAATACAAGAAGACCTGTGTTGTAGGCTTCAAGAATCATAGGTGCTGGCTGAAATTTTGATACAGCCACCAGGGTCACGTTCCTGGGAATTTTCCGGAGCAAGAGTTTGATATTACAGGCGATCATTTCCTGTTTTTCATCTGCTGTTGCTGTTGACGCTGCATTTCTTCCAGCCTCTGTTGAAATTTTGATTTCTTGGGGGTCGCGGGTGATTTTTCTGCTTTTTCTTTCAGTTGCTTGTATAATTTATCCTCATCCACAAAAAAACGCTGCATGATCCATGTCTGCAACATGGTTACCAGGTTGGAAAGCAGGTAGTAATAACTCAGGGCTGCCGAAAGATTGTTACATACTACCAGCATCATCAGGGGCATAAAATAAAGCATCATCCCCTGCATTCCCGGCATTTGCTGGTTGGAAGCCTGTTGTTTCATATTCATTTTTGAATAGAAAAACATGGATAAAGCCATAAGCAGTGCGAAAAGGCTGATGTGATCACCATACAGGGGAATTTTGAACGGCAGGTCCAGGATGGAATCGTAACCGCTCAGGTCATCGGCCCATAGAAATCCTTCCTGGCGAAGTTCAATTGATCCGGGGAAGAACCGGAACATGGCAAAAAGAATGGGCATCTGGAACAACATGGGCCAGCACCCCCCCATCACACTGACACCTGTTTTCTTATACAAAGCCATGGTTTCCTGCTGCTTCTTCATGGCATCTTCCTTCTTAGGATACTTCTCGTTGATCTTGTCAATCTCGGGTTTTAGGACACGCATTTTTGCCGAGGACATGTGTGACCTGTAGGTGAAGGGCGATATGATCAGTTTAATGAAAATGGTCATCAGCAGGATAATGAGCCCATAATTGGAGATAAAACGGTTCAGGAAATTGAAGCTGGGAATGATCAGAAAGCGGCTGATCCAACTGACAAGCACCCCGCCCAGGGGAATAATCTTTTCAAAAGAACGGTCGTAGGCCTTGAGTGAATAGAATCCGTTCGGACCAAAATAGAATTGAAGTGGAATACTATGTTCTGCAGATGACTGATAAGGAATCTGCATATAAGCACGACAGTTCATCAACAGGGTATCTGTGTTTGAGGGGTCGTAGAAACGGTATGAAAGGTCACCGCTGTTGAAATTCTGATCGGCTATGAGGATGGCAGAGAAAAATTGCTGCTGATAAGCCACCCATTCCACACGTGTCTTGATGGATTCACTGGCTTCGGCTTTTCTCTGTCCTAATTTTTCAACGTCTTTTGTGCTGGGGAATTTGTAGGATATGGTAGAATAATTCTTCTCATTGTCAAATCCTTTTTCCAGGTGACGTATGTCTACGTTCCAGTTCAGGTCCAGCTGGGTTACATTCCGGGGTATGAAGCGGTCCATCCCCACCAGGTTGATGATCATGTTGAGCAGGTAAGATTCCTTTTCCAGAACATAGATGTATTCTATGTACGCATCCTGATCAAAATATAATGAAAAAGTAAGGCTGTTGCTTTCTTCAATATAATTGGGAACCAGGAAAAAATCCCCAGTATTGATCTGCTCCCCGGCATAGAGATCCAGCGTGAGTTTATTTGTGGGTCCGCTAAAAAACAAAAGGCTGTCCCCGTTATAGGTTTTGAAATCCTTTATCTGGAGACTGTATGGCTGGCCCCCTTTATTAGTAAAGGAAACTTTGATTTTATCATTTTCAAGGACATAAAAAGATTCCTCTCCCTGGAGTGATAGGTTCAGGAATGTATTGGAATACTTTTCACCGGGAGCCGTGACAGACTCCTGAATTTCCAAACCTTGTTCCCCAGGGACGGCTTGCGGTTTGTTTCTCTCTTCTTGCCTGATGGCTTCCATGGCCTCCTGGCGGGCAATGGAATCACGTACGAATTGTTCTCTTTGCTGTTCCTTTGCCACTTTGGAGTTGTAAATGCTGAAACCCACCAGTATGGCCCCAATCAGCAAAATGGCCCATATCGTATTTTTATTCATTTCCTTCCATTAGTTTGATCTTTGCTTCCAGCTCAGCCAGTTCCTGCCTGGCTGTTTCAATCTTCTTGCGGGTGTCAGCCAGGATTTTATCTGCATTCCTTGATTTTGCAAAGAATCCCATATTGTTTTCCCAGACCGAGATCTCGGATTCCAGCTGACGGAAACGCTGGATCAGTTTATCCCTTCCGCTTCGGTACTCATCCGGGCGCCCTCCGCGGCCGGGCCGGAAATTGCCGTGTTTTTCTGAAGTGCCCGGGCTGAGATGCCCAAAATGCTTGTTTATTAAATCTTTATACTCATTTTGAATTCTTTCTTTCTCCTTACCGGGAACAAAACCTATCTGTATCCAACGATTCTGAAAATCGCGCAGAGCTGCCGAAAGATTTGTAGATGCAGAAGGGTCAAAATTTTCAACTTCCTTTAGCAGGGCTTCCTTGGCGGCCAGGTTCTCCTTGTAAACAGTGTCTATCTTAGAGAAATGCTCTGCCTTGCGGGTGAAAAAAACATCGCAGGCAGAACGGAAACGTTTCCATATGACATCGGCCTGTTTCCTTGGAACAGGACCAATCTCCTTCCATTGTTTCTGAAGATGGATCAGCTGATCCGTAGTACGCCGCCAGTCATCGCTCATATTAATGGCTTCTGCCTGTTCACACAATGCGGTTTTCAGTGCCAGGTTATCCTGCATTTCTTTTTTGAATTTGGAGTAGAAACCGCGCTTCTCTCCGTAAAACTGATCACAGGCAGCACGAAAACGGTCATATACCTTCTGATTTTCTTTTTTTGTGGCAAATCCGATGGTTCTCCATTCCTTCTGAAGTGCTTCCAGTTCTTTGGCTTTTCTGTTCCAGTTTACTTCATCGTCTGTTGTCTCACGGGAGATGGCTTCAGCCTTTTCACAAAGGATCAGCTTGGCTTCCAGGTTTTGGCGCTGCTGCTTTTTCTGATCTTCAAAAAAATCCTGGTGGCGTTTATTAATTATCGTTGTGCTAACCTTGAAACGTTCCCACATGGGTTCGCGTAATTCGCGTGCTATTGGCCCGGTTTCGCGCCACTCCTCATGCAGTTTCTGCAATTTATGAAATGCCGAAACCACATTGGTTTCCTCGACAAGCATCTCGGCCTTTTCACATAGCTTTTCCTTGATTTCCAGGTTGCGTTTGAAATCCAGATCACGCAACTCGTTGTTGATCTTTACATAATCATAGAACTTCTCAACACAATGCTGGTAAGTTTCCCAGATATCCTTAGTCCTGGACAAGGGAACAGGGCCTACTTCCTTCCAGTGAAGCTGCAGGGCACGGAATTCGGGAAACGTATGATTGATGTCCTCCTGCTTTTCCAAAAGTGCCCTGATGCCATCTATGATGGACTGTTTCTCTTCAAGATTTCTTTCCTTCTGCTGTTCAATATTGCGTAACAGGTCTGCACGCAAAACTTTGTAACGGGCATACAGACGTTTGAATGCCGTTTCTTCAGGAGTCTCCTGAATCTGTTCCGGGGTATCTTGTTCCGGGACAGCAGAGGGTTGGTCTTTCTTTAACAATTTGTAGAAACAAGACTTAATGATATCTGCATTCTTGTGCATTTCGGTCTTATCTTCTGCTTCAATAAGTCGTTCGAATTCAGCAAGAAGTTCAGGAATTGACAGGGACGCATAATCAATCGCATCTGTGTTCAGGGTAGCTTCAACAACATTGTCATTTTCGGGTTTTGTGTTGTCGAATTGCTCTTCGGGAGCAGGAGTAATCATTTCAGGATCCATTGTAATGGGGAGGAATTAGTATTTATAGCCAGCAAATGTAATGAAAAACTCCAATATATTGAATAATGATTACTTTTGCCTCATTATGAGAATTGATATCATCTCTGTACTTCCTGAATTGCTGGTAAGCCCCTTATCTCATTCTATTGTCAAAAGAGCCAGGGAACGCTCCCTGGTAGAGATCGTGGTTCACGATCTTAGGCTGTATGGCAAAGGAAAATACAGGCAGGTGGACGATTATTCTTTTGGTGGAGATGCCGGAATGGTCCTGATGATAGAACCAATATTCCGCCTTATGGAGGATCTGAAAAAGGAACGCAGCTACGATGAGATTATTTATACCACTCCGGATGGATTACCTTTCAACCAAAAGGAAGCCAACCGGATCTCCTGCCTGTATAATATCATGATTCTCTGCGGTCATTACAAAGGAGTGGACCAGAGGATCCGCGACCACCTGGTAACAAGGGAACTTTCTGTGGGAGATTATGTATTGAGCGGAGGTGAACTGGCCGCTGCCGTGATTGCCGATGCAGTGGTCAGGCTGCTACCCGGAGCGCTGACAGATCAAACCTCGGCCCTGACCGATTCGTTCCAGGATGGGTTGCTGGCACCTCCCATTTACACACGGCCCGCCAATTTCATGGGCTGGAAAGTTCCAGATGTGCTTCTGAGCGGAGATCCCGTAAAGATAAGCGGGTGGCAGGAAGAGATGAGCGTGGATCGCACCCAGAAGTTAAGACCGGATCTTATAGATGAACCGGATAAGGACTAAAAACCAAACCCGTCGATTTCCACTTTGATTTTTGCATCCAGAACGGGAGCATCGGCCTGGCGTTGTTCAGATAATGGAATGACTGCTATTGCTTTGGGTGTAGCGGGGCAGATAAATTCACAGCCTCCGCAGCCAATGCAGATGGCCGGATTTGTTTTTGGAAATACTTTGTTCGTCCCTTCACGTGGTGTCATTTCAACCGCTTTGACCGGACAATGCTCATCACAGGCACCGCAGTCGGTTCCAAATTTCTCTACAATACAGTTTTCCAGGGTAAGCTTTACGACCCCGATTCTCATACGTTTTTTCTCTTCAAGCGGCATGAGTTTCAAGGCTCCTGAAGGACAAACCTCCTGGCATTTCTGACAATCATAACCGCAAAAACCGTTCTCATAGGATACAGAAGGCAATAAAAAGCCCTCAAAACCGAAATCTCCCATGGCCGGTTTGATGATATGTGAAGGACATGCTGCAATACAGGCCTGGCAGGCAATGCATTTGTCTTTAAGCCTTTGCAGGGTCCCTGCGCCTGGTGGCATGGAACTGGTTATGCGAACACGTTTTTTTTCTGTGAACCGATTCAGCAATACTGCTCCCGTCCCAATCCCGGCGCCCATTGCAGCCAGCAAAAAGGCCCTCCTGCTATTACGCTGTTGCTTTGGTTGTTGATGCATGGGATCCGTCAGTTGTTTACCGTTTTTCTTTTTCCATGAAAACCGGTAAAAAATTCCGCCACGACGACAGGCAGAAATGCAATTCATGCACACTACACAACGGGAGTGATCTACCTGAGCACTGTTGCAATCTATGCACCGTGCCTTGCACGAAGTGCCGCAAAGCTGACAATGTGTACAGGCAGCTGTATCTATCTGTATCCTGAACATGGAAATTTTTGAGATCAGTCCCATCAGGGTCCCTGCAGGACATATGGTATTGCAATAGAGCCGTCCCCTGAAGAAGGCAATTACTGTAATGGTTGTGAAAAGTACCGCAGATATTATGAAAGCAGCCAGACTCCAGGCCGCGTATTCCGATCCTGCTATCAGACTGACAAGGGGTCTACCCAGGTTAACAGCCATCTTCCCGAATAGTGCATAAGGGTCGAGCCACACAAGAGGCAGGATAAAGGAAAAAGCCACACAAATTACTACAGCAATCAAAATCAGATACCTGGGCGCATTATGTGCCTTGCTGAAACGATTCCTGCGTTTTTTCCTGCCCCTTAAAAACAGACCGGCCCGGTTAACGATATCCTGCCAGATCCCCAGTGGGCATATCAGAGAACAATAAATCCTGCCAAAGATTAGCGTCAGTAGCAACACAAGTACAACGGTCAGCAGACCCCCGGAAGTAATTCCAAGTATTGCCGGAACAACCTGTAGTTTTATAATGCCCTGCCATAAAGCTGAAAGATGGGCAGAAGTGAAAAGAAAAAAATACAGCAGACCCGCAAATACTATCAATGCAGTTATCCTGCGGAACCATCTTAGAAAACCACTAAGCTGCATCAGAGGAGAATACGTTTGATGTTAAGTTTATCGAGTTTTGTAGTGCCCAGGTTATGCTTCTCTGCCAGCAGAATGTGCGATGCCTCCTGTATGGTCATGGGGCTGAACTGATTGAAAAACTGGGTGGCCGCTGTATCAACAGCTACGATATCTGAAGATACAAACAGGGCTTTGGGTGTCTGAACATCTTCAAGGCCCCGGCCTTTGGGGCCATTCTGTGTTATGATACGGTAAGCATCCACAATATTCAGAACAGGCTTTTTGGAAAATGTTGCAGCATCTGCGATGCATTGTTGCAGATCGTTGGAATGCAGATACCTGCGGTCCCATACAATACCCATATAATTTTTCATGCATATGGTCATTCTGGCTCCTCCATGGTTTTTCAGAACAGGGACATTGATCCAGGCATCGCAATCCAAAAGCGCCTCATGAATTTTCGGCCTTTTCATACGAATGGCTGACGGCAATTCCGTTTCGCGAAAATACTTTTCTTCATGGGCATATACCATCTGGCCTCCAGCCTGGCGGACTGCTTCCTGTATTCCGCTGTTTTCGTAGCAACCCTTCCATTGATCGCATGTATGGTCAAATACTTTTACCTCAGAAGCACCTGCATCAAGACAATCCCTGACAATTGCAGCAACCAGTATTGGATTGGTACAGGCAGCAAATTCAGGCGCTTTATCCCAGCCAATATTGGGTTTAACCACCACTTTCATCCCGGATTTGATATACCGTTTCATACCACCCATTTCCTGAATTGCCCTGGCATACAATTGATCAGGTTCACCGCCCATGACAGCCACCAGGTCAGGTGTGATCTCTGATTGTGGGGCATCCGCCTCTGGTCTGCTGTTTAAGGCCAGGAGCTTATTGTTTTTCATACCCGCTATCCCGGCTACCGTGCCAAGAAAAGCTGTTCTTAAAAAATTCCTTCTTTCCATAATAATTTTACTGATTACGTTTGAGGGCAGCTTGTAAGGTATTTTTTAGCAAAGATATACGTGTCATAGGACCCACACCTCCAGGGACAGGGGTAATGTAACTGCAGCGGGGAGCCACTTCATCAAAGTCCACATCACCTGCAAGCCGGAAGCCCGATTTTGTGCTCTTGTCCTCAATCCGGGTGATCCCCACATCAATTACCACCGCTCCTTCCTTTACCATATTGGCCTTCAGAAAATGAGGCCTTCCCAGCGCTGCAACCAGGATATCAGCCCTCCGGCAGACTTTGGCCAGATCTTGGGTGTGACTGTGACACAGGGTAACGGTACAATCTCCTCCCGGGCCCTTTCTGGACAACAGGTTGGCCAGCGGCTTGCCAACTATATTACTTCTCCCGATGATCACACATTCCTTTCCCCGGGTAGGTATGCGGTAATAATCAAGCAGGTCTGCTATACCAGCCGGCGTTGCGGAAACAAAAGAAGGCAGTCCCAGCACCATCCTGCCTACATTGACCGGATGAAATCCGTCAACGTCCTTTGACGGATC
>DBRG01000018.1:21949-85476 GCA_002305545.1 Bacteroidales bacterium UBA1374
GCAGGATCCTGGCCAACCACTATGGCTGCCAAATGAGGCCTCCTGCCACACTCGCCTATCCATCTGGCCACTTCTTTTGCTATGTCTTTTTTCATGGCTTCCGCAGCCGATTTTCCATCCAGCAATATCATTACCTTATCCCTCCTTTTCTTAAAGCATTTGCCATGGAAGCTCCTCCTCCGGTTCCAATTTTTTTCATCATCTTCCTTGTATCGTCAAATTGTTTGATCAAATGATTCACCTGCGTTATGGATGTTCCGCTCCCTGCTGCTATACGCTTACGCCTGCTTCCATTAAGAAGGGACGGATTGTCCCGTTCTTCGGGTGTCATGGAAGCTATTATCGCTTCAATCCCCTTGAAAGCATCGTTATCGATATCTGCATCCTTTATTCCCTTGGATACTCCGGGAATCATGGCCGCCAGGTCCTTTATGTTGCCCATTTTTTTGACTTGACTGATCTGAGACAAAAAATCATTAAAATTAAAACTGTCCTGTGCCAGTTTTTTTCTGAGCTTTTTGCTTTCTTCCTCGTCAAATTGTTCCTGTGCTTTTTCCACAAGGCTTACTATATCCCCCATGCCCAGTATACGGTCTGCTATACGTGCCGGATAAAACACATCCAGGGCCTCCATTTTCTCACCTGTGCTCACAAATTTTATAGGCTTGCTCACGACAGCACGTATCGACAGGGCAGCCCCTCCACGTGTATCCCCGTCCAGTTTGGTAAGGACAACCCCGTCAAAATTTAGTTGGTCATGGAAGGCACGGGCCGTTTCTACCGCATCCTGGCCAGTCATGGCATCCACTACAAATAAAGTTTCAGATGGATTAAGTGCTTTTTTTATGGCTGTAATCTCCTGCATCATGGCCTGATCTATGGCAAGACGTCCGGCCGTATCGACAATGACTACTCCGTATCCTTCTTTTTTTGCTTTGTCCCTGGCATTAATCGAGATCTGAACCGGGTCCATGCTGCCCGCTTCCATATAAACATCGGTTCCTACCTGTTGCCCCAGAATTTTTAATTGTTCCATGGCAGCCGGGCGGTACACGTCTGCCGCGACAAGCAGTGGCCGCATCCCTTTTTTCTTCTTTAAATGCAAGGCCAGTTTTGCCGAGAAAGTGGTTTTCCCTGAGCCCTGTAATCCTGAAATCAGAACAATGCCCGGATTTCCTTTGACATTGATTCCGGCGGCATCTCCTCCCATCAGGTCCACGAGCCGATCATGGACGATCTTGGTCATCATTTGCCCAGGTCGCACCGATTTCAGCACATCCTGGCCCATGGCCATTTCCTTAACCTGATCACAAAAGTTCTTGGCCACCTTATAGCTTACGTCGGCATCAAGCAAAGCCCTCCGAACATCCTTGAGGGTTTCGGCCACGTTGATTTCTGTGATCTTTCCTTCTCCCTTAAGCAATTTGAACGATCGTTCCAGTCTTTCTGTCAGGTTTTCAAACATATCTATCTGTCAAGTAATGGTTTGGGTCCTTCCCTGATGACCAGGGGTTCGGGACCTGTACAGTCAATAATTGCCGAAGGGTCCTGCCCTCCCGGCCCCCCGTCTATCACGATATCCACCAGCTCTCCGAACCTTTCATTAATCAAGCCGGGGTCGTTGGAATACCCGGGTTCTGTTTCATCCCAGGGCAAAGAAGTTGATATTATGGGAACTCCCAGTTCCCTAAGGATTACCTGCAATATCGGGTTATCGGGAACCCTGATGCCAACGGTTTGTTTTTTCCCTTTAAACAACTTTGGCACCTGGCTATTTCCCTGGAGCAGGAAGGTAAATGGTCCAGGCAGGTTTTTCTTGATAAGCCGGAAAACGGCGTTCCCCAACGGCCGGCAATAGTTTGATACCTGAGACAGGTCATAGCACAGGAAAGACAAACGTGTGGAAGGTGTGTAATAGCCTTTGATCCTTTCCATGCGGGGAACACTGGCTAAATGCTCTATGGAACATCCCATGCCGTATACGCTGTCGGTGGGATAAATCACGATACCTCCCTTTTGCAGGGTAGCAACCGTCATCTGCACCAGGCGGTCCTGCGGATTATCGGGATATATCTTGATATACATATCAGGTATTAAAGCTCAGGGGAGTAATAAGCCGGGGCAAGTTCCCGCTGGTTGTAGCGCATACCCATAACCTGACCGTAAGCACCTGCAGAACATATAGCTATAAGATCCCCACGAGCGGTCTCGGGTAATTTGACGGCAAGTCCAAAACGGTCTGCCGACTCGCATACAGGACCTACGACATCGTAAACTTCTTTTTTTTGTGAAGCCGTGGTGATGTTGTAAATGGCATGGCTGGCTCCATAAAGTGCAGGCCTTATCAGATCATTCATGCCTGCATCCAGAATTGCGAACTTTTTACCCTTGCCGGTTTTCACATACAAAACCCTGGATATGAGATATCCGGATTGAGCGACCAATGCTCTTCCCGGTTCAAAGTGGATTTTTTGCCCCTTCCTTGCCTCAAGTTTACCGTGTACGGTCTGAAAAAAAGATTCAAACGGGCTGAATGGATTTTCAAACGGGTCATTGTAATCAACAGCAATCCCCCCTCCCAGATTGATATGTTCCAGCCTGATATCCCGTTCTTCAAACCAACGTTGATAGCCATTCACCTTGTAACATAATTTCTCAAAAACCTTCAGATCCTCAATCTGGGATCCTATGTGAAAATGAAGCCCTATGAGCTTTAGATTATTGCAGGCGGCTATCACCTGAAGCACCTCATCCAGCATCCATTCGCTGATCCCGAATTTATCCCTGGACCGTCCTGTTGTAATATGCTTGTTGGTATGGGCATCTATGTTTGGATTAAGCCGGAGAGAAATCCGAGCTGTCTTGCCCATCTGCGATGCCAGGTCGTTGATGATCCGTATCTCGGGGATGGATTCACAATTAAAACAGAATATTCCGCCCTGCAAAGCCGTGCGGATCTCTTTGTCGGATTTTCCGACACCCGCGTAAACAATCGTGTCGGGGTCAAATCCCATATCCAAAGCCAGCTGTACTTCGTTACCACTGACACAGTCAGCCCCCAGTCCGGAGCGGTGTATCATCTCCAGAATGCGCGGATTGGCATTGGCTTTCATGGCAAAATGAGCCTGATAGCCGTATTTTCTCAGGTATTTGGAATATAAACGAAGGGTTTGGTCCAGGATATCCAGATCGTAAAAATAAAAAGGCGTTTCAAGACGCTTAAAGGCATTGACAAAACGAGAGAGTTGCATTATGATTTAAGCTGAAATATCCGGCAAAATTAACATTTTTTTGAATAAAAGCCTTACCTTTGCCCTGTTATATAAACACACTATTATGAGCGCAAAGAAAAAAGACCTCCTGAGGGACGAAATCAGACACATCGACATCACAAAGATCGATGCAGCCTGCATCATAGATTCGATGAGGGATATGTCTTTTTCATCCAGGGACACGGCCCGTGCTGCCGACATCCTGCAAATGATGATCCAACAGAAGGATTGTACTAACTGGCTGACGCTGGCCGGCAGTTCCAGTGCCGGGGGATGCATGCAGGTATACGTAGATATGGTCCGCTTCAACATGATTGACTGCATCGTGTCTACAGGAGCATCAATCATAGACATGGATTTCTTTGAGGCACTTGGTTTCAAACACTATAAAGGCACCCCTTTTGTTGACGACGGCATGTTGCGCAGCCTCTATATTGACCGCATATACGACACCTATATAGATGAGGAGGAACTTCAACACTGCGATGCAACCATTAAGAATATCGCAGACAGCCTGGATCCCAGGCCTTATTCCTCACGCGAATTTCTCTGGGAAACCGGTAAATGGCTCACAAAAAACGCTGTAAAAAAGAATTCCCTGCTGCAGACCTGCTACGAACATAAGGTACCCGTTTTTGTACCTGCCTTTTCTGACTGCAGCGCCGGCTTTGGACTGGTCATGCACCAGCTGGAACGCATCAAAGAAGGCAAACCTTATGTCACGATAGATTCAGTTGCCGATTTCCGGGAATTGACCCAGATCAAGATCGAGGCAAAGACCAGCGGTCTGTTCATGGTCGGGGGAGGTGTTCCCAAAAATTTTGCCCAGGACACCGTAGTCTGTGCCGAGTGCCAGGGATTAGAAGTGCCCATGCACCAGTACGCCGTACAGATCACCGTGGCCGATGTGCGTGACGGGGCCTGTTCAAGTTCTACCCTCAAGGAAGCTTCTTCCTGGGGAAAGGTAAGCACCGTTCACGAACAAATGGTATACGCCGAGGCCACGACCGTTGTACCCCTGATCGTGGCTTATGCTTACCACAAAGGTGACTGGAAAAAAAGGAAACAATACAGTTGGGCAGGGCTTTTTGAAAAATAGGTATTTAACCGGTGAATGTTTCTGCCCGGTGAACAGTAAAATATAACGGCGGATGCGCTGCAGCACATCCGCCGTTTTTTCTATAGGTTTTGCTCTTTTCTTAAACTTCCTAGTAAGAATTTACCAGAGCAATGATTCCCTGAATCACGGCAACGAGTATTGCACCAACTCCAAGAAATGCAAAAATGAATCCGGATTCAAAATTCAGAAGCCCTTGCCACATATCGTTGAGAATTGTCATAAATACGTCCATCTTAATTCGAATTAAATGTTAATCTTTTTGCCTACTCTTAAGGATTTTCAGCGACTCCCCCTACTCTGTTGCGGATTTTCGGGTAACTCCTAAAAAAAATCCAGTACTATTAAGATTCATCCGGGAAAATAAAACCGATTATGAAGGGGATAATAGCGCCCAGAATTAATAGGATTACAGCCAGGATCCCGTTTGAGTTGGGGTCATGAATCAGGCCTTTCAGCATTTCAATTAAATCTACCATGGTGTTTATTATTAGTTTAATGGTTAATAAATTCAATGAACCGGGACAAAGTTATAAATCTTTTTTTAACTACCAAACACAATAACATCAATTATTGTGTACATTTCGCAGCAAATCCGTAACAGTTTTAACCGGGTTGAAGGTACTCAGGGGTACTTCCACAAAGGCCGTATTCCACCGGCTCATGCCTCCGTTCCAGAGTCCCGGCAGTTCCAGCGCTTTCAGTTCCCTGCCCAGGAAACTCTTCTGAGATATGAAACCGGTGTCTTCATCCCGGAATTCTGAAAGTTTGTATGTGGTTCCGTCATAAGCTTTAAAAGAGCAAATGATATCTACCGGATTAAAATGCGTGGAAGCATATCGTTTGCCCTGCAATTGAACACCCTCCAGTATCTGAAGCGAACCGCTCCCGTCACGGTCCATAACACGGAACGGACCTCCGCCCGGTTCCCCCGTGACAGGTACCATCCCACATACGCGTACAGGTCTGTTCAGCTTTGAGAACAGATAGGAACGGAATTCTTCGCCTTCCATGGAAGGATGTGTAATGCCGAAGGTACTTTCCAGAAACCCGGCAATTTCTTTCATACAGATCGGATCTGCGTGGTTTTTCAGTTCACCTATATATTTATATACCTTCCTTCGGCAGCTCAACAGGTAGCCGGCCAGAACTTTTCTCCAGTGTATAACAGGGCCCAGCGCTGTTTGAGGAACTACGTTGTCAATGTTGCGTATGATCACCATGTCCTCTTCCAGTGCATTCAGATTATCAAGAAGCGCTCCATGGCCTCCAGGGCGGAAAACCAGCGATCCGCCCTGGTCACGGAACGGGCGGTTGTCCATGTCGGCGGCCAGTGTGTCGGTAGACGGACTCTGGGTGGAAAAACCAACAATAAAGCTGGTTTTAAACAGTTCCTCATATTTTTTTAGCACCTTCTCCAACAGGTTGCTAAACAAATCCAGGTGTTCTTCGGAAACCGTAAAATGAAGCCTTACCGTCCCGTCAGGCTGGGCCGAGGTCAGGGCCGCTTCCACCAGGTGTTCTTCAAACGGACTCCTTGGTCCATCTGAATATTTGTGAAAAGGAATCAATCCTTTGGGCAAAGAAGCATAATTGAGACCACCGCGGTCCAGGATAAGCGAGAGAATTCCGTAACGATCCTTCGGATCAAATCCCTTGAGGCCTGAAAGCATGGGATAAAAAGCAAATTCCGGGAGTCTTTTGAAAAAATCGTTCAATTGTTCAGGTAATAGAGCATTCCTGTCCTTTTCCAGAAGGTCCCTTGCCTCGAATAGATCCTTGAACATGCGGCTGGCCGCGCCGGAAGCCGGAACAAATTTAATCCGGGATCCATTCCACTCGTCGTACCTTTTGATCAGGTCTTCCTGCTGTTGCGCGTCCAATTGTACAATCCCGTTTCCCGGGACGGCAGGTCCGGCTATGTCAAGAGGAGGAAAACCAGTGGAAAAAAATCTGAGATGGGCTTCTATATTTTTAAGCGTCTGCCCCTTACGCTCAATTGTCAGAAGGTCTTCTTTGGTAAACATAAAGTGAGCTGGCTGTACTGTTCCTGGGTCCATTCTCTGCGGTAAACATAAGCGTTCCTGATTTGTTCAAATTGCTCAGGAGTTTTCCGCAACTGTTTATCTTGTTCAAAAATAGGAAAACATTGTGTAAAAAGCAAATCAGAAGGGACATAGCCAGCAGGAGGCAATGTTACGGAATAGTTTTGCAGGTCGTTCCATCCGAAATGACTAGCCATGGCGCGTACCACCTGTTCCGTTGCATTTCTTTTTCCCTCCAGTGAATATCCAGCTATATGTGGTGTGGCAATGTTGCACACCTCCAGGGTGGCCGGATTAATGTGCGGTTCTCCCTGCCAGACATCCAGAATGATCCCTCCCAGCTGCGGGGCTGCTTTGCGCAGGGCATCCTCGTCTACCACATCGCCCCGCGAAGTATTGATAAAACAGGCACTTTGCTTCATAGATGAAAGAAAATGGCTCTGAACCATGTTTTGTGTCAGCGGGGTCAGTGGAACATGCATGGTTATGATATCGGACTGCTCAAGCAATAAGCCGAGATCGGAAAAACCTTCAGGTCCTTCGGCTTCTGCCCTGGGCGGGTCATTCAGAATGGTACGAATTCCCAGGCGGGACGCAAGGGCCGCCACCTTTTTGCCAATATTACCCACCCCCACAATTCCCAGAGTTTTACTTTTCAGTTCTTCTGCATTGTTTCCTGCCCATGCAACCAGAGCCGTGAAAACATATTGCATGACCGCACCGGAGTTGCACCCCGGGGCATTAGCCACAACAATGCCCGTCTTTGCACAATATTCCATATCAATGTGATCAGTCCCGATCGTCGGGCTTCCAATGAAAGAGATACGGCTGTCCTTTAAAAGACCGGCTGAACAGATTGTCCGCGTCCTGACAAGGAGTGCATCGGCCTTTTTAAGTACTTGATTATCTATAAGATGACCGGGAATTCGTGTGATGCGGGCATGTTTTTTGCTGATGCCTTCCAGGAAAGGCACCTGTTCGTCTGCGATAATATGAGGCTTAGCACCCACAGTTAATGAATCACAATTTCGCGAACCACCGTCTTGTTTAGCAGTGCGTTTATCTTTCCTGCCAGGAAAACCTTCTGCATATCCAACTGGCAGCGAAGTACAGAAGACTTTACCCTGACAGTGTAAATGCCTTCCCGGAAGGAACGTTCTCCGCATTCCCTGGCAACTGCCTCTCCAAGCAGTTCATTCCAGGCATGATGGATCCTGAGTATTTCCAGTCCAGCGGCCAATCCCGTTTCGTCCAGGGTTTGTTCAAGAATTTCATTTAAGGCTCTGGTCTGTTGTCTTTTCATTGGTAAAAACACCTCCATTTACACGGTATATTGAATGGGGACCTCCAAGGGCATGTATGATCTCCTCTATGCGGACCTTGTTGCTGTCTGTGAGAAAAATCTGACCAAACCCATTTTTAGTTACAAGATGCAATAGGTGTGCAACCCGCCGCGCATCCAGTTTGTCAAAAACATCGTCAAGCAGCAATATGGGCGCAAGTTCTTTCATTTGGCTTATCAGGGCAAACTGGGCCAGTTTGAGGGCCAGAAGGTATGTTTTCTGTTGCCCCTGTGAACCGCAGACTTTAAGCGCGTGATCCCCAAGGGAAAAATGGATATCGTCCCGCTGTACACCGGTGCCGGTATACTGCAGGATCATATCTTTCTGCCTGCTTTTTTTCAGTTGAGTAGCCATATTTTCACGGTTCAGGTCCGATTCATAGCTCAAACCGACCTGCTCCTTACCGGCTGACAGAAGCATGTAATAATGAATCACATGGGGTTGCAGCAGTTCGCAAAGTTCAGCACGTTTTTCATGGATCCAGTCCCCCCTGGACGACAAAGAGGCATCAAGTGCATCCAGAACCTCCGCTGACAGGTATTCCTGCTTAAGCAGCCGGTTTCTCTGGAAAAGTAATTTATTGTATTCCTGTATGGCCTGGAGATAATCCGGTCCTGTCTGGGAAAGCAGGAAGTTCATATATTTCCTCCTCTCCTCCGCCGGCCCGAATACAAGAGAAGTGTCCTGCGGTGAAACCATAACCACAGGGATCAGTCCCACATGGGAGGAAAGCTTCTCGTACCGTTTCCCGTTTCTTTTAAAGACCTTCTCCCCCTGCCTGGTAAGAAGACAGGAGATTTTTTCAGCCATACCGGTGTCTGTGGCATATTCGCCAAACAGTGCCGCTTCCTGGCTGTTATGGTCAATCATATCCTTATCCTGAACCTGAAGGGAACTTTTGCAGACGCTCAGGTAATAGATGCCATCCAGCAGGTTTGTTTTTCCCTCCCCGTTATCACCGTAAAGCACATTTATCCCGGGAGAGAACTCCAGATCAGCGTTTTCAATGTTTTTAAAATGAGAGAGCAACAAACGGGACAAATGCATACAGATTCCTTAAACAAGTATGCAAACATAGCAAATTTTGCGTATATTTGCGGCCTTAAATCTTAGACCTATGTCAAAAAAGAAATCCGGCGCAAAGCCCCAGCAGAAAAATGAAGAAAAGGCGACAGTTGCCCAGGCAATAAGCAAATCAGAAGAATTTCTGAATAAGTATAAAAAACACATTATATATACCGTAGCCGGAATAATTGTTCTGCTCGGACTTGTTTTTGGTTATACGAAATTAATCAGGGAACCGCGTCGTAACGAGGCCCTGGCCCAACTGTTTCCGGCCGAACAGTATTTCAGGACCGATTCGTTCTATCTTGCACTTAACGGCGATGGCAACGTTCTTGGTTTTAAGGATATTATTAAACAGTACAAGTCCCTCCCCGGACAGGTTGTATACTTCTACGCCGGCATATGCGAACTGCGCCTTGGCAACTATCAAGAGGCTATTGACTACCTTAATAACTATAATTCGGGGGACGATATCATTCAAGCACGTGCCTGGTGTAATATAGGGGATGCCTATGCCGGTCTGGACGATCTGGACAACGCCATTTCCTGGTATCAAAAAGCAGCCGGGTACAGAGATAATGCTTATGCAGCAGCCTACTACAAAAAAGCAGGTATTCTGCTGGAAGAAAAAGGCAATTTCAACGGTGCCCTGGATATGTATAAAACCATCAAGGATAAATATCCCCAGACCATTGAAGGGTATGATATTGACAAGTATATATCGCGTCTGGAAATTCTGATGCAACAATAACGTTTAACTATGGGAAGGGCTTTTGAATACAGGAAGGCCAGAAAGCTAAAACGCTGGGGGAATATGTCAAGGACTTTTACCCGGCTGGGAAAAGAACTGACCATTGCGGCCAAACAGGGTGGCACAGACCCGGAAAACAATCCCAGGCTGCGGGCCATCATACAGACAGCCCGTTCTGAAAACATGCCCAAAGACAATATCGAAAGAGCTATAAAAAGGGCAGAAGAAAAAGACAAGGGGGATTACCGTGAGGTAGTCTACGAAGGGTTTGGACCACATGGTGTTGCCATCATCGTGGAAACGGCAACAGACAATACCACAAGGACCGTAGCCAACATCCGATCCTATTTCAACAAATTTGGAGGCAACCTGGGTACCTCGGGAAGCGTTGGTTTCATGTTTGATCACACCTGTGTCTTTAAGGTAAAATCGGAACAGGTGCCGGACATGGAAACCTTTGAACTGGAGCTGATCGACTATGGAGGAGAAGAAGTTTTTTTGGATGAGGATGAAGGAGTAATTGTTATTTACGGAAGTTTTGAATCCTACGGATCACTTCAGAAATTCATTGAAGAAAAGGAGCTGGAGCTGGTCAGCGGAGGTTTCGACCGTATAGTCAACGGAGAATTAAAGCAATTATCACCGGAAGAAAAAATGGACGTTGAGAAACTACTGGAACGGATCGAAGAAGATGATGATGTCCAGAACGTCTACACCAACATGGCTTAATTCCCCATATACAGGTTGTCATCAAGCAACCTGTTGTTATATTGCTGGCGAAAGGCATTTAGAAAGAGCTCATTTGAGGGCTCTTTTTCTTTCTCTTCCCTCATTATACTGATAAGCGCAGGGTAGTTCACCACAAATGGTATGGTGAGTGAATCTCTTATGTTTCTTCCAAATGCAAAGAAATCGAAGGGATAATCCAGCATATCCAGCACAGTGGGCATGATGTCTATTTGTTGTGTGTACTGGTCGTAAACCTGACCTCCGCTCACCACCCTGCCAGATGGATCATAATAAACTATGGGAATTGCCATACTTTCTACTCCGGACTGGTAGCGGGGATTTACCTGTGAGTATGCGCCATGGTCTGCCACCAGCACAAAGAGGGTGTTCTCATACCAGTTGCTTTTGCTTGCTTCATCAAAAAAAAGCCGCAGTGCATTATCGGAGTATCTGATGCATTGCTGTATGGGCAGGCTGCTTTCAGGAAAAACTCCTTCATACCGGCGGGGTATAATGAAGGGATGGTGGGAAGACAGGGTAAACACAGCTGCTGCAAAAGGTTCCTCAAATGTGTCGAGTGTCCTGGCAAAAAACTGCAAAAAGGGTTCATCCCATATACCCCAGTAACCGTCAAAATGCGACCTGTCAGCAAATTCGTTCATTCCGTAATAGCTGTCGAAACCGAAATGACGGGACATCCCGTCCATACCTAGTGAACCGTTGGGGGCTCCATGGAAAAAAGCTGTGTTATAGCCCAGCTTTTTGAGCGCATTGCCCAGTCCTTCAACCCGGTTGAGGGCAAAAGGAGTCAGGGCAAATGATTGCTCTAGGCTGGGTATGCTTCCCAGAACAGAGGGAACGGCATCTATGGATTTTCGTCCGTTGGCATAAGCTTTGGAACAGGCCAGTGAATGAACCATCAATGAATCAAGAAAAGGAGTGTGGGAAGTATAAGCGCCAGGATTCAGGTAACCGGAATATTCCCTGGAAAAACTTTCCAGAATCAGAATCACCACATTCATGGCCGGTTGGATATCCCGGCCAGCCGGAGATATTGTATCTCTTCTGTGTTCGGGCGAGTACACGCGGTTCAGTTCCTCTTCCGAGGGAAAGAAATCAAGCCTTTCGACAGAAGGTTTTCCAAAAGTTCGCAAGATGCAGAAAGGGGTGTTCAGGACCAGGCCCATTTCCAGCGGTTCAGAAACGTAGGCTGCCGCATTGCTCATGGTGATGGGTCTGGTAGTCCGGTCTGTTCCGCCACGTATCGATATGGTTGTTATTACCGACGCCAGAAGCAGGGTCAGCAGCCTTGAGAAAAAAAAGCGTAGCGTGAAGGGTTGTTGCACCTGATAGTGTGTGCGTCCGTAACAAAACCATAGTAAAAAAATCAATCCGATCCAGACCATCAGAAAGACCGGATAGTCCTGCAGCGCTTTCAAAAAAATATTGGCAATATTCTTTTCGTTGGCAAATTCCCTGAAGAACGAAAAATCGATCCTGCGCAATGTTGTTCGAAAATAGATAAAATCAAAAAGCTGAAAAAAGAAACCGGCAGAATTAATAAGCAGATACAAAATTTTCAGTAAAATTTGGCAGGACCTGGAAAATATAAAAGGAAAAGGTAAAAGGGCAAGAATCAGGTACAAGCCATTCATATAAAACAGGGCGGAAAGATCAAAACGAATTCCTCCACGGAATATCAGGGGCATGTCATACCAGCCTGTCTCAGGAAAAAGATACCCGTTGTACAGATAAAAAGCAACCCTGCTAATAAGCAGCACAATAAATACCAGAACAAGCCGTTTGAAGAGTGTAAAAAGGTACGAAATTCCGGTATGGTTTTTGGGGCTGTAGAGGCTTTTCATAGTTGGATGCAAATTTAAAGAATCTCTCATAATGTTATTCTTTTCAGATAAATTTCATACTTTTGCGGATTGAAATTTTAATTTCTTCATAGCAAATTCCGGATATCTATGAAAATAAAACACATAGAGCATATAGGCATTGCTGTTCGTTCTCTGGAACAGGCCATAGCTTTTTATGAGACGAAACTTGGACTGCCCTGTTACGCCATAGAGGAAGTTCCCGAACAAAAAGTCAGAACCGCATTTTTCAAGGTTGGTCAGACCAAAGTGGAATTACTGGAGAGTACAGATCCTGAAGGTCCTATAGGAAAATTTATTGAAAACAGGGGTGAGGGGGTTCATCACATAGCTTTTGCAACAGAAGGTCTCCAGGAGAACCTGGACGAACTGGCCAGGAACGGTATCCGCCTTATTGATAAAAATCCGCGTTATGGAGCAGAAGGCCTGCATATCGCTTTCCTCCATCCGAAGGATACCCTTGGTGTGCTTACAGAATTGTGTGAAAATCCGAAACAATAATACAATCAATTATAAAATGAGCAATCAGTTGGAACAGATCCGGGAGTTGATTCAACTCCGAGAAAAAGCCCGCCTGGGAGGGGGTCAGAAACGCATAGATGCACAACACGAAAAAGGCAAATGTACAGCCCGTGAGCGCATTACCATGCTCCTTGACGAAGGCAGCTTTGAAGAATTTGACATGTTCGTTACACACCGTAGTACCAACTTCGGTATGCAGGATAAAACCATCCTTGGAGACGGCGTTGTTACAGGTTATGGGACCATTGAAGGGCGGCTGGTTTATGTTTTTGCACAGGACTTCACCGTCTTTGGAGGATCCCTTTCAGAGACCATGTCCATGAAAATCTGCAAGATCATGCAACAAGCCATGAAAGTGGGAGCACCCCTGATAGGAATCAACGATTCAGGAGGAGCCCGTATCCAGGAAGGCGTGAATGCACTGGCCGGTTATGGTGATATCTTCCAGAACAACATCATAGCTTCCGGCGTTATCCCGCAAATCTCGGCCCTTTTTGGTCCCTGTGCCGGAGGTGCCGTCTACTCCCCTGCCCTGACCGATTTCACCATCATGATGAAAGGTTCCAGCTACATGTTCCTGACCGGCCCCAAAGTGGTAAAAACCGTCACCGGAGAAGATGTAACACAGGAAGAACTGGGAGGCGCAGCGGTCCATGCCAGCAAGAGCGGTGTTGCCCATTTTGCTGTAGATACTGAAGAGAATGGCGTGGAACTGATACGGGACCTGCTCAGTTACCTGCCCCAGAACAACATGGAAGAGCCTCCACATGCAGAATGCCTGGACCCCATTGACCGTCTGGACGATTCTTTGAATGATATAATTCCCGACAGCCCCAACAAACCATACAATATGTTCGAGATCATCCACAGCCTGGTGGATGACGGAAAATTCCTGGAAGTCCATAAGGATTATGCCACCAACATCATAGTGGGTTTTGCCCGTTTCAACGGCACTTCTGTGGGTTTGGTTGCAAACCAGCCCCGCGTGCTTGCCGGCGTGCTTGATATTAACGCATCCAGGAAAGCCGCCAGGTTTGTACGTTTTTGTGATGCTTTCAATATCCCTCTGGTCACTTTGGTAGACGTACCAGGTTTCCTGCCCGGCACACAACAGGAATACGGAGGGGTGATCCTGCATGGGGCAAAACTGCTATATGCTTACGGTGAAGCCACTGTCCCCAAGATCACGGTCATACTCAGAAAAGCGTACGGCGGTGCTTACATTGTGATGAGTTCAAAACACCTGGGAGGCGACCTGAACTATGCATGGCCTTCAGCCGAAATTGCTGTTATGGGACCTTCCGGTGCCATTGAGGTGCTTTTTGGAAAGGAACTGTCAGAAGCTGAAAATCCAGCTGCTTTCATAGAAGAAAAAGAGAAGGAATACCGCGATACATTTGCCAATCCATACACAGCCGCGCGCTATGGCTATATTGACGACATCATAGAACCAAGGAACACACGTTTCAGGATCATCCGCTCGTTGCAACTGCTGGCCACCAAGAAACAAAGCCTGCCTCCCAAAAAGCACGACAACCTTCCTTTATAAACCGGGTATATATATGAAAAAATCTATAAAATACATTCTAGCCGGCTTGCTGTTTTTCTTCCAGGTTTCCCTCTTCGGACAGAATGTGGTGGACCTGAGATTGAATGAATTACTGATAACCAATACGGAGGATTTTCAGGATGATTTCGGGGTTCACAGCAGCTGGTTTGAAATATTCAATATCGGGTACGGGACGGTGGATATTGGTGGATGCTATCTGAGCAATGATCCCAATGACCTGAAAAAATATCCCATTCCCCGCGGGGACGTGCTAACAAAGATCAAACCCAGGCAGCATATTCTTTTCTGGGCTGACAACAAGCCGTTCAGGGGCTCTTTCCATTTGAATTTTTCCCTTACAGATTCTAAGGTTCTCATCCTTACCAGTGCTGACGGTAAAACCATATTGGACATGGTTTCTTTGCCTGACAACCTGGATCCCAACCAATCTTACGGACGTAAGATAGACGGAGAAGGTTCTTACGGACCTGAATCCGACAATTCGGGCTGGATTGTCCTTCCAAGGACCTCGCCAAGTACCAACAACTACACACTGGACGGGAAATCCCGGGCCGAGATAATGAAAGAGACTGACCCCTTTGGATGGATCATGGCAATAATGGCCATGTCTGTGGTCTTTCTTGCACTTTTGATCTTATCCCTTGTTTTTAAAGGAACAGGCAAAATCGCCATTAACCTGACCCAGAAAAAAGCCGATGCATATCATAAAACGCAAAAAGTATCGGTGGCAGACATATCAGGAGAAACTTTCGCTGCTATAGCCATGGCCCTGCATCTCTATGCCAATGAGACCGAAGTACACGACATTGAAACGACTAAACTAACCATTGAGCAGGTCAGGAAGAACTACTCTCCCTGGAGTTCTAAATACCAGTCAATGAGAAGGATGCCTGAGTTTAGAAAAAGATCAAACAGATAATAATACGCACTATGAAAGAATATAATTTGATAATCAACGGGAACAGCTACAGTGTGGTAATTAACGAACTGGAAGAAACACTGGCCGAAGTGGAAGTCAATGGCACACCATACCAGGTAAATATTGACAAACCATTTAAGAAAAGCGCAACTGCTCCCGTGACCCGCGCTCCACGAGTAGCAGCACCTTCAGCTGCCAAAACATCACACAGCACGGGGAAGGCTGCGCCTGCCGGCGGGTCCTATACTGTTAATTCCCCGCTACCCGGGGTAATCCTGGAGGTAAGTGTGAAGGAAGGTGATACAGTCAAAGCAGGGCAAAAAATGATAGTTCTGGAAGCCATGAAAATGGAAAACAACATTGAAGCAGACCGTGATGGCGTTGTGGCATCTATAAAAGTGAATAAAGGGGATTCTGTTCTGGAGGGAGCTCCGCTCATAATTTTAAACTGATATGGACCAGATCATCAACAACCTGCAACAGTTCTGGGAATATACCGGATTTGCCAATGCCACCTTCCAGCATATCCTGATGATATGTATTGGTCTTGGTTTCCTGACAATGGGCATTGTAAAAGAGTGGGAGCCGCTTCTGCTTGTTCCCATAGGATTTGGTATGATCATAGGGAACATTCCGCTATATCCCGGTTTTACTGTTGGTATTTACGAAGAAGGATCTGTGCTGAACATCCTCTATCATGGCGTGAGGAATGGCTGGTACCCGCCGCTCATTTTTCTGGGTATTGGGGCCATGACAGATTTTTCGTCACTCATATCCAATCCCAAACTTTTATTGATAGGGGCCGCCGCGCAATTAGGCATTTTTGCAGCTTATTCAGCCGCCCTGCTCCTTGGATTTGAAGCCAATGCAGCAGGTGCCATAGGAATCATTGGCGGAGCCGATGGTCCTACAGCCATATTCCTGTCTTCAAGGCTGGCCCCGGACCTTCTCGGAGCGATAGCCGTTTCTGCTTATTCCTATATGGCTCTTGTACCCCTGATCCAACCTCCGATCATGCGCTTGTTCACCACAAAAAAAGAACGGCTCATCCGGATGAAACCTCCCCGTGTAGTGTCCAAAATGGAAAAAATCATTTTCCCGGTTATTGGTTTATTGCTGACTGCATTTATTGTTCCATCGGGTTTACCTCTTCTGGGGATGCTCTTTTTTGGGAACCTTCTGAAAGAGAGCGGTGTTACCAGGCGGCTGGCAGAAACAGCCCGAGGTCCCCTGATTGACGTAGTAACCACTCTCATAGGTCTGACTGTGGGTTGTTCCACACAGGCTGACAAATTCCTGCAACTGGATTCGGTCCTGATATTTGCACTGGGTGCTTTCTCTTTCATTATGGCTACGGCAGGAGGGGTTCTTTTTGTAAAAATCCTCAATTTGTTCCTCAAACCGGGCAACAAGATAAACCCCCTGATAGGGAATGCTGGAGTATCTGCTGTTCCGGACTCTGCCCGCGTGTCTGAACTCATCGGTGTCCAATACGATCGTACCAATCACCTGCTTATGCATGCCATGGGACCCAATGTGGCCGGAGTCATAGGCTCGGCAGTGGCAGCAGGTATCTTACTTGGTTTCTTATCATAATAATAATAAATAGACTGTTTCAATTATATGGAAAACAAACTGCAAGAACTAACCAACAAGCTTTACCAGGAAGGCCTGACCCGCGGCAGGGAAGAAGCAGATGCAATCATTGCCAAAGCCAAAGAAGAAGCCCAGGCTATCGTCAAGGAAGCCAAGAAGGAGGCAACCTGGATGGTTGAACGGGCCGAACAAGAGGCTGCCGAACATAAGGAACAGGTAGAGAATGAGATCAGGATGGCCTCACGTCACACCATCTCGGTATTGAAAAAGAAAATCCAGGACCTGGTAGTATTAAAGTCCCTGGAAGGTCCGACAAAGAAAGCCATGGAAGACGATGCCTTTGTTAAGGACATGATCATGACCCTTGTGAAATCTTTTAAACCGGAAGATGCCGGTTCCATGGACCTGGAAGTGATATTGCCACAGTCCCGTAAAGAATCATTTACCGGATTCCTTAAATCCAGGATATCAGATATGTTAGACAAGAGCATACGTGTTACCTTCAGCGCTGACATGGAAAACGGATTTGTGATCGGACCTGCCGGAGGAGGATACCAGATCCGTTTTTCGGACAAGGATTTCATGGCTCTCTTCAATAAATATGTAAGTCCTGGGACACAGTCGCTGCTCTATGATGAATAATTACGAGTTCATTATTGCAGGATTGCCACAGCTGGCGCTTGATTTTCAATCGGGCAGTTTTGACATTGAAGAACTGACGGATTCCCTGAGAGCCATGCTGGGTAAAAAGGACAACCGCCTGCTCGACTGGCTGGACAGGGGGCTGAAAGCAAAGTTCATGAACATTCATTTTTATCGTGCAGTTCAGCGTTGCAACAATTCTTTCATCCGGGATTATTTTTCCTTTGACCAGGAAATTCGAAACATCATAGCTGCATACACTGCCAGGAGTTACGGCAGCAGCCCTGGTGACCACCTTGTTGGTGACAGCGTCCTGACCAGGCAGCTGGTGCAATCCAGGGCAGACGATTTTAAGCTTGAATTCATAACGGAATATGCTACAGTCCTGAACAGGATCATGCAATTGAAAGATCCCCTGGAAAGGGAACAGAAAATTGACAGTCTCCGGTGGGAAAAGGCATCGGAGTTATGCACATTTCATTATTTAGATATACATGTCATACTCGCTTTTTTACTCAAAGCTTCCCTCGTTGCCCGCTGGGCCCGTCTGGACAAAGAAACCGGTACAAGGATGTTCAGGGAACTGGTAGATGAAGTAAAAGGCACATACAAAGCAATAAAGAATAATTATGCAAACACAAACCACCGGTAAAGTAAGGGGTATCATTGCCAACCTGGTAACCATTGAAGTTGACGGACCGGTTGCTCAAAACGAGATTTGTTTCATTCATCTGGGAGATACGCAGTTAATGGCCGAGGTCATTAAAGTTGCCGGCAAAAATGCCCAGGCACAGGTTTTTGAAAGTACGCGCGGACTGCGTGTGGGAGATCACGTGACTTTTAATGGCCATTTGCTGGAAGTCGCGCTGGGACCCGGGCTCTTGTCCAGCAATTACGACGGGTTGCAAAACAACCTGGCTACCATGGAAGGCGTATTCCTGAAAAGGGGAGAATACACAGAACCTATTGACAGGAAGAAAAGATGGGATTTTGAACCTCTGGCACAAAAAGGCGACACCGTAACAGCAGGAGACTGGCTGGGCCAGGTGATGGAGGGATGGATGGTGCACCGTATCATGGTACCTTTTGTAATGACAGGCACTTATACCATTGAAGAAATTACATCACAGGGTTCTTACACTGTTGACCAAAAGATAGCCACTCTAAAAGATGGTGACGGGAAAAGTCACGAGGTCACCATGGTCCAGAGATGGCCTGTAAAGCGCGCTATTACAGCTTACAAGGAAAAACCCAGACCTGACAAGGTGATGGAAACGGGTGTGCGGACAATAGACACCTTCAACCCTATTGCCGAGGGAGGAACCGGTTTTATCCCCGGACCCTTTGGCAGCGGAAAGACCGTTTTGCAGCATGCCCTGGCAAAACAAGCCGAGGCCGATATCATTGTCATGGCGGCCTGTGGTGAACGTGCAAACGAAGTGGTGGAGATTTTCACCGAATTTCCCAAGCTTATCGACGCCCGTACCAATCGTCACCTGATGGAACGTACGACCATCATATGCAACACCTCTAACATGCCTGTAGCAGCCCGTGAGGCATCTGTGTACACTGCCATTACAATTTGTGAATATTACCGGGCCATGGGACACCGTGCCCTGTTGCTGGCAGACTCTACTTCCCGCTGGGCACAAGCCCTGCGCGAAATGAGCAACCGTATGGAAGAATTGCCCGGACAGGATGCTTTCCCCATGGACCTGCCTGCCATTATCTCCAACTTTTATTCCCGTGCAGGGATTGTCAAGCTGAATAACGGGCAGACAGGATCTGTCACCATCATAGGTACCGTATCCCCTGCCGGAGGTAACCTTAAAGAACCAGTCACCGAATCGACCCAAAAAGCAACACGCTGTTTTTATGCCTTGTCGCAAAACCGTGCAGACAGGAAGCGTTACCCGGCCATTGACCCCATGGATAGCTATTCCAAATATTTGGAATACCCCGAGATCATGTCCTATTATGCAGAAAAGGTCGGGCCTGACTGGATTGGAAAAATTCTGGAAGGTAAGAACTATGTGAGACGTGGAAAGGAGGCTTACGAACAAATCAATATTCTGGGAGATGACGGCGTACCTCTGGATTACCATATCAGTTACTGGAAATCAGAGCTCATCGATTTCATCATCCTGCAACAGGATGCCTTTGACGATATTGACGCTTCCACGCCCATGGAACGCCAGGTATACATGTATTCCAAAGTAATTGACGTATGCCGCATGCAGGTTGCATTTGAAGACTTTGAAGAATGCTCGGCTTTTTACAAAAAATTGATCAACCTGTTCCGGCAGATGAATTACCAGGAATTTCATTCCGATGAATTTAAACGCTATGAAACCGAAATTGAAGAACATCTGACCCAAAAGGTTCAGGCTTAATATTAAAGATATGGCACAAGCTTTTCAACGCATATATACCCGCCTGGAAGGTATAACCAAGGCTACCGTCGTTTTGAATGCCCAACGTGTGATGAACGATGAACTGGCCACCGTGGACGGACGGCTGGCCCAGGTAGTAAAGATCAACGGAGATCGTGTGACCTTGCAGGTCTTTGGAGGTACAGAAGGAATTGCCACCAACTCAGAAGTTGTTTTCTGGGGAGAAGCCCCTTCGCTTAATGTGGGTGAGGAATTATCCGGCCGCTTTTTCAATGCATACGGTAAACCCATAGATGGAGGGCCCGAAGTGCAGGGAGATCACCGCGAAATTGGGGGTCCTTCGGTCAATCCCTATAAAAGGATGCAACCCTCTCAGCTCATACCCACCGGGATAGCCGGTATTGACCTGAATAACACACTGGTTTCAGGACAAAAAATACCTTTTTTTGCAGACCCTGACCAACCTTACAACCCGGTTATGGCAACCGTTGCCCTGAGAGCCGATGTGGATAAGATCATCCTTGCCGGGATGGGACTTACCAACGATGATTACCTGTTCTTCCGCAAATCATTTGAAAATGCAGGAAAACTATCCAAGATCATCAGTTTTGTGAACACCACAGATGACCCCCCGGTAGAACGCCTGCTTATTCCCGACATGGCCTTGACGGCAGCTGAATACTTCGCCGTGGAAAAAAACGAAAAAGTATTGGTCCTGCTGACCGACATGACCCTTTATGCAGACGCGCTGAGTATTGTAAGCAACCGTATGGATCAGATTCCCTCCAAGGATTCCATGCCCGGTTCACTGTATTCGGACCTGGCAAAAATTTACGAAAAGGCGGTACAGCTCCCTTCGGGAGGTTCCATCACCATCATAGCCGTGACTACTCTCAGTGGCGGTGACATTACACACGCCATTCCCGATAATACAGGTTATATCACGGAAGGCCAGCTTTTCCTGCGAAATGATACCGATACGGGCAAGGTTATAGTTGACCCGTTCCGCTCGCTATCGCGTCTTAAACAGCTGGTGATCGGGAAACAGACCCGTGAAGATCACAACCAGGTTATGAATACAGCCATCCGGCTGTATGCAGATGCTGCAGACGCCAAGACAAAACTGGAGAATGGATTTGACCTGAGCGATTACGACTTGCGTGCCCTGGAATTTGCCAAGGAATATTCATTGAAATTACTTTCAATTGATGTTAATATAAACGTGACCCAGATGTTGGAGAATGCCTGGGAACTCTTTGCTAAACACTTCAACAAAGAAGAGGTCAGCATACGTGAGGACCTGATTATGAAATACTGGCCGGAACAGGCATAAAGAAAAAAAACATGGCCATTAAATACCAGTTTAACAAAACGTCCCTTCATTCTCTCCGGAAACAGCTCAAGATAAGGCAAAGAGCCCTTCCTACGCTGAAAAACAAAGAAAGCGCCCTGCGTATGGAGGTTAAGCGTGCCAAAGAGCGGTCGGACGAGTTACTGGAAAAACTGGACAAATCCCTGTCTTCCTACAGGAATATGGCTGCCTTGTGGAATGAATTTACCCCGGGCCTGATTACCGTTAAGGATGTGGAACTTGAAACGGTTAAAATTGCAGGGATAAAGACCCCTGCCCTCAGGCAAGTGCTGTTTGAAGTAAAACCTTTCTCCCTTTTCTCCCAGCCCCAGTGGTATGCCCAGGGGGTTCAGATCCTGAAAGACATGGCACAGATTGGGATAGAAAGTGAAATTTACCTGGAGAAGAAAAACCTGTTGGATTTTGCACGCAAGAAAACCACTCAAAAGGTAAATCTTTACGAAAAAGTTCAAATTCCCGGGTATGAGGAAGCCATCCGCAAGATCAAACGATTTATGGAAGATGAGGAAACGCTGTCCAAAGCCAGTCAGAAAATAGTTAAAACACGTCAACAAAACGAGGAGGAACAGCTATGATCACCAGAATGACAAAGTATTCCTTTGTTTTGCTTAGCGAGCAGACATCAGACTTTTTAAACAAGTTGCAGGATCTGGGAATGGTTGATATCAACCGGTATGAAAAAGCAGTGGACCAACATTCCAAGGACCTTTCAGACATACTTTTGCATATCAACCAAACGGTCATAAAACTCGGCCAGGTTGCCAATGAAAAAAAAGATAAGAGAACGGAGCCTTACCAGAGCGATGGTGCTTCACTGCTGAAAGAAGCAACTGAGTTGTTTTCCAAAAGGGAATCCTTAAAAACGACTCTCTTCTCTTTATCTGAACAAATGAAAGCAGCAGAGCCGTGGGGACCCTTTACCCTGCAAGATGTGGAAAAGATCCGGGACCTGGGTTATGTGATCCATGCCTATTCACAGTCTGCACGCCGTTTTGACACGGAATGGGAAAAACAATATCCCCTATATGTCTTGGAAAGGACAGAAAAGCAAATCAGTTTCATTGTACTGGAAGTTCCGGGAGAACCTTATCAGTTCCCGCTAAATGAAGCTGTATTTCCGGCAGTCCCCTGCAATGTGCTTAAAGATGAAATTCTTGAAAAAGAAGCTGAGCTGCAGCAATGCATTGCCCGGCTGAACATACTTTCGGACCATATTCCCTTACTTAAATCGTATGCCAACGAATTGTCGTCAAAACTGGATCTTTACCTGGCCGGGGTTTCGGCAGAAAAACAGGTGGAAGACCATATTGACCTCTTGACGGGATTTGCTCCCACAGAAAACTCGGCAGAGCTGGAAACATTCCTGGAAAAGGAAAGCCTTTATTATTTAAGCACGCCGGCAGAAAGCAGTGACAACCCGCCCGTAAAGTTAAAGAACTCCTGGTTTGCCAGTCTTTTCGAACCCATCGGGAATATGTACATGCTGCCTGTTTATGACGAGCTGGACCTTACACCGTACTTTCCTCCGTTCTACATGCTTTTCTTTGGTTTTTGCCTGGGAGACATGGGATACGGGTTATTGCTCATGATTCTTGGATTTGCAGGGATGTATTTCCTTCCAAAAATGAAGGGTTATCTTAACCTTGTTTTTTTCCTGGGGCTCGGGTCTGTCATTATGGCTGCACTGCCCGGTGGATTCTTTGGAATGAAAGTCACGGATCTTTTCCCGTCGGTTACAAAAAACCAGGATTTTTTATTCCAGTTCAACGATATGCAAATGTTCTGGTTTGCCATTCTTTTTGGTTTATTCCAAATCGTTTTTGCCCGCGTACTGACAGGTATCGATTCCATCAAAAGAAAAGGGTGGCAGCATGGGATGGCCCCATTTGGCTGGGCAATCCTCATTGTATGGGCGACCATTGCCTACGCTTCTACCATGGTGGAGAATCTGAACATGCCAAAACCCGTTTCAACAACCATGCTTGTGGTAAGCATTTCCCTGATCGTGTTGTTCTCCAAACCGGAAGGGCCCGTATATAAGCGTTTGGGAAAAGGCCTGTGGGCCATGTATGATATCACCGGTGTCTTCGGGGATATGCTTTCCTATATACGTCTTTTTGGTCTTGGCACCTCGGGTGGTATTTTAGGAATGGTCATCAACACCCTGGCAATGAGCCTTTCAGGGATACCCTATGTGGGATGGCTGCTGACTTTGGTACTTCTTCTTTTTGGACATGCCCTGGTTCTGGGCCTGAGCGCACTGGGGGCTTTTGTGCATCCCATGCGTCTGACATTCGTGGAATTTTACAAAAATGCAAGTTTCACCGGAGGCGGACGCGAATACAAACCGTTGAAAATTAAAGAATAATTAATACAATATTTAATATCAGTTAACTTATTATGAACACATTACCATTAATTTTAGCTTACATAGGTGTTGCACTTATGTTGATCCCCTCCGGAGTCGGAAGTGCTATAGGAACAGTATTGGCAGGAAATGCCACCGTAGCAGCCATGAAAAAGAATCCTAACATTTTCGGATCTTCCATGATATTGAGCGCCCTTCCTTCGACCCAGGGTCTTTACGGTTTCGCTGCTTTCTTCCTGAACCTTGGAGCCATTAATGGTTTGAGCGGAGTACTCACCATGAACCAGGCATTGGCTGTTTTGGCAGCTGGCACGGCCATGGGTGTTGTGGGTCTAATTTCAGCCATCAAACAAGCTCAGATCGCTGCCAACGGGGTTGTTGAAATGAGCAACGGGCATAACGTATTCAGTAAGACATTGGTATTGGCCGTGTTCCCGGAACTCTACGCCATCCTGGCCTTTGCCTCGTGCTTCCTGGCAATGCCCAGCTAAACCATGAGCCTGATACAATCCATCTCGGGAATAAGGGGTACCATTGGCGGTTTGCCGGGGGTATCCCTTTCTCCTTTGGACATTGTCCGCTTCACCTCGGCGCATGCAAGACTCATAGGTGAACTAAGCATTCCTGCTCCACATACCATTGTTGTGGGTCGCGATGCACGCCTGTCCGGAGACATGGTCAGACAGCTGGTTTGCGGTACGTTGCGTGCCTGCGGGATGGATGTTGTGGACATAGGACTGGCCAGTACCCCCACTACGGAGATGGCCGTTCTGTTTTTAAAAGCATCGGGGGGTATCATTATTACTGCCAGCCACAATCCAAGGGAGTGGAACGCACTTAAGTTGCTGGACTCCAACGGAGAGTTCCTCAATGCGCGCCAGGGGGCAAGGATGATGGAAATCATGCGGGAAGATAGCTTTTTGTATCAGGGGGTGGATGGACTCGGCACATACCAGACAAATGATTTTACAGAAAAGCACCTGGAGGCCGTCCTTGATCATCCGCTGGTAAATGTAGAAGCCATTTACCGTTCAGGATTCAGCGCAGTCTTGGACGGGATCAATTCTGTGGGCGGGGTGATCATGCCAAAACTCCTGGAAGCACTGGGGGTTACCTGCTACAAGATCCATTCTGAGCCTACTGGTGATTTTGCACACAATCCAGAGCCCCTGCCACATCATCTGAAGGACCTGTCATCAGAAGTGGTTGCCAGAAAAGCCACACTGGGCATATCTGTAGATCCTGATGTGGACCGGCTGGCCCTTGTTTGTGAAGACGGAAGCATGTTTGGAGAGGAATACACCCTGGTGGCCTGTGCAGATTATGTGCTTGGAAAATATGCCGCACAGTACCCTGATAAAAAACTACATACGGTATCCAATCTTTCCTCTACCCGTGCCCTGAAAGACATTACAAAAAAATACCACGGCACCTGTTCTGCAGCAGCTGTAGGAGAAGTGAATGTGGTGGAGGAAATGAAACACACCGATAGTGTGATTGGTGGAGAGGGTAATGGAGGTGTCATCCTGCCTTCGCTACATTACGGCCGGGACGCGCTCATCGGGACTGCCCTGTTCCTCTCGCTATTGGCAGAAAAAGGACAATCAATGACCGGGCTCAGAAGTTCCTACCCGGACTACCATATGAGTAAAAACCGTGTTGATCTGAAAAAAGATATAAGCATGGAAGCTTTGTCCGGCCGCATAATTAAAGCATATCCGGCAGCAACAGTCAACAAGGTTGACGGGTTGCGCCTGGATTTTGAAGATGAAAAGAAGTGGGTTAGCCTTCGCAAATCAAATACGGAACCAATCCTGCGCATATACAGTGAGGCACCCGATAAAACCAGCGCAGAAGCACTGGCATCTGAAATCATATCTTTGCTCTCATTATAATTTGGTTGAGCCAAAAAATTGCGTACCTTTGCAGCCCGTTTTACAGGAAATTATAAAAAATACATAAGATGAAACAAGGAATTCACCCGGAAACCTACAGGCTTGTTGCTTTCAAAGATATGTCCAATGACTATGTGTTCGTAACACGCTCCTGTGTAAATGCCAAAGAAACCATCACACTGGAAGGCGTCGAATACCCATTGTACAAGCTTGAGATCTCCAACACCTCCCATCCTTTCTATACAGGAAAGATGAAGCTTGTAGACACTGCAGGCCGTGTAGATAAATTCAGAAGCCGCTATGGCGACCGCAAGAAGTAACACCGAGCAGCATGAAACTAAAAGCTGTCCCCGCAAGGACGGCTTTTTTGATACCATGTCACTGGAGCTTGTCCCCACAGAGGATGGTTCAAACACGCTCAGGGGTCCGTGGGGAGAAACGTATCATTCCATTTCAGGTGCTGTACAGGAATCTCAACACGTGTATATCAAGTCCGGCCTGCGTTACTTTGCACAACGGGATGCTGCGAAAGGTTGCCTATCCCAAACAATTCATATACTGGATGTTGGATTTGGAACAGGACTCAATGCCTTATTGACATACCGGGAATTGTTGACAGGCCTTTTTCCTGAATCCACCAGCATTTATTATGAAGCTGTTGAAAAATTTCCATTAACTGAAGATATTACCGAAAAGCTTATTTATACCGATTCTGGGCAGGAAATTGAATTCTTCCGGAACATCCACCGCGGATCGTGGGGAGTGCCATTCCAAGCAGCACAGGATTTTACGATGCTTAAACACGCCGGTGATTTAGATGGCTATCATCCGGTACAGGGAATTCAGATCGTTTATTTTGATCCCTTCTCACCTGCAGTACAACCAGAGTTGTGGACAAGCGATATAATTGCGGGCATCACACCCTTCCTGCAAAAAAACGCCGTTCTTACCACATACTGCTGCAAGGGAAGTTTCAAGCACGTATTACGAGAATCGGGCTTCGAAATTGAAAGATTACAGGGAATTGGGAAAAAGCGCCATATCCTCAGGGCTGTTTACTGTCCGCATAACCTGCTTATGACCGGAGTTACAAGTTCTTCCATTATAAAATAGGCATCGGGGTAAGGATGGACCCCATCTGAAGAGAGTCCTTCTTTCATGGCTCCCTTCTCGTCGGACATAGGTGTCCAGAAATCCACAAATTCATAGTTATTCTCAAGGGCATATTGCCGGATCATTTCATTGAGCTGCTGTATGGCCTGGGAGGGGAGTACCTCCAGGTTGAATTCCTCTGACCGCCAGCGGTAAGTTCCCGCCGGAAGAACAGAACAGAGAATTACCCGGATATTGTGAAATCGTGCCAGATCGGCCATGGAGGCAATATTGTCCATTATCTGCCGGTGGGTGACGTATCCCTGATTCTGGGCTATGTCATTGGTGCCGGCCAGGATAACCACCACACAGGGTTGCAGTTCCAAAACATCTTTTCTGAAACGGGTCAGCATTTGTGAAGTAACTTCTCCTCCTACTCCTTTTCCGACATAATTGTTTAGTTTGAAAAAATCCGGATGAAAATTACTCCAATTCTGGGTTATTGAATTGCCAAGAAAGACCGCATCCGGTTTGACCGATTGTCCATTTTGCGCCTGTGCCCTGGAAATGAGAACACAGAAGATCAATAATGCAAGTACTAACAAACGTTTCATATGTTTGAGATATTTGGTTCTTTCGATAAAAGGAAAGGACGGGTTGTCCTTTCGAAAATTCCCCGGGTATAGGCAATAGCCATTCCGTAATTGCTCACAGGGACACCTGATTTAATTGTTTCACGTATCCTGGCAAGAGCCTGTCTTTGTGTTATCATACAACCCCCGCATTGTATAACAAGCGCATAATGGTTTAGCGGATAGGCCGGAACATCCAGTCCTGAGATCATTTCGAACATAAGCTCCTTTCCGGTATAACGTTTTAATAATGCGGGCAGCTTTACCCTGCCTATATCATCACAGGTGCTGTGGTGACTGCAAGATTCCATTAGAAGTATGCAGTCCCCGTCTTTGAGCCTGTCAATTGTTTTTGTGCCTTCAAGGCATACCCCAAAGTCTCCTTTAGTGCGTGACAGCAGTATGCTGAAACCGGTTAAAGGCTGGTTTTTCGGAAGGTGTTGTTCTACGCTGCCAAACAACTGGCTGTCTGTTATTACAAGTGCCGGCCTTTCCCTTTCTCCTGTCTTGACTTTATTAAACCATGATTTCAGTTGGTTTTCCTGCAAGACAACGGCAATAGCCCGGCGATCAAGAATCTCTCTTATCACCTGAACCTGAGACAGTATCAGGCGCCCTTCAGGCGCTTCTGAATCTATAGGGCATACAAGTACTACCTGGTCGTCTTCCCTGATTAACCCTTCCAGCATAGGTTGTGTCCTGAAAGGAGAAGGTCCCAGATTCTTTGAAATCAGTGCAATGAGTAGTTCAGTATTATGGGGATCCTTGCAGCTGAAATCAATTATGTCTGCAGCATATCCGCGGGTGATCTCCCCTTCGATTTCCGGGTCCAGCGGGACTTTGTCAGACATATTGTGCAATAATAAAAAAGGAACTTCCTGTAACCGGAAGTCCTCGATCAGATTTTTTTCGTATTCGCCCAGAAAGTTTCCTGTGAAGATAAGGATGGCCAGGTTGACCTGAGCGATAACCTGCCGGCTGCGCAATACCCTCTTTTCACCGAGTAGCCCCGCATCGTCCATACCGGCTGTATCTATCAGTACAATAGGACCCAGCGCGGGAATTTCAATGATCTTTCGTACGGGATCTGTAGTGGTGCCGGGAACATCCGACACAATGGCAACATCCTGACCGGACAACACATTGATCAGGGAACTTTTACCGGCGTTTCGACGGCCAAATATCCCAATCTGCGGGCGTGTTGCCATGGAGAATATCAATAATTCTCTTTCTTCTGTTCAAAGAAAGCCTTGGCATGCAGGCAGGCAGGGCAAACTTCAGGGGCCTTTTTACCTTTTGTGATGTATCCGCAGTTGCGGCACTGCCATAGGATCTCCTCATCCCTATCAAAAAATTTACCACTCTCTACCCTCTCCAGCAATTTGCGGTAACGTGCCTCGTGTTCAGCCTCAACGGTAGCAATAGCAAGAAAAGCAGCGGCAATTTTTGGAAATCCTTCTTCTGCAGCAATTTTTGCAAATTCGGGATACAATACGGCGTGTTCCTCATGTTCTCCTTCAGCTGCAGCCTGTAGGTTTTCGGCTGTCGTGCCAATCACTCCCGCAGGATACATGGACGTAATCTCGACCATCCCCCCTTCCAAAAATTTAAAAAAACGTTTGGCATGTTCTTTCTCCTGGTTGGCGGTTTCTTCAAACACAGCGGCAATTTGTTCATATCCTTCTTTTTTGGCTGCAGAAGCGAAAAAAGTATAACGATTCCGTGCCTGGGATTCTCCCGCAAAAGCTGCCAGAAGATTTTTTTCTGTTCTTGTTCCTTTTATAGAATTCATGATTATGGGATTATAGTGGGACTTTGTTATTGAGTAGCCCCACCAGGACTCGAACCTGGATTTGAAGTTTAGGAAACTTCCGTTCTATCCCTTGAACTATAGGGCCAAACCTTTCAGCTGTGATCAGACAACCGTCTTTTGAATGATCTGACGTCCGCGGTAATACCCACATTCAGGACATACCCTGTGGTACATGACGGCGGCTCCGCAGTTTGAACAGGCTGCCAGGGTGGGAGTTTCCAATTTATCGTGCGTTCTGCGTTTGTCTCTTCTCTGTTTTGAAGTCTTGTGTTTTGGATGTGCCATATCTCGTTAACTTAAAAAATTATTATTTCATAAAATCCGCCAACCTGGTACATGATCCGTCATCCTGATGTTTATCCTGAACGGATCCCTGTTTCCAGATGCGGAGCATTTCCTGGTCACAGTCTTTTTCTGACTCATGGAAACGCCTTATCGGAATGGCAAGACATATGTTATCATATACGTATTGCGTGAAATCCATCTGACCGGAAAAATCATTCCGACATTCAAGGGTTTCCTCTTCGTCCAATTTACTTTCAAAAGAAACAGGGACAGCCAGCTTGTCCAGGCACCTGTCGCACATGACAACTACAGTTCCCGATATTTTTACAGTTATGGCGGGTTCTTGCTCCTCTATCCTGCAAATCTGTATTTCCGTATTCAGCTCTGCATCCAGTATTTCTTCGTTTTGGAATGATGAAAAAAAACTTTTGTCCAACCGGAAAGCATAATCATATGTCCCTTTTGAAAATGTCTTTACTGCTACCTTCAGTCTTGTGTTTTCCATCTGTTCCATATGGCCGGAAATGAGCCGACAAAGATAAACAAATATTTTAGATAATCGTTGTTTTGTTATACTTTTGCACCTCTACATCAACAGGTCTTCATATGAATGAAAAAATCCTAATTCTTGATTTTGGCTCACAACTTACGCAATTGATCGGAAGACGGCTGCGGGAACTTAAAGTGTATTGCGAAATTTACCCTTACCATCATTTTCCCGAGCCTGACGCCTCAGTCAAAGGTGTGATCCTGTCGGGAAGCCCCTGTTCGGTCAAAGACAAGGATGCTCCTTCTATTGACCTTTCAGGGATCAAGGGAAACATTCCGCTGCTGGGGATCTGCTTTGGGGCACAATACCTTGCAACACGGTACGGAGGCGATGTGCATTCTTCCCTTTCCCGGGAATACGGAAGGGCTATGCTGAATATACTGGAACCGGCTTCCCCGTTGTTCCGTAATGTTTCCTCCCCCACAACCGTATGGATGTCGCACCAGGACAGCATTGACACGCTGCCGCACGGAACCGTGAACCTGGCCTCCACAAACGATGTGCAATATGCTGCTTTCCGTTTTGAAGGGGAAGATACGTATGCCGTCCAATTTCACCCGGAAGTCTATCATACGATCCATGGATCACGCATTCTGGAAAACTTCGCATTAGGTATCTGCCAATGCAAAGGAGACTGGACCCCTTCCGGCTTTATAGAGGAAACCATAGCCGGAATGCGCGAAAAGATCGGTGACGAACATGTGATCATGGCTATATCAGGGGGTGTGGACAGCACCGTAGCAGCCACATTGCTGCACAAAGCCGTAGGAAAACAATTGCATTGCCTGTTTGTTGACACCGGACTGTTGCGGCTGAACGAGTACGTTTCGGTTATGAGATCATACCGGGATATGGGCTTGAATATAACCGGAGTAGATGCATCCGCTGATTTTCTCGGGGCCCTTAAGGGAATAACAGACCCGGAATCCAAACGCAAGGCTATCGGACGTACTTTCATTGAAGTATTTGTCAGGGAAGCTGCTAAGATCAACAACGCTTCCTGGCTGGCCCAGGGAACTATATATCCCGATGTAATTGAATCGGCATCTGTTCATGGGCATTCATCTGTAATCAAATCACACCATAATGTGGGAGGACTGCCCGAACATGTTCCCCTGAAGATCGTAGAACCCCTGCGTCTGCTTTTCAAAGATGAAGTCCGCCGCATAGGTCTGGCACTGGGTATAGGAGAAAACCTGATCAAACGACACCCCTTCCCCGGGCCGGGTCTGGCCATCAGGCTTCTGGGAGAGATTACCCCTGAGAAACTGCAGATTCTCCGGCAAGCCGATGATATTTTCATCCAGGCTCTGAGGAAAGAGAATTTATATGACTCTGTATGGCAGGCCGGAGCTATTCTTTTACCGGTCAGGAGTGTGGGAGTGATGGGTGACGAACGCACGTATGAATATACCATTGCCTTACGGGCAGTTGAATCAACAGATGGCATGACGGCAGACTGGATACACCTGCCTTATGAGTTTCTGATGAAAGTTTCCAACGATATCATCAATAAGGTTAAAGGTATCAACCGCGTAGTCTATGATATATCTTCCAAGCCCCCTGCAACTATTGAATGGGAGTGATTGAGGGAGCTTTCGAATAATTTCCTGTAATACGACACCTTTTCCACCAGCGGCATCGGATAAGCCCTGGACGTGGAGGGCATCCTGAACAACCTAATCAACCGTTCTCCATATCTGAAAGTTACAGAAGCTCCCAGGGCAGGGAGTTTCAATTCCTGTGCAAAACCGTTTCCCGCCAGCACTTCCAGCACCGTCTTGGCCGCCTTTTGTCCTGTGACAGCTACATGATCGCACACAGGGAGTCTGTCCAGAACCCAGGCCAGGTCAATGGGTCTCCTGACTTCCAGGTATTGATCAGAAGCATTCCCCGTCGTGCGGGCAATCTTTACTGCTGCATCATACAAAGCCAGACCCTTTTCTCTGCAGAAAGATTCGATCAGTTCCCTGTTGAAGGCATTCCCTTCAATAAAATAACCGGACTGGTTGAAGAAAACCAGACCCATGATGCGCCACATATCATTCCGGAAATTGGGATAATAAAAATTCATTGACCACCGGTTTTTCGGTGGAGGAAAACTGCCCAGCAGAAGGAGGCGCGCCCCTTGCGGGAGGAATGGCTCTAAGGGATGGTTTTCGGATTCAGGCACCAATATATTTGAACAATTCAAAAACCATGACGGCAGGCCAGACAATAGCTTTAAGAACACCCAGGACACCTTCCCAGAAACCGCTTGCCTGCACGATAAAATAAATTACAGCACCGATAAAACCGATGCCATAAACTGCCCCAGATGCAGGGGCGCTTTTTGATGTTTCACATTTCATAAAAAATCTTTTTTAAAAAAAATTTAATAATAGAACAACGAATTCATAAAAGTGTTAATATCGCACATTATTTTACAAACCAAAATTATGAAAATTTATGGTATTCCCGTTGAGCCCGGGAGCTAAAGAAATGAAAATTGGTCTCACATATGACCTGCAGTCCGAATACCTGTCTTTGGGGTATTCAGAAGAAGACACTGCAGAGCTTGACAAAACAGAGACGATTGAGGGCATCGAAACAGCCCTTCATTCATTAGGTTATGAAACCGAACGCATCGGAAATGCAAGATCGCTGATGATGCGTCTATTCAACGGAAACAGATGGGATCTTGTTTTTAACATCTGCGAAGGCATCTTCGGAGACGGAAGGGAATCCCTTGTCCCGGCCATCCTGGATGACTGGCAGATACCCTACGTGTTTTCCGGCGCTGCAACTATGGCCCTGACATTGAACAAGGCATTATGCAAAAGAGTCGTGAGAGATGCGGGAATACCTACTCCCGATTTTTGCCTGGTTCGCAGTATTAGTGATCTGGAAAAACCAAAACCCGACTTTCCCCTGTTTCTAAAACCTGTAATGGAGGGTTCAGGCAAGGGGATAGGTGATCATTCCCTGGTATGGACAGAAGAAGAATACCAGGCGGTATGCTGCCACCTTCTAAAGCGTTACGACCAGCCTGTACTGGTTGAAACATACCTCCCGGGCAGGGAATTTACTGTGGGTATATGCGGCAACGGGGAAGACACGCGTGTAATTGGTGTGATGGAAGTGGTCTTCAAGAAGGACGTATTGGAGATTTATTCATACCAGAACAAACAGAATTACAGGGATACGATTGAATACATAAACCAGCAAGGGGAACTTGCCGAAAAATGCGCCCGTCTTGCCCTGCAGGTATGGGAAGCTACCGGTTCGCGTGACAGTGGCCGCGTAGACATGAAACTGAATGCAATGGGCGAACCTGAATTTATGGAAATCAACCCCCTGGCCGGTCTGAACTACAAAGATTCAGACCTTCCGATCATAGCAAGAATGAACGGAATGAATTTCACACAATTGATCGGAGCCATAATGCAGGCTGCCCTTAAACGTACTTACGGAATTGAAGCACAGCCTGTTATGATGCAAAATGAGCAATACAGTTATTATCCTGCATAACCGGCTTTCCGAACACCCAACTCCTGATGAACAGGATGTCATGGACCAGGCGTCACTGGTCAGAAAGGCACTTGAAACCCTGGGTTACAAGTGCCTGGTTCGTGATGTGGGTACGGACCTTTACCGGGACCTTATTCCGCTTAAAGCAAACAAGCCTGCGTTTGTGTTCAACCTGGTGGAATCGGTCCTCGGGTATACCGGTTTGTTACACATAGTTCCCTCCATCCTACATGCCTGGAGCATACCTTATTCAGGAGTGGGAGAAGAAGGATTGTACCTGACCACCAGGAAAACACTGGCAAAACAGATCATGCGTGACCACGGGATCAAAACACCTGCTTGGTTTTCCACTTCCGAAGCGGGACTTCTTGACAAGCACAAAAAATACATTGTCAAGCCCATCGCCGAAGAAGGTTCTGCGGGACTTGACGAACAACACGTTTTTGATGCTTCCCTTCCCGAGACCGCCAGCTGGCTCGGCAATTTTGATCCGCGGGAATACTTCGCCGAAGAATACATAGAGGGACGAGAGTTCAACCTGAGCATTACAGGAAAGCCCGGAGCGTACACCATCTATCCCATACCTGAGATGATATTCAAGGATTATCCACCGGAAAAGGCCAGAATCCTGGGGTACCGCTCCAAATGGGAGGAAGATTCCTTTGAATACAGGCATACAGCACGTCAGTTCGGCACCCTGGAGGACAATCCCGGGCTAGCTGCCGGGTTACGGGATACGGCTATCGCCTGCGGAGAGGTATTTGGCCTTTCCGGGTATTTCCGGGTAGATATTAGGGTAGGAAGTGACGGTCTTCCCACTGTGCTGGAGGTCAATGGAAATCCATGTATTGCACCCGACAGCGGATTTATAGCAGCAGGATTGCATGCCGGTTATTCACTGACAGAAATCGTAAAACAGATAATAGATTGCCTTAATTAGCATTTTGATCGAATAGCTATGACTTATAGAAACACCTTACACGCAGGAGACCTCCAGGAGCTGGCCGTAGTCATGGAATCTACCGGTTTGTTTTATGATTTTGAAATCCTTGTAGCCCTGGAAGTACTGGAAGCGTTCATTGAACGTGGCGAGGCTTCCGGTTATTACTGCCTGGTTGCAGAGCAGGACAATCATTGCGTGGGATATGCCGTGTTCGGACCTACTCCATGCACCCGTTCCGGCTGGGATATTTATTGGATGGCCGTAAGCAAGGACCTTCAGGGCAAGGGATTGGGATCTGAAATGATGTCCAGGGTTGAAAAGACGATTACAACGCAGGGAGGCACCCAAATATGGATAGAAACCTCGGGAAGAAAAGATTATGTGCCGACCAGGGATTTTTATAACAAGCATGGTTATGTGATCATGGCTGAATTGCCAGACTTCTATGCCCCGGGAGACAGCAAGGTTATTTACGGGAAAAAAGTTTATATTTGCAATAAAGATTGATTAACAACTTTTTAGCAGATATATGGACATCAAAGAAAGAAAAAGCATAGCCGTACTTGTGGGCAGCCTGAGGAAAGCATCCCTGAACAGAAAACTGGCTGTTGTTATGGAAGAACTGGCCCCCGATTCAATGGACCTCGAATTGGTGGAGATTGGTAATCTGCCTCTGTATAACGAAGACCTGGATGAGGACCCCCCAGTGGAGTGGACAGAATTCAGGGATAAAATTGCAAAAGCAGACGGTCTCCTTCTGATTACCCCGGAATACAACCGTTCCACATCTGCCGTCATGAAAAATGCCATAGACGTGGGATCTAGGCCTTACATGAAGAATGTATGGAGCAACAAGCCAGCCGCTGTGATCTCCCTTTCACCGGGAGCTATCGGGGGGTTTGGTGCCAATCACCACCTCAGGCAATCCCTTGTCTGTGTCAATTCTTTAGTCATGGCCCAGCCTGAAATGTACATCGGATCGGCCGGAGACCTGTTTGATGAAAACGGGAAACTGACTGACAAAAAAATGGAAGATTTGATCCACAAATTCTTCCGTTCCTTCAACCGCTGGCTATCCCATTTTATGGAGTAGCCTCAATGCCCTGGCATTGTATCCCAGGTTGAACATCTCTTCCCTGTGTTTGAAATCATAGGTGCTGTATCCTGCCATTTCAACATCTTGTATGACCGTATCTGCAAGGCCCAGATCGTATGAGGCGCCTGCATTGAACAACATGGTTACACAACGTTCAGCTATGTGCTTCATGGACCGGGAATATTCCACCTCTTTTTCGGTAACAGGGAAAAGATTGACAGCCAGAACCTTTTTACACTCCCTACGAATAACAGAAACCGGCACGTTCCTGATAACACCCCCGTCAACATAATGCTTTCCCTGTATTTTGACCGGGGGAAATACAACTGGAACGCTACAGGAAGCAATGATGGCGTCTATGAGCGATCCGCTATCAAAGACTACTTCCTTTCCGGATTCCAGGCAGGTGGCAACTATTTTCAGTGGGATCTCCAACTCTTCGAAGGTCTTTGCTTTTAAAGTCTTTTCCAGAATCAGCCTTACAGGTTTTGAATCGGTCAGATATTCCTTTGGGATCCTGGGTGCGAGAAAATCCTTCAATGTTAACACATTAAAGGCATCCAGCATACTCCCGGTGGAAAGTCCCTGTGCATACATGGCGGCCACGATAGCCCCCACGCTTGTACCTGCAACAATTTGGGGTTTGTATCCCAATTCTAAAAGACGTTTTAGGACCCCGGCATGATAATAGCCCCTGGTGCCACCACCACCAAAGGCTATTCCAAGTTCATATTTCTTATTCATCTACAATCCTTTTAAGGCAATGTTCCCGTTGTACCGGTAGATAATCCTCCTGAAGTATCTACACGGGAGGCTTCTTCCAGGTCTCCTACTTTCCTGGAACGTGCTGCTTTCCCCTGTCCAAACCGGATGCTCAGGCTCAAACGTATCTTCTGAAGGTTGATAGTCTGATCTATCGCGTAGTCAATGTTATCGTCCGATTTGTACACCAGGTTGTTATCAAAGGTACCAAAAATATCATTCACATTAATGCTGAGCGTTGCCTTGTTGTCCATGAAGTTCTTCTTGATTCCTCCGTTCATCATGAAAATGGGCTTGACCGTGAAATAGCCATAGGGGACCTTGCCCTGGTATACGCCCATAAACTCGATCTTCCAATCTTTTGGCAACAGGAATGTCAGTTGGCCCTGCACACTGCTTAGTACACCATTGTTAATGAATTGTCCGTTCTGCCCATTCGCGGGATTTGCGGAATTGCCCATATAGACACAAACCCCGCTAACGGTGAAGTATAACCATTTGGTTACAGGCAATTCACTCACAGACAATACGCCGCCCGTCATATACTGGTTACCGAAATTTTCCCACAGCAGTATTTTGGTACCTGTCTCATCGTAGTAGGGATTCTGCATGATCAGGTTCCTGGTATTGGAATAGATAAGAGTCATGTTGTAATGGTTCTTGAAGGTGACACTCAGTGCCAGCTGCCGGGACAACTGGGGATCCAGATCGGGGTTCCCTTCTACATAAGAATTGGCATCAATATAGTTGCGGAAAGGATTCAGCTGGCTAAAAGATGGTCTGCCAATACGGCTGGTATATGAAAGGTTAAGGCGCCAGTTGGCAGATGGATTGTACCCTACAAAAACAGTTGGAAACACATTGAAATAATTCTTGGTTGTCACCTTCTTTGTTGTTTTCCAGTCACCCAGGGCATACGTGTATTCACCACGCAATCCCATCTTAAGCGTCCATTTGCTTCCCAGCATCCTGCCCACCGATGCATAAGCAGCTGCAATATGTTCGGTATACAAAAATTCATTGGACATATTGGTGTTTGGAATCCAGCCGCCTGTAAGCGAATCTTCCCGGAACAGGTCGTTATTCGTCTGGGTCATGGCCCATTTGAGCCCGGCTTCCAGCATCCCTGTTTTCCAGAACGATTGCTGGTAATCAATCTTTCCTGAAACCAGGTTGATGAATTGCTGGCTGTTCTGACGGAATATTTCATTGAATCCAAAGCCTGACACAATGCTGTTATTCTGATAGTTGCCCGACATTATATCATAATAGGCATAATCTGCATTGAAAGTAAGTTCCTGTGACTTTTCCTCGTTGAACACCCCGGTATAATTGACGTTGGCGGTCACATTATCGTAACTGGTATTCGTCCTGATGATGCTATTCATGCTGCTGATCAGATTACCGTTGAGTTTGGTTGTAGTCAGGTTATCATCCCCGTAGTTATCCTGTGACTGGCCACGGAACATGGTGGTCACGATAAAACCTACCGTGTTCTTTTTGTTCAGGAAAATATCGTTGGCCAGCTTTACCGTGTGGCTTTGCGAACCGATCAGAAAATCGGAATGTGAGATTTGTTCAAAACTAGTGGCGTCCCCAATGATCGTGCGCGTATCCAGCTGTACTCCAATGTTATCGTAGCGGCCGCTGTAATTGAGCATGGTGTTGGTCTTATCGGTGCGCAGGTTCATGTTCAGTCCTCCACCGGCTTCCTGCTCATAGCGCTTGTGCTTCATCCCCCCATAGTAGCCATTGGCTGTTCCGCTGAATCCCTTGAGCAGGTTTTTCTTCATCTTGATATTGATGATGCCTCCGCTTCCTTCTGCATCATATTTTGCCGAAGGGTGTGCCATGAGTTCAATCTTGTCAATGGTGGTACCGTCCGTGGAACGAAGGAGCGCTTCGAGCTCCAGTCCGCTCAGGTAGGACGGACGTCCGTCAATCCAGACACTGACCGCCTGGCCGTTGAGCTTCACATTCCCGTCCATGTCAATGGTAACTCCGGGGGCTTTGCGCAATACTTCAAGGGCATTGCTCCCTTCTGTGGAGACCGCTTCGGCCACATTCATGACAATTTTGTCGATCTTTTGCTCAATGACCGGGACTCTTGCAGTGATAACGGCTGTTTCAAGTGTCTGCACATCTTCTTCCATCTCTATGAACCCGACATCTGTCTGTGCAGAGGTTAGTTCAATCTTCCTTGATTGCTCCTTGTATCCTATAAAAGTCGCAACAAGCTGGTATAATCCGTAAGGTATTCCTTCCAACGTGAAAGCACCGTCTGATCCGGCTGTCGCAGCCGTAATGACTGAATTAGAGCTGTCCCTGACGGCCAGCGTTGCATAGGAAAGAGGACTGCGTGTTTCCTTGTCAATAACAATCCCTTTGATAGCTGATGTGTTGCGTGCTGCAAAAAGATTTCCTGTAGCCAGAACGAGAAACACTAAAAGTGTTGACAGATATTTCATTTTGTTTGTTTGTTATACTGATCCTGAATTTCTTTAAAAGGTATGGAAAGCAGATCAATTCGTTTGAAAAACACAGGAAGTTCTTCCTGCAAAAATTGTTCCTTAAGGGCTGTCATGATTTCATGACGCGCTCCCGGCGCAACAAAAAAGCCAATGCCTCTTTTGTTGTAGATGATTTCCTTTTGCTGCAAATAGTCATAGGTTCTGGCCACCGTGTTGGGATTCACTCCCAAAGTTGCTCCAAGTTCCCTGACTGACGGCATCCTGTCCTCTGCCTCCCACTTCCCGCTCAGAATTCTCTCGCACAAAGATTCGGCAATTTGCAGATATATGGCCTGATTTTCTTTAAATTCCATAAGAATCAATATTTTGTTGTTTTAATAAGACGGTATACACCTACCCAGCACGTGGCCGTGATCAGTCCAGTAACAGAATATGCAATAATGATTATGTTCCTGATAAGGGGAATATGCCTGTACGTGCTATTGAAAGTACTATAGCTTAATATGTCCCAGTTGTCAATTTCCTTGGGAAACTCAGCCAGAATGGAGTCGGCAAACCTTTCAATGTTTTCAAGCCCAATGGCGCGGAAAACAAGAAGCATTACCAGGCCAAGAAGGAAGCCAATCCCTATAAGGCTTATAAACGTTCTTGCAACTTTCTGTCTTTTGAAAACCATATTGCCAAGGATGAAAATCGATTGTAAAAAGAACAACTCTATGAGCTCTTCTCCAAAAAGGCGTGCTGTCTCATAGTTCAGCAGAAATCCCTCCATACGGGAAGGAACAATAAGGTACAGGAGCATATCGGCTGCAAAAAGGCCAGCCGTAATTAGTATTGAAGTGCAGAGAAAATTAATGACAAACATGCTGAGTGTTTTCTCCAGCGCAGAAACAGGCAGCATTGCATAACACAATCCTTTTCTTGTGTGGTTTACGTTTCCGTGAAGTTTGGACGGGGCAAAAATGATGGTTATCATAACGTATATCATTATCACGGTCATCCTTGTAAAAGGTGAGATAGAGACTCCGAGCATCATTAGAAGCAGAAGCAAGAACAAATATCCCCCTATCATACTTATAATGGTCAGTCCGTATTTTCCCGGCAATTCCCGGAATTCCTTACAGACAAATGCGTAAAAGCGTTTTATATTAAACAGGTTGCTCATATTGTTGTCGTGTTAAAATGTTCCTTAAACCATTCTTTATGCATTAAAACGGCATTAAACAAAGTCTCCAGATTGACTTTTGTGTCAATGCCGGCCGTATTAGCCTTAACCAGGGAATAACCAAGCGGGGTTTCTTCACAATAGAGCGCGTCATCCTGCTTATCGGCAGCATTGATGAAACATACTTTTTGGGCAATTTCCTCAATGGATGCATGCAACAGGACATCCTTGCGGTCGAGAATTATGATAGGATCTATCAGGTTTTCAAGATCCCGCACCTGGTGTGTTGAAATGACAATCAACCGACCCTCATTGATCTGTCCGGAAACGATACTGCGAAAAACTGTCTTGGATGGAATATCCATCCCGTTGCTGGGTTCGTCCAGGAGCAGTATTTTGGTATTGAGGGCAAGCGCGTAAGATACGTATGCTTTTTTCAGCTGTCCGGCAGAAAGGTCTCTGAATCGTTTTTCCGGGTCTACTTCAAAACGGTCCAGCAATTCATAAAAATACTCTTTGTCATAAGACGGGTAGAACGACCCGTTGTTCTGTGCAAAATGGGCAACTGTTCCCAGCGGGCACGCCGGTTCTTCGGGCAGGAAATAAATGTCCTGAAGAAAATCGGGCTTCCTTTTATAGGGATGGCAGCCGTTCACCGTACAGGTTTCCTGATCACTTTTGAGCAAACCGGACATTAGTTTAAGCAATGTGGTCTTCCCTACTCCATTTTGTCCCAACAGGCCGTATATGTTGCCTATAGACAATGAAAGAGACAGATCCCGAAAGACGTTATTCTTTGAATAACTGAAAGATAGGTTTTTGATTTGAATCATTATTTAGTGTATTAGTTCATTAGTACACTGCAAATGTAAACATGTTTTTCAATATTCAAAAAAATTTCAATTTTTTATCAAATGTGCCCTTTTGCTATATTTGTATAAAATAAGCAATATGTCTATTATAAGGCTTTCCGGTGTAGATGTGATAAAGGATTCCAACTTGATCCTGCAGGGGGTTGACCTTACCCTGGAAAAAGGTGATTTCATATACCTGGTAGGCCGTGTAGGAACAGGAAAAACTTCGCTGATCAAAACTCTGATAGGCGAATTCCCGCTGAAAAAAGGAGAAGCGGAAGTAGCCGGTTTCAACCTGTTAAAATTGAAAAGAAGACAAATACCTTATTTAAGAAGAAAAATAGGTGTCGTTTTTCAAGACTTCCAATTACTCCAGGACCGATCTGCCTATGACAACCTGGAATTTGTTCTCCGGTCTACCGGATGGAAAAATAAAAAGGACATGCAGCAGCGTATTGAGCAGGCACTGGAAAGCGTGGGAATGCTGCATAAAAAACACAAGATGCCACATCAGCTCTCCGGCGGTGAACAGCAGCGTGTTGCCATTGGCCGCGCCATTCTCAACAATCCGGAGATTATTTTAGCAGATGAACCTACCGGGAACCTGGACAGTGACACGCAGCAGGAAATCATGCAGCTTTTCATGGAAATCCATGAAAAACAGCAGCCTGCCATGATGGTGGTAACGCACAACCTGAGCTTGCTGCAACGCTATCCTGGCAGGATATTCCGGTGTGAGGCCGGTAAATGCACACAAGTTGCCGACCGCCGTGAAATTGATCTTTCAGGCTTTATGGAATCATGAAAAAGAAACAGGAAGTTCAGAACATCATCTCCTGGTTCAGCACCCATATGGAGGACCCCAGATCAGAATTGCAATACAGAGATCCATACAGCCTGTTGGTGGCCGTGATCCTCTCGGCGCAATGCACAGACCAGCGTGTGAACATGACAACCCCTGCCCTTTTGGAGCGTTTCCCTACTGTGGTAGACATGGCAACTGCAAGAGCGGAAGATATTTTTCCTTATATCCGCTCCATAACTTATCCTAACAACAAGGCACAACACCTGGCCGGAATGGCCCGCAGTGTCATGGAACATTTTGATGGGAAAATACCTTCCGACCCCGCAGACCTTCAGAAATTGCCGGGTGTAGGCAGAAAAACCGCCCATGTGATCGCATCTGTTGCGTTTGGTAAAGAGGTTATTGCGGTGGATACGCACGTATTCCGGATTTCTCACAGGCTGGGATTGTCTGACGGGAAAACCCCTTTGTCTGTGGAAAACGACCTGAACCATCATTTTCCGCCTGAACTCAGGGCAAGGGCTCACCATTGGCTGATCCTTCACGGGAGGTACGTATGCACAGCCAGAAAACCGAAATGCACAACCTGCGGTCTTGCTCCCTGGTGCGACACTTACAAAAAACAAAATCCTCAATGAAACCGTTAACCGGGATGGACCCGGAATGGAATGAAGCAGTCGGTGATTTTCTTATGTACCTGCGCCTGGAAAGGTCACTGTCCGAAAATACGAGGAAGGCATACCTCCAGGACATAACACGCTTCCATAAACAGTTGCAGGAAGCAGCTCCTGGAGGGGCAGTACCACCACGGCTTTCAAATATCACTGCAAAACATATAGAAACCTTTCTTGCTGTGGTAACCAGGTCGGGATCTTCTGCCAGAACCCAGGCAAGGATCCTATCGGGGCTTAATGCTTTTTTTCGCTTTCTCGCCATGGAGAAACGCATAGCTTCCAATCCCTGTTCTTCTATAGAAACCCCGAAAACGGGCAGACATTTACCTGTTGTGCTGTCTGTGCAGGAAATTGAAATGCTGCTGGAATCGTTTGACCTGAGTATCCCGGAAGGACATCGTAACAAAGCCATAGTTGAAGTGCTCTACGGATGTGGTCTGCGCGTGAGTGAACTGACAGAACTGAAATTTTCCCAGATGTTCGCACAACAAGGTTTTATCCGCGTACTCGGCAAAGGAAACAAGCAAAGGCTGGTCCCGATCGGATCCCATGCGCTCATGGCACTGGAACTGTACTATCCCTGGAGAAATTCACTGAATATTCGTTCCGCCCATGAAGACTATGTGTTCCTGAACCACTACGGCAGGCCGCTTTCCCGCAACATGGTGTTCCATATGGTCCGTCAGCAGGCAGAGAAAGCCGGCCTGAAAAAGACCATTTCCCCACATACCTTCCGTCATTCCTTTGCCACCCACCTGATTGAAAACGGTGCAGACCTGCGTGTGGTTCAGGAAATGCTGGGCCACAGCAGTATTCTGACCACCGAAATCTATACACATCTTGATACGGCATTCTGGCAACAAACGGTCCTGAGTCACCATCCTCGGCCATAATATCGGTATGATTCTTTAAAAACAGTATATTTGCCATATAATCATACTTCAAAATGACATCCTGGTTGCGCTTTTTTTTCTCCACTGTCACGCTCCTGATCACCACGTCTTCCTACGGCCAGGAGCCGCAACGTGCCGGTGATGATCTGTTTGCCAGGGCCGTTGAACTCTACAGGCAGGAGCAATACTGGAGCGCAAGCGAGCTGTTCGGAAGAGTGGAAAAAGACAATACCACCGGCCAAGCTTCCCTGTCGGCTTCATACAGGCTACTTTGTGAAATTGCACTGGAAGATAAGGCGGTGGAAAAACGGGTTGCCCGCTGGGAACAACAGTACCCTTCGGCCCCGTTTAAAAATCAGGTTTACTTTAACCTGGGGAACCTTTATTCATCCCGAAGCCTGTTCAGCGAAGCCGCGGCAGCCTACGGAAAAGTAAAAATAGGCAGTCTGCCTTTAAAGGAACGCGCTGCCTACACATTCAGAAAAGGATATGCAACCATGCAGTGCGGCGATATGGAAAAAGCCGCTACCCTATTCCTGGAAACAGAAAATTACCCCAAGGGTGAGTCATATAAATGGGCTTCTAGATATTACAGGGGTTATATTCATTACTCGGAAGGGCGTTTTGATCAGGCTGTTCCTTTGCTCGAACCACTCACACAGGTGCCCCAGTATGCCTCCCTTTCCTCGGCTTACCTGCTCCAGGCCTTATTTTACCTGAAACAATATGAACGCGTAATCCAGACGGGTGTACCAGTCTACAAGGATGCAGATCCTTCGTTGCGTACCACCCTGGCAAAAACCTTGTCAGAAGCATATTTTGCTCTTGACCGGACTGTGGAGGCGCGCAGTTTCTTTGATGATTACCTGAAAGATGCCAGCACCCTGACATTGACCGACCGGTATTTTTCCGGGATGCTGTATTTCAAATTGGGTGATTACATGCGGGCCGCAGAACAACTTGCCATAGTGGGAGAAAGGCAGGACAGCCTGGGCCAGAATGCACTATACCACCTGGGAGAATCCTACATCCGGCTGCGGGACAAGGTAGATGCTTTGGCATCCTTTAAAAGAGCCAGTGCTATGTCTTACGACCTGGACATCCGGGAAGATGCCTTCTACAATTACGCCAAGTTGTCATTTGACCTGAACGGGGACATTGGAGTCTTGTCCTTATACAGGAAAGAATATCCGGATTCTCCAAAACTGGACGAGATCCAGACATATATTGCAGCTAATTATTTTGTAAACCAGGATTATGCCTCGGCCGTTGAAGCGCTGCAGGCGTTGAAAAATCCTACTCCTGATAACAGCCGGGATCTGAAAAAGGCCGCTTTCCTGCGAGGCATCCAGTTGTACCAGACCGGTTCTTTCCGGGATGCGGAAAAATATTTTTCACTGGCACAGGAACCTTACTGGATAGCGGAATGTTTGTACCGAAGCAATAAGTTCAACAATGCAATAAATATCTGGAAGCAGTTCATCAGAGAGAGCGGATCCTTCTCCAATCCGGAAAAATACCGCACCAGCCATTACAATATTGGCTATGCCTATTTCAAAATGAAGGATTATCAGAACGCTGCCGACTGGTTCAATAGATACCTGCGGCTGGGAACAAGCAACAGGAGTCTTGCGGCGGATACTTACCTCAGGCTGGGGGACTGTGCCTTTGCCCAATACCAGCACCAGGAAGCCACCAGGGAATACCAACATGCGCTGGATTATAAAACCACCTCTCCCGACTATGCGCTGTATCAGATAGCTATGGCCCAGGGAGTGTTGAACCGGGAAACAGAAAAAATCATAACACTTGACCGCTTGATGGAGGAGTACCCCACATCCTCTTTCTTTTCTTCAGCCCTTTTTGAACAGGGCAGGACTTATGTCCAGACAAACCAATACGAAAAAGCCGAAGAACGGTTCAACACGATCCTTTCGTTTGCCACACACAGCGCCTTCCACGCCAAGGCATTAGTAGAACTGGGTCTTATCAGGATCAATATGCAGAATCCCGATGCAGCCCTGGATTATTACAAGGAAGTGCTCCGCAGGTATCCCGATTCACCCGATGCAGCCAATGCATTGGCCGGGATAGAAAATGTTTACATGGCACGGAACGACTCTCAGGGATTTTTCGATTACCTCGAAAGCCTGGGGATCGATTCGGGTAAAAGCCCCGATGAAAAGGAAATGATGGTTTTCACCTCGGCCGAGCAATTGTTTCTGAACGATTCACCGGCAGCTGCCGTTACTGCCCTGAACAAATTCATCAGCCAGTACCCGCAAAGTGTGAAAATCCCTGCGGCCCATTTTTACCTGGGCGAGTGTTATTCGAAACTTGGAAAAATGCAGCTGGCTGCCGATGCATACCTGGTAGTCATGAAAAAACCATCAGGATCTTTCACCGAGCTTGCTACCCGCAATTACGCGTTTATCCAGTATGACCTGGAACAATATGCCAATGCGGTAGATGCCTATATGAGCCTTTATGATATCGCACAGATAGAGAACAACCGCCTGGACGCACAGAAGGGGCTGATGTGGTCTTTTTATAAAAACAAGCAATATAGAAATGCCGTTGTTCAGTCTGATAAAGTGCTCGATAACAAATCTTTTGACAACACTGTTCATGTTTCGGCAAAATATGTCAAAGCCCTGAGCCACCTGGCTTTGGGCGAAAGAGCGGAAGCGCTGTTGCTGCTGGAAGAACTCTCCCGCGAACCCCATACGGCCATCGGGGCCGAAGCCTACTATCTGCTATGCAAGGACGCTTTCGATTCGGGGGATTTTGACAAGGGCGAGACTATGATCTACAATTTTACCGATACCGAAACGCCACAGGAATATTGGGTAGCCCGTGCTTTTATTCTTTTGGGGGACATTTTTGCAGAAAGGGGGGAATGGACACAGGCCAGAGCCACTTACGAAAGCGTACAAAAAGGTTATAAATCTTCGGAACCGGACGATATAGCACAGATTGTCACACTGCGGATCAAAAAATGTGAGGAAGAAGCACAATGAAAAGATGGTTATTCATAGCCTCCTGCCTGGCTGGCATTTCTCTGAACGCGCAAAATCAGATCAATCCCGTGATCCAGGTAGAACGTCTGTACGATGCCGATCTGATAGAGGTCACCAAGCCCTTGCTGGACACACAGATCCCGGATTCGCTGCGAACTTTCAACACTTCCTTTCAATACAGTATTTTTGACAAACCCCTGGTCAATCTTTATGAATTCATTCCGTTACCGCCTGCCGTTGTAAGACCCTCCGGGGTGATGACCAAACGTTACTTTACCATAGACCTTGGCTTAGGCTATCCCTGGACACCAAGGGGAGACATCCTTTTGCAGGTCCCCATTGGTTCGGGCTGGTATGCAGGTCTGCAGGCCCGTCACCGTTCGTTGCTCAGCGGGGAAAAAAGAATGCGCTCAGACGGTTTGTTAACCCTGGAGCACAGGGGAAAGAAGAACACGTTCAGGATCAGTGCCCTGGGAGAACACCTGAAAAACGACTTCACGGTTGTGGATGTCTTATCTCCCTCCGGCCTGGCATACCAGAACTACTACAATGCAGGTTTGGCCATTGAAACATATGCGCTGAACAGGACAGCAGGCTCCTGGCATTATTACTGGAAATCGGGATACAATCACGCGAAGAACAACATCACCGGCACATATGACAGCCTGCCGTTAATTCGGGAGAATATCCTGGATATAGACGCGGTAGCCGGTTATAACCTGATAGAAAGTTTTTCCATCAACCTAGGTGCGACTACCCGTTTTGCCAGTGACCGGTGGACATTGGACGGGGTATCATCATCGAGGGCAGTAGTCGGTATATTCCCCCATGTGATCCTGACCGGAGAAAGATACAAGGTGGGCGCCGGCCTGCGCGCAGGTTACCTGCTTGGTCCGGATGGAAATCAGTTTGGCATTTTTCCCTGGTTTGACGCGCACCTTACCATCGCCCGAGACTGGCTTACACTCTATGCAGGGATGAAAGGGTACCACAGTCTGAACACCTACCAGGATAGAATAACCGAGAATCCCTGGATATTTGCCAACCAGATGTACGATGCAACAGTTCCCTGGGATGTGCAGGCCGGGTTTACCGGCTCTTTGGGCGACCGCTTCCATTACAGGTTATTTGGAGCCTACCGCTATACTAAGAACCAGTTTTTTTACGGAACACAGGTTTCAGTGCAGGGTTATCCGGGCCTGTACACGCTCAGTTATTCGGATGAAACCAGATATACCGCCGGGGTATCCATGTCTTTCCGCTCAGAACCCTTTGAGGCAAATATTTCGGGCCAATGGCATAAGTATACACTCAGCTCGGGGAACCCTCCATGGCACAAACCATCATGGGAAATAAGAGCCTATGCCCGCTACAGCTGGAGGGAACGCATCATTGTATCGGCAACCGGGTATTGGCGGGCCGCCTGTTTTGCCCCGGACTGGATCGCGGGAAACCCAGCCGTAAGCGTGCCTGATTTTTTTGATCTGGGCGCCCGTATAGAATACCTTGTAAACAGGTTTTTCGGGGTATATGTTTTTGGCAACAATCTTCTGAACAGGAAAATCTCCTATTTATATCTCTATCCCAATCCGGGATTGACTTTTGGAGGTGGAATCAGCTTGCATTTCTGATTAGGATTTATGATGCTTTTTGTGTATCTTTGCTCGTTATTCAAAGAAAGAAAAAGTGAGTAAAGAGAATCAGTATTCTGCAGAAAGCATCCAGGTGCTGGAAGGCCTGGAAGCAGTCAGAAAACGTCCCTCCATGTATATCGGGGACATCGCATCCAGAGGATTACACCATCTTGTATATGAGGTAGTAGACAATTCCATTGACGAGGCTCTTGCCGGTTATTGTGACCTGATAAAAGTTGTCATCAATGCCGACAACAGCATTACCGTGATTGATAACGGCCGCGGCATCCCTACCGGGATGCATGAAAAGGAAAAGAAATCGGCTCTTGAAGTGGTTCTTACCGTGTTGCACGCGGGGGGAAAATTTTCCAAGGATTCCTATAAGGTTTCAGGCGGTCTGCACGGAGTAGGATTATCGTGTGTCAATGCACTGTCCAGTAAACTGGTGGCCACCATTTACCGGGAGGGAAAGATATTCAGGCAGACCTATTCACGCGGAGTTCCCCAGACCCCGGTAGAAATCCTGGGAGATACAGAGATAACAGGTACCGATATCTACTTTATGCCGGATAAGGAAATATTTACCCAGGGAACAGAATACAGCTACGAGATCCTCTCTGCCAGGCTCCGTGAGCTGGCCTTTTTGAACAAGGGTGTTCGCCTGATCATTGAAGACCAGAGGGTAAATAATGGGGAAGACACTTTTTCCGAAGATGCCGATGAGGAGACACCCTCCTCCGGGAGTTTTCTCAAAAATGAGTTCTATTCCGAGGCAGGATTGCGGGATTTCGTGGAATTTCTTGATAAAACAAGAGAACCACTTACCCAGCATCCCATCTACCTGGAAAACAACAAAACCAATATCCCTATTGAAATTGCCATGCAGTACAATACGGGATTCACTGAAAACATACACGCCTACGTCAACAACATCAATACCATAGAAGGGGGCACCCACCTGACAGGATTTCGAAGGGGGCTGACCAGCACACTCAAAAGTTATGCCGATAAGACCGGGATGCTCAGCAAATTGAAATTCGACATCGATCCTGCCGATTTCAGGGAAGGATTGACTGCCATCATCTCGGTAAAAGTCAATGAACCCCAGTTTGAGGGACAGACAAAAACCAAGCTGGGCAACAGCGAAGTGACGGGCGCCGTTTCGCAGGCTGTAAGCACTGCGCTGGAAAACTACCTGGAAGAAAATCCCAAGGATGCCAAAACCATTGTAGAAAAAGTGATAATAGCGGCTACGGCACGTCACGCTGCCCGTAAGGCCCGTGAGCTGGTCCAACGCAAGAATGTGATGTCTGGAGCGGGATTACCGGGGAAACTGGCAGACTGTTCCAACAGGGATCCCGAACAAAGCGAAATTTTCCTGGTTGAAGGAGACTCGGCAGGCGGCACGGCAAAAAGCGGAAGGGACCGTTCATTCCAGGCGATCCTTCCCCTGCGCGGCAAAATCCTGAACGTGGAGAAAGCACAGGAGCACCGTGTTTTTGATAACGAAGAAATTCGCAACATATACACCGCCTTTGGAGTTACCCGGGGTACCGAGGAAGACAGCAAGGCTCTGAATATGAGCAAGCTCAGATACCATCGTGTGATAATCATGACCGACGCCGATGTGGATGGGAGCCATATTGACACCCTGCTGCTTACTTTCTTTTTCCGTCACATGCCCGACCTGATCCGCGGGGGCCACGTATACATTGCTTCTCCACCGCTTTACCTGGTAAAGAAAGGAAAAGAAGAACGGTATTGCTGGACCGAGGAGCAAAGACGGCTTGCTGTGGAAGAAATCGGAAAAGGGAGAGAGAGTTCTGTTTCCGTCCAGCGGTATAAAGGTCTGGGAGAAATGGATGCCATCCAGTTATGGGATACCACCATGAATCCGGAAAACAGGATCCTCAGGCAGATCACCATCGATAATGCTGCAGAAGCGGACCGTATTTTCTCCATGCTAATGGGTGACGAAGTGCCGCCCAGAAGGGAGTTCATTGAACAACACGCCAAATACGCTAACATAGACGCATAATCATGGATATTTTTGAAAGAATAAACCGGGATGAAGGGGGTCCCCTGGGACAATACCGCAGGAAAGCACACGGATATTACATGTTCCCAAAACTGGAAGGGCCCGTTGAGCCTTATATGACATTCCAGGGGAAACAGGTGCTGGCCTGGACATTCAACAATTACCTGGGGCTGGCCAATCATCCGGAAGTCAGAAAAGCCGATGCCGAGGCGGCAGCAAAGTGGGGCCTTGCTTACCCCATGGGTGCCAGGATGATGAGCGGTCATACCTCCCTGCACGAACGTCTGGAGCGGGAACTGGCTGACTTTGAAAAGAAAGAAGACGCTTACCTGTTCAATTTCGGTTACCAGGGGATGGTCTCCACCATTGACGCCTTATTGAACCGGCGGGATGTTGTGGTCTATGATTCACAGGCTCATGCCTGCATCATGGACGGGATGCGCCTGCATATGGGTCAGCGCATAGTCTACCCCCACAACGACCTGGAAAAATGCGACAAAGCACTGGAACGGGCCACACGCCTGACCGAAAAAAGCGGTGGAGGCATCCTGCTCATTACCGAAGGTGTTTACGGAATGACTGGTGCCCTGGGTTTTCTGGATAAGATTGTTTCGCTTAAGAAAAAATACAATTTCCGCATCCTGATTGACGATGCCCACGGATTCGGAGTTATGGGAAAGAACGGACGGGGCACCTCGGAACATTTTAACGTAATGGATGAAGTTGACCTGTATTTCGGAGCTTTTGCCAAGTCCATGGCGGGGATTGGAGGATTTGTCGCAGGACCCTCGGAGATCATCAATTACCTGAGGTACAACCTGCGTTCCCAGATTTATGCCAAGAGCCTTCCCATGGCCATGGTGGAAGGATTGCTCAAACGCCTGGACATGATCCGGACCATGCCTGAATTAAGGGAAAAATTGTGGCTTATCACGAGAAGACTCCAGGAAGGAATGAAAAAGAATGGATTTGACATTGGACCGGCTGAAGCCTGCGTTACTCCCGTTTTCCTCAAAGGAGAACTTACCGAGGCTACAAACATTCTGATAGATCTGAGGGAAAACTACAGGATATTCTGCTCTGTTGTGGTATACCCGGTAGTACCCCGTGATGTGATCATGTACCGGCTCATTCCCACTGCCATGCACTCCCTGGAACACGTGGAATACACCCTCAACGCTTTTAGCGAGATCCAGAAAAAACTCCAAAAAGGCTTGTATAAGGGCGGTGAAATAAAAGACATGGCCGTTAAATAACTATGGCTGGCTGTCTCGAGGGTAAAGTAGCCATCATAACGGGCGCCTCTTCCGGAATCGGAATGGAGTGCGCCCGTGTGTTTTCCGCCCAGGGAGCCTCTGTGGTGCTGGCAGCACGTTCTGCCGACAAACTCAAAGACCTGGAAGAAGAATTGCACGGCCAACCTGTTCTAACGGTAGTTACAGACGTAACCGTTGAATCTGACTGCAAACACCTGGTAGAAGAGACCATCAGCCGTTTTGGCAGGATAGACATCCTGGTCAACAACGCCGGTCTTTCCATGCGTGCCCTGTTCAAAGACCTGGACCTGTCTGTTATGAAAAGACTGATGGACGTCAACTTCTGGGGATGTGTGTATTGCACCAGGTATGCCTTGCCCTGGCTTCTTGAAAGCAAAGGATCTGTGGTCGGGGTAACATCCATAGCCGGATTCAAGGGGCTTCCGGCCCGCACCGGTTATTCGGCTTCAAAATTTGCCATGAATGGCTTTCTGGACACCCTGCGCACCGAGCACCTCTACGACGGCTTGCACGTTATGACATTCGCCCCGGGATTTACGGCCTCCAATGTCCGCATTGCTGCCCTGACAGCAGACGGAACACCGCAAGGTGCTACACCCAGGGCCGAAGAAAAAATGATGACTGCCAGGGAAGTTGCCCTGGCCATGCTCAAAGGGATCAGAAAACGCAAGAATTTTGTTATCCTGACATCACTGGGGAAAGCTACCGTATGGCTGTCAAAATTCTTTCCACGGTTAGTTTCCAGGCTTGAATACCGTGTTATGGCCAAAGAACCCGACTCTCCCCTGTCAGGCGCTAAGCAATGAAGCCTGCTCTACCGGTTTGAGGTACCATAGGTCATTCTCTTTTTTGAACCTTTCCTCCCCACCTCCTGTAATATTGAGCATGACAACAGCCGAGGCATCCACTTTTCCTTGCTTTACATTTTTCATCAAGCTGGCGGTGGCCACACCGGCGGCAGGATGAATATCGATTCCTTCCAGTTCCCTGAATATATCCATGGCCCGTTCCAGCTCCTCGTTGGTGGCGTAATCCATATAACCTCCCGTATCTACCAATGCGTCGTAGAGGCCTCCGGAAATTCCGTAAGGTGGTTTCCTGTTTGACAAAACCCTGGCTTTGATGCAGGCACATTTCTGCCTGGCTTCTTCGGGTTCCATGAACTTCATTTCACGGCCCGTAGTTTCCCATGCTTCATAAATCGGTAAAAAGGGAGCATTCTGTGAAGCAACAAGCCGCATAAGGTGATTCCCAAAGCGACCGTCCCTTATCAGGCGGGCATTCGCTTCCCAGGCAGCTATCACCCCGGTTCCGCTTCCCACAGCCTGAAAATAATAATCGGGGATACGCCCGATGAAGGTCGTGGCTGAAAGGACGGTGGTTCCCATGCCATCCCTTCGGGCAATGTTCTTAGCCCCTCCCTCGGCAAAATAACGACCGGTATCTTCACAAATACTGTTGCTCAGCTCTATGGCATCAAAATAATCGGTACCCGGAGGAGAACAAAGCAGTTGCACACACGGATCCAGGGCTGTATCAAACCACATGGTATCCAGGTTGTCATAAGGCACAAAAAGAAGAAGGGGAATCTTGTTATCCGAGCATACCTTTGCGAATGCACGCGCGGTGTTTCCCGCAGAGGCCACAACCATGGTGCGCTTTTCACCTTCAGGAATGTGGGCACAAACAGAATAGGCCTCGGTCTCCTTAAAAGAGCATGTCTTCATAAAAGCACCTCTTTCCGGCCAGTATCCGCTGAATGTAATGTACAGGTTCTTAAGTCCTATGTGGCGGGCAAGACCTTCACTCTTGTAGGTTATCGGTGCTGCAGAATTGGGCAGGATTCTCTTTACGGGCAACCAGTCGGCAAAACGATAGAATCCCTTGCCATGATCGCTGTAATCCAGTTGTTTCTTGTGATACAAAGCCCTGATCAGGGAATGGCCCTGATAATGCGGGTCGGAAAGCAGCCAGCCGGAATCTTCAAAAACCCGTCCTGTTGCACAATTTTGCAAAAGATATGCTGCTGCCATATTCATTTCTTTTTCAGGAGTTTCTTCATGTTTTTATTGAGCTTGTTCAGCACTTCCACCACTTTTGCCAGTTCATCTTCGGGAATTCCCCCCAGGATATTGTCAGCCGCATTGATGGCAATGTGCGTGATCTCCTGTTTTTGTGCCTGGCCGAAAGTCGTTACTTCCACAACATTCTTGCGACGGTCATCGTTATCTGTTTTCCTTATCACATAGCCTTTCTTTTCCAATCTGTCTATCAGTTTTGTTATGGAATTCTTATCCTTCTGCATCCTGTCCGCAATTTCCTTTTGAGTAAGAGGGCCATCATCCCAGAGCAGGTCTATCAGCAGGTATTGTTCCGGGGTAATATCCACGTTGTTGTTTACCAATTCCGTAAGGAAACATTGTTTGAACAGGAAATGTGCCTGGTTCAGGTATACACCCATTTTTTTACTTAGTAACATATCATATAGTAAATGCTGTTACAAATATACTAATCTTATACATACGAAAAAAAAAACGGGATTCTTTTACAGCAGGGGGCTCAGCAAACGGGTAAGCTGCTCGAAGACCTTATGGCGGAAAGGCCTTTTGTCCCATGCCTTGCGGATAATAAGACGGGAATCGTTCAGGTACCTGTCAAACTGATCTTCCACCTCTATGCTGACTGCTGGGTTGTATATGATAGCACCCACTTCAAAATGATGTTCCAGGCTTCTGTTATCCAGGTTGGCAGATCCAATCACACAACAGGTCCCGTCTATGCTGATGGTCTTGGAATGAATGAATCCTTTGGTATACATGTATACCTTCACACCGGCATCCAATAGTTCCGTAACATAGGACAGGCTGGCATAATGCACAAAACGCGCATCGGATTCCTGGGGAAGCATGATACGCACTTCCACGCCTCCCAATGCTGCAGTCCTTAGGGCATTCAGGATGCTTTCGTTTGGTATAAAGTAGGGAGTGGTTATGCTGATACATTTCCGGGCTTCGGTGATAGTGGTCAGGTACAGTTGCATGATGTCGGCCCAGTCACTGTCCGGCCCGGAGCTGACAATTTGCATATAACAGGTCTCCGGAACTGTGTCTTCTTCAAGATAAGGAAGCTGGTAACTGTAATATCTCCTGCGCCTCAGGTTTTTATGGGTGATGAAATACCAATCCATTAAAAAACTCGACTCTAGCTGTTTGACCGCTTCTCCCCTTATACGGATCTGGGTATCACGCCATTCCAGGCTGGATCCGCCGTCATAATACCTGTCCGCTATGTTCACCCCTCCAAGGTACCCTTCCTCCCCATCCACAATCAACAGTTTGCGGTGATTCCTGTAATTGATCATAGCCCTCAGCCCTGGAAAACCCACTTTTCCGAAAGGTTCAATATGCACTCCTGCCGTACGTATCTCCTTAATAAAAGATTTGGGCAGATACCAGCTGCCAAAATCATCGTATATGACACAAACATCCACTCCTTCCATAGCCTTTCTGCAGAGCAGGTTCTTCCATCGTGTACCTACCGAATCATTTTCTATGATAAACGATTGCAGGTGGATGTGGTGCCTGGCTTTTCCGGCGCTTTCATACATGGCTTCCAGGGCTTCCTTACCTGTATAGTACAGCCGGGTGCTGTTGTGGACGGTAAGAATGCTCCTGCTGTTGTTCAGTGCAAGAAAAACGAGTTTTTTATGCGAAGCGATATCGGCAGGCAAATTTTCCTGGGCCTGATTCAATTGCTCAACCTGGAGTGCGCTCAGCTCACGTTTAAGACGTTCGTCATGAAGGCCTTTGCGGCTGTACATTTTGTTCTTTCTGAAATCCCTGCCTACATAAATGTAAATGATCAGCCCCACATAGGGAAGCAGCAGCATCACAACAATCCAGGCCAGGGATTTGGAAGGATTATGTTTTTTGAATATCAGGTCATATATAAAATAAAGGGCCAGTCCCAGGTAAAAGAGATAGAGCAACAGGCTTATGACTGAACTGATACTATTATTTGTCATCTCCATTTTTTTGACCTGTGAACAATACCACAACTCCAGGGGAGAGCCTGGTGTATGAAACCTGCACGAATCCTGCCTCTTCCAGCTCACGGCAGATCATCTGGGGTGGAGGGAACCAAGCTATCGTGTTCCTGAGGTAATCATAAGCGTCTTTTTTCCCGGTGCTGAGCCACCCCAACAGGGGAAGCACCCTGTGGATGTAAAATCGTTGTATAGGCATCCCTGCGCCTGGCTTCGCCTTTAGTGTAAATTCCAGGATGAACAGGTTTCCGGCCGGTTCCAGCACCCGCAGCGCCTGGCGGAACGCGGCATCCCTATCGGCAAAATTCCTGATCCCATAAGAGACGGTAATCACCTGGAAGGATTTGTCAGCGAAGGGAAGCGACTCGGCATACCCTTTTTGATAAACGATGTCAGGCCTGTCCGGGGTACTGCTCTTATCTGCGGAAGTTCTGTATTCTGGGTTTCTGCGCCTGGCTTCCTTTAGCATGCTGTCCGAAGGGTCCAGGCCGGTGACCTGCGCTCCGGCAAGTCTCGCCAGTTTCCTGGTGAGCGTACCGGTGCCGCAGGCCAGATCCAGGATCCTAAGGTGTGGAACCTTCTGGACCTGACGAATCAATCTCCGTTGCCACAGACGGTTTAAACCAATTGACACCAGCGTGTTTGTCCGTTCGTACCTGGCGGCAATGTCGTTGAAGATCCCGTTGGTCAGATCATATCTGGCGGATATTTCCGTAGGACTGGTCATCAATGCGTATTTCCCCCTTGGTTACGTGGCCCAGTGTCATAACAGTTACCTGGTTGTCAAAAAGAAATTGGACCAATTCCTCGTCTTTGTCTGCGTGAACCGCCACTACAGCACAAGTTCCCGGGTCTTCAAAAAGGAACTGCTCCTCTGGTATCTCGGAATCAGTCGTTATGTCGAATCCCAGTCCGGCAGGCATGGCAGCCCTGAGCAATGCCTCAAAAATCCCGCCATCTGATACTTCCTGGACACATGATACAAGGTTCTTGCGCATGGCAGATAGCATGACTTTCTGGATCTTGTAGTCCTTATCCAGGTTAACTTCTTTAGATCCGGTTTCGCCCACCAGATAGATCATGTCTCCCTTGTTCCTGAAAAGTCCGTAAGATTCTTCCGGTGCCGGTTTATCAGCTCCTTCGCGGCGAAGCCTTGCCATCATTTCAACCACCTTGGGTAACAATATGCTTTGCGTATCCATAATCAGATTTTTACCAAACAAATATAGGAAGAATAAGGAAATTTATCTTATATTTGCCGCGCAAATTGCCCAGGTGGTGGAATTGGTAGACACGCCACTTTGAGGGGGTGGTGCCGGTTGCGGTGTGCAAGTTCGAGTCTTGTCCTGGGCACGTAGATACCAAAAAGTGAAGTCCTGCATAGCAGGACTTTTTTATTTCCGGACTGCCGCTTTTGCTTGCAAAAGAAGGCAGTCAGGAAATAAAAAAATGCGTGCAACGCTTCACTTTTTTTGTATTCCGTAAGCCACCCCGTGGGAGAGATCAAGTCCGGCGAGCAACCCTGGTTGCAAGCCAATCTTGGCCTGGGCAACAAATCAAGTCCGACGAGCAACCCCGGTTGCGAGTCAATCTTGGCCTGGGCACTTAATTTGCTTTTTCTGTTTTGTTCCGAAAAAGTTCCGCTAATTTGAAAATCGATTTCTAACATGACACCAATAGAGATATCGAATATATAAATTGGCAGTAAAATACGAATGCTGCCGAAATATAGGGTGATCGAATCTGGAAAAGTATTTCACATTTTATTGTGATTTTGTTGTTTATTTAGATATTTTTATTTACATTTACCAATAAAATCACACTATAATGTTAGTCGGACAACTTGGAGAAACAATAAGAAAAAGGAGAAAGGAGTTGAATATAACTCAGCCTCATCTGGCCCAGCTGGCAGGAATTAGTACTAATACCCTATATAAATTGGAGCGGGGGCAAGGAAATCCTTCACTGGAAGTAATTAATAAATTGGCTGATGTTTTGGGAATGGAACTGATCCTGGATGTTAAAAAAATACAATTAAGTAAATGAGAGCAATGGAAGTTTATCGTAGCGGAATCTTTGCAGGAACACTGATAGAAGAAAACCGTAATCAATACGTATTCATGTACGACGATTTTTATTTTACTGATATTAACAAACCGGCTATCAGTTTAACACTTCCTAAAACTAAGAAGGAATACAGAAGTGAGTTTTTATTTCCATTCTTCTCTAACATACTAAGCGAAGGCGTAAATAGAAAATTACAAAGCTCTTTGTTGCATATTGATGAAGAGGATGAGTTTGGATTGTTAATGGCAACAGCGCAAAATGATACTATTGGAGTTATTACTGTAAAACCAATCTCTACAAAATGAACCTTGATGATATAAGATACTGCCCGGGTACATTAGCCGCAGGTCACAAAACTTATAGCCAAAGTTGTCTTAGGAATATGTTTAACGGTAAAAAGGTAAGCCATATATTACCTTATGAGAATCCACATAAAAGCGAAGAAGTTGCCGGTCAGTTTATGGAAAACCGCAAACGCATTTCTATCTCGGGCGTTCAGGAGAAGTTAAGTTTTATTCTTGACAAGAATATTTTACGCCTGACTAAAGAAGGAGAGCATGGAACTTACATACTTAAACCAATACCATGGGATTTAAAAAAAGTTGACCAGGTTCCGGCAAACGAACACCTGACAATGCAAATTGCGAAACAAGTCTATGGAATAAACACGGCTGATAACGCCATAATATTTTTTAGAGATGGGACACCTGCCTACATCACTAAAAGATTTGATGTAAAAAAAGATGGTAGTAAATGGGGAAAAGAAGATTTCGCATCACTTGCCGGTAGAACTAAAGATAATGCAGGAGCTAATTTTAAATATGAGTACAGTTATGAAGAGGTTGGAATGCTTATACAAAAATATGTTCCGGCATGGAGAGTGGAAATTGAAAAATACTTTTCTTTGATTGTCTTCAATTTTCTATTCTCAAATGGTGACGCACATATTAAAAATTTCTCTTTACTTGAGTCATCAAAAGGTGATTATCTGCTAAGCCCGGCTTATGATTTGATAAATACAAGACTCCACGTGGGTGATTCCGATTTTGCATTGAATAAAGGGCTGTTTGCAGATGATTTCAAAAGTGAAGAATATCAAAAAAGAGGGCACCCATCAAAGAATGATTTTATAGAATTTGCCAAAAGAATTGGATTAATCGAAACCAGAATAGAGAAACTATTGAATCCTTTTTTAGAGAAGCAATCATTTGTAGAGACCTTAGTAAGTCATTCTTTTTTAAGTGAGCCTGACAAACGTGCTTATTTACTGATGTATAGCACAAGAAGGAACCTCTTATATAAATAAAATACACCATGGTGATTTGCCGTTCTTTCTGGACGGAATTCCAAACCCCCTCCACCCCATTCAAATAGGTAAATACTGTAAGAAGTACGAAACTAACGAATTGGTAATGGTAATATAATTATATTTAGTGCTGGAACTTATTTAGTTAACCTAAATAATCTGTAAAATATGAGTAATTTTCGTTCAATTTGTATTATTCTACTGCTGATCTTGCTTGTTGCCAGTTGTCGATCAAATGGTAATAAAGAGGAAACAATAGTTGACGAGACAATCTTGCCTCTCGACTCCACTGTTGAGATTGATAACCTTTCTCAATACATAGATTCTCTGGAGATAATACCCATTGTTAACTATGCTGGTGTTAGTTTGAATCTTATATCAAAGATCCTCGTAACGGAAGACAACTTCATCGTTTTGGCAGGCGGTTCTGCTTTTTCTTTGACTAAGGACGGCAAAACTGTCAGGCAATATGGAGAAAGCGGTCGAGGGCCTGGAGAATATCTTTCCGTTTTCGACATATGTCTCGACAACACAGAAGAGGAAGTCTGGTGTCTTTGTTATTCATTCCCACCCAAAATTCAAAAATATGACCTGGTAAATCATTTTTTAATTGAAGAGATTGAAATCGAACCATTTAATGCGATCGGAATCATACCATTGAAAAATGGCGGTTTTATGTTGTATGTGCCGAATCCTGATTATGAAGATCTTGCAAATTTCGAAAAGGATTTTTATTGCCTGAAACTTTTCGATCGGAATGGTCTTTACAAGGGAGAGAAGTTGAAACGGAAGGATTTTAACATAGACGCGGATTTTTTTAGACCTGTTACACAGTCATCCGGAAACCGGTATGTTCTCGCTCCCGGATCCTCAAGTGAATCCTGTCTTGTATATGAAAATGGAGAATTGAAGAAAAGAATCCATTTTGATTTTGGAGATAAGACATTACCTGCTGGTTATGCATTCCTTGGAGTCAATAATCCGTGGGAAAATATTGAAGAGATTTTCAGCCTTGATTATTATAAGTATGTGTCAGATATTTATTTTCTGGATAATGGAGTATTTTTTACTGCTTATGGTAAAGAATCGTCAGTATGGCATTTCTTTAAAGGCGAATCATCTGGCATACGTTGGAGATCAATAGGTAGTAGTCTAGCGCCTCCAATGCGGGTAGTGGCAGCGGATGACACATATGTTTACTTTATTTGCTACGACTACGGAGAAATACCGCTTAAGGAAGAGTTGGATCCATTAAAACGATATGTAATTCAGACAAATGGATACCCCTGTGAAAACGAAGTCTCAATTATTATAAAAGTGAAATTCCGTGTAGAGTAAATCCGTAAGTCACAACACGGGATAGGCTTACAGCACCATGCTTACCTCGGGGTGCTTGCCTTCGTAGCAATGCATATTCAGAACGTTCAGCGATACTTCCCGTTTACCTGCAGGCAGGGAGATCTGAATGGAGGCTCCCCCATCCAGGATGTATTCGGCAGCGCCTATGGAAAACTTGTATTGAATACCAGAAAGGTTCGTCACACGATAAGAGATGGATTTGCCTCTTTCCGACACTTTTTCCCATTGGACCGAGGCCAGAAACAGTGATTTGAGCCACTTTTCCTCGCCCGCCACGTTATTGGAAAAATAAGCCAGTGTGCGCCTTTCATCCAGGGCTTCCCGAATCCCATCCTCACTTTTTTCCTTCACAAATACCAGGGTCATGGGGCGGAACGTTTTCACCGCATCCTGCAAAACGTGGGTTTCCATCACATCATTGATGGTCGCATGAATATCGGAAGAAGCAAAAACGGTCAGCTTCCGGTCCCGACTCCAGGAAAGCGCCCGGGGATAAAACTCGTGGTGGTTGAAGACCTCAATCCCCCTGACAAGGCCTTTATCCAACATCTTCTGCTGAAACTCCGTAAGCAGGCAGGTGTCCACCGCCCATCCCGGATGGTTGAACATGATGTACGCTCCCTGGTCAAAAGCGGCTTGCAACGCTTCTTCCGGATCGGGCTTGTCAATGGCATTGGCATCTTTTATGAAAAGAGCGTTAAAATGACCAATGACGCCCTGCTTACGGGTCACCTCGGTACCTTTGATAAGTATGATGCCATACTCACGGGCCACAGGCAATGCCAGTTCGTAAGATGTGTTGAAATCCCCGCCCATATATTCTTTGAACGGACGGTATTCGATATGATCGGTGATGGCCAGCACATCCAGCCCCTGTATCCAGGCTTCCCCAATGCGGTAGGTGGGCCAGACCAGACCGTCGGAAAACACCGTGTGGGAATGAAAGTCGCATCGCAGGACGGTATACCCGTTCACTTCCGGCAAATCCATCTCCACCCTGTTGGCAGCTTTCCTTTCGGGAAAATATTGTTTATTGACATTTTGGGCAAGAAGCCCCAGGTGTGTTGCAATAAAAATTATTGACAATAAGTAGCGCATGGTTTATTGTTTTATGTTTGAATTTTTCATATTTCGCATTTTGGCAAACGAGAGGATGAGTCCCAGCACTATGGACAACGAGGCGGCAAACAGCACTCTGTACTGCCCCGGCAGCAGGAAGGTTATGGTATGGGCCGGTATCCAGAACACCGGTATGGTCACCCCTACGATCTCTTTGATGAACCGTCCCCAGTCTATCTGGGGAATGACCCCGGCAAAGGTCACATTCTCCCCCGAGTAGCGCTTATCGATATAGACATCGGTGATCCGGTGCGCTGCCATGAACACTGGCCCGAAGGTGAGGTTCATGAGTGCCGAGATCATCAACGCACGGCGCAGCCTGGAAATGAACTGCACCACCGGTGGGCAGGTATCGCTGCACTCAGAGATGAGCAAACCCTGGGAAGCCGCACCATCAACCCCTGCGGAGAAAACCGAGAACATCAGCACGATCATCATCCCCAGGATGCCCCAGACAGCCATCTTGGGCAGCATCCCCCTGACCCTCACCCATTTTTTATGCACCAGCCGTGCAGCCAAGAACTCTCCCATCATGGAAAGTATGGCAAATTTTACAAATCCCGAGATATAGGGAAACCGGGCCGTAACGTCCACAAACACCTTGTGCGTCGGGGGATAAATCAGAAAACCGGCAATCAGCGCCAGCAATCCAATCCAAATGACAGTTCCGTATTTTGACATGGAACAAAGATAAGCAAAGAACGGTCTCTTTCTCCACAAGATCGGGAAGCATTTCTTTAGGCCGAGGCTTCAACCTTTCCTGCAGGCAGTCGCCTGACTGCTAAGAGACCTTGCAGTCAGAGTACCGCGTACTTTTTATTCATTTAAATGATTATCAGTAATATAACAAAAAAGCTCTCCCGGGGAGCTCTTTTGTTAATCATTTGTTATACAGCTTAATACACGATAAGTACGCGGCACTCAACGCCCCCAGACCGGCTTGCCGTAATAATCCGTCACGTCCCCTTCAATGATTGCCGAGATGTCCTTCCACCTCCAGCGCCTTTCCCCGCCAATCATCACCGGATGCAGGTAATCATACTTTGTGGCCCACCTCCAGAGAGTGGTCTCACCGACTCCCAACAACTTCATCACTTCCCTTTTTGTCAAAAGGGTTTTCGGTTTGTCGGGTTCTACTGTTTCGGTTGTTTTTTTTCTTCCCCTTGTTTCTTGTTCCGGTACCAAGGCGAGATCTTCTATGAAGACACGAGCCGCCTCTACCAGGTCGCTTGCCTTTACCTGTATGATTGTATCAGGATAATCCAGGGCAAGCGAATAGATATCAATTCCCATAATCAGAATATTTAGGAATTGCACCCCTCCCCACGCACCTCCAAGCAGTGGTTTTGTTCGGTGTCCGGGACCAACACGATAAGCAAACGGGTGCCCCGCAAAGATTGTCCTTTTAGCTGGTATTCAAAGCATTATGCAATTCATACCCCCAGGGGTATGAAACGTGTATGTAACTGATTATGAGGCAAACGAATCAAGTCTGCGGGGCACTCACTTATGGCTGACACCACAAGATAAGGGAAGCCTCGGCAAAAGGGAGAAAGCTTCCCGTTCGTGTGGTGTCAGCAACTGAGCAGGCAGCAGAAGCACAGAGCTGCCCCGGCATGAAGAAAAGCATCCGGTTGTTTGCGGTGGCAGCAACGAGAACCTGCCATTTTTACCTACATTTGTATAAGCGCAAACTCACACTGTTGATACTGGTTTTCGCCTTCATTGGCTGTTCCGGGCCGGAAGCGGGGGTCAGTTTTAAGCTGGCTCAGGAACGCAGGGAAGCTATTTCAGAACTCGGGTACCGGCTTTTTTTCAATCTGCCTGAGGACCCGAAGGCTCCCATTCAGGCTTCCCAGACAATTGGTTTCCGGCTGGAAAGGCCGAGGCTAATCATATTGGATTTCAAGGAAGATCCTGCCGCTGTAGCATTGGTGCAGGTGAACGGAAGACAGGCAAAGTACCGCATAAAAAATGAGCACATTGTCATACCCCGCAGGTACTTCAAGAAAGACACAAACACCATAACTATTGATTTTCGTGCCGGGGAACAATCCTTAAACCGGAACGAAGAGTTCCTGTATACCCTTCTGGTCCCTGACCGTGCCCGGACCCTGTTCCCCTGTTTTGACCAACCAAACCTGAAAGCCAGCTACACCCTCACGCTGGAACTACCCGTCCATTGGGAAGCCGTCTCTAATACGCCTCCTGAACAAGAAGTGCTGTCGGGTGCATGGGCACAGACTGCTTACCTTACTACTGCAGAAGAAGCCCCAACAGGAGCCGGACGTAAAAGAATTACTTTCTGTCCTACAGAGCCCCTGAGTACCTATCTGTTTTCTTTTGTGGCCGGGAAATTCCAGCGGATGACAGAAACCCGCAACGGACGTAGTATTTCGCTTTATCACAGGGAAACAGACCCGCAGAAGATCGCGCAGACCGGTATTATTTTTGACCAGGTTTACGCTTCGCTGGAATGGATGGAAGAATACACCGGAATCCCCTACCCGTTTGCAAAATACGATTTTATTATCCTGCCCGGTTTCCAGTATGGTGGCATGGAACACACCGGAGCCACTTTATATAATGACCGCCGTATGTTCCTGGGAGAACACCCCACCACCGGGGAGCAACT
>DBRG01000018.1:85484-123192 GCA_002305545.1 Bacteroidales bacterium UBA1374
TGGTTTGACGATGTCTGGACCAAAGAAGTGTTTGCCAATTACTTTGCTGCCCAAATGATCCGGCCGCAGTTCCCGGAAATCAACCACCGTCTGAACGACCTGCGTGCTTTTTACGCTACCGCCTACGAAGTAGACCGGACTGCCGGTACTAACGCCATAAAGCAATCCCTGGACAACCTCAATAAAGCCGGCCTGATCTATGGAAATATCATTTATGACAAAGCCCCCATTGTCATGAACATGCTGGCAGAGAAACTGGGACAAGAAGCTTTTCATAAAGGCTTGCGGGATTATCTGCACACATACGCTTACGGCAACGCCACCTGGGAAGACCTGATATCCATCCTGGACCGGGAAACACCCGAAGACCTTGAAAGCTGGAGCCGGGTATGGATACACAGTGCAGGAGTACCGCGCATACAAGCGCGTATTTCAAATGATTCACTAGTGGTTACCCAGCATGACCCGCTGAACCGGAGTCTTCTGTGGCCGCAAAAAATCACTTTTTCCCTGACAAACGGGGAGCAAACCGAAACCCTGAGTTTTCCCATGGACCTTGCTGGAATAAAAGCTCCCATACCCCCGGACATGAAGTACATCCTCCCTAACACCGACGGTCTGGCTTACGGAATGTTCCTTCCGGACAGTTTGAGCCTGGATTACATGCTGAACAACCTGGCCCGGTTTGAAGCGGAAGAAACACGGCTTTCCCTGTTGATGACCTTGTACGAGAATATGCTGGCAGGGAACCTCAGCGCTGATGCTTTTATAAAAGCCCTGATCTCCTACCTCCCTGCCGAGACCAACAACCTTGTACGGAATTCCGCACTCTCATACCTGGGAGAAGCATACGTGCGTCACTCCACGGAAAAAGACGGTCCTGCAGAAGTGTTTCTGCTTGAAGCCGCCGCCGACACCCGGGAAACCAAAGAATACCGCTTGCTGGCGTACCGTACCCTTACCGGGCTCTTTACCGATTCCCTGATCACCCGGCAATTGTTTGACCATTGGGACAATGGCAAATCATTCGACGGACTTCCTTTCGAAGAAACGGAAATGACCTCGCTGGCATATCAGCTGATGATACGGCTGCCCGATGAAGCATCATACATCAGGCAAAAGCAACTGGAACGAATAACCAACCCCGACCGCCGGAAAGCCTTTATATTCATAGTGCAGGCTACAGACCCCGACCCTGTGGTACGGGATACCTTTTTCCAGTCGCTCCTTGCAGTTGAAAACCGTAGCGTTGAAGCCTGGGTTATCCCGGCCCTGGGCTACCTGAATCATTTCCTGCGACAGGAACACGCCCTGAAATATATCCGTCCGGCCCTTGCCGAACTGGAGGAAGTGCAACAAACCGGGGACATCTTTTTCCCCACATCCTGGATCTCGGCCTGTTTAAGCGGGCACAACTCCAGCGCTGCCGCCGACAGCGTAGCTTCCTTCCTTCAGGAACACCCCCGCTACGAACCCCTGCTAAAAAACAAGATCCTGCAGGCAGCAAGCCACTTGAAATAAAATTGCGAAATAGCTGCTTTTATATGAGGTTCGCCTGTTTTTCCTAACTTTGTAAAAATCCAAATCAATAATCATGAAGAAATTTTATACCCTTCTCCTTGCTATGGTTGTATGCAGCGCTGTAGTAAATGTACCCGGTGCATATGCCCAGGTCAAACCGCTGATACCCAGCGATCCGGCCATTGAAAAAAAGATTGATAAGATCATCTCCAAAATGACCCTGGTGGAAAAAGTGGGTCAGATGACCCAGCTTGAGATCAACCTGCTGGGCATGGACATGAGGGCAGAAATGATGAAACTGATGATGATGCCGCAGGAACAGCTGGCCGCACTGATCAGTGAGCACGGGCTGGAAAATGAGTTTGACGCCGCTGCGATGACAAACCCGGAAAAACGGATGGAGATGGGATTCGAATACTATAAACTCTATCAGAAAATAACGGTCACAAAAGGCTTTCAGTTTGATCCGGCCAAAATGGATTCGGTGTTTGTCAAATACAAAGTGGGATCTATCCTGAACACCCCGTTTACAACGGCCCAGACCTCAGAGGAATGGAACCGGCTCATAAAGATCGTTCAGGACAAATCCCTGGAAGCGATAGGAATCCCTTGTCTGTACGGCCTGGACCAGATCCATGGGTCCACCTATGTGGCCGATGGCACCCTTTTTCCACAGGGGGTCAACATGGCAGCCACCTTCAACAGGGAACTGGCCCGCAGGACCGGGGAAATCACCGCCTATGAAACACGGGCAGCCGGGATCCCCTGGACATTCAGTCCTGTAATGGATATGGGACGTCAGCCGGCATGGCCCCGGCAGTGGGAAGGCTACGGTGAGGATTGCTTCCTTGGGGGAGCTATCGGGAGTGAAGTGGTGAAAGGCCTGCAGGGAGCGGATCTAAACAACATAGGCAGCCAAAACATAGCAGCCTGCCTTAAGCATTATATGGGCTACGGCGTTCCGGCCAACGGACTTGACCGTACCCCGGCCATAATCAACGACCAGGACCTGCGGGAAAAGCAATTTGCCCCCTTCCTGGAAGCAATGCGCGCCGGAGCACTCTCCCTGATGACAAATTCTTCCACCATCAATGGAGTGAACGGGGTGGCCAACCCCATACTCCTCACCCGGTGGGCCAAGGAAGAATTGAACTGGGACGGTATGATCGTTACCGATTGGGCCGATATCACCAGCCTGTATGAACGCGACCGTATTGCCTCGTCATACAAAGAAGCCGTAAAAATGGCCATCAATGCCGGAGTGGATATGGCCATGGTGCCTTCCAGCTGGCAGTTTTGCATAGACCTGAAGGAGCTGGTGGAAGAAGGCAAGGTACCCATGAGCCGCATAGACGATGCCGTAAGGCGTATCCTGCGCCTGAAGTTCCGCCTCGGCCTTTTTGAAACTCCTTACACCGTAAAAGATGACTACCCCGAATTTGCATCTGCAGAAGCCGCAGCAGTATCTCTGAAAGCCGCCGAAGAATCGATGGTGCTGCTGAAGAATGAGGAAGCGATCCTCCCGTTGCCCAAAGGCAAAAAAATCCTGGTCGCCGGGCCCAATGCCCATACCATGCGCGGTCTGAACGGAGGATGGAGCTATACCTGGCAGGGAAGCGGAATCGACAGGTTTACAGCGCATTTCAATACCATTCTGGAGGCTCTTGAGAATAAATTCGGAAAGGATAACGTTATCTACGAACCCGGGGTCATTTACAATGAAATGGCTTTTTGGACAGCTGAAAACGAACCGGAAATTGAAAAAGCAGTAGCCGCTGCTGCGCTGGCAGATTACATTGTGGTATGCATCGGGGAGAATTCCTATTGCGAAACTACCGGCAATATCCCCAACCTTTTCATCTCGCCCAACCAGGCAGACCTGGTCAAAGCACTGGCCAAAACCGGAAAACCTATCGTGATGATCCTGAACGAGGGGCGTCCCCGCGTGATCGTTGACCTGGTACCACTGGCTTCGGCCATTGTGAATATCATGCTGCCGGGTAATTACGGTGGAGATGCGCTGGCCGGTCTGCTTGCAGGTGATGCCAATTTCAGTGGCAGGCTCTCCTATACTTATCCCAGTTGCTGCAACGGGTATACAACTTACGATTATAAAGTATGCGAGGTGCGTTCCACCATAGAAGGCGCATACGATTACTTTGCCAACACGAACATTCAGTGGCCTTTCGGGTACGGACTCAGTTACACGACCTTTGAATATTCCAACCTGAAAGCAGACAAGACAACCTTCACGGCAGCAGATGAGCTGGTCTTTACCGTGGATGTGAAAAATACCGGCAAGGTGGAAGGAAAGGAAAGCGTACTGCTATATTCTTCTGACCTGTACGCCTCGCTCATGCCGGACAACCGGCGCCTGAGGGCTTTTGATAAGATATCCCTGAAACCCGGAGAGCAAAAGACCGTCACCCTGAAGATCAAGGCAAGCGACCTTGCCTTTGTAGGCATTGACACCAAATGGGTATTGGAAGAAGGTGATTTCAAAATGGTTGTGGGAGACCAGAGCCTGATGATCCGCTGTACGCAGACCCACCAATGGGACACGCCAAACCGCCCGTGAATCATTGCCATATGATGAAACTTGTTTTTCTTGATGCCGCCACTATGGGTGGAGATATAGACCTGGCCCCTCTCAGACAATTCGGGGAGCTTACAGTATACGACAATACGCGGCCGGAAGAAGTCATTGCGCGTATTGAAAAGGCAGATATTGTACTACTGAATAAGGTAAAACTGGGCAAAGCGCAGATACAGGCTGCCGGAAACCTGAAACTGATCTGTGTTGCGGCAACGGGCCTGGATCCCATAGACCTGGACTACGCGGCCGAGAAAGGCATCCCAGTAATGAACGTAGCAGGCTATTCAACAGACAGTGTGGCACAGACCGCCTTCCTGCATATCCTTTGCTGCGTGCAGCAGGGCCCCTATTTCAATGAATACGCCCACTCGGAAGCCTACCCGGCCAGCGGCCTGCCTACCCACTTTGGGGGCAGGTATTTCCATGAGCTGAGCGGAAAACGGCTGGGGATCATCGGGTTGGGGGCGATCGGAAGGAAAGTGGCAGCCATCGCCTCGGCTTTCGGGATGGAAGTGGTTTATTTTTCCACCAGCGGACAGGAACGCGCCGGCGGGCTGTACAGGCGCCTGGACCTGGACGAACTGCTGCGGACGAGCGACCTGGTGACCATCCACGCTCCGCTCAATGACAAGACCCGCGGTTTGATAGGGAAAGCCGAGCTGGATAAGATGAAGGCTTCGGCTTATCTTTTCAACTTGGGGCGAGGGGCCATTGTGGATGAACGTGCATTGGTGGAGGCTTTAAACGAAAACCGGCTGGCCGGTGCTGGAATGGATGTTTTCAGTACCGAGCCGCTTCCGGCGGATCATTGTTACCGGCGGGTAACGGATAAATCAAAACTGTTCCTTACGCCGCACATAGCCTGGGCCTCGATAGAAGCGCGCAAGCGCCTGATTGCCATGATGGCAGATAATATCAGTCGATATATAGCTTCCCGTACAGGTGATCGATCTCGTGCTGGAAAATAACAGCCGTAAAGCCTGAGACCGTATCGCGGACGATCTCCCAGGAATCCGGGTTCCGGTAAGTTATGACCACCTGCGTAGAACGCAGTACGGTATCTCTTTCTCCGGGCACCGAAAGGCAACCTTCCCAGCCCCATTTGGTCTCCTGGCTGTAGTTTTCAATTATGGGATTGACATAAAACTCAAAAGGTTCTCCTTCTTTGTCAAAACGCTGTACGGCAACAAGTTGTTTACTAATACCCACTTGCGGGGCAGCAATTCCCACCCCGGTGTTGGCCGTATCCAGGACCGTGGCCATCATCCTGGACTTAAGGGTGGCATACAGATCTGATTTCATGTCTCTCCGGTTGAGCGGACCTGCTTTCAGACGCAGGAACTGCAGCTCTTCCGGGACCTGGTTGGTGAAAAGAGGCATGATTATTTCCGAATCTTCGGGCTTTCCAATGCGGTATTTCTCTATAGAAGAAAAATTGCTGCAAGCGACAGCCAGCAGCAATAACAGTGATATGATGCATTTTTTCATGCTCAAAGATAGGAATCTTTGAGCTTACTTTGTCCCTTCCGGAGCCTTAGATTCTTCTTTCTTGGGTAGTTGAAAGTTTACGGGAAAATTATACCTGACCCTTACTGTTTTCCCCATATTCTGCCCGGGACGTTCCCAAACGGGAGAAGACATCAGAACGCGTAAGACTTCGTTGTCCAGTTCAGGACTTACTCCCCTGAGAATTTTTGCATTGACCACCTGTCCTGTTTCAGACAGCTCAAAACTGGCAATAACCCTTCCCTGAATCCCTTTTTTCTTGGCTTCTTCCGGGTATTTCATGTTATTAATAATCCATTTGGTAAACTCATTCTCGTCTTTGCCATTGGCAAACAATGGCTTGGTGTCTAACAGGGCCAAAGGAAACACAGAATCCTGCTTAGCGGGAATGGCGGCAGCGGGTACAGGGGGCGGTGGCGGTACCGTTGCAGTTACGGGCAGGGCCTGGGGTTTGATATCCTGCGGCAAAGAAATTTTTATATCTTTGACAGAGGAAATCCCGGACAACGTGCCGGAGATTTCAGGCGTTGCAAAGGCCGTTACGGCTATGAACGCGAGAGGCAGAGCGTATATGCACTTTGCAAACGCCCATTTGCTTGATTTCTTTTTCCACATCATAGTGATTCTTTTTTTAAGTTTGCTGTGATTAAAGCTGTTGACCATGGAGTAGCGTCTTGTGCCAACAGCTTTTTTTATTAATAATAATTGGTACTGTTTTGCATTTACACCGGCTTTCAGGACAGCGTCATCGGCCTGGAATTCATGGACCTGCTGCATGGATTGCTTAAGAAGCCAGGCAGCGGGATTGAACCATTGGAAAAGAATGAGTAAGTCTGTCATTATCAGGTCCCATGAATGTCCTTTACGGACGTGGGACAGTTCATGGATAAGGATATCCCTCCCGTCCTCGATCATATCCTGTTCAGATACCACAATATAATGCATCCAGCTGAAGGGAGCTATCTCGTATGTATGGACTATAAGCCTGACTTTCCTGCTTATACCCGTCATTTCAATGCATTGCGCCAGAAGGTTCCCGTAAGCGGCAGCCCTTCCGTTACCTTTGTTTTTCCTCAAGATAGAAGTTAGCCTGATGTAAGAAATGATGTAGAAAATGAAACTGACCAAAACACCGGTGAAGTAAATCAAAAGGAACCATTGCACCAAACGCACGGTGGAACCTGAAAGTTCAGACGGATCTGACACCAGCGGGGTTATATCTTCCGGATGGATGGCCCCCTGCCCTTGCGCTTCCTGCAGGCCAAACCAGGCTAGTGGATCAAAGGATCCCGGAATGCAGAACGGGAGGATCAGGGAAACCGGAACTATGAGCAGCCATACTATGCGGTTGAACCTGTGAAAAGTTTCCCCGGATAAAAAAAGCCGGTTGAACAGGTAGAAAAATAACAGGAAAACACCCGTTTCCAATACATATGTGACAAATGCTCCCATGGTCAACCGTTTCTGCGTTCCACCTCGGCAATAAGCTTCTTCAGATCGCTTAACGAAATGGCCTCTTCCTCTATAAGGGAAGACACGACGCTGAAGGCAGAACTGCTGTAATATTTCCGGATAACTCCATTAAGTGAAGACTTGCTGAATTCTTCACGGCTTACAACGGGAAAATACTGGTAAGAATTGCCAAAGGCCTTGTGGTCCAGAAATCCTTTTTCCTCCAGGCTACGCACTATGGTGGATAAGGTATTGAAATGCGGCCTTGGCTGACTATAACAATCCAGGAGCTCTCGTACAAAGAGAGGTCCTTTGTCCCAGAAAAAGGACATGATTTCTTCTTCTTTTGCAGTGAGTTTCATGATAAAAACATGTTTACACTGCAAATATAACTAAATATTTTAGTTATGCAACTATTTTTTATAGTTTATTAGGAAGATTTTACTACCGGGATATCGGACCACCGGGTGGTATATTGCGGAGAGAGGTGCTGACGGTACATTTTAACGCCTTCTGCAGATTCGGTGGCCATGGCCAGGGTGCCCCGCCCGATCCGGGTGTTGACCTCATCCATGACCTTCATCAGGCGTGCATGTTTCAACCGGTCTGTCGTATCATACAAATCCAATTGAACCGCATTGTCTGGAATGATGCCGGTCAGGATGACACCGGCCTTCTTGTAGGCGTAGCCCTTGCGGAAAAGGAAATACAGTTCCTTGAGTACGGCCCGGTTGATCTCAAGGGTGCTGGATGTTGCAACCGGGAAGGTGATCAGACGGCTTTCATACTGCTGCGGGACATTTGCCTTGAAACGGTTGGTCAGGACAAAGACAATGGCTTGAAAAGCAGCGCTTTTTTGCCTGCGAAGTTTTTCACATACCATGGAAGCAAACAATGAAACCTGTTCGGAAAGTTTCACGTAATCTGTGATCTCACGGGCAAAACTGCGGGATATACAGATCTGCTTCTTGGGTGGCACATGGTCCGAAAAATCAATGCATGATTCTCCCTGCAATTCCTTCCATGTCCTCAACCCGGTAATGCTCATCTGCTTCTGCACCCACTCCGGAGGCAATTGTATAAAACCGGCTGCCGTCTGTACCCCATGGGAATGCAGCATTTTAGATAACCGGCGCCCTATGCCCCAGATATCCTCCACCGGAACAGTGGGCAAAATCTGGTCAATCTCTTCCTGTTTGTGCAGGAAATAACCTCCCTGCAATTCCGGACGGTGTTTGCATTCCTTGGAGGCAATCTTGGCAAGTGTCTTGGTGGATGCAACACCTATGGATACAGGGATGCCTGTGTTTTTCAGGCATAACGCCGAGGCCTTCTTCGCAAACGCATCCAGGTCTGTGTGCTCCATGCCGCGCAGGTCCAGGAAAGCTTCGTCAATGGAATAAATCTCTATGGCAGGAGCCAGCTGCCGCAGTGTCAGGTGCACGCGCTTGGACATATCCCCGTAAAGGGAAAAATTGGAAGAAAATACGGCCACCTTGTGTTTTTCTACAATATCCCTGATCTGGTAAAGGGGAACACCCATTGTGATGCCCAGGGCCTTGGCTTCGTTGCTGCGCGATACGGCACACCCGTCGTTGTTGGACAGAACAATGACCGGACGTCCGTTCAGGCCCGGGTTGAATACCCTTTCACAACTGACGAAGAAATTATTGCAATCGGCCAGCGCATACATGGTCAGAGTTTTTTGATCACATAACGGACAATGCCCCAGATGATGAAATGATTGTCGGCTGTGATCCGGATTGACTTGTATTTTTTATTCCCCGGCACCAGCAGGATGTGGTCTTCATGCTTCTCAACATGCTTGAGCGTGAATTCACCGTCCACATAACAGATGGCAATGCACCCGTCGTACGGGTCCACCGATTTGTCCACCACCAGGATATCCCCGTCCCCTATCCCGTAATTGATCATGCTGTTGCCGCTCACCCGCGCATAGAATGTAGAGGCAGGATTCTTCACGATCTCCTCGGTGATATTGAGCCGCATATCGGAAAAATCCTCTGCAGGCGAGGGAAATCCGCATTTCACGCCTTCCACCAAAGGCAGTGTCATTTCTTCTTCCGAAGACAGTGTTATTTCCTCATCCGAAGGCAAGTACAGTTTCATGAAAACAAAGGTAGGCAATCTTCAATAAAAATGGCGCCGACTAAAAAGTGATTTTGCCGGCTTCTTTCATTTATTAGGTTCGAACTTCGCAGCGTGTGGCAGTTCTCCTCCGGAAGGACTCCGCTTCGCAAGTTTATCAACTTGCTGTGCTCCGGCCCCTCGCAACGTCTTCTGCGTGGTCTGCGACCACTTGTATCCATTGGGCCTCTCCCCCTGCCCGTGTCCGGGGGTGGACACGCCTTGCGGAGGAGACTGCCACACGCCCTGCTTCGCTTTGAGCCCAACAAAAAGGAGGTGGAACCTCCCGCGCCATTTTTGTCGCAAACAAAATGTATGCTTCTAATATACAGCCGTTAATGTAATTTCTATCCCAAATTTGGCGCATGAGGTTCCACCTCCTTCCTGTGCCGACAAGGTCCTAACCTTTTTTGAATTGGTTTGATTGGGAGGTGGTAATTAGTGAAAAACGTGAACATGTTTTTAATACGCACACATACTGTCTGTTATGCATTTTTGTAACATAGTTGTTACTTACCACCTCCCCTAAAAATTGCTGAAATCCAGGGAGGTGGTAAGTAGCTAAAAATGGTCACATGCTTATATCGTACACACTTACAGACTTTTGTGTGTTTTTGTAACATACTTGTTACTTACCACCTTCCCCCAAAATTTCGGAAAAAACGTAAAAACCGGGGTAGGTGGTAAGTAGCGAAAAACGCAACAGCGCTTCTAATGCGCATATATACAGGGTGTTGTGCGTTTTTGTAACATACTTGTTACTTACCACCTTCCTGCAAAACCGCTGAAATCCAGGGAGGTGGTAAGTTGTGAAAATAGCGTTCACGCCCATAACACACATAATAATAGTTGGTTAAGGGTTTTTGTAACAAAGCCATCACTTACCACCTCCCACAAAGCAACAAGAAACAATAATTGGTGCTGCGAAGCAGCGCCTTTTATAAGCGCCAAATGAATTTGGCGTACCGCCTTGAAAGACCACTAGACGGAAAATTGAGCAGCTATACGCATAAACTGCAAGGTTGCCTGAGTGTTAAGAACGGAGTGCCTCGGCTTAAAAGTAAAAGCACTCCGTTCTTAACACTCAGGCAACCGTCTGCAGGGGAGGTGGAAACCTCGGCTAAAGAAAAAGTTTCCCGGCTTTGTGGTGGAAGCGACCTTCCGGACAGACTGCCAGCAGGGAAGGATTGAAGCCTCGGCTTAAAAAAATAGGATGACCTTTTCAGTCATCCTCACTTTTGCGACCCCGACAGGATTCAAACCTGTAACCTTTTGATCCGTAGTCAAATGCTCTATTCAGTTGAGCTACGGGGCCATGATTTTTAGGCCTCTGCAGGTTTCTCAATAACGACCCTTCTTTCTTTGATGCGGGCCTTCTTACCGGTAAGGTTCCGCAGGTAGAAAATGCGTGCGCGGCGGACCTTCCCGTATTTGTTGACTTCAATGGAATCAATGAAAGGTGAGTTGTACGGAAAGATACGTTCAACACCCACTCCGTTCGACATCTTTCTTACCGTAAAGGTTTCCGATGCTCCGGAGCCTTTGCGCTGGATGCATACCCCGCGGAATTTCTGCAGACGTTCCTTGGTTTCATCCTTAATGATATAGGTTACCGTAATGGTATCACCTGATTTAAATTCCGGAAAAGTCTTGCTGTTTCCGTTAAATGCTTGCTCTGCTACTTTAATTAAGTCCATCTCAGTACGTGTGGTGTTAATTTTGGGCTTGCAAAGGTAGCGTTTTTTTCCTTTTACCCAAACTTTTTATCAACATTTATAAAGGGCTCCGCCAATATTATCATGCAGGCTCCCCGTCACGGAAGAAAGGCAGGACGGAATACCGCATACATAAAGCACACCAAGAAAAGCAAAGATGAGCGCTTCCTTGAAATTTACGGTCAGTGCATCGGGAATGAAATAAACCACCCGGGGTGCCCTTTCGGCCATCCGTTCCATTAAATACCGGTTGAAAGCTCCTCCGCCGGTAACCAGCACCCTGGATCCGGGCTTTACATGAGATGCCGTCTGTACCGCCACATGCTCACAATAGGTGGCCAGGACATCATCAGTGCCCAGGCCAAAGGAATCTATCAGGGGAAACACTTCTTCTTCCACCCATTCCCTGCCCAGGGATTTGGGTCCTCCCTGCTTATAGAACGGGAGCCGGTCCAAAGCATCCAGAACGGCTTCATGCACTTTCCCCCGGCGGGCGCGAAGCCCGTCTTTATCATAATCTTCCCCTTCAAGTCGGGTGTAATGATTCAGCACGTAATTGACGGCTGTGATGTCATAAGCTTTTCTTGACCCGTCAGGAGCCTCGGAAGATATGTTTGAAAATCCCCCCAGGTTCAGACAATAATCATAATCGCCGAAAAGATTCCGGTCACCCACCGGTACCAGCGGGGCTCCCTGGCCGTGAAGTGCCACATCGGTGGTCCTGAAATCACAGACAACCGGGATTCCGCTTTCAGCGGCAATGCCTGCCCCGCTTCCTATCTGGCTTGTAAGCCTGATGGAAGGCTGGTGAAAAATGGTGTGACCGTGCGATGCCACCAGCTGCGGCCTTACTCCATACTTTTCCATAAACAAACGGACCTGCTCACCCAGGTATATTCCGTAATCGGAGTGTAACCGGGCATAATCCAGGGCCGTCATGGTTTGAGCCGTTGACAGGGCATTTTTCAGCTCCGCGGGATAAGTGACCGAATCTGCCTGAGTTATGGCATAGGACCATTTTCCATTATGGAGGGTAAAACGGGCCAGGCACAGGTCCAGCCCGTCCAGGGAGGTCCCGGACATCAGGCCTAAAGCGGTTATCCCTTCCCGGGGATCGTACATAGGGCTTTTTTTCATTTTTACCATAAAAATTCAGTCTGATAGTCTGTAATATTTTTCTTCTGATCGGTTACCTGCAGCAGTACCTGGTGTTTTGTGCCCCTGGTAATCCTTTCCGGATCAAGCTTGCAGGTAACCCGGGAGCGTTTTGGGTCATGCACACCCAGGATCCACTTCCCATCCATGGTGACTTTATATTCACGGATGCCGGAACATTCGTCCTTTATGGTGAAATATAAGCTTTTGCGTCCACGCAGATCGGTCCCGCGGGAAAAGGAGGCGGTCACAACGGGAGGAATCGTATCCACATCAATCCGGAACCGGCCAAAGGAACTGGTGGTAAAGGTAACCAGGCTATCTGTGCATACACCGCCGACAGACCTCCAAAGGCGTGGATCGGCAGCCTGCCGGTGGGGATCCCGGGCGCTGTCCTGCATACGCATTACAACAACCTTCTCATGTAATTCCGCAGGTATCGTGTCCGGTACCCTGAGTTCAACCAGCATGGGCAAATGGAGCGGATCGTCGGACGTATGCAGTTGCCATTCCAGTACGCCCTCACGTGTGACATTGAACAGGATATCCCTGTAAAGTGCCTTTTGGGGAACTGTGATGCGGATGTCACGTGCTGCAAAGCAATTTTCCCTGTCCCAATAGAAATGCTGCCAGTACTCCTCCGGAGCAAGTCCTCCGGCAGGCACATGCATGTCCTTTTCCCCGGGGGATACAAGGGCTTCCAGGCCGCTTTTTCTTCTGACCGAATAAGTCCTTGCGGTGCTGTTGCCCGCTGCGTCATGCACTACGATACGCAAGGAATGAGAAAGGGTATCGGGCAAAGTGAACAAACCCCCTGTGGGTGCGTACATCCTGTCTATTAGCACATTGCCCGGTTCAACCCAGGTTTTTAGCAGGCTTCTTCCGTTACGGCTTCTATCGGGGTAATGAATCAGGGAGAGGATATAACGGGTCCAGTCCAAAGGCAGGTCCTGATTACTGAACCGGTACAACGGCTCCTGATCCAGGAATACCTCCCAGGTCTGAATGGCCATCCGGAAAGATGTGTTGTTCATGCGGTCAATGGCTTCCACTGCCACAAAAAAAGTGTCCGGGACGTTGACCGTCACGTTATTGTTGCTGCCTTCCAGGCCTGTGACCAGGCGCGTGGAGGGTACTCCTTCTTCCGATGTACTGAATCCATAAAAACGTACTGTTCTGAATTCGGGCGACAACGTATCATCCGGTTTAAAGACACCATGACCGAGCAGGTTTGCCGTAACCGGGGAGTTTTCGTACAATGAGTCCCGGTACCGGATCTCAAAATGCAGATGGGGTCCGCCCGAATCGCCCGTGTCGCCTGCTTTTCCTATCTGCTCGCCTTTTTGTACCGGGAACATCTCAGGAGGACAATCCAGGGAGATTTTGAAACTTTCCCTGCGGTATTGTTCCTGTTCAACATAAGCTGCCACCTTCGGGGAAAAAGCATCCAGATGCCCGTACAGTGAGATGGTCCCGTTGGGGTGTGATACCAGCAGGCAATTCCCGTAGCCTCCGCCGGAAACCGTGATGCGTGAAATGTAGCCGTCCGCCACAGCATATACCGGGGCACCGGAAACGCCCCCTACCCTGAAATCAAGACCGGTATGAAAATGCGCGGCCCGGAATTCACCCATGCTCCCGCTCAGAGAGATAGGTTCCACACGAACAGGCATCCCGTAATAACCGGACAGGACGGGGACCTGTGCCTGCAGGCCTGAAAAAACAGAAACCAGCGCTGCTAGCAGAGCTGGTAATTGTTTGGCAAGAAGTTTCATTACGAGAACATTTTTTTCATCCTGTCAAAGAAATTCCGTTCCTCTTTGTCAGGATCCGGTGCAAAATTAGGTGAATCCTTTAGTTTTGAAAAAATTTCCTTCTCCTGCCGGGTAAGTTTCTTAGGTATCCACACCTGTACAAATACAAGAAGATCTCCTGTACCGTAGCTGTTTACATCGGGCAGTCCCTTGCCCCGGAGACGCAAAATACGACCGCTCTGGGTTCCTTGTTCAATCTTGATCTTAACCTTCCCGTCTACGGTGGGGACTTCCACATCATCTCCCAATGCCGCCTGGGCGACAGACAAAAAGAGTGTATAGATCAGATCATGCCCGTCACGCTGCAGTTGTGGATGGGGTTCTTCTTCAATGACAACCAAAAGGTTGCCGTTGACACCCCCTCTTTTGGGGGCATTCCCCTTACCCGAAATGGTAAGCTGCATCCCTTCTTCCACTCCTTTGGGAATGGAAAAGGATATCTCCTCGGCCTGCTTGATAACACCCTCCCCTTTGCAAACGTTGCAGGGATTGGTGATGGTCTTGCCCTCGCCGTTGCATTGAGGACAGGGACTGCTGCTTTGCATCTGTCCCAGGAAAGTATGAGTAATCCTTGTAAATACTCCCGAACCGTTGCAGGTGGGACATTTTTTCATGTCGGATTCTGAAACGGCTCCTTTTCCCCCACAATGGCTGCAGGATTTGAGTTTGTTGATCTTTACCACCTTATCGGCTCCATGAGCAATCTCTTCCAGGTTCAGTTTCACCCGGATGCGGATATCGGATCCGCGTCTCACCCCACGCCGGGTGCCGGCCTGGCTGCCAAAGGCGCTCCCAAAGGGATTGCCCCCGAATGCCCCGCCGAAAATATCTCCAAAGCGGGAGAAAATATCGTCCATGGTGAACCCGCCTGCAAATCCGCCTGGTCCGCCGGCACCCATCCCGTCCACACCCGCATGGCCAAACTGATCGTAACGCGATTTTTTGGACGGATCGCTCAGAACGTCGTAGGCCTCGGCCGCTTCTTTGAATTTCTCTTCCGCTTCCTTGTTACCGGGATTCTTATCCGGATGGAATTGCAGGGCTTTTTTCCGGTAAGCTTTCTTGATCTCTTCCGCAGAGGCGCTCTTGTCTACGCCCAATACTTCGTAAAAATCTCTTTTTGACATATTGTATCTTATTCGCCCACTACCACGTTAGCGAACCTGATTACTTTTCCGTTCAGGGTATATCCCTCCAGAACAACATCCACTATCTTTCCCTTCAGTTTTTTTTCTTTAACGGGAGTTTTTGCCACGGCACAATGAAAATCCGTATCCAGCGGTTTTCCTGTTGCCTCAATGATCTTCAATCCCCTTCCTTGTAAGTATGTCAGCAATTTGCTGTATATCAAATTCACTCCTTCCACAGATACCGGATCTGCATTTTCCAGTTTTTCCAGTGTTCTGAGAGCCCGCTGGCAATCATCCAGCACCGGGAGCATACCCTTTATCACATCTTCAGAGGCTGTTAAAATCAGCTCCAGGCGTTCCTTTGCCGTGCGTTTGCGGTAATTGTCAAATTCTGCCTGCAACCTGAGCAGTTTGTCATTGGTCTGATCCAGCTTAAGCTGCAGCTGGGACAGGTCGGGTGTGTCCTGTTCAGGCGTTTTTTGCTCCGTTGTTTCCTGCCCGGGCGCCTTCCCGTTCACCTCCGGTGCCGATGCCGTGGTATCCTTATCAAAATGGGGAACATCAGGCCCGTCCTGGGCCTGATGTTTCTTTTTTTCAGCCTGCATCTTATTTGACCTCCTCAAAATCTACATCCTTGACTTCTCCTTCTTCCTGTGCGGCTCCTGCCCCGTTATTGGGGGCACCTCCTTCAAAGGGGGGCTGTTGTGCTCCGGCGCCGGAAGCCTGCGAAGCTTTGTACATTTCTTCCGAGGCGGCGTGCCATGCTTTGTTAAGAGTTTCCATGGCACTGTCAATTGCTCCGGCATCCTGTGACTTATGGGCCTCTTTCAACTGATTCAGGGCTTCCTGGATCGGGGTTTTCTTGTCTTCAGGCAATTTGTCACCATACTCCTTGAGCTGTTTTTCCGTCTGGAAGATCATGCTGTCGGCTTCGTTTATCTTATCTACGCGTTCTCTTTCCTTTTTGTCGGCTTCTTCATTGGCTTTGGCCTCATCCCTCATCTTTTTTATCTCGGCTTCGGTCAAACCGGAGGAAGCCTCAATGCGGATCTTCTGTTCCTTGCCCGTTCCCTTGTCCTTTGCCGAGACGTTCAATATGCCGTTGGCATCTATATCAAAGGATACTTCAATCTGGGGAATGCCACGCGGGGCCGGGGCAATGCCGTCCAGGTGGAAACGTCCGATGGTCTTGTTATCCCTGGCCATGGACCTTTCCCCCTGCAGCACGTGGATCTCTACAGAAGGCTGGTTGTCACTGGCTGTGGAGAAAACCTGAGATTTTTTGGTAGGTATGGTTGTATTGGCTTCTATGAGCTTTGTCATTACGCCGCCAAGGGTTTCAATGCCCAGGCTGAGCGGGGTGACGTCCAGCAGAAGCACGTCCTTGACATCTCCCGACAACACGCCGCCCTGAATGGCAGCACCAATGGCAACAACTTCGTCCGGATTGACACTTTTATCGGGTACTCTTCCAAACAGATTTTGCACCAGTTGCTGAATGACCGGTATACGGGTGGAGCCACCCACCAAAATAACTTCATCAATATCGGATGCCTTCATTCCGGCATCTGAGAGTGCTTTCTTGCACGGTTCCACGGTGCGCTGCACCAGGTTGTCTATGAGTTGTTCAAATTTTGCCCTGGTCAATGTTTTGACAAGGTGCTTGGGCATCCCGTCCACCGGCATGATGTACGGCAGGTTGATCTCTGTGGAATTCTGGCTGGAGAGTTCGATCTTGGCCTTTTCGGCAGCTTCTTTCAGGCGCTGCAGGGCCATGGGGTCCTTCCTCAGGTCCAGTCCGCTGTTTTCAGAAGCAAATTCTCCGGCCAGCCAGTCAATCACAGTCTGGTCAAAGTCATCGCCTCCCAGGTGCGTGTCACCGTTGGTAGATTTCACCTCAAACACTCCGTCTCCCAGTTCAAGTATGGATATGTCAAAAGTACCGCCTCCCAGGTCATATACGGCAATCTTCATGTCCTTGTGCTTCTTGTCAAGACCATAGGCCAGTGAAGCAGCCGTTGGCTCGTTGATGATGCGGCGGACCTTGAGCCCTGCAATTTCGCCGGCCTCCTTGGTTGCCTGCCTTTGCGAGTCACTGAAATAGGCGGGAACGGTTATCACAGCTTCGGTCACTTCCTGTCCGAGAAAATCCTCTGCAGTTTTCTTCATCTTTTGCAGGACCATGGCAGATATTTCCTGCGGAGTGTACAAACGCTCATCGATCTTAACCCTGGGCGTATTGTTGTCTCCTTTTTCCACAGCATACGAAACCCGGTTGCGTTCCAGCGCCACTTTGTCAAAAGTTTCTCCCATGAAACGCTTGATAGAATAAACGGTTTTCAAAGGATTTGTAATTGCCTGACGTTTTGCGGGATCACCTATCTTGCGTTCACCATTGTCTGCAAATGCAACCACTGAAGGGGTTGTGCGTTTTCCTTCCGAATTGATGATTACTACCGGTTCGTTACCTTCCATGACGGCAACGCAGGAGTTGGTGGTTCCCAGGTCTATACCAATAATTTTACCCATAATTTATTTGTTCTTTAATGATTATATTCAGATTACTGCCCTGTCATACTCAATACTTATGCCAAAAGACATTTGCTGACAGGTTGGCAGTTTACGGGATTGACTATCTTTGTCACCATGTCATATGCAATCCTGACGGACCTGGTCACCCGCATCCTCTACGAGGATAACCATCTTATAGTGGTCAATAAACGGGTGGGAGAAATTGTTCAGGGAGATATCACGGGAGATACCCCGCTGAGCGAAGCCCTCAAGCAATTTCTTAAAGAAAGGGACGCAAAGCCCGGAAATGTATTTGTTGGCGTACCCCACCGGTTGGACCGCCCGGTGAGCGGACTCTGTCTTTTTGCCAAGACTTCCAAAGCGCTCGGGCGCATGAACAGGATGTTTAACCAAGGGGTGGTCACCAAAACCTACCTGGCCCTTGTTAAGAATAAACCCGTACAAGACGAGGCGCTCCTGGTGCATTACCTGACCAGAAACGAGAAGCAGAACAAATCATATGCCCTGGATAAACCGGCGCATGGGGCCAAGGAGGCCAGGTTGCGCTACAAGGTGCTGGGAAGCATCCGGAATTACCATTTGCTGGAAATTGAACTTATGACAGGAAGGCACCACCAGATCCGCTGCCAGTTGGCGGCCATGGGGTGTCCCATTAAAGGCGATCTCAAATACGGTGCAGGGCATGCCAATCCGGACGGGGGTATTTCCCTGCATGCTTACCGCCTGGCATTTATCCATCCGGTCAGCAGGGAACCGGTCCAGATAGTGGCCCCGTGGTCTGTTTTCGGGAAAAAAGTCACAGATTCTCAATAATATCTCCAGCCAGGAGAAATCTTCCCTCCGCAGCAGCCCTGTCTCCTGCCCTGGCATGAAGCCATACGCCTAAAACGGCTGCAGTCCGGGATTCATATCCCTGTGCAAGCAACCCCAGGATGATCCCTGTCAGGACATCACCACTGCCGGCGGTGGCCATGGCCGGATTTCCTGCGGGATTGAACCAGTGGGGGGCTGTTGGTGTCGCTATCAGGGTATACCTTCCCTTGAGCACAACAATGATCTTGTGTTCCACCGCCATTTCAATGGCCTGTATGGCCCTCAGGTAAGAGCTCTCGGCACGGGCCATGCCACTGGCCCTGGCCAGACGGTCGAATTCTCCGGGATGGGGTGTCAGCACCGTTCCCCTGGGCAGGTGTTCCATCATGCCCGGATGCTCAGAAATGATGTTCAGGGCATCTGCATCCAGCACCAGCGATGGACAGGGTGTTTTGTTGCCGCACCATTTAAGCAGGTTCAATAACAGGTCGGCCGTTTCCGGGGATTTTCCCAGACCAGGTCCGGCTCCTATGGCAGTATACGGTGGTTTTGGTGTTAGGAGCCCCTGCGGCAGGTCACCGGCCACATCCCGGTGGCTGTCCAGGGAAACCATGGCCTCGGGCAAAGATGTCTGCATGGGAATCTCTCCCCGGCCCGGAAGGTGGGCTGTCAGCAGGCCGGTACCCACGCGCAGGCAGGAACGGGCAGAAAGAATGGCAGCTCCCATTTTACCCACGCTCCCTGCTATAAGCAGGGCGTGTCCGTAGTTGTTCTTGAAAGAAAAGGGGTGTCTTTTGCGGGGAAAAAGATTATGGATATCAGACTCTTCTGTCATCCTGAAAGGTGTTTCAACCTCGGGGTAAACCATCCCTCCCATCCCAATGTCAAGAACCTCCCAGCGGCCCACATAAGGGTAGTTCTCGGCAAAAAAGAAAGACAATTTGGGAAACTGAAAAGTAAAAGTTGCCGAGGCTTTCACCACCGCCCCGCTGGTAAAAGGCATGCCGTCACCGGGCAACCCGGAAGGGATATCCACGGCATAAACTTTGGTATCCAGCGAATTGATCCCCTCAATGATCTGGGCATAAGGGCCTGTGACGGGCCTTGTCAGTCCCGATCCAAACAATCCGTCAACCACCACAATCCCTGAAGAAAGGGTTCCCAGGTAAGCTGTCCATTCTGCCTGCTGCCCCTCCAACATGTCTTTATCTGAAAAATCCCATAGATCTGTCTTCCACCCATGCTCAGGGAGCAAGCGTGCAACAGACCGTGCATCGGACCCGTTATTGCCCGGGCCGGCGACCACCAGTACCCTGCCGGGTTTCTTTTCCTCGCATATAAAAGCCTGCACAAAGGCGAGCGCTGCACGATCTATCAGATCTTGCTGTCTCACACCCGTTTTTTCCATATACAAACGGTCTATAACGCCGATGTCCTTTGTGCGGTAAATTTTCATAACCTGTAAATCAGACTATAAACCCATTCATATTTTTACCCTGAGCCAGACCTTCCCTTATGAAAGTGGATGAGACGGCTATCAGCGGTGCCGGCAGCAGGACAATTTCCCGTGCCCGGGAAACATATTTTGAGCGTAGCGCTTGTGCATTGATTCCTTCTCGCGGATAAACGTAAAGGATGAATTCTGTTAAAATGGATTCCCAGGCCATCCATTCTTCCAGCCGCTCCAGGTTATCTGCTCCTATCACCAGTATGAAGTTCACCCCGGGCTCCTGTTCCTGCAAATGATGCAGCGTATTGATGGTATAAAGCGGACGGGGCATGTTGAATTCCACATCCGTAACTTCTACAGGCAGTTCCTTTGCTTCCATGACATTGCGTATATGAAGCAATCGCTCCCGGGGCGATTGAAAGCAGGGTTCACGGTCGGACTTCAGCGGATTGAGGGGTGAGACGACAAGCCGGACATTGTCAAGCGTGGTAAAGGAAACAAGGTAATTGACAATGGCAAGATGCCCTATGTGGAAGGGATTGAAAGAACCAAAATACAATCCGCAGGTTTTCATATCAATAAATAAAAGCAGCTACAATTTCTGTGGCTTTGTCCAGGGTGTCTTCCAGGTGGTCGTTAACCAGGACCACGTCAAAATAAGGGGCATCCTGCATCTCTAAGGAGGCCTTGGCCAGTCTTTCTTCAATGGCCTGCGGCGAATCCGTACCCCTTTTAGTAAGGCGTTCCCGTAAAACCTCCAGCGAGGGCGGGGCAACAAATACCGAAAGGGCATGGTCCCCGAATATTTTTTTCAGGTTGATTCCCCCTTTCACATCTACGTCAAAAACGGCGACTTTGTTCCTGTTCCACATCCGTTCGAGTTCCAGTTTCAGGGTGCCGTAATAACTGCCTTTATACACTTCTTCCCACTCCACAAAGGCTTCCTGTTCAATAAGTTTCAGGAACTCATCCCTGCTGATGAAGTAATATTCCCTGCCATTTTCTTCTGTTCCGCGTCTTGGCCTGGTGGTGGCGGTAATGGAAAAATCAAGCCGGGGAAAGGTCTCCATAAGATGGTTTACCACGGTAGATTTGCCTGCCCCGGAAGGTGCCGAAAAAATCAATGCTTTCTTATCGCTCATACAAATCCTCTGTTTTTTCGATCTTTGAAAATTCTTCCAGGAAATCCGCCACTTTGTCAATGCAGCCGTCCAGGAAACGTTTGCCTTTTTCGGGTGTGGAAAGGGACGGGTCCCCCACCCCCGTGTCATCTGTGGTATAAATCCAGCGCCTGGATACCCAGGCCCATTTTTCCCGGAGCCCTTTTATGGTAAAACGGTGCTCTTTTCCACTCCCTGCATATTCCAGGGGCAGCACCAGTTCGGGCCGGATGGCTATCATGGCCGAGGTTTCCATTTCGTCGGCATGGTCCCCCGGGTTGTCAAAATACTCATTTACAGGGCAGACACGCCACCAGTTGACCATGCAAATCAACATGCCGGGAAAACGGAGCTCCAGTTCCCTGATGGCATTCTGAAAGGAATTTCCCCCATGCCCGTTCACAATGACCAGCTTGTTAACCTTGTGGTGCAACAGCACGGTAACAATGTCCTCCAGGATGCGTTGCTGAGTGGAAGGATTCATGTGCATGCAGAAAGGAATGTCTATCTGACCCGAGTTCACCCCATAGGCGATCTGAGGAAGGACCAGGGCTTTCACGCCCCGTTCCCAGGCAATGGCGGCACTGCAGCGGGCAACGTGTGTGGCCATACAGGTATCGCTCCCGTAAGGCAGATGGTAATTGTGAGCTTCGGTAGCCCCCCAGGGCAACAGCGCAACCTGGTACTCCATTTCTTTCACAGAATGCCAGTTTGTTTCCTCCAGCAGGTAAGGTTTCATTATTTTACGGTTTATTACGGCCCAAATATACAGCAAAACTCTTATCTTTGCAGACTGTAAAAAGTAAAATATGATATCGTACAAAGAACTAGGCTTGGTGAACTCACGGGATTTGTTTGCCAAAGCAATGCAGGGTGGCTACGCCATACCTGCTTACAATTTCAATAATATGGAACAGCTGCAGGCCATCATCGCTGCCTGTGTGGAAACAAAATCACCTGTTATTCTCCAGGTATCAAGCGGGGCGCGCAAGTATGCCAACCAGACCCTGCTGCGCTTCATGGCACAGGGAGCCGTCGAGTATGCCAAAGAGCTGGGTTATCCCATCCCGATAGTGCTTCACCTGGACCACGGCGATTCCTTTGAATTATGCAAAAACTGCATTGAATTCGGATTCTCCTCAGTCATGATAGATGGTTCACACCTGCCTTATGAAGAAAACATAGCCCTGACCCGGCGCGTGGTGGACTATGCACACCAGTTTGATGTTACCGTTGAAGGCGAACTGGGCGTCCTGGCCGGGGTGGAGGATGATGTGAAAGCCGAGCATCACACCTATACCCAGCCGGAAGAGGTGGAAGACTTTGTAAAGCGTACCGGCGTTGATTCCCTGGCCATATCCATAGGAACTTCCCACGGTGCTTTCAAATTCAAACCGGGACAGAAGCCCGAAATCCGGTTGGATATCCTTAAGGAAATAGAAAAACGCATTCCCGGATTCCCCATAGTGCTGCACGGTTCTTCAAGCGTTCCCCAGGATATCGTAGAGGAAATCAACCGCTATGGAGGCAAAATGAAAGATTCCATCGGAATCCCCGAGGAACAGCTCAGGAAAGCAGCCGGTTCGGCCGTTTGCAAGATAAACATTGACTCCGATGGCAGGCTGGCAATGACAGCAGCCATCCGCAAGGTTTTTGTGGAAAAACCGGATGAATTTGATCCCCGTAAATATTTGGGACCGGCCCGGGACAAGCTCAAAGAGCTTTACAAGCACAAAAACATAAACGTACTGGGCTCGGATAATAAAGCCTGATGAAGACGGCCATTGTCACCGGAGCAGATGGTGGCATGGGCCGCGAGATCTGCCGTTCGTTACTCGATAACGGGTATTCACTGATCATGGCCTGCCTCCTGCCGGAGGCGGCCATGCCTTTTTTCAGGGAACTGCAGGAACAGTACATTCATCCCAAAGGATCCCTTTCCATCAGGATGTTACAGCTGGATCTGGCTTCCTTTGCCTCGGTCAGGTCATTTGCCTCGGCACTGTCGGGTACTACCATCAACAGGCTGATTCACAACGCAGGGATCCTGCCCCGGAGCACCCGGCTGACAGAAGACGGGTATGAGATGATATCCCAGGTGAATTACAGGGCTCCTCTCTATCTGACGCGTCTTTTGGTTCCTCAGCTGGAAAAGGGGTCGGTCACAGAAGACGGGGCCCGGGTCCTGTTTACCTTGTCCTGCACCGTGGACTTTGGCCTGGTTTTCAGGCTAAGGCCTTCATTCCTTACGCATGTACCGAAAACCTGGGCCGGGCGTGTGATCCGTTACGGTCATACCAAGCAGGCGCTTTATTATGCTTCCCTTTCCCTCGCAGAAAGATTAAAATCTAAAGGCATTCAGGTAGTGTCAACCGATCCTGGAGCCGTAAATACGCCCCTGGTGACAATGAACAATGCTCTGGATCCGCTGGTGAATATTTTTTTCCGTCCCCTGTTGAGTTCCCCTGCCCGGGGCGCTTCTACAGCCATATGGCTGGCTACTGCGAGGGAACTTCCGTTGCCTTACGGGGGAACCTACCGTAAATGCAAACCCCGCAGGTTCCTAGTGGGTAAAAACGTCTGTCACCGGTAATGACTTGCCGGTATGGATGTCAAATACCCCCCTGTGCAGTGTCAGGATGTTTCCGCCCGGTATGTAGGTCTCTTCCGGGTACCAGTACATGAATCCGTTCACATTGGGAAAATCCCTGAGCGTATCGATAAAGTCTTCCATGAAGGCGGCCTGTCCGGCCGGTGAAGCTTCATATTCAGGCGTATACCCGGCATTGTCCGGGATCCCCCAGGGTTGGTTGGGGTATGCGACTTCAACCAGGTTGATCTTTTTTTCGGGAAAATTCATCTGCAGTCCGTTCAGGCAGGAACGCAAACTAGATAAGGGGCCGTGCCAGAAAGGGTAATAACTCAGTCCTATGATATCGTAATCCACTTTGTACTGCTCCATTTTATTGAAAAAGCGCAGTGCCGTTTCCCTGTCTCCTCCACGGTCAATATGTACCATGATCCAGGAACCGGGGCAAATTTCGCGGCAGGCTTCCGATGCCCTTGACAGCACCCGGCAGAAGTACGCCCAGCGCCCGGGGGTGTTCCATTCCTGTGTCCAGACATCGGCCCGGGCCGAGTCCCAAAGCATACCGTTGGTGATCTCATTCCCTATCTGTATCATGTCGGGAGCTGCCCCCTTGGCCACTAGCTGCGATAGCGTTTCCCTGGTGTAGGTATAGACTTTTTCTGCCAGGGCATCGGCTCCCAGGCTGTTCCAGGAAGCAGGTTTGTATTGCTTTCCCGGATCCGCCCAGGTGTCGGAATAGTGAAAATTCAGCAATGCGTTATATCCTTTTACCTTTGCTTTCATTATCAGATCCTGCACATAGGGCAGGTTCTGGCTGGCTGTGGATTGCAGGTCGGGATTCACAAAAAGCCGGACACGCACGTAATTGAATCCCTTTTCCTTGAAAAAAGTGAATATTTCCACATCTTTGCCCTGGCTGTCCTTGTATACGCCTCCTGCCTGCTGGATTCTTGAAAGCAGCGAGAGGTCCGCCCCCACTATCCAGTCCGGCTGCTCCACCGGATCAGTTCCCGGGGCGGGTTCATCCTTACAGCATCCGCAAGCCAGGGAAAAAGCAGACATGATTAAGAGCAAAACCTTTTTTTTCATAGCCAATCAGGTAAACAGCCCTGTTACGTTAGAAGCGAACAGCTTAACAGATATGGCCAGCAGGATGATGCCGAAGAATTTTCTCAAAATGTAGATTCCTCCTTTGCCTAGCAGTTTTTCTGCCAGATTCACATGCCTCAATACAACGTACACAATGATCATGTTGAGCACAATGGCAATGCCTACATTGGGCAGGCTGTATTCGGCCCGCAGGGACAGCACGGTGGTAAGGGTTCCTGTTCCGGCTATCAGCGGAAAAACCAGGGGAACGATCGTGGATGCATCGGGAGGTCCGTCATTTTTGAAGATCTCTACACCAAATATCATTTCCACTGCCAGGACAAAGATCACCAGTGACCCGGCAACGGCAAAGGAAGAAATGTCTACACTGAACAGTCCAAGGATGGCTTCTCCCACAAATAAAAACAGGAATATCAGGGCAGTGGATATAATGGTGGCCAAAAAGGGCTTGAACGTACGCCCTTTGGATTTCATGTCCAGGATAATGGGAATAGAACCAGTGATGTCAATCACGGCAAAAAGGACCATGAAGGCGCTGACGATTTCTCTGAACCTGATCATAACGCAAAGATAGAAAAATCACTACATTTGTTACACTAGTATTCAAACAGATAATAGTAGATGAGAAAGAACCCCATTTATTGCAGCTTGCTGCTGACAGTAAGCCTCTTAGCATTTTCCCCCAATTTACAGGCACAGGATGCCGTGGTCAAAAAGATCATACATGAGGGGACCACCAACAACCAGACGCAGAAACACCTGGACATTCTATCAAACCGGATAGGAGGACGGCCCTTGGGATCGGACGCCTACAATGCTGCAGTCCTTTGGGCTGCCGGGCAGTTCAAATCCTGGGGATTGGAGGTGTCTATTGAAGAGGCAGGCGAGACACGCGTGGGATTCAGCCGCGGTCCCTGGTCAGGGAAAATTTATGGCGGGATACTCCCCGGTGGTGACGGCATTCACCTGCACTTTGCCACTCCTTCTTATACATCCGGGACAAGAGGCTTGCAACGTGGCCATGTGGTCATAGAACCCAAAACCCAGGCAGAATTTGACAGGATGAAGGGCGTTCTCAAAGGAGCCTGGGTGCTGGTGACAGGAACCAATACAGGCTGGCCTGTGGACAGGTCTTTCCGGGGCGACAAACGCAGGGACTCCCTGATCCAGCTGAACGAAGAGGTGACCCGTCACAACAACGATGTCATACGGCGCTACCGTGCCCGCTCGGGTGACAGGAGAATGAATGTAGATGAAATGCAGGAAGCCCTGAAAGACAGTTTGCGTAAAACCTCCGACGAGCCCGCTCTGTTTTACAGGCAGATGGCAGAAGCCGGTATTCTGGGTCTGATCCAGTCTGCCCCAGTTCCCATCACCGCATTGTGGGATAAGGAAACGGTTTTTGGCGAAACTTCCTCTTTTGAGAACCTGCCCTCAATACCCGATATTAAACTGGATGAACACCAGTACGCATATATATACCAACTGGTAAAGGAAAGACAACCCATAGCACTGGAGTTTGACATCAGGAACCATTTCCGGCCCGGCCCGGTCAAGTTCCATAACGTGGTCGCAAAGATCACCGGAACACATTACCCGGATCAATATGTGATGGTGAGCGGTCACCTGGATTCCTATGATGTGGCTGCGGGGGGAGTGGATTGCGGTGTAGGGGTTACACCTGCCATGGAATCGGCCAGGCTGCTTTCCGTTGCAGGGGCAAAACCAAAAAGAAGCATCCTGTTTGTGCTTTTTGCCGGCGAAGAGTTTGGATTGCTGGGAGCCACCGCATGGGTGGAACAACATAAAGACAAACTGGAACAGATATCCAATCTCTTCAACAGGGATGGAGGCCCGCTGGCCGCAACCGGGGTAGCGGTACCCAAAGCCATGTACGAAGATTTTGTAAAAGCCTCGAAACACATCCCGGCCATCAATCCTGATTTCCCGTTTACCGTGGACACCATTCCCCCGCGTCCCAGGCCAGCACAACCCGGAGGAACAGATGCCTCGGTCTTTGCCATCAAGGGAGTACCCACCATCTCATTGCGTGACCGCGATGTGAAGGGATACGACTTCAATTACAGGGAAATCTGGCATACGGAGCGTGACTTGTATACCAAGAGCATAGGAGAATATCAGGAGCACACATCTGTTGTACAGGCAGTTATCGTATACAACCTGGCCAACCTGGACCATCTTTTGTCTCGTGAAGGCCTCTATTACGAGCAGTAAATGCAGCAATATGCATAATAAATGTATCTTTGTTTTGATGAAACAAACGGTACATTTGATTATCACCACGCTGTTGCTGTCTGTTTTTTCCGGCGGCTGTGAAAGGCTGTCACAACAGGCCAACCAGCGGAAGGATATTATCCTGACCAGGACAGAACAAGCCATTTCGGCCGAAGTCAACCGCTTTGCATTTGATCTTTTCGGACAAGTATCCACAGAAGATGAGAATTTCTTTATCTCACCCCTGAGTGCCTCCCTGGCATTGTCCATGACCGCTAACGGAACGGCCGGGGCCACGGCCGATGAGATGAAAAAGGTCCTGGGATTTGAAGATTTCTCCTACAAGGATATGAACGGATTTTTCCGGACCATGACCCGGGAATTGACAGATGCCGACAGACTGACAGAAGTGGGCATTGCCAATTCCATCTGGATCCGTCAAGGATTCCCTGTACGTGACTCTTTCAAACAACTGGTCAAAACATGGTATCTGGCCATGATAGAGGAGCTGGACTTTTCTTCCCCGCTGGCCCTGGAGACCATAAACAACTGGTGTTCAGACCAAACAAAAGGAAAGATTGATGAGATCATTGATGAAATTCCGCCCCAGATGCTCATGTACCTGATCAATGCCCTGTATTTTAAGGGAACCTGGACAAAGTCCTTTGATCAGACCCATTCCTACAGGTCCGATTTCTACCCGGACCAGGGAGCTTCCCAGTTAGTGGATTACATGATCCAGACAGAAACCTTTCCTTACACGGAAACGGAATATGCCATGCTGGCCGAGCTCCCATACGGGAACCAGGCCTTTTCCATGGTACTGGTCCTGCCTAAGCCTGGGATACATACGGACAGGGTGATAAAAGAAGAAATGAATCTGCCGACCTGGAAAGGGATTGTAGAAAAAATGAAGCAATCTGACAGAAAGCTGACCATTTCAATGCCAAAATTCAAATACGAATACGAAAAGGACCTTATACCAACCCTTCAGGCCATGGGAATGGAGCTTCCCTTTATTGAGGGCGCGGCCGATTTCAGTAACCTTTCTCCGGTAACCGGCCTCTATATTGGACTCGTGAAGCAGAAAACATATGTAGAAATCAATGAAAAAGGCACAGAAGCTGCCGCGGTTACCATTGTGGGCATCGAAAAGAGTGCCGGTCCTGACGATCCGCTCCAATTCACTGTCAACCGTTCTTTCATTTACATCATTAAAGAAAAAAGCACAGGTGTAATACTCTTCATGGGCAAAATGTCTTTTTTTGAAACGCAAACCCCATAATGCGCGATCAGGCTTTTTGGTATCCCCTGGACAATGCTGCAAAAATTTTTCCGGCAGTTATAAACGATGAGATCACATCTGTGTTCCGTTTTTCAGTCGTACTCAGACACAAGGTACACATAAGCTCTCTCTTTGCTGCCGTACGTACCATAGAATCACGCTTTCCCTATTATAAGGTTTTGTTGAAAAGGGGATTTTTCTGGTATTACCTGGAATCAGCCTGTTTCCTTACTCCGGTAGTGGTTGACGATAGCATGCCCTGCAGAAGATTTGACAAGGAAGGACCCCTGCTGCGTATTCTGGTTGCCGACAACCGGATCAGCGTAGAATTTTCCCATATGCTCACCGACGGGGGAGGTGCACAGGAGTATTTCAAAACCTTGCTGGCCCGGTATTTATTAAATAGACACATAGAAGTACCCCCTGAGTTTACATATATGGATCCATCAGGGAAACCCGACCCTGAAGAATTTGAAGATGCCTATAACCGTTTCTTTAAAGAGCATATCCCGGTAAACACAAGGCGACCCAAAGCTTTTCACCTTCCATTCCCGTTAAACATGAAACCCCGTCTGGGGATCATCACTGCTAGCCTGCCGGTTTCCGCACTGAAAGAAAAAGCCAGGGAAAAGCAGGTGAACCTCACAGTCTACCTGGCTGCCGTATATTTCTACGCTGTACAGCAAATATACGAAGATCCGGCATGGCCGGGCAGAAAGAAAAAAACAGGGAAGATAAGCGTCCAGATCCCGATAAACACGCGCAATCTTTACCCCAGCAAGACCATGCGTAATTTTTCCCTGTTCGTCATGCCGGAAATTGACCGCAGGTTGGGGCATTATACTTTTGACGAAATACTGGAATCAGTTTTTCATCAAATGCAGCTGGAAACAGATGTGAAACTGGTCAATAAGATTCTTTCCCGCAATGTGGGCAGTGAACGGAACATTATCGTCCGGGCGATCCCTCTTTTCATCAAAAACCCGATATTGCGCATGAACTTTAAAAAAATGGGCTGCAGTCAGTATACCGGAGTATTGTCTAACCTTGGGGGAATCCATTTTCCCCCTTCAATGATGGAACATATTGAATCGGTGATGGTTGTTCCCCCCCCTCCCAACAAGCTTACAAAAGTGAGTTGCGGGATGATAGGATTCAACGACCGGATAGCCATTACATTCGGGAACATTACACGCAGCAGGGAGCTGGAACGGAATTTCTTTCGCTTCCTGGCTTCTGAAAACATTCCGGTCACCATAACATATAACAGAAACTGTCATGATGAATGTCTGTAAAAAGTGCGGCGTCGAGCTGGACATAAATATGAATTATTGCCCCCTTTGCGGGCACAAAGCAAACGCAACAAGTGAGGCACCCCTTTTTCCGAAGGATGAAACTTATGATTTTCAGGTACTTTCAAATGTCCAGAAAAGGAAGGTTTTCTGGGACCTGTCCCTGATTGTATTGGTGGCAGGCATCCTTACTTCTACTGTCATTGACCTGATCATCAATAAAAATATTACCTGGTCAAAATATACCATTACGGTCGGTCTTGCCCTGGTCATACACATTTCCCTTATCGTATTCCTGCACGCAAGGACTGTTCCCCTTCTCTTGTCGGGATTCATTGCTTCATCCCTGTTGATACTGCTGCTGGACTGGATCAACAAAAGCATGGACTGGGCTGTTACCATGGGCATTCCCCTGCTATTTTGCATATACCTGATAGTGCTGGCCCTGGCTCTTATCATTAAAAAATCCAGACAAAAGGGAGTGAACCTTATTGCGTATGTCCTTCTTGCCATTGCCATGACTGGTATTTGCACCGAGGGCATTCTGTCCCTCAACATGCACAACGCGCTAACGCTGCACTGGAGCCTGATCCTTCTGGTGTGTATGGTTGCCATATCGGCCATATTGCTCTTTATACACTTCCGCCTGAAAAAAGCTACCGATTTGAGAAAGTTTTTCAATTTATAATTATTCACACATCATGATCACAACGGAGATCGTAACAAAACAAAGGGAATATTTTCACTCCGGATGCACCCGCGACCTTAAATACAGGCTGGATGCATTGCGTAAAATCTCTACATGGGTAAAAGAACACGAACAGGTTATCCTGGAAGCGTTGAAAGCAGATCTTAACAAATCCGGAACAGAAGGTTACCTGACGGAAATCGGGGTACTGAACGAAGAGATCCGTTACATATCAAAACATCTGAAACGGTGGACACAAAACCGCAGGGCCAGGACTCCCCTGATGCTCATTCCTGCAAAGTCCTACCGGGTATGTGATCCGTATGGCGTAGTGCTCATTATGTCACCTTGGAATTACCCGTTCCTGCTCTCCGTAGAACCACTTGTGGGAGCAATAGCCGCCGGGAACTGCGCCGTTGTAAAACCATCTGCCTATTCTTCCCATACCTCTAGTGTGATCGCCCATATGGTCAGTGAGTGCTTTCCTCCGGAATACATTACCGTCGTGGAAGGGGGACGGGCCGAGAATGCCTGGCTGCTTGAACAACCCTTCGACTACATTTTCTTTACCGGAAGTCCCTCCGTGGGGAAAAAGGTCATGGAAGCCGCCTCGGCAAACTTAACCCCGGTGAGCCTGGAGCTGGGCGGGAAGAGCCCGGTGATCGTAGAAAAAAGCGCCGATGTGGACCTGGCAGCCAAAAGGATCGTCTTCGGTAAGTTCATCAATGCCGGACAGACCTGCGTGGCACCCGATTATGTCCTGGTGCCGGAAAGCCTGCAGGATCAGTTGCAGGAAAGGCTCATTCACTGGATTGATGTATGCTATCCGGCCGATGAACATGGTTTCATTGCTGATTATCCGCGTATTGTGAATGAAAAGCACTTTGACAGGCTGCTGGGATTGCTGCAAAATCAAAAGATCATCAAGGGAGGGCAAAGCTCGCGTCAGACCCTGACTATCAATCCTACCCTGCTGACCGGTGTATTGCCCGATGACCCCGTCATGCAGGAAGAAATTTTCGGGCCCATACTTCCGCTGATCACCTGCAACACCCTGTCCCAGGCCGTTGAATTTATAAGAAACCGGCCGAAACCGCTGGCCCTTTACCTGTTCACTAAAGATAACAGTGTGAAAAAAAGGGTCTTTCGTGAATTATCATTTGGCGGTGGTTGTGTAAACGATACCCTGTTGCACGTGGCATCTTCCACTTTCCCGTTTGGGGGGGTGGGTGCCAGCGGAATGGGAGCCTACCACGGTAAGGCAAGCTATGATACCTTCACGCATTTCAAAAGCATTGTTGATAAAGGGATATGGCCGGATCCATCCCTGCGGTACCGTCCTTATTCCGGCGCTACCATCAAATGGCTTAAAAAGCTTTTTTAGACCTGTTTTTTTATTTTTTTTATCTTTGTGTGTCGCTGTTCAGGAGAATGGGCATTCTTCCATGTTTATACTCCCCAATCAGTGGTGTTTTTAACGGATTCATTAAAACATCTGACCATGAAGAAACAGACTGACATTCTTGTCTTAAATAATCAACAATTAAAGAGATTGTTCTGCGGGCAATTCCCGGAACTTGTAAGTTTGGCAATGGAAAGCAGAACTATTGAGCAGTTCAGGGAAAACCTGGAACGGTACATTGCAGAACATCCCAATCATGAAACCAAGGCTGCATTCAGCCTCCGGAGGCTGATCAACAACGATGGCACTTACGTCCATGAATTATCTACAGAAAAAGATCTTGAGATCAGGACCATGACCCTTTTGTGGAAATGGCTGCAGGATGAGCCGAATGGCGGACCGGACGTTGCAATCAATACCGATTTCATTCTTGAGTTGTACCACCAGTTTGAGCTGCTGGAAAATCCAGAGGTCCTGAAACCATCGGAAACGAAAGTGATCAACTGGATGAGGAAATGGAAATCCGGGCTGAGTCCCCGGCTGGTACATATAAGGGAGGAAAACAAGGAACGTATCATCCGGATCCTTATGGCCAAAATTGAAAACAGGCACACCGGAAAGTATGTCTTCCCAGATGGGATCTCTTATGTGGCCAAATTCAACATGGTGGATAAGTGGTGGGACGATTTCCGTTTCCAGCTGGCCATGGCTGCCCGTAAGCCTTCGGATATAAACCTGATGCTGAACAACTCCCTGTCGGAGGAAACCATGAGTTTACTGAAGGAGGCACGGAATAAAGGCATTCCGACTTTTGCTACACCATATTATTTATCGCTGCTCGATGCTTCCAATCAGGCATACAACGACCTGGCAATAAGAAATTACGTGATCTATTCCAGGGAATTGGTCAACACGTTCGGGAGCATTGTAGCCTGGGAGCGGGAAGATCAGGTTGAACCCGGAACACCGAATGCTGCGGGTTGGATGTTGCCAAACCAGAACAGTATTCACCGCCGCTATCCCGATGTGGCCATTCTTATACCGGATTCCATAGGAAGGGCTTGCGGCGGATTGTGTGCACCTTGCCAGAGAATGTATGATTTTCAGAACCAGCACCTTAATTTTGAATTGGAAAATCTAAAGCCGCAGGTGACATGGAATAAAAAGCTCAGAAAGCTAATGCACTATTTTGAAAAAGACACCCAGCTGAGGGATATTCTCATCACCGGAGGGGATGCCCTGATGAGCCAGAACAAAACCCTGAGAAACATGCTGGATGCGGTTTATAAAATGGCGCTGCGGAAAAAGAAAGCGAATAAAAAGCGCCCGGATGGGAAAAAGTATGCAGAAATGCAGCGGATCCGTCTCGGTTCAAGGCTTCTGGCTTACCTTCCCATGCGCGTGGATGATGAACTGCTGGGTATCCTGCGTGAATTCAGGGAAAAAGCATCCAAAATCGGCTTCAGCCAATTCATTATTCAGACACATTTTGAGAGTCTCCTGGAACTTACATTGGAGGCCAAACGGGCCATCAAGAAAATTCTTTCCACTGGCTGGATTATAACCAACCAGCTGGTTTTCACGGTGGCCGCCTCCAGGAGGGGCCATACGGCACGTTTGAGACGGAAGCTAAACAAACTGGGGGTGGTTTGTTATTATACATTTACAGTCAAAGGTTTTGAAGAGAATTATGCCCTCTTTGCACCCAATTGCCGTTCCATCCAGGAGCGGGAAGAAGAAAAAGTATTTGGCCGGCTCACACCGGAACAGGAGGAGGCCTTGTGTAATTTGTTTGAAAAAAGTGGTAACATTTACAAGGATCTAAAGGATTTTCTGAAAGAACACAATTTGCCTTTCCTGGCAACTGATCGTAACATGTTAAACCTTCCGGCCATAGGTAAAAGCATGACATTTGAAATGGTGGGCCTTACACCACAGGGAAAACGCATCCTAAGTTTTGATCATGACCGCACCCGCATGCACAGTCCAGTGATTGACAAAATGGATGACGTCTATATTGTTGAAAACAAATCGGTAGCAGCCTACCTCAGGCAACTGGCAGAAATGGGAGAAAATCCCAACGATTATGCTACCATCTGGAGTTATACCACAGGGGAGACAGAGCCCTGCTTTGCAATATTTGAGTACCCCTGCTACGATTTTAATACTACTGCAGAGCTGACCAATTTCAGGATGTAGCGAATATCCAGGGAAACAGAAAAACAACAATTATCGTCCACAGCGCATATACCGGCAAATACAGGGCTGTGGTACGTTCTACCCGTTTCAGTTCTCTTTTTCCAAATACAGTCCTGAAAAGGTCAATAGCCATCAGCGCCAGGTGCACGAAAATCAGAAGATTTACGCCCAGAACCGCTGTTCTGTTTGGGGTAAGCCCGAATTCTCCCAGCCTGTATATGATGGCAGACAGGGCTACCACGTTGGTTATCAGTGTCACTGCAGTAAGCAGTAACAGCACAACAGGGGTGTAACTTTGTTTCTTTTCCGAGGCGGTTCCTGTAATGGAAAAAACAACCAATACCGTCACAACAGCCAGAAGCACATTGATCAGCATTAAGAACTCCCTGTCATTGAAGGGGCTTTTTCCGGAGACAAGCATTACTGTCAGAAAAACGACCTGAATGATGACTACCAGGGGAGTGAATATGTTGGCCACCAAAGGAATGATCTTATGGGTTATCCGGGGATACTTCTCAATGATGTAAGTTAGTGCAATGGGAGCAATGGCCACCCCGGTCATGGCGATATATTCCATGTAGAACTCTTCAATTTTCATGTCAATGGCAGAAAACAGGCCAATGGTCACTGCAGAGAGGATCATGCCTGCAATCATAAGCACTGCACCAAGAACGGCTATCTTGCCATTGTACTGGATGTAAACCATCCTTTTACCTATATCTTTTGTATCAAAACCGATGTACACCAGCCCGTAAAAACACCATAGCAGCAGTGGCATGTGCAGGTACACCAGTTGCATCACGTCCTTATTTATGTTTGCCGGCAATAGGTTGATGTACACAGTGCATATTGCAAAAAAGACGAGTGTTGCAACCAGGTGGCTCTTACGTAAAGTTTCCGCTGTCAGGATCACGTATAGGGCTATTCCAAGAAATACAAAAAGTACGACATTCTTTTCGTAAAAGAAAGAGACCCCGGCATCAAAACCGAAGATTTGAGGGATCCTTATCAATGCGGCTACAAAAATCGAAATCCCTACCAGGATCATTATTTTTCTTTTTTCTGCTGTTTCCATAGTGCCGATATTTTAATACTGTAGAATAATCGATTTAAAGCTAATACAAATCCTGTACCCGTTGATACTCTACTGTATGATTTTTAGTTCGTAAATATACGAACATATGGAATTATTCGTATATTTGCGAACACAAAAAATATTTATGACAGGGAAAAAATCTTATACCAATGAACAAAAAAGGCTGGCCCGTCTGGCTAAAGCCATGGGACATCCTGTACGCATCGCAATTATTGAAATGTTGCTGAGCCAGTCATGCTGTTATCACGGAGACATGTCCGAGGTGATCCCCGTGGCCAAGAGTACGCTTTCACAACATCTTAATGAATTAAAAGATGCAGGCATTATTCAGGGGACAATTACTCCTCCGACCGTTAAGTATTGCATCAACAGGGAGAATTGGGCTGAAGCAGGAAAAATGTTTGAAAAATTATTCACTAAAGACATCCACTATGAATGAAGAAAAGATCAAAGACACTGTCCGAAGTAAATACGGACAGATCGTAAAAACTTCTTCGTGTTGCGGAACGGGGTGCTGTTCAAGTGGCGATATGCGGTTTACTATGAAAGAGGATTATAGTCACCTGAAAGGATATGAGAGCATTGCAGATTACGGTCTGGGTTGCGGTCTGCCTACCGAATATGCACAGATCAGGAAAGGGGATACCGTTATAGATTTGGGATCGGGTGCAGGGAATGATTGTTTTGTTGCCCGGGCCCTTACGGGGGAAACCGGTCAGGTCATCGGGATAGATTTTACCCCGGAGATGGTGGAAAAGGCAAAATCGAACGCCTCGGCTCTTGGATACTCCAATGTAACTTTTCATAAGGGTGATATCGAGAATATGCCCCTCCCCGATCAATTGGCAGACGTGGTGATCAGCAATTGCGTACTGAACCTGCTGCCATCCAAGGATAAGATTTTTCATGAAATATTCAGGATACTGAAACCGGGAGGACATTTTTGTATTTCCGACGTTGTTCTGACCGGTGAATTACCTGCCGCTCTGAAAGAAGACGTTGAATTCTATACCGGTTGCATATCAGGAGCCATCCAGAAGGACCGGTACCTGGAATATATTGCCCGTGCCGGTTTTGTACAGGTGTCTATCCGGAAAGAAAATGAGATTATCTTGCCAGACAATGTGGCTGGTCTCTCTGATGGAAGTTTTACCGTCCTTTCTATTACTGTGACGGGTGAAAAACCTTTGGATAAAAAAAAGTAATGCAATTATGGAAATTAAAATTCTGGGGGCAGGTTGTGCCAAATGCAAAACCACTGTCGCCGTTGTTGAAAAAGTAGTTGCCGAGGCAAATATTGACGCGAATATTGAAAAAGTGGAGGACATGATGGAGATCATGAGTTACCAGGTGCTGTCTACCCCTGCAGTAGTTGTCGATGGGCAGGTAAAGATCAAAGGAAGGGTTCCATCGGAATCGGAGGTTCGAAAAGCATTGGGATTATAGATAATGGAATTGAAAAAGGAACTCAGGATCCTTTTCTGGATCCTGGCCGTCTTCATGGCTGTATTCTTTTTGCCCGTCGGTAGCCAGACTTTTCAGACAGCTTTAACTGCCATGTTGGACCTGGCAAAATGGTATGCCCGTGAACACGTTGTTTTATGCCTGTTACCGGCCTTTTTCATAGCCGGGGTCATTTCGGTTTTTGTAAGCCAGGAAGCCGTGCTGAAATACTTCGGGGCCAATGCAAAAAAATGGCTTTCCTATACCGTGGCAAGTGTTTCGGGAGCGATCCTTGCCGTTTGTTCGTGCACCATTCTCCCGTTATTCTCGAGTATTTACAAACGGGGAGCAGGATTAGGCCCTGCTGTGGCTTTTTTGTATTCCGGTCCGGCAATCAGTATTTTATCCATAATCCTGACAGCCCGGATCCTTGGTTGGGAAATGGGCTTGGCCCGTACCATCGGTGCCATTGCATTTGCCATAGTAATCGGTCTGCTAATGGCCTTCATATACAGGAAGGAAGAGAAGGTGAAAAAGAACGAGCAAATGAACTTTCCTCCGGTACAGGAAAAACGTCCATTAGGACAGACCGCTATTCATTTTTTCACTTTGGTGGCCATCCTGGTTTTTGCAAACTGGGGAAAACCCGCAGCAGGAGATACTACCAGTGTATGGTATTACCTGTTTTCATTCAAGTGGTTTATAACCGGCGGTTTAGCTTTACTACTATGTTATTCATTGGTCCGTTTTCTAAAGATCAAGTGGTACTGGGTTTTACTGGGAGCCGTTGCTACAGCAGGGTCCATCATACCAGCTAAAGCATTTATTGCAAATCCTGCTTTTGTTCCACTGGTACCTATGATTACAGGAATCATCTCTCTGAGCCTGATGACTTTGCTGGACAAGCATAATGAAGAAAACAGGGAGTGGACACTGTCTGCGTGGGGCTTTGCCAAACAGATCATGCCTTTATTGGCGGCAGGTGTTTTCATCGCAGGTTTCCTGCTGGGATCCACACATGAGAACACCGCAATTCCGGGCATCATACCCAACCGTTGGATTGAATGGGCTGTAGGAGGAAATTCGCTGTTGTCCAATTTCTTTGCAAGTTTCTCCGGGGCATTCATGTACTTTGCCACTCTGACCGAAGTTCCGATTGTTCAGGGTTTACTGGCATCTGGCATGGGCAAGGGTCCGGCCCTGGCTTTGTTGCTGGCAGGTCCTTCGCTATCCCTGCCCAGTATGCTTGTAATAAGCAAGGTGATGGGAGTAAAAAAGACTATCGTATACATAGGGCTGGTCGTTATTATGGCTACGCTGTCGGGATATGTGTACGGGCTGCTGTAAATAGAGGGATTACCTTCGCGCCTGCGGCG
>DBRG01000018.1:123304-123456 GCA_002305545.1 Bacteroidales bacterium UBA1374
GTGTTCCCGTTGGGGGAGGCTTCACAAAAAAACAAAAACAGCACTACGTGCTGCACAAAGAAAAACTTCCAAAAAGCAAATGAATTTGTTTTTTGGAAGTTTTCTTTTTTTCAGCCGGCAAAGCCGGCCTTTTGTTTTTTTGTGGCGGAGAG
>DBRG01000016.1 GCA_002305545.1 Bacteroidales bacterium UBA1374
GTATTTTTGGTTCCTGGTAACAAAGCGTAATTTTTGAGGTAAACCCGGTTTACCGCGCAACATACATTTGCATAAATTTAAATGTCAGAAAAACAAGGGTTTATAAAATTCCAAAAACCTCTTGCGCGGCACTCCGGGTTTGCCTTGCTAAAGCATCTCCACTATCCTCTCATAAATCACCTGGCTATCCTGGTTGTTTTTGTACCTGAGAATGGTCTTGAAACCTGTTTTTTCGGTAATGATAAGATATTGCCCTTTGCCTGAATTGATATACAGACGGCACCTTCCGAAATCTTTTAACGTGAATATCCCCTTGTGCACCGTTCCCAAACTGAAACCGTTATTTTTGAAACGGATGGCGGGAATGGTGTCTGTAAGTTCCACTTTTTCGATATCCGGGATATTCATCTCTGTGGCATAGATACCTGTAAAACGAAGGGTGTCGTTGCTAAATTGAGTTTTAGTAGTCATGAATCCCATGAACAGCAATCCGGTAACAAAAATCACAAGGATTCCTAAAATTATGAAATGGGATTTGCTTTTTTTGCCGGGATTGTGGTCATACTTTGCCGAAGCAAGCATAAGTACAGGTGCTCCGGTAAAAGCCACAATGAAGAGCATCATGTTGGCCATATAGGTCCATCCTGCCCAACGGAACAGAAGATAACCAATAATAACAGCAAATCCCATGATTATTAGTCCGTTACGCAGGAACCGTGACAAGCCGTCAATATCAATGTTTTTCTTTTTCTCTGCCGGCATGGTGTTGTATCCGGCTATCATTCCCGGAAAGTATCTCACAAGAAAGCCCAGCAGAATAAAAAATAAACCTATAAACAAGTGAATCAGCCCCATACAACAAAGATAGGAAAAAAGTCGGAATCAATTGGACGGATTGCTGTACTGCACGAATGCAAACCGACGGCTGTCCGGTGCCCAGGAGTTTACATTGATGGTTCCCTGACCGCCAAAGAGTTTGGTCAGCAGGCGTGATGGGCCGCCGGATGAGGCCATCAGGCGAAGCTCCACATTCTTGTTTGGCAGATGCTCATGGGGCTGCAGATCGCCCACATGATAAGCGATATATACCACTTGCTCCCCGTCCGTGGAAATATGCGGGAACCAGGAGTTGAGCTGCGTGTGGAAGGTCATTTGTTCCTGTTCAGAGCCGTCTGCGCGCATGCGCCAGAGCTGCATCAGTCCGGATCGGACCGAGTTGAACCAGATGTACTCTCCGGAAGGTGAATATTCAGGACCGTCGTCCAGGCCGGGAGCGTGAGTAAGGCGGATCTCCTCCCCTCCCTCCGCCGGTATGATATAGACATCGTATTCACCGTCTCTCTCGGCGCAGTAAGCCAAAGTGCCCTGATCGGGGCTCCATCCGTGGAGGTAACTGGGGCCGAGGGGGGTTACCAGCCTCGGCTCGCCTCCTTCAAAGGGAACGGTGTATATGCGGGAGCGCCAGTCCCCGGAAGTGCTGCTGCTCAAGGCTATCTGCTTACCGTCCGTTGAGATCACATGGTCGTTGTTGCAGCGGATGATAGTTCCTGTTGGAATTTCATAAGGGCCATCCAGCCCGTCGGGAGATATTTTGTACAGTTTGCCGCCCGAGTTGTATACCAGCCAGCGGCCGTCGGGAGTCCAGTTGGGTGCTTCTATCAGGTAAGGGAATGTTTTTATCACCTGCTGCCGATTGGTGGTTATATCGAAGACGGTCAGGTGGCTTACCGTTGTTTTTTCCTGTGACTGTACAGGTAATGCCATAAATAATAAAACAAGAAGAATGATTGAATATTTCATGATCTGTTCAGCGTTATCAGATAAAAAACAAGGTCACTCCCCCAACGCTCAAAACGGCACCGGCGACCTGCTGCCAGGTGACTTTGCGTTTGAGGAAAAGGTATTCCGGCAACAGGATCAATATTGGAACGGTTGCCATGATGGTGGATGCCACGGCTGTGTTGGCATGCTGTACGGCCATAAGGGAAAAAGTCACCCCAAGGTAGGGTCCGAAGACCGAGCCGCTGACCACAGACCTGATAGCTTTCTTGTCCTGGAATACAAGCAGGAAACGTTTCAGGTCTCCTTTCAGCAGGATGATCAGGGCAAAGGAGATCATTCCAACGATGGTCCTGATCTGTGTGGCAGCCAATGGAATGTAAAGTGCGTTCTCGGCTGTGTATGCTTCTTCGTAGGCGAGCAGTCCCTGTTTGCTCAACACTATGCCTACTCCCTGCCCCAGGGCTCCCATCAGTGCAAAGATCACTCCTTTGACCGGAAGTTGCAACTGGAACCGGCTGTTCTGGGTTCCATTCTGCTTTTTGAGTATTGATATGGATATCCCGGTTATAGTCACTAACATACCTGCCACCGAAATCCAGGACATTTTCTCTCCAAGCAGTATGAAGCCGAAGATGGCGGCAAACGGGGGAGCCAGGGTCATGATAAGCTGCGAGAAACGGGCCATAATCATGGTATAGGAAGCGAACAGGAAATAATCTCCAAGCACGAATCCCACAAGTCCCGATAAAGACATCCAGACCCAGGTGGCCTTGTCGGCGCCCACGGGAATGAAACTGCCGTTTATCAGCAACATGGTGAATCCCAGCATTAAGAAAGCACAGACAAGACGGATCAGGTTCAGGTTTATGGATCCGATCCTCTTTCCTGCATATTCAAAAAAAAGGGCACTGAGTGTCCACAGGACAGCAACCCCGATAGCAATGGTTTCTCCTTTCATGCGGGCACAAAAGTAGAAAAAGAGTTCCAATTATTTGACTTTCCATTCAATGATCCCTCCGGATGCTCCTTCCTGTAATTTTACGGAAAGCTTTAAGGCACGGGTGATCAAGGGATTGAACTCAAGTATATTATAACGGTCTTTTGCAACAGTATATTCGGTCAGGGCTTCTACCGGGTACCACCTGTTGTCTTTTTCATAGTATAATTCCCAGCTTTCAGGTACACGGTAATTGCCGTCATAGTGGTCAAAATCCAGCCAATAAACTTCCACACTACCCACCTTCTCAGGTTTTTCGAACACATAACCTACAGATTCTTCACTTCCATAGCGCAACCACCAGTAAAAATACGGCTTGGAACGATCTGCTGAGTTGACGGGATCCCACTGGTCGTTAAACCCGAACTCCCGGACAGATAGTTCTTCAAGAGCTCCTGTCTGAGTGGAAAGACCACCCTGGTCGCTCCTGCGTCCTGCGGTTGCAGCAAAAGCACGGGATGCAATGGTTGGTTCCGGTACGGGACGGGCATATTCGGCAGCCTGGGGGATCCAGACTGCCATTTCATCTGCGCCGCGGTTATTCCAGGTAGCATAAGGAATGGCGGTAAAAGGCACTTTTTCTTCCGTGCCGTCCGGTCCTACCTGCATAGCAGAACCGGTAAGCACTGTAACGCCATTGAGCAGTTGGTCATCGTAACGGGTCGTAAAAAGAGTGTTTTCAGGGATGTATTTGTTGAACACCGTGTGGTCATGCTGGTCTTGTCCTTCTATGCAATATACAACGGGACCGCGCTGGATTGCCAGCTTTCCCCTGTCATCAGCCACTGCTTCATGTGCCCTGATCTGACGTGCTTCCATAGGAAACTCAATTTCAACCAGATCCCCCCTGGACCATGTCCTTTCAATGTTTACATAACCATTTTTGGGTTTCCCGGTCACCTTCTTTCCATTCATGGTAACCGCGTACTCTCCTTTTCCGTTTACAAAGGAGTAGAGATCGGTGGGAACGGGAGCATCCTGAGCCCACCCCGGTATACGGAGTTTCAGTGTGAATTCTGTGTTTACAGAAGGATTTACGATAAGTTTGATTTTGCCTTCCCAGGGATGTTTGGTCACCTGTTCAAGAATAATTTCTCCTGCCGGTGTCTCTACTTTTGCAGTCCCCTGAACGTAGAGGTTCACATAAATGTCTTTTCCCTGCACGGCATACATATAACCGGGAACAGAAGCCATAAAGCGGGTAATGTTCCCCGGGCAGCAGGCACACCCGAACCAGGCCTGACGCGAGTGTTGCCCCATGGATTCTAACGGATTGTCATAGAAAAAACTGTCTCCCACCAGTGATACCCCCGAAATTACGCCGTTGTACAAAGCACGTTCCAGTACATCCACGTATTTAGCATCCCCTGTAGCCAGAAACATACGGTAATTCCAATACACGTTGGCAATGGAAGCGCATGTTTCGCAATAAGCATTGTGGTTGTGTAACTCATAACCGGGACCGAATCCTTCTCCCTGTGAGCGAGAGCCAATTCCTCCGGTGATATAAAGCTTTTTACCTGCCATATTATCCCAGATACGACACAAGGCCCTTAAGTATTCCCGATCGTTTGTAAGCGATGCCACGTCGGCTACCCCGGAATACAGGTATCCCGCACGAACGGCATGCCCGACGATCTCTTCCTGCTGCAGGATGGGCATGTGGTCCTGGCTGTAGGCGTTAAGTTTGTGTCCGTCGGTTCCTCGCCCTGTTTCTTCTATGAAATATCTGGCCAGGTCAAGGTATTTTTTCTCTCCAGTAACCTTATACAGTTTGGCCAGTGCCATCTCTACAATGGAATGTCCCGAGGGGACATGTTTTTGTCCTTCCCCCGGACCGAAAACTTCACTAATCAGGTCGGCATTTTTAATGGCGACATCCAGGAAAGTTCTTTTTCCTGTTGCAAGATAGTGAGCCACAGCAGATTCGTACATGTGTCCGCTGTTATACAATTCATGGCTGTTGATTTTCTCCCATCGGGAAGACCCCCACCACCCCGACAACCTTTCTACTTTGTTGGTTACACAGGTGGTCAGGTACCCATCAGCTTCCTGGGCAGAGGCTATTATCTGGATGACGCTGTCCAGGTATTGGTCCAGCCCGGGATCATATCTGGCGGCTAAGGAGTATGATGCCCCTTCAATCACTTTATATGGGTCGGTATCGTCAAAGGAAAAATCACCGCGATGCTCCCCTTCTGTCAATCCACCTGCAATAGCAAAGTTGTCAAAACGTCCGTTTATTTCACATTGGTTGAATGCTGACGGTATGGAAACAGTCCTGTTTATCTCGATTCTGGGAGCCCAGAAAATGTCATTAAAATGAATATTTGTAAAAGGAACCTCCCGGATCTTTTCATCGGACGGAGCTGAAGTATTGCATGCGGACAACAGGGTCAGCAGCCCTCCTGCTACCAACAGGATATTATTCAGCTTGAATGATTTTGTCATGGTTTATGGACAATTAATCGTTATGACATCTCCTTTTTTTGTAGGGATGTCGTACTCAAATACCTTTTTGTGCAATGGTCCGGATTCACTTTGGGTAGTGTGTATCAAAGGGGCTTTTACCTGCTTCACAAAAAAGAAAGGATTAGGATTCGTGCCCTGTGCCTTTTCCAGGCCTTTTGCCTTTAAAGGGACATAGGACCGCAACCGGCAAATTCCTCCCAGGGAGGACCTGATCAGTGCCGAGTGCAGGATACCGTTTTTCCAAGTTATGTCTACCTCAAATCCACCGCGGGTTCTCAGGCCGCTGACCGAACCATCTTTCCAGGCATCAGGCAGCGCAGGCAATAAATGTACTGCTCCGTCGTGGCTTTGGAGCAGCATTTCAGCAATACCGGCTGTACAGCCAAAATTGCCGTCTATCTGAAAAGGAGGATGTGCGTCAAAAAGATTGGGATATGTGCCTCCCCGTTGACTGGCGCCTGGTTGTATTGCAGGAGTCAGCTGATCCGTGATCAGTTTATACGCATGGTCCCCATCCAGCAACCTGGCCCATAAATTCACTTTCCAGCCCATGGACCAGCCGGTGGATTCATCTCCCCTGGCGGCTAAAGAGGTTTTTGCGGCCGAAAACAACTCCGGTGTTCTGAAGGGCGATATCTGGTTGGAAGGATATAGCCCGTACAAGTGGGAAACATGCCTGTGTTTGTCGTCAGGACTGTCCCAGTCATTGAGCCATTCCTGCAACTGTCCCCATTTCCCGATCTGCATGGGAGGCAGACGGTCAAGGGCTATGAGAATGCTGTCAGCCAGATCTTTATCCTTATTTAAAATACGGGCAGCTTCGATGGTTTTTGTAAACAGGTCGAATACCAGTTGGTTGTCCATGGTGGCGCCAGCCGTTATGGAATATTCGGGATGTGTCCCGGGCGCATTTTCCGGAGAAACAGAAGGACAAACAACGAGCCAGTGGTTTTCCGGCTCCTCGGTCAAAAAATCAAGATAAAAGCGGGAAGCCTCACGGATAACCGGATATGCCTGTTCCAGGTACCCCGTATCCCCGCAGTACAGGTATTTGTCGAATAAATGCTGCGAAAGCCATGCCCCTCCCATGGGCCACATGCCCCAAAAGGCGCCGTCAACCGGACCATTGATCCTCCAGATGTCGGTATTGTGGTGAAGTACCCATCCCCGTGTGCCATACATGTCCCGGGCTGTCTGCCTTCCTGTCTCTGCCAGTTCGCTTGTCATGCGTACCAGCGGCTCATGCATCTCGGAAAGGTTAGTTATCTCGGAAGGCCAGTAATTCATTTCGGTATTGATGTTAACCGTATACTTGCTGTCCCACGGGGGCAACAAACGATCGTTCCAGATTCCCTGCAAATTGGCCGGCTGGCCTCCGGGTCTGGAAGAAGAGATAAGCAAATATCTCCCAAACTGGAAGTAGAGAGCGACCAGCTGCGGATCGCTGTCTGTGTTGAACCTTTCCAGCCGTTGATCCGTTGGTTTGTTTGCCGCCGGGGTCATTCCAAGATCAAGGTGCACGCGGTCATAATACTGCTGGTAATCTGTACAGTGTTCATACAGGATATGGTCATAACTCTTTGCTAAAGCCTGCTCCAGGTATTGGGCCGACTTTTCGTGCGGTTTCCCGCCCAGGTCATTGTAATTTATAAAATTGGTTGCTATTGATATATACAGGGTTGCGGTATCGGCCCCTGTCACCGTCAATACGGTGTCATGGGCAGTCACCGAACCGTTGTCGGTCAGAATTTTGATGCGGGCACAGTAGGTTACGGCACCTTTGACACCTTCATGATCACTGGTCATTCCGGATAAAACAAGCTGGTCTTCACCCTGAGTCGACCATTCAGCCCCGGGAAAAGAATCCATGGTGACAGAAAAATGCAAGGCAGCCCTTTTATCGGCGGTGATCCGGCCAACGATCACCTGGCGGGGAAAAGAAGAAAATACACGGGTTTGATAGGTAGCGTCATTCACCATGTAGCGTGAGGAGACAGTGGCATTCTCCAAGTCAAGTTCGCGGTGATAACGGGCGTATTTCTCGTGTCCCGGGAAAAAGAGTTTCAGATTGCCCACTGCCTGATATGGCATGCCATGAGACGTTTTGCTCACAAATTTCTCATCTGTCAGGGCCTGTGCTTCACGGTACTTTTCCTGGAAGATCAATCTTCTGACCTCGGTCAGGGCCTCCCTGGCTTCCGGATTGTCGTTGCGATTAGGCTGGCCGGCCCAGACAGTATTCTCGTTTAGCTGCCATGTTTCCCGGCATGGATCCCCGTACACCATGGCTCCCAGGCGGCCGTTCCCTATGGATAATGCTTCAATCCATTGCCCTGCCGGCTTATCATACCACAGTTTCATTCCTGTAGCCGGCTGTGCGTTGGCTGTGGCAGATTGGAGCAAGAAAAGAAAAGCCATATAGAGTAACGGACGATCTTTTCTCATTTTCAATATCAATTCATTGTGAACCATTCAAAATCAACATGACCGCCCGGTTCCAGGGTTGCATAATTGAATAATCCGAATTTGTTCCCTGTGAAGACTTTCAGGCTGAACCTCATTTTCAGTTCATCCCCTAACCGCTCAAAAACCCGGTTGTCATAACTGTATGCAAAGCTTGCTTCTTCCGAGGCGTTTGACAGCATACTTCTCAGGTATACTGTTGTTGACCGTAACGGAACAGAGGCAACCAGTTCCCCGTTATTGACCATGATCAGATTCATTTCTCCTTTTTCCCGCTTAACGGCTATGTAGGCATAAGGATCCTGAAAAACAGCCAGGCCGGCAATATCTCCATCTTTCATGGCATCCACATCCATCTTGACGGTGCCAATGGTCGACACAGCATGGTCGTAATGGGCAAAAGGCCGTTGGGTAAGCATATTGGGCGCTTCCCTAAGGGTTTCGACCACCTTGCCCGTTATCAGGCGAAGGTGGCCGGGACGTTGGGTCAAGGACCATTTTCCCGGATGGGGATTGTGGTTCCATCCCCATTGCATGCCCAGGGCATCATCATCAAATGCATCGGAAGCGGGGAGCTGTCTTACCGGGTATGTTTTCCCCACATCGGGCTTTTTATACGTAATAACGCCCCTGCCTTTCACACCGGCCACCGGCCAGCCATCCACCCATGATACAGGCTGTAATGAGGGAAAACGACCAAAAGGTCCGCTGTCGACAAACAGAATGGTCCACCATTCTCCGGTCTGCGTCCGGATGAGTGCTCCCTGGTGGATTCCAAAAGTCACACCGGGCACCGTGTCGCGAATCACTATTTTCTCTTCGTAAGGTCCGAAGATGTTCCGGGAGCGTAAAGCCACCTGGATCCCGTCCCTGCCACCGTAGGTGCAATAGAGGTAATAATAGCCGTCTATCTTGTATACATGAGTTCCTTCAAGTCCGGGACGAATGGTGCCGGTGTAAACCAAAGAATCAGGGCCCGCAGGGGCAAAATGCTCATCCAGCGGGGTAATGCTTATGTCACCATAGCCATGAGCAACATAAATATCCCCGTCATCATCGAAAAACAGGCCGGGATCATAAAAGCCCTTCGGTAATTGTCTGATCTCCCAGGGTCCTTCTGCATTAGCTGCGGAACAAAGAAAGCCTCCCTCGTCCAGTGTGATGAAAAGCAAATAAAAGATTCCGTTGTGGTACCGGATACTGGTGGCCCATTGTCCGTGTCCATAGCGGTTGCATCCGTCCAGATCATAGCATGGACTGAAATCGAATCGCGGCACTGCATTGCTGCAATACTCCCAGTTTACGAGATCGTAGGATTTCAACACAGTCACTCCCGGAAATACAAACATGGTGGTTGAAACCATGTAATAGGTATCCCCGACCAATATGACGTCGGGATCCGGAAAATCAGCCGGGATCAGCGGATTGGTATACGTGCCGTCTCCGTTGTCGCTTTGGAATTTTTGCTCAGGCAACTCGCACATGGGGGCCAGGATCAGCAGGCATAAAATCGAAAAAAAGGCAACTCTTTTCATGGCAGATAATACAGAGGCCGAACTATTTTTGCCCGTAATAGGCATCCGGTCCGTGTTTGCGTTCAAAGTGCTTGTCAATCAGCAATTGATTCATTTCCAGTGAAGGATTAATGGAATAAGCCACAGCTGCCATTTTGGCCACCTGTTCCAGGACAACTGCGTTCTCCACCGCCTGGAACGGATCTGCTCCCCATGTGAACGGACCGTGATTCTTCACAAGCACTGCAGGAGTATGCATGGGATCCATATCCCTGAAACGTTCAATGATCATATTTCCCGTCTCCCATTCATAATTCCTGTTGATCTGTTTTTTGTTCATGGCAGCGGTACAGGGAATGGCACCATGAAAATAATCTGCATGGGTTGTACCGATATTGGGCAGGTCAACACCTGCCTGTGCCCATGAAGTGGCATAGACTGAATGAGTATGGACTATGCCCCCGATACCTTCAAAAGCACGGTATAAGGCAAGATGGGTGGGAGTATCCGAGGATGGCCTCAGATCTCCCTCCATTACCTTTCCGTCCTTGTCGACAACCACCATCTGGGCGGCGGTCATAGTCCGGTAACTTACACCGGAGGGTTTAATAACCACCAGACCCGTTTCACGGTCAATGGCCGAAACATTTCCCCAGGTAAAAATCACCAGACCATGTTCCACCAACATGAGGTTTGCCTGGAGTACTTTTTCTTTTAAAGATTCTAACATGATGCTAAATTACCAAAAATACCAATAGAAAGCTGCCGTGATGCCCAGGATGATCAAGGTGTGGATAACATCCCAGTGATTCCAGCTGGCTCGCGTCTCTGCTTTCTCTGCTTCTGTGGCTGTTCCGAATACCAGGCCCTGGATCATGGCCGGTTGTGGTGCTTTGGTAAACATGCTCACCACTATGATGACAATGATACAGAAGAGAAACATCCAGCCGCAGAAGAACAACCAGTTGGTTTCATAGAAAACACTATAAAAGAGTCCCGAATGGGTTGCCGAATCAACACTGGTGTAAAACACTTTGGCGCCGAGCCGTGTAAGCCCGATCACAAACCCTGTTATCAGTCCCCACATGCCGCCCTTGGCACTGGCACGTTTCCAAATGATCCCCATAAGGAATGCGGCGGCAATACCCGGGGCCAGAACGGATTGCACGTCCTGCAAATAGGCGTAGAGAACATCCCCTATGCTTCTCATGACAGGTATCCATAATATGCCCAGGAGGACGATCACAACGGTAGCGATCTGACCTATGCGGACCAGTTTCTTTTCTGGTGTCTGCGGCTTGAAGCGCTTATAGAAATCTATGGTGAACAGCATGGCAGAGGAATTGAACAAAGATGCCAGGGAACTCATGAGCGCAGCCAGGATACCGCAAACCACCATCCCCTTGATGCCTGCAGGCAGCAAAGTGGCTACCAGTTGCGGAAACGCGCTGTCAGCCGTGTTCAGCACGAATAGCTGTCCGTTGATTGTTACTCCTTTCTGGGACATGGCAAAAGCGATCATGCCGGGGATAAGGAAAAGGAACACAGGAGTCAATTTGAGGTATGCCCCGAAAATGGCCCCCCTGCGCGATTCTTTCTGGTTCCGGCCAGAAAGGACACGTTGTACTATATACTGATCTGTACACCAATACCAAAACCCGATGATGGATGAACCCAGCAAGGCACCCAGCCACGGAAAATCGGGATCGTTGTTGTTCCGTATCAGGTTGACCATGGAATCCCCGTATTCATTGACAGGGGTGGCTCCGCAGATAGCCAGCACTTCTTCCCAGCTCCCGACGGCTCTCATTCCCAGCACAAGGATGACCAGGGATCCAATAAGGATGATTGGCGTTTGAAGTACAGAAGTGTACAATACGGATTTCATTCCACCCAGCACCGTGTACAGGGCAGTGAGCAAGACCAGGCCTATAGCGGAGATCCAGAAAAAATCTATGCCCCAGAGTTCCTCTATGCCGAATACTTGCTGGAAAACAAGTCCTCCCGCATAAACGGTCACGGCAACCTTGGTGAGCACATAACTCACCAGGGAAATCAAAGACAGTATGGTACGTGATTCCTTATTATAACGCTTTTCCAGGAACTCGGGCATGGTGAGGACCATGCTTCGTGAATAGAAGGGAACAAAAACCCAGCCCAGCAGCAGGATTATCCATCCCTGGATCTCCCAGTGTGCCATGGCCATACCGCTGGAAGCTCCGGCTCCGGCCAGGCCAATCAGGTGTTCAGACCCGATATTGGAAGCAAATATTGATGCCCCTATGGCCAGCCAGGTCACATCACGGCCACCCAGAAAATAATCTTTAGAATCTTTCGATTTCCTTCTTAATACCCATACTACGATCCCTATCAATACCAGGGCAAAAAGGCCGATGACAATCCAATCCAGTAATTGCATAAAAAAAACGATTAATCGGTTATTGTGCTGAATTTATAAGTGCAGTGACTGGTATAGGTCTCTCCCGGACGCAATGCCGTGGTTGGCCATTCCTGCTTATTGGGAGAATCCGGATAATGCTGCGTTTCAAGACATACGGCAGCACGTTTTTGATAAACGATCCCGTTTTTTCCCGTTACTTTCCCATCCAGGAAATTGCCTGAATAAACCTGTATCCCCGGCTCTTCCGTATAAACATCCAGTTTTATACCGCTTTCGGGTGAGAAAAGCGTGGCGGCAACGGTGCCCATATCTCCCTGAGTGTCCAGCACCCAGTTGTGGTCATAGCCGTTACCGTACTTTATCTGTTCATATCCTGTACTGTCAATGTCTTTTCCAATGGCTTTGGGTGTGGTGAAATCCATTGGTGTACCTGCTACCGGCACCATCTCACCGGTGGGTATGAGTGTTCTTCCAACGGGTGTGAAGCATGTTGCATTGACATACAGGAAATGATCCAGGATGTTTTGTGCGGGATTTCCGCTCAGGTTGAAATAGGAATGGTTTGTCATGTTGATGACAGTAGGTTTGTCTGTTGTGGCCTGGTATGCAATTTCCAGGGCGTTTTCCGGGGTGACGGTATATGTTACCCTGGCTGTAACGTTTCCCGGGAAGGATTCGTCTCCGTCCGGAGAATGCAGCACAAGGGTCACGGATTGTTCGGTAAGCTTTTCCACTTCATACACCTTGTATTGCCATCCTTTTGGCCCTCCGTGCAGACAATGTCCGAAGTTGTTTTTGGGCAGTTCATAGTCAGTTCCGTCCAGTGCAAAACGTCCCTGGTCTATCCTGTTGGCATACCTGCCGATGGAAGCCCCGAAATCCGAGGGAATTTCCATATAATCGGTTACATTGCTGAAACCCAGGACCACGTCACGCAGCGTGCCTTCCCTGTCAGGAACCATAATGGATACGACGCGTCCTCCGAAATTTGTGATACACACTTCCATTCCCTGGCTGTTTTTCAAGATATACAGCCCGGTCTGCTGCCCGTCTTTTTCTGCTTTGAAGTTGTTTGGATACAATCCCGAAACCGATGATGAAGGGGTCTGTGAACATGCGCAGAAAATAAACATGCAAGCCAGGGTAACGCATCCGGTAAATAGTATTCTCTTCATAGGTAGGTTATTATATATTGTTATATGATCATTGTGTCACTTTATCCCTTGGCAGCCATACCATCATGGATCCTGCCCCCCTGTGAGCCCACGCATAGTAGGGAATAAGGGTAAGCAAAACCTCTTTGGCAACCGGAATGTCGTTGTCACCGGTAGCCTGTACCCTGGCGGGTGTTTCCAACTGCACAAAACCGTACAGTTTATCCGGGGCGGGTACTGCCCTGAACTCCGGCGCAAGGGGCAGAAGCAAGCTTTGCAGGTCAAAGTCATTATCGGGCCATTCTGCACAGTAAACCACCGGCCCCCTTTCAACAGCCAGGCGGCCCCTGTTTGCTTCCACTTCTTCTTTGGCTGTAACTGTCCTGGCTTCCATCTGGAAATTCACCTCTATGGAATCGCCTTTTTTCCATTTCCTTTCAATACAAAAATATCCGTCACAAATTGTTCCGTCCGTTGCCTTGCCGTTCACTTTGATGCTGTAACAGGATTTTTTTCCGTCGGCATATGAATACAGATCTCCGGGAACCGGCCGGTCCTGCACCCAGCCAGGAATACGTACCTTGATGATCACGTTGTCTCCCGGTGCCTTGTCTATGGTGATGGTGATATCGCCATCCCAGGGATAATCCGTCTGCTGGCGCAAGACCATATCATTATCCAATACTTTGGTGGATAGTGTGTTGGATATGAAAAGATTTACATAAAGGCTGTTATCCTTCACAGCATAAATATAGCCGGGGAGTGACGGTATGAACCGTGCTATATTGGAGGGGCAGCAGGCACAGCCAAACCAGGGTTGGCGTTTGTGCTGACCTTCTGACTCCAGTGGATTGGGATAGAAGAAACTGCCCCCGTCCAGGGAAACACCCGAAATAAGCCCGTTGTATAGCGTACGTTCCAAAACGTCATAATACCCCGCCTTGCCATGCAGCAGGAAAAGGCGGTGATTAACGTACACGTTTCCAATGGCTGCACAGGTTTCACAATAGGCGGTCATATTGGGCAACTCGTAATTCTCACCGAAGGCTTCACCCCGGTTGGTTGCGCCAATCCCGCCGGTGATGTATAATTTCTTTGTTACAATGTTCTCCCAGATACGGTCTATGGCAGCGATATAGGATTCGTCCCCTGTAAGGGCCGCCACATCTGCCATGCCGGAGTACATGTAAGTGGCACGTACTGAATGACCGACCGCTTCGTCCTGCTGAATGACGGGTATATGGGCCTGACTGTACAAGTCTTTGCGGGAAGTATATCCGCGTTTGTCAAGAAAGAATTTGGCTTGACGGAGGTATTTCTCATCTCCTGTCACCAGGTACAGTTTTGCCAGGGCCATTTCGGCTATCTGGTGGCCTGGCACGGCAACCACCTGTCCGGGACCCTCTCCTATCTCTCGGCAGACACAATCTGCATAACGTATGGCAATATCCAGGAATGTCCTTTTTCCGGTAGCCTGGTAATGAGCAATGGCTCCTTCCACCATGTGTCCCAGGTTGTAGAATTCATGGCTCAATTCCTCCACTTTTTCCCATCTTTTACTCCCGGCCCATTCGTGGGGATGTTGGGGATTCATGGTACGGGCCGTATACAGGTATCCGTCGGGTTCCTGTGCAGCAGTCACCAGTATCAGGACACTGTCAATATAGGCTTCCAGCTTCTTATCGGGATAGGTTTGAAGCAAATAACTGGCTCCTTCAATGGTCTTGTAGACGTCGGTGTCATCAAAGGAATAGCCTGTAACATCATTTTCCAAGCCGGGGTGGGCAGCCTTGACGAAGTTATCATAACGCCCGGTTTCCTCACACTTGCTGAAAGCAAGAGGAACAGTGACCTCACGGCTGGCTTTCAGGCGCTGTCCCCAGAAAGCATCGGTTATTAAGACAGACGTAAAAGGCACCGGATCAATGGGATAGCCATGCAGCACCAGCGAAAGAAGAGGTATCGCCCATAGTTTTATCATAATTATTGCTAATTTAGAAATTCAAATATGATGAAAATATCTTTTTTCTCCCCGGGTGTGGTCTAATTTTAAATGAAAATGAATTCTTTTACACATTCACAACCTGCCCATTTTTGTTTACTTTGTATAAATCAAATAATAGTTACGTTATGGCATTTGAAAATTTTGAAGTATGGTTTGTAACAGGAGCACAGCTTCTTTACGGAGGAGATGCGGTTATTGCCGTGGATGCTCATTCCACCCAAATGGTAAAGGGATTGAACGATTCGGGTAATCTGCCCGTAAAAGTCGTTTATAAAGGGACGGTGAATTCAGAGAAAGAGGTAACCGCCACTTTCAAGGAAGCCAATAATTGTGAAAAATGCATCGGGGTGATAACCTGGATGCATACTTTCTCCCCTGCCAAGATGTGGATCCATGGATTGCAGGCACTAGACAAGCCGTTGCTGCATTTCCATACGCAGTTCAATAAAGAGATTCCCTGGGACACCATGGATATGGATTTCATGAACCTCAACCAGAGTGCGCACGGAGACCGGGAATTCGGACATATTGTGACCCGGATGCGCAAAAACCGGAAAGTGGTTGCCGGTCACTGGCAGGATGATAAGGCACAGGCTCAGATTGCCGTCTGGATGCGGGTTGCCGCGGCCTGGGCCGATGCCCATGATATGAGGATCATCCGCTTTGGTGACCAGATGAACAATGTGGCCGTGACAGACGGAGACAAGGTGGAAGCTGAGATGCGCCTTGGATATCATGTAGATTATTGTCCGATCGCCGAACTGGTTGCCGTGCAGTCACAGGTTACCGATGCAGAAGTGGATGCCCTGGTGGCTGAATATGAATCCCAGTACAAGGTGGCCGACAATTGCAAAGACGGGGGAAAAGACCGTGCCCAGGTTCTGAAGGCAGCCCGTGAAGAGATAGCCCTCCGCAGGTTCCTGCAAGAAAAGGGAGCCAAGGCCTTTACCACGAATTTTGACGATCTGGCCGGGCTGGACCAGTTACCCGGACTTGCCTGCCAGCGTCTCATGGCTGAAGGCTATGGTTTTGGCGCTGAAGGTGACTGGAAGACTGCCGCCCTTACAAGGACGGTGTGGTTCATGAGCCAGGGCATGCCTAAGGGGTGTTCCTTCATGGAAGACTATACCATACATTTTGACGGTAAAAAGAGTGCTATCCTCCAGGCTCACATGCTGGAAGTATCTCCTTTGCTGGCAGACAAAAAGCCCCGGCTCGAAGTTCATCCCCTGGGCATCGGCGGCAAGAATGACCCGGCCCGCCTGGTGTTCACCTCAAAGGAAGGCGAAGGCATTGCTGCTACCGTCATTGACATGGGTAACCGTTTCCGTCTGATAGTGAACAAGGTGGATTGCATCAGATCCAAAGCACTTCCCAAACTCCCCGTTGCTTCTACCCTCTGGATCCCCCGTCCTGATTTTGAAGTGGGAGCCAGCAGCTGGATCCTTGCAGGGGGTACCCATCACACCGCTTTTTCGTATGACCTGACCGTGGAATATATGCAGGATTATGCTGAAATGGCGGGGATAGAACTGGTGGTCATTGATGAAAACACCACCATCAATTCGCTCAAGAAAGAGTTGAAGCTGAACGAGATATATTACCTGTTGAACAAAGCGTTGTGCTAGCATGGATAAATACGTTATAGGACTCGATTACGGAACCGATTCGGTTCGAGCCGTGATTGTCAACGCACGTACCGGTGAAACGGTCGCCACCTCTGTAAAATATTATCCCCGCTGGATGGAAGGCAAATACTGTTTGCCTTCTGCCAACAGGTACCGTCAACATCCCCTGGATTACATAGAAGTGCTTGAAACCTCTGTCAGGGAGGCTCTTTCGCTGGCTCCTGCGGGAACGGCCGGGAATGTGGTGGGAATAGCTTTTGATACAACGGGAAGCACGCCTGTCTTTATCGATGAAACCGGAACGCCGCTGGCCCTTCTGCCCGGATTTGAAGAAAATCCGGATGCCATGTTCGTGCTTTGGAAAGACCACACGGCCGTTGCCGAGGCCGCGGAGATCAACAAACTATGCAGTACCTGGGACATTGACTATACCGCTTATGTGGGAGGCATCTATTCATCTGAATGGTTCTGGGCCAAGGCGTTGCATATTCTCCGAAATAGCAGTTCCGTAAGGGAAAAGGCTCATTCCATAGTAGAACACTGCGAATGGATGCCCGCATTGCTGACCGGGGTGAAAAAATCGTCAGACATTGTCAGAAGCCGCTGTGCACAGGGTCATAAGGCCATGTGGCATCCTCGCTGGGGAGGCCTGCCCGGAGAGGATTTCCTGGTAGCGCTTGATCCCCTTCTGGCTGGTTTCAGGGACAGGCTTTTTGAGGAAACCCATACGGCCGATAAACCGGTGGGTACTTTGACCCCCGAGTGGGCTGAACGCCTGGGCCTTGGCACCGGAGTAGTGGTAGCGGGCGGGGCCTTTGACTGCCACATGGGGGCAGTGGGGGCCAACATTACACCGAACACTTTTGTCAGGGTCATCGGAACATCAACCTGTGATATCATGGTCGCTCCCTATGACGAGATCGGATCTTCACTCATCCGGGGCATTTGCGGACAGGTGGACGGCTCGGTGATTCCCGGGATGATAGGCCTTGAAGCAGGGCAATCGGGTTTCGGCGATGTTTACGCCTGGTTCAGGCAAGTCCTCGAGTTTCCGCTCAGGCAACTGCTGCCGGACGGAGAACAGGCCGATGTGCTTTCTGAAAAGATCATTCCTGCGCTAACGGCCGAAGCCGGGAAAATTCCCGTGGGAGAATGTACCCTCATTGCCACCGACTGGATGAACGGCCGTCGCACACCCGACGCCAACCAGTTGCTCAAAGGGGCCATTGCCGGCATTACGCTCGGCACTTCGGCTCCGCATATCTTCAAGGCTTTGGTCGAAGCTACCGCTTTTGGTTCCAGGGCCATTGTGGAACGTTTCCGGAGCGAGGGCATCCGGATAGACCATGTCATCGGGATCGGAGGCATTGCCCTGAAGTCGCCATTCGTGATGCAAATCCTGAGCGATGTGCTGGATATGCCCATTGAGGTTTGTCGTACCGACCAGGCCTGTGCGCTGGGGGCCGCCATGTTTGCTGCCACTGCTGCAGGTCTCTACACAAAGGTGGAGGAAGCCCAGCGTGCCATGAACTCGGGATTTGCCAAAACTTACCATCCCCGAAAGGAAATGGCCCGGGCATACGACAAGGAATACCGCAGGTATCTTGAACTGGGACGCTACTGCGAAGGTTCCATCTAATAAAATAACCGGGTGAATGGGTCAAGCAAAGTCTCGTCCCATTCACCCGGTTATCAGTCTATATAACGGGAGAAGAAATCCAGGAAGTAAGGCCAGTTGGGACCGGCTTCATGTCCGCCATGGTGCTGCCTGTAGGCCAGCTCTCCGTCCAGTAATCCAAAACCCTGCACCGGAAGAATGTCTGTACCCAGTCCTTTCCTGCCCAAAAGCTCATAAACAGGCGAAGCTTTGGAAGCTGCGATGAACATCCCGGCAATATCCACCCATTTATCGGCTTCGAAACTCCCGGCCGAAATAAAGCAAGGCCTGGGAGCGCATAAGGCGATCAACTCATGCTGGTCTACGGGCAGGTCATCCTCGTTAAGCGGATCGGCCCCGTATTTGATAAAATTACCGGCCATCCAGTGATATTCGCCGTCAGAAGCGAGATTGCCGAGGCTTTCACCGCAATCCCTTCTCCACCCGGCAGCTCCCCCCTTTCCCGAGGAACAGATAAAACCGGCGGCTATCCTTTCATCGAAAGCCATGGCAACCAGTGCCGCCTTGCCGTATCTGGAAACCCCTTCCACGGCGACCTTTGTGGCATCAAACCGGTCATCGGCCTGTAAATAATCGATCATCCTGGAAGCACCCCATCCCCAGGCGCGGAGAGAACCCCAGTCGCACGGCTTGCGGTACTGTCCTTTGTTACATAACCCAATAATACCTTCCCTAAGGCCATATCCGCCATCGGCCTGAACAGATGTGGGGACAATTTGTGCTGCAGCCCAGCCGCGTTCCACAACCAGTTGCTGCCATGGCTTGCCTTCTCCGAACGGATGGCGGGGATCTGTCATCATCCACGAGAATTCAAGAACCACCGGCATGTTTTCCAGGCAGTTTTCCGGCCATATTATTTGGGCCTGAATTTCAACAACAATTTCCGGATAGTCTGAATTATCAACTATACCAAGCAGCTGGCGGATCACTACGGGAATACCTCCCAGATTGGTTTTCTCTTCCCTGACCGTCTTCCAGTGAACAGCAGGAACATGATCCGGAATACGCCCGTAAATCTCTTCTTCAAATGCTTTTACCAATTCAGGACGTCTTGTTTTTCTCCACATCCCGGCATTTTTTACTTTCTTCCCGTCAAATGTGGTCAGGGCATCGGGATAGAAACAATATGGATTGGCCTTAAGTTCATCGTAGTTTGGCTGCCTGTCCGGATCCGAAGAATTTGGGTCACGGCCGGGACGTACCGTATGAATACCCAGCTGACCTGTCATTTGGGCATGATCGGCAACCGAAAGTTTGTTCAGGCTGTCCATCACCCTCAGGAGGCTGTCTCTGTTGAACTTCTTATTGCCGTAAAACTGCCCAAGACATGCTGTCGGATCTATCAGGGCAACAAATAATATAATAGCGGGTATGTAGTTTATTTTCTTCATGGTGTCAGGGGATCACCCATTTCTGAATTTTCCACGCCGTTTTCATCCAGTTTGAAGATCATGAACTTTGGGGTATCATTAGTGCAGGGAGTCCACTTCCTGTTATCCTGTCCGTTCGGATCTCCATATTTCGCAAAATTCGTCCAGGCGGTAAGCATCACTTCAGATAGTTCCCAATCACCTTCTGTCCAGGGTCTCCAGCTGTTTCTCAAAGATTTGAAAACGTACCAGAGATCCGAGGAGTGGAATGCCCCTTTCAGCACGTTTTCCCTGCCATCGGTCGGCAGAGGGCGAGCAAACTGGTAAGCATACGCCTTATCCCCTGCTAGCTCGCGGTTCAGGCAGAAATCCGTTATTCCGGGTGCCATGTTGCCCATGTCGTTCAGGGTGAATCCAATCATATAAGGCACATTCGCCAGGTTGTTGTTGAGAGCGGCATCATCAAAGCTTTCATCCAAGACATACCCGTCTACCATGGGCGAAACCGCTCCCGTGGTCATCCAGGTACGTTTTCCGGTAACTGACTGATAGATACTTCCCAGGCTAAAAATAAATTCAGTTGAAGCGGCCCGCATCTTTTCAAGGTCGGTAAGGCCTGCCCAATCCATCACTTCCCTTGTCTGCTGCTCTGACTCTTCCAGCGTTAACGGCGCAAAAGCACGCATATAGGCAGACATGGAAGAGGATGGAGCAGCAGTGGCCAGACCGCTGGCACTCATGATGATGGCTTTGCTGAACAAACCCCTGGCCAGGGGAGATGCACAAAGGGTCTTAACACTGCGACCTCCGGCACTCTGTCCGAAAATGGTAACATTATCGGGATCGCCTCCAAATTGTGCAATATTTTTCTTCACCCATTTGAGGGCTTCAATCTGGTCCAGTATGCCGTAATTTCCCGATACATTTTCTGGACTTTCTGCCGCAAGTTCCGGATGTGTCAGGAAACCGAAAACACCCAAACGATAATTGAAAGAAACCAGTACAACGTCCTTGCCTGCCCACTCTTGGCCGTCAAATTCCGGCTCGGACCCCCATCCTTCCCTCAGGCCGCCGCCAAAGATCCACAGGGCGACGGGAAGCTTCTTATCGGTTTGTCCGGGGGATTTGGTCCACACATTAAGGTACAGACAGTCCTCGCTATAGGCTGACTCCTCACCATAACCCCACTCTGTTGTATAACCGCCGGGATAATGTGCAGCCTGAAAACCCGGATGTCCGAAGGTATCTGCGACCCTTACTCCTTCCCAGGAAATCACCGGCTGCGGAGCTTTCCACCGGAGCTCCTTGATGGGAGGCGCTGCATAAGGAATACCCCGGTAAACATAAACTCCCTTTACATCGGTTTTGACTCCCTGGACCTTGCCGCCTTCAATGGTCAGCACAGGATTGGGCCGGTCACAACTGAAAAGGGCCAGTGCAAAGAATAAAAACAACAGCTTTTTCATGGTGTTTTCTATTTGGTAAATCTGATCCAGTCCAGGCAAGTCTCGTGGTCACTCACGGACTTCACTGTTAGATGATGTATGCCTTTTTTAATGCCTTTCACACGAACAGGGATTTCTTTCCACCCTTCTGTCACCGGCACCTTGATTTTGGCAAGTGTTTTATTCCCGCTCTGCAGAAGCAGCGTTCCTCCCCGGGTAGCTTTTACCCGCAGGACCGCACCCTGGCAGTCACCGTCAAATTGAACGGTATTATAGCGTACCCATGCATCGGGGCTGCTGAAAACAGTCTTCCATCCGGCAAAATAATCGGTAGTGTCCAGGTATGCTATGTCAGCTCCTGCTTCACTGATCGCTGAATAACGGTCTATCTGGATATCAGATCCGGCCCGGGTGATACCTATGCCGCGCAGGGTCGGTTTCACCATGCGGATGCTTCCGTCGGCTTCAAAGTACAGACTGTCGGCGCATGCTGAACGGTTCTTGTCGAAATCAGGCGAATAGGCGTTATGGTGGTAGAAGATGTACCACTGATCCCTGAAGTTGATGATAGAATGATGGTTGGTCCAGCATTTGTTCGGCCATTCTTCAAAAAAGACACCCTTGAACTCATAGGGGCCGTAGATATTATCTGCCATTGAATAGGCCAGGACTTCTGTATCCTTACGTGCCCAGGGAAAGGTCATATAGTATTTTCCGTTCGCCTTGAACAGGTACGGTCCCTCGATAAGTCCGGGGGAAGGGAGGTTGCCTACCGGGGTGGGTTTCTCGGCCAGTTCTGACCAGTCATCGTTGAGTTTTGCGATATTGATGCCCCGCGAAGGCCATACCAGGTAACCCTGTCCGTCGTCATCCACAAAAATGCACGGACCGATCCCGTACACCCCTTCAATGGGTTTCTCACGGGGAGTATAAGGTCCCGCGGGATGATCGGCCACTGCCACCCCGACCCTGAAAGGAATGAAATTCCCGCCTGTACCCTCCCTCTTTATGAAGTCAGGGAAGAAAAAGTAATATTTCCCTTTATTCACGGCACAATCCGGAGCCCACATGGAATAAGCGGAAGGATCGCCCCAGGGAACATCTTTCTGGTCAAGTATCACTCCATGATCTGTCCAGTCGGTAAGGTTCTCTGATGAGAAAACGTGATAATCTCGCATGCAGAACCAGTCCTTGCGGGGATAATCCTCAGGTGCCGGAATATCGTGAGACGGGAAAACATAGACCCTGTCCCCCACCACCAAGGCGGAAGGGTCAGCCGAGAACTGATCACGGATGATAGTGTTCTGGGCCATGACTGCCGCTCCAAGCAACAGTAGAGTCAATGATAGGGTAATTTTTTTGAACATAAATATTTCTTTACAATAGTTTTTTGAAGTAGTCAGTCATCTTTTGAAAATATTCCGTATCAAAGCATCCGGGACCATGTCCCCCGCCTGGCACAGAAATGAAGTCAGCTTTGCCTCCGGCATTGTCATAAGCGTTTTTTAGGTATACGCTTTGGCAATGAGACACCACATTGTCTGCGTCTCCATGAATGATAAGGATTTCCGGATCATTTTTGTCAATAAAGTTGATGGGGCTGATCAGTTTAACCCAATCAGGTTCCAGGCGGGGATCCTTCTTCCCTATAAGCATGGCTTCCGGTGAAGATTCATCATTGGGAACCTCGCAGTTTGACATGCGGGCCATATCCACGGGACCAAACCAGTCAACCACAGCCTGTACACGGCTACTGACTGATAAATGATCTCCCACAGATCCTTCAATATCCACGGTGACATCACCCGATGTAAGTGTCTTTACATCGTTTGTCACACCGGCATAAGTGGCAAGGTGTCCTCCTGAAGAGAACCCGGTGATCCCGATAGACGAAGGATCTATGTCATAGTTGGCAGCATTGGCGCGAATGTAGCGGATGGCCGCTTTCACGTCCTGGATTTGTGCCGGCCAGACCGCCTGGATGCTGGAACGGTGATTGACAGAGACAACCGCAAAACCCGCCTGCAGAAGAGGAGTACCAACGGATGCGGAAGCCATTCCCTTCGCATTGTCAGCAAACCATGCGCTGCCGTAAATCACGATTACCGCCTGGTACATGTTTTTTTGTTCTTTGGGCAGGTATATGTCCAGGTTGTGGCATTCCTGGCCGTCTGAGGCATAATTCACATCCTTCCAGCTTCTGGAATAAGTACCTTCAGCGGGTCCTGACGGCATCTGGAATCCTTGTGCCGTTACGACAATGGTACACAGGGAAAATACGAATGTCAATATTCGGTTTTTCATAACGGTATCGGGTAACGACTATTTAAAAAGCAGAGGAGCAAGCTGATACAGACTTCTTCGCCAGGTCAGAAACTCATGTGCCGTATTTTCCGATACATACCCGACGGCATTGAAACCTGCATTTTTAAGGTCAGCCGTTGATTGTATAATACCCTCGGGGCGTTCTTTGCTGCCGCAACTTAAAAAGATGAGCTTCACCTGCGATTTGTCCTTTATGTCGTTTGGAGCATAAACACCACCGCTTAACAGTGCGTAATGGGCAAATACCTCGGGACGGTTCAGGGTGATCATTTTAGTTTCCATGCCACCCATCGACAGGCCGGCCATGGCACGGTGCTCCTTATCGGCAAGTGTGTTGAAATTTTCATCTATGTAAGGGATCAATTCGTCCACCAGAACCGTCTGGAACGGTTTAATGTCAAAATTCCTGAGCCCGCTGCCAAACTTGATCTCATTGGTCATTCCGTAGGTCATCACAATGATGAAAGGCTCGATCCTGCCTTCTGCAATCAGGTTGTCCATGATCAGATTGGCGTGTCCCTGTGTAGACCAGGCTGTTTCATCTTCACCCCAGCCGTGTTGCAAATACAACACTGGGTATTTTTTGTTTTTTTCTTTTTCGTAGCAAGGCGGTGTATACACAAAAGCTCGGCGTACAGAGTCTGTGCTGGGAGAATAAAAAAGTACTTGCTGTACCTTCCCGTGTGGAACATTCTTTAAAGCATAAAAATCCCGGTCGTAGGCTGGGATCTCTATACCGCTTTCCCAACGTGTTGAGCCATAGAAATTCAGCGTTCCCGGATCGTTGAAGACACCTCCGTCTATGGTAAGATGATAGTAATGGAATCCTTCATCCAGCGGACCTGCGGTCGTTCCCATCCATGAGCCGTCTTCTGCTTTTTGGAGCACGGTCCCTCCACGTCCCCCCAGGCCGAGGCTTACGCTAACTGCTGTTGCATCGGGAGCTTCAACGCGGAATCGTGCATACCCCTGGGAATTGACCATGGGATACTCTTTCCCGGGTTGGTTAAGGGTTGAAGGTTTAAAGTCTTCCTTTATTTCTGTGGTGTTCTCCTGGGCATAACCCAAACTTGCCATTAATAAAACGGCACTAATGAGTGTAACTATCTTTTTCATAAAAAATTAATCTTTAAATAACAGTGGTGCAAATTGATACAGGCTTCTTCTCCAGCTCTGCCACTCGTGTGCCGTGTCCGGTGAAACATAAAAATGAGCGTTCATACCTGATGCTTTCAGTTTTTCGGTTTCTTCCCTTGGATCCCCGCCAAAGCCGGGTCTGCGGTTTTCCAGTTCACGGCTTCCGAAGCTTATGAATACCAGTTTGTTGTTATCACGGAAACCGGGTGTGTTTTGTACATCTTCAACGGTTATGGTACCACCGCTGAAAATACCTACGTATGAGAACACGTCAGGCTTGGCCAGGGTGATGGCTTTTGTCTGCATCCCTCCCATGGAAAGACCTGCCATAGCACGGTGCTTGCCGTCTGCTATTGTGCGGAAACTCTTATCTGTCATAGGAATGATATCATTGATCAGTGTATTCATAAAACCTTCCGCCCAATTTCTGGGAGGCCATGTTTCCCCCTGTGCAGGGCGTTGCCGTGGGCCACCCATGCTCCAGGCCCCGTTGTCCATGACAATGATGAAGGGCAGGGTCTTGCCTTCGGCAATCAGGTTGTCCATGATCAGACCGGTTCTTCCCTGTGAGGGCCACCCGTATTCGTTTTCACCTCCACCGTGCTGTAAATAAAGAACAGGGTAACGCTTTGACATATCTGTTTCGTATCCCGGGGGAGTATAGACAAAACAATGACGCATGGTATTGTTCGTTTCCGAAAAATAATACACTTCCCGGACCTGTCCGTGAGGAACATTCTTCAATGCATAAAAGTCCTGATCCTTTGCTGGGACCTCAATCCCGCTACCCCAACGGCTGGCACCATAGTAATAAAGACTAGCCGGATCAGGGACTGATGCACCGTCAATATTCAACTGGTAGTAATGGAAGCCTTCATCCTGGGGAGCTGACTCGCCCGTCCAAACACCTTTTTCATCTTTGACCAGATCATACTTTACCGCACCAATGTCAAGTTGAACATAATGGGCGTCAGGAGCAGATATCTGTACCCGTACCCGGCCTTCAGAATTCACCATTGGATATTCTTTTCCGGGCTGCGTGGTACTTGAAGTCTTAAAATCTTCAACCACCTGGGCATAAGAGGTTAACGACATAAACCCAAAGGCCGCAAGAGCCATCAATGAATGTAATGTGATTTTCATGAGATTATATTTTAAAAATATGTCATTTGATTTTTCCTTTGAGCATAGTAACCGAGTGCGCCGGGAAAGAGTATATAAAAGAAGCTCCAGGCTTTTTCAAATCATTCTTCCTGACTGTCTGCACATTAATTTTGCCAAAATCATTTTCAGATTTAATATCGGGCCCATTGATCTCGTATACTTCTACCGGACCGCTGAATGTGCCTTGTTGACAATTGATTTCTGTAGATATAGCCTGGTCCTTATGCCTGTTAAGAACACATATCACCAACTGGTCACCGTTCAATGAAGCAGTCACGTCAAGATAGGGAACGTCTTTGATGTGTGTGTTTGCTTCGTTGTCTCCCAGAGAAAAACGCGGGGTGGTGTCGTAGGTCGGACTGTCTACAAATACATCCAGGGATTCACCTTTCATGTTGCTGGAAAACAATTGCAGTGGGTAATATATCGTCTGGAGGAACAGCTCATCCCTTTCTGTAAAAATGGGAGCGATCACATTGACTAACTGGGCCATATTTGCCATCTTGACAATATCCGCGTTTCTTACGAAACAGTTGAGGAATCCCGTAATCACCAGTGCATCCTCAAGATTATATCTTTCTTCAAGAGCACGGGTCCCGACAACGTCATCACCACTTCGTGCCCGGTACCAGACGTTGTATTCATCCCAGGCAATATAAACGGGACGACGCGATTGCTCCCTCAGTATCATACCCCTGACTACCTGGGTACGTTGATCCATCTCCAACGGAGTTGCCAGAAAGTCGTAGTAATTATTCCTGTAATTTCCTACGTACATATGCAGGGCAATGTAATCTATGTAGCCTTTCAGTCCTCCAAGAATAGTCGCATTCCAATGGTAGGGATCGGCTCCTGTAGCATAATTGGAAGAACCAGATGCAATAAGCTTGATATCAGGAGATGTGCTCCTCATAAGCTTAGCAGCCTCCCTGGCCTTTTTGACATAATCTTCTGCGCTTAGCTGGCCCATCTGCCAGTCCCCGTCCATCTCATTACCCAGGCCCCAGTACTTGATATTGTGTGGCTCTTCATGACCGTTCTTCCTGCGAAGTTCGGCATAATAAGGTCCTTCTTTGACATTACAGTACTCTACCCATGACTGCGCCTCAACTATTGACCCTGTTCCCAGGTTAACGGCAAAATAGGGTTCAGTTCCCACCTTTCTGGCAAAAGCCACGAATTCGTCTGTGCCAAATTCATTCGTTTCAAGACGCGACCATGCAAGTTCCATTCGGGGAATCCTATCCGGACCAACACCGTCAAGCCAGTGATAGTTGGATACAAAATTGCCTCCCGGGTAACGGGTTAGCGACACATTAAGGCCCCTGATGGCATCAAGCACGTCGGTACGCAGACCCTCCTGATCGGCCTTGGAGGAAGACGGATCATAAATGCCACCATAAACGCACCGGCCAAGATGTTCTACAAAATTGCCGTATATATTCTTATCTATCTGGCCAATCCTGCGGTCCGTGTCAATCTTGATCCTTGCTTCCTGGGATCGTAATTCATGAGGGACGATTAAGGATAATACACTTGCAATAATTAATATTCTGTTCATGGTTAATTATTTAAAAATAAGTTTTGCTACTTCGGTTATGTAATCACGGCAATTCATCCAGGTATGCCCCCCGTCGGGGAACATTGTCCTGTGCTGAATTCCACGCTCGTTAAGTGAATTGTGAAGGGAAAGTGAAGTCTGATATAGAAAATCAGAAGTACCGCAACTCAACCACATGAGTTTTAGGTTGGAACTGATCACTTCCGGCTTAGCGTAAGTCCCGTTATCAAAGTTGTTTGACACTTCATTACCGAAAATAGCCGGCGCAAAAGCGCAGACATACTGGAATTTGTCCGGATTGCCCAAACCACAGGCAAGGATCTGTCTTCCACCCAGTGAGAAACCGGCAATCGCCCTGCTTCCGGGTTCTGAACGAACCTGGTAATTTTTCTCGACAAAGGGAATCACTTCGTTGAGGATTTCTTTTGTGAAAAGATCTGTCCCCATCATGTCCATTCTCGTAGCTGATCCACGTCGCATCATCTCGGGATAAGGATTTGCGTAAGGCATTACTACAATCATTTTCTTTGCAAGGCCCTGAGCTATCAGATTATCCAGTATCATATTGACCTTTCCCACTTTGAACCATGTTTCATAAGTGTCTGTCATTCCATGTATCAGGTATAGAACCGGATATTTCTCCTTGCCTTTTGGATCATATCCTGCCGGGGTATAGACACACATGGGTCTGTCAAAACCCACATTTTTAGAATGATAGTACCGGTAGGATACTTTACCATGAGGGACATCCTGCATATCCTGAAAATCCGGGACCGGTCCGCGGACGTCCACAAGGCTGTTCTTGAAATTTTCGTTAGGAAAAATAAGAACATTGTTCGGGTCTGTGACCTGGATCCCGTCTACCACAAAACAATAAGGATAAATGTCGGGGGCCGGGGGCGTTACTGTAATGCTCCAAACTCCTTTCTCATCCTTTGTCATAGCTTTGTTTTCCTCAAACATCTGGCAATTGAGTTCTACCTTAAGAGCATTTTCAGCCTGGAAACGAAAGGTTACCGTCCCGTCCTTGTTGCACTCAGGAGATTTCACCCCGGGGGGGAACATAGCTGCCAGTTGCCTGCCCGTCAGGGCACGTGGAGGGTTCTGGGCAAATGATACATTATTGAACAATACACAAGCCGCTATTGCAACGATCAGAAAACTCTTTTTCATATGTTTATTCATTTGGCATTGTCCTTTAATTAAATAATAGGGGAAGGGTCTCATTAAGAAAACGTTTCACAGCCATCCATGTATGTCCGCGCAGGCCTTCCGTCTCGAGCCGGACCGTTTGAATGCCATATTTTTCCATGAGCTCCATAAATTCAGTGGCACCTCCGTACAGGAAATCAGCCTTATCGACTCCCAGCCAGTACAATTTCATCATTTTGTTCGTCCTGGCGGGATCCTCGTATATGGGCCTGTAGTTTTTTTCAAACTCTTCGGAGCCGATATAAGAGCTGTAAGAGATGATATGTGAAAATTTATCAAAATTGCCGAGGCCGCAGCGAAGCGCCTGCCCGCCGCCCCGGGAAAAGCCCGCTATGGCACGATGGTCGCGATCGTTGATTGTACGGTAGCTGCTTTCAATAAACGGTATGAGGTCGCCTATGAAATCCCCGGAGAAATAGTCCATGAATTTCGGCTCGGCCAGATAATAACCGGGATTGCCGTAAGGCATGACTATGATCATGTCCTTGGCTTTGCCCTGTGCTATAAGGTTGTCCATTATAAAGTTGACACGTCCCACTTTAAAGAATGTTTCTTCCGTATCCGTAGTACCACTGATCAGGTAGAATACAGGATATTTCTTTTTTGCCTGATCGTATCCCGGGGGTGTATAGACCACTACCGGTGCATACATTCCCAGTGTTTTCGAATAATAGAAGGTGTAATCGACGCTTCCGTGAGGCACGTTTGTAACCTCATGGTTCAGCGGCTCTTTTCCCCTTACTTCTACAAGACTGTTCTTGAATTTTTCATTAGGGAACCATTCAGCATTTTGAGGGTCCATGATGGTAACCCCGTCAACTATGAAGCTGTATGGATAGATATCGGGGGCAACAGGGCCCAGGGTAATGGTCCATATCCCGTCCGCATTCTTGTCCATGTTCTGTCTTTCTGCAAACTGGGCATTGATTTGTACGCTTTTTGCCTTAGGCGCATTCAGATTAAAGGTAACTGTATTGTCATCATTCACCACAGGAGATGGAGCAAAGGTCATTCTTCTGTTGTAATTTGTGGTTACCACGATCTTGCCTTTTTCTCTACCGGGATATACCCGGAGCTCAAGCATTCCTGTAATTCTGTTTCCGACACCGAGTTCGGTAAGGTTGGCTATTACTGTGGGTTTGGTACTGTCGCCAACAAGTTCTTTTTCGGTTAGCAGACCTTCCCAAAGGACTGGGCCGTATGAATGTCTGAGCGCATAATTATAGCCCGGCTCAATATCTTCAAACACATAATCATTCTGACCCTGGTGAATCATGATACGTGGAACCTCAGCACCTCCCCAACTCCATGCCGGACGTTCTCCGGGCTTGATTTTGGTAAGTTCGATTTCAGCACCGGTCCCGTTTACTGCCTCAGATATTTCCTTATAGTAGTCCAGCCCGGAATCAAAGGCCTCTATTTCGTAATAATATTCAGGGGATGTATTCAAACTGTGGATCGTAAGGAAATTCTTGTCGTAAACCATATAACTGTTGTAGAGCTTTCCAGTCTCTATGCCGTAACGCACCACATACCCGTCAGCCCCTTTGACGGGCTCCCAGATAAGGGTGGCCTCGCGACGGTCTTCCTGGTTCCTTACCGCTTTGAAATCATCAACTACCACACGCTCAACTGCATTGGGATTACCGAATACCCGAAGGTCCTTGACAGCAAACTTGGCTTCATCGTGCGTAGCCACATTGGTGACCTTGATATATCTTGCCCTAACCGGTTTGCTGAATTCTGTATAATCGTGTCTCAGATCAAATTTATTGTCACTCTTGTCAATAATTTTGGTCCAGGTGGCATTGTCGTTCGACACTTCTACCGTATAGCACTGATAGTGATCAGGAGGGGGAGACGGTCTGAATCCGCGTCCAACACTGACTGTGGCGCCAATATGGTCAAAGTTGCACTGGATAGCATAGATTTTACCGACTTTACCAAGGTCAACAGTCAGATACTCGCCCGGATCTCCTGTCTGTGCAGACCAGCATGTCATAAAGTCCTCATCGACTGCATTAGCAGCCACATAGTCCTCATAGGTTGAAGAAACTTCAATACGTTTCTTATGAGAAAGTAGCAGCCAGCCTGTCTGGTTACTGTCAACGGCATCTGTTCTGATACCCGGCCAATATTGTGGATAATCACCATAAGCCGTATTTGAATACATCACACCATCATCATCAACTGCAGTAGGATAAATGGCAAGTTCAGCTCCGCCGTTACCGGCGTACCAGGCTGGGATCATGCATATAGTCCATAGCTGACCGTTCTTATCGTGGAATGTGCTTCCATGACCAGCTCCAACGGCAAAACCTGTGGTTTTGAATGTGAGCGGATTGTGCTCCGAATAGGTGTAAGGGCCCATAGGACTTTCAGATACATATACACCATGCGAATACGAAAGGAATTCAAGACCAATGGCTGCATACTGGAGATAATATTTCCCGTTGTGTTTGGTTACCCAGGGACCTTCTATCCATGGAAATTCCTCCTCAAAATACTCTCTTCTCCCGTTGAAGATCGAGAAGATCACATCTTGATTTCTTCTGTTCTCGAATCCGTGATTCTTGTAATCCCCGAAGAAAAGTACCTTGGGATCCGATATCTCCTTAAAAGTATTCACGTCCAGTTCCACAACCTTGAACGGCATGATCTGTGACCATCCGTAAAAAAGATAAAGTCTTCCGTCATCATCCATGAACATGTTTGCATCACCGTAGCGGTCACTGTCAAAAGTAGCCGTAAGCGTCCACTCCCCTTTCTTTGGTTCTTCGCATTTATAAACGTTCTTATTGTTCATGGAACAGGCATATAGAATGCCGTCCTTCTCGATCACAGAGATCACCCCTCCCGGAAAGTTAGGTGAATCTATGTATTTCCAATCCAGGAAATCCGGGGAATACCAATATCCCCTGGTCCCTGTGACAAAAAGATAGTAATCGTCCTGATAAATCAGCACCACAGGTTCTCCGCCGCGGCTGGCTCTTTGATTGCCGGAGAGCAGATCAATAGGATTACAAAATGTTTTACTCTGAGCATAGGCAGGCATGAAAAGCAACATGGCTGCCAAAGTAACGAGTGTTCTTTGAATTATTCTTTTGACCATTATTTGTATGATGTAATGTTAGTAATGATCTTATTTATTTAGTGCATCTGCTACTTCTTCGCTGGCAAGTGACAACATCACGTAATTGGGAATTGAGTTGGTACAGCACTCATTTTCTCCCCATAGGAATGGATAATCATCCTTGTTTTCCATATAATCCGGTGCCAGAAGAAGAAGTCCCGGAACGACTCCGCCGGGGATTACCGTGTAGTCTGCGCGGTTATTGCCATAAGAAACATTCTTCGTATTGACGCCTATATCCGTAATAAAAGATACATTCGAGTACGGATGGCATCCATACAGGTAATTCAGACCAAGTAATACCAGTTCCGGATCAATCATATCGGGAAAGTATTTCCAAACCAGGTAGTTATTATAAGCCCACCTGATTACCTGGTCATTTCCGCCCCAACCGCGGCCCGAGATTGGCACCCCATAAGGATTTTTTTCACTTGCCTCCTTGATTGATGTTACGTATTCGGGGATAACGGCCTTCACTTTATCCTGGAAGTCCTTGTCCATGAGAGGATAGATGCTCAGGGCAGTACCCAGGTTGTAGTATTTGCCGGCAGGCGCACCGGGAAAGTTCATCTCAATGGGTTCAAGCTGCCTGATAACCGCCTCCTTGAAGAATTTCTCATAACTTTTATCTCCTGTCGTTTTCCATAGTTCAATGGAGGCGCTGATCCGGCTGTCCCCGCCAAATCGTCTCATCATTGGATTCGTTATCCGTGAAGGATCGGCATCTTCTGAATATTTCTCCCAGAGCATGATGGCATTCCTGAGGGCTCTCTCTGCAATCTCCGGGTAATAGGGTACGAGCACCCTGGCTGCCGAGGCAAGGGTTGCTACGGTCGACATGGTGCCGGCTGCACTGAAGCTGCCTGTGAATGCCACACGGTCATCACGGGTACCGGAAGTAAGTCCACCGGTTTCATAAGGCTTCAGGGATGGATTGTAAATCAGACCGTCAGTGATAGTGGCCGCATCGCCCAGATGATGATACTGGTACATATTGCTTTGAACGATCCCCTGAGCCACAAAACCTATGTTTTCCACCTGTGCGATGATGTTAAGCACACCATGCTGGATCTGCTGAATTACGTCGGGCGTTCCGTCCGGACGATGTATATCTACAAATTTTGTCTCCTGGTCAATGAACGTTTGGTCTCTCTCCGGTTTGAAAAGATCCCATAAAGTGATAAGATCCGAAGATAGGGACACAACCGTTCTGCTTTGAATGTCAAAGTCACCTGCATCGTACCAGCCACCAACGGCCAGCCCTGGAATATGTTCCCATGATTCATATTTTGTGTTGGTTTCCGCACCTTGCCGATAGCCGTCGAACTGCTCATAATTTACCGGAGCCTGAAGTGCGTCATCCATATGAGAACGTCCGTGCCAGGTACGATAACCTTCGTTAACCTCCATATGATCCATCTGAACAGGGAGGAATACATCCATGGACGCATGCCATTTGCCTTCGTAGACATTTTTATTGACAGGAAACACATTGGTCCTGTAGTCGCCAAAACGGATGCAATAAAGCCCGGGTTCCTGTACAGCAGTGAAATCTATGGTTACATAATTGTACCGGTTGTTGAATACACCCCATGGCGTGACCGGAGCTTCATAAGCCAACACTTCTTCTCCGTTGTCTGAAATACGGATAATGCTGGCTGTTTTTACGGGAGATGCATTCTTATCAAGTTCAACAACAGCTACTTTCCTTTGTGCCGGAGTATAACCGATTTGTGAGAAGCCCACATTGGGTTCACGAATCCAACCTGCATCGTAAGAAGGCTCGACGTACCATTCCAGGACCTTGCCGGTTTTGTTCCCCGGAAGGAATGAACGGACAACAAAAGTGCCGTTTTGGGCCAGATTTCTGCCATCAAAGAGGTTTATCTCCGATTCGGAAGAAATGCAAACGCGCAGATCAGGGTCTTCCGGAGCGAATACCAGTTTATTCCCTTTGGAGAAAGGTCTGGGAACAATGAATTCATTGCGGCCTCTGTCATCGAAAGTTGAGAGTCCGTAGAATTGCTCAATTTTCTCACTCCTGGGAAGCATATACGTATTGTCTGCCGGGTATTTGGGCAATATACCCGAAACACCGTCCATCATATAAGTCTTGCCAAAAAATGTAGCAGGAAAGAATTCCCAGTTGAGTCCGGCACGGCCTACTAGTTTTTCGGGAACAGGCCGGTCCAGGTACACAGCAATCTTGAAACCTTTGCCTGAAGAGGTTACTTTCACTTTGGATGTGAAATCATATTCTTTGTAGGTAAGTTCTACTTCAATAGAATTCCCCGCACGATCTACGGTTCTGTTTACCAGATCGGGGAAAATATCCCATTGCTCCGGAGTGTTCATCAGGCGTATGCCTCCACCCGTACTGATTCTCTCACCGCGCTGGATCAATTCAATAGCTGCAAGTTTTTCATCGCAAAACATGCCGGCATATTTATTACTGTAAACCAGTAAATTAATACCTCTTTCCTCGAAATATTCCAGATCGTTTACTGTAAGATTTTGCGCCTGTGCCTTGATTGTGAAAGTTGAAATCAAAAGACAGGACGCGAAAAAAAGCATTTTTTTAAAGAATGGCTGTTGAGTCATGTTTAATGGATTTTATTGGAATAGCAATTGTAATGTGGTGGATAGATATGTTCTGGCGTTCATCCATGTATGACCGCCCGGTGTCGTTATTCCCTGGTACCTGATTCCCCTGGCATCGAAATATTCCCTGTTTTTTACGACTTCTTTGTACAGGAAATCGTCCGACCCTACACCATACCATAACAGTTTCCATTGGGCGTTAACCTTGTCAGGTGATGTGTTAAAAGATGGAAAGTAAATATCCATTACCTCGGGAGTCAGGTAAGCGCTGTATGAACATATCCATGCGAATTTGTCAACATGTGAAAAGCCTGTGAAGAGCGATTGGCCTCCTCCCCTGGAAAACCCGGCAATAGCCCTGTTACCGGCTCCCGGAAGAGTGCGGAACTCCTTATCTATGAAGGGTATGATGCAGGCTGTCATCTCATCTGCAAATACTTTGTACATGTCAGCCGCTTCAAGGGATGTGGGGCTTGGAGTACCACTCATCATATTGCCGTAAGGCATGACTACGATCATGGGTTTGGCTTTCCCCTGGGCAATAAGGTTGTCAAGAATGGTATTGACCCTTCCCACCTTGAACCATGTTTCCTCTGTATCGGTAGTACCGCTGATCAGATAGAAAACAGGATAAGATGCGTCTCCTGCTTCGTAACCGGGAGGAGTGTAAACCAATACGGAACGATTCATGCCCAGGACTTCGGATTTATAGGTACACCATGTCACGCGTCCGTGAGGAACATCGTTGACGTGGTACAATGCCTTTTCATTGGGCACGGTAAGCAGGCTGGCTTTGAATCCTTCGTTAGGGAATATTTCTGTATTGGATGGATCAGACACGGTTACACCGTCTACTATAAAATTGTAAGGATATATATCGGGATTCTCAACTTTTAGTGTCGCACTCCAGATGCCCTCCCTGTTCATGGTCAATGATACGTTTTCCTTTAAAAACTGAGAAGATAAAAGAACCGATTTGGCATGCAGTGCTCTTATATTGAATGTCACGCCGCCTCCAAAAAGATGGATAACCGGAGATTCTACGGGAAGATAGTACATACGTGAAACAGGGGCCTTATATCCCATCAGGGGAAGCATGACTGCCGCATAGCGTCTGCCAAAATCGCGGTAGCCCTTTGCATCGAAGTGTATCTGGTCAAAGAACTGAGTACAGCAACTTGATGAAACCACATGGGCAGTTGGGATAGTAAGGGGCAGCTTATCTATGATGGCGTTCATGCCGGCTGACCTTCCTCCCCTGTCGGCATTAACCACTTCTCCGGCTATAAGAGGAACATTTTCTGCTTTAAGATCCAAATCTTTCAACAGATTCTCATAAACGCTTTTCACTTTGAGAGGCCAATCCTCTTCGCCTATGTTCGATTCACCCTGGTGCATGAGTATTCCGGCAATAACTCCGTCTTTCTGCGCTTTACGGGCAAGTTCCACCAGCCACTTATACGGGTCGTTATCATATGCTTTAAGTGCCGGGATCATCCACTGCGGAGCAGTCTTTGCGTATGTACCAATCGAATCTTTCATGAAAGCCTCGATCCGGCATCCTCCTATGGAAACATTGATGACGCCTACGGTATGATCTTCGGGGAGAACTTCCAGCAGGGTACGGCCGAAATAATCTACCGGCGTTAGGCCTGTTTTTTCCCTGCACAAAGGAGGAACCGCTCTATACCATTCACCTTTCACACGAGCCCGAGACGGGTCATCAACAGCGGCCATCATGCGGAAACGTTCACTAATATTCAAAGTATCCTCAGGTTCGATTCTGGCAGCTCCTTCCATGTTTGACTGTCCGAAGCACAAAAAGATATGGAATTTCTTGTCCTGTGCATTACCTGTGAAGACAAGAAGAATTAGCGTTAATGATAAAAGCAATCTTTTCATAATCCATCAGATATTTATTTGAGAACCTAAAACAAGTTTGTCCCCGGAATCATCTACGTTCCAGTATTGCGGCTTTCTGGGTCCATGCTCCTCGGCGTGATGCACCAGGAAGATCAGTTTACCTTCAAATGTTCTGAATAGCATACCGTGACCTGAGTTATTTGAAAGGAAGGCTTCTTCTTCCTGAACCCAGGGGCCGGCAATGGTACCGGACTCGGAGTAGGCTATACCCTGAACGTATCTTTCTTTACCCCAGCTTGACCAGAGCATCCCCAGCTTACCGGTTTGTGTTTTAAACATCTGGGGCCCGTCTGTGACCCAACCCGGCATTTTCAGACCAAAAGTGGCTTCACCAATGGAATTCATTTCCATTGACCAAGGAGCCTCCGATGCACGGAACATGGTTACCGGCTTCTCTGAAACTGTATAACTCAGGTCAGGAGCGAGTTCTATGTAATCCATCGTACCGTCAATGAGCTGTGTCCATTCGTGTACAAAGATCATATAGATCTTCCCGTTTTCTTCATAGAGAGTCCCGTCAATACAATCCCAGTCACGAGGCTGGTAGTCATAACCAGGCTCAACGGCAAAAGAGGTATACGGACCTTCGGGATTATCTGCCCTGAGCAGATAGGTTTGGTTATGAGGAACATTGTATCTCCTTGGGACTTGCTCGATAAGATCACTGTGGTCGCTCCATGTGCCGGCATAATAATAGTAGTCTCCTATCCTGTGAATCTCCGCTGCTGCGGCAAATCCGGCTTTTTCCAGCCATAATCCCTCGATGTCAATAATTTTATAAGGGCCTGTCCACATTTCCAGGTAAAAATCAACCCCGGCCTCGGGAATCTCAATACCGCTGGCCATGAGACCGCATCCATAGAAAAGTCTGCTGGAGGGGTCAGACACCCTGACTCCGTCAATAATAATAAAATAATAATGGAATCCGGGAACCTGGGGATCGGATATCACTTCCCACAATTCATCATTAATCTGAGACATGGGGTATATTTTATTGCATAGGTCCAGTTCCACTGTATTTGCATCAGGGGCAATGACTCTGAACGTGACACTCAGGTCCCGGTTGATCTTCGGGTATTCTTTACCCTGGATATTGGTTGAAGCGCTGAAAGATTCCGCCATATGCTCCGGCTTTCCCGATCCGCATGATTGGAACATGGCCATTGCCAACAATCCGGATGCAATAATACTCATGATTTTCATAAAGCACCATGGTTTTATTTGAAAAGATTCTGGGCAAACACATAAAGACTTCTTCTCCAGGTAAGCCACTCATGAGCAGTCTTTTGTGATACGTAGTACGTACTCTTGACACCAATATCCGCCAGGATTTCGTGCATTTCTCTTAAAAGGCCTCCTTCCGCTTCACCTGTGCCGATAAAGAGTAGATGATATTCCGAGTTGAATGTATCCGGATTGCTGAACACTCCGTTGTATGCACCGGCAAGTCTTTCAGGGTCCTTGAAACCGGGTTTGCTTAGATTGAACTCACCTATTACAATGATGCCGCTGAATCCTCCGACATAAGAAAAAAGGTCACTGTGTCCCAATCCCAGGTCATAGGCTTGTTTTGCTCCCCAGGAAAGACCGGCAACGGCCCTGTAGTTTCTGTCATTGATCGTACGGTAACGGCTGTCAATAAGAGGGATGACCTCTTCTGTCATCATTTGGTCAAATCCGGAAAAGGGATCATCGCTATCCGGCACACTGGCGTAACCGTTGTTCATTACAATGATCATGGGTTCAGCCTTTCCTTCGGCTATCAGATTGTCCAGTATGACATCCGCAAAACCTTGATGAATCCAGCCACTCTCATCTTCCCCTCCACCATGCTGCAGGTAGAGCACAGGATAATGCCTCACCGGGTTCTGCTCGTAACCTGCAGGAGTGTAAACATACATGCGCCGGTACTCCCTGCACACCTCGGACCAGAATTTCACAGAACGTACCGCTCCGCGGGGAACATTTTTTCCAGGCATATACCAATTACTCCCATCCTCATCTTCAGGTACTTCCACAGCACTTGAGTAGCGGCTGGTGCCATAGAATGTGTACACCGATGGATCGGCAAAAGAAAGTCCTCCCACTTTCAAGGAATAATAATGGAACCCTTCCACCAGCGGATCCGAGGTGACGCTCCAGATACCGTTTTTATCCCTTTTCATCATATAATCCCTCCCAAGTGACAGCACCACTGCATTGGCTGAAGGAGCGTAGAATGTGAAAGTGACAGAATTGTCCTTGTTAACCAGGGGATAGATCTTTCCGGAAAGATTGTATCGGGAGGGAGTTTGCGCATGAGACAACGTAACTGAAGAAAAAACGACCAGAAAGATTAACAGTTTACGTTTCATTTTCACACGATATGGATAATTGTCTTCAACAAATTTATAATATTGGAATCCCATTCCATTGACGTATTCAACCAAAATGTTGCAGAATCAATTCACATGACAAATAGTATGTTGTGATTGCAGGAACACATATTTAAAAAACAGACCATTTCTTCTGATAAGAGTTCATCTTATTGCTAACAGCCTCTTTTTATCCTAAGTTTGTTTCAGTGTATAGGATCATTTATTGCCTGCTGTTTTTGTTGTATATATGCCCTCCCTTGTCCGGACAGGCAAAGGACGTCTATTGTCCGCTCAGTTTCGATTCTATCACAATGGATCTGGGCAGCATTCAGGAGGCCGATGGTACGGTTTTTCATACTTTCCGCTTTGTCAACACATCATCCCGAACCATAAAATTCGGACGCATAGCTCCCAGCTGCAGATGTCTAAACACGATATTTTCTCAGGATTCATTTGAAAGCGGTGAATCGGGAGAAATCATCATCGGGTTCAACCCTGCCGGAATGACGGGTAAAGTTTACAGATATGTGGACATCTATGAATATGAAAAAGCATTGCTCGTCAGACTCAGCCTGACAGCAGATGTGATCCCGGAAGCACAAAGACAGGACGAAGCATTCAGTTACAGGATCACTGATCATGTATATGCCACTGCCGACAAGTTGAATATGGGGTATGTCCCGATAGGCGGGAAAGCAACGGGAAGGATTTCTGTCATCAATACATCGTCTGAAACGGTGGCATTACATATTTGCCAGCCTGAAAAGTCTTACCATGCAGATTTTGACTGTCCGTCATCGCTAGCGCCCGGCCAGAAGGCAAGTATTGAAATTTCCTTTTCAATTCCCGAAACTTCAGAGTCCTATGGGATCAAAAAGGATATTGTTGAAATATGGGTCGACAGGGCAAGGAATTCTTACAGGTTATCCACCTCCTTCATAGGTATTGATCATTTCGGCAAGGCAGTCCATGAGAAACCCGAGGTGATGATTTCGCCTTCCCTGGTTGCTCTTAAAAGGAACATGATCACCCGCCGCTTTGAAGGGAGTTTCATGATCCTGAACAGGGGCAACGCCAATCTCCATATTCGCTCGGTAGACACTGAAACTCCTGCTAATATCAATATAGGTAAAGGTGACGTGATACCTCCGGGCCAAAAGAAGAAAATCAAGGCAGGATCATTGACGGATCAGTTCAGTGTTTTCCTCATTACTGACGATCCCGTAAGACCTGTAAGAGAAATACGATTCCAACATAATCATTAACATATTAACATATTAACTTAATAATCTGATAAATGAAACATTTTAAATTACTTTTGGGCGCAGTCGCGCTGATCGTGCTTGTTTCATGCAACAACAAGAGCTACGAGTATCCATTCTTGAATCCGCGTCTTTCAATTGATAAACGCGTGGAGAATCTCATTACCCTGCTTACTCCGGAAGAAAAAGTCGGACTCATGATGAACGGCTCCATCTCTGTTGACCGGCTCGGGATCCCCGCCTACAACTGGTGGAACGAGGCCTGCCATGGAATCTGTTATGACAATGTAACCGTATTTCCCCAGTCCATTGCACTGGCTGCAACCTTTGATGCCACGCAACAGTATGAAATATACTCTGCCGTATCCGATGAGGCGCGTGCCGTATGGAACATTACCGACCACAACGAGTTCGGGAAGACAAAGGCAACAGGAGGCATATGGCATCAGGGCCTCTCGTTTTGGTGTCCAAATATCAACATCTTCCGTGATCCAAGATGGGGCCGCGGCCAGGAAACGAGTGGAGAAGACCCGTATCTGGCCGGCGTGATGGGCACAGCCACGGTACAGGGAATGCAGGGTGATGATAAGGATTACTTCAAGACGCATGCTTGCGTAAAGCACTATGCTGTGCACAGCGGACCGGAACCTCTCAGGCACAACTTTGACGTGACAGTCTCCATGAGAGATCTTTGGGAAACCTATCTTCCTGCATTCAAAGAAATAGTACAGGTAGGGAACGTTCAGGAGGTAATGTGCGCTTACAACAGATATGAAGGTGACCCCTGCTGTGGAAGCGACAGGCTTCTCCAGGACATTCTCCGCAACAAGTGGGGCTACAAATCACTGGTCCTTTCTGACTGCAGTGCCATCAATAATTTTTATACAAAGGGACAGCACGAAACCCACCCCGACGCTGCAACAGCCAGCGCCGCTGCTGTTCTTGCCGGGACCGACCTGGAGTGCGGTACCAGCTATGAAGCGTTGATCGAAAGCCTTGACAAAGGACTTATCAATGAAACAGACCTTGATGTGGCTCTCAGACGCATCCTGCGTTCCCGAATTGAGCTTGGCATGTTCGATCCTGAAGATATGATTCCCTGGAAGGATCTTGATGAAAGCGTACTGAGCAGTCCTGCCAATACCGCTCTGGCCCTGAAAGCTGCCAGGGAATCCATGGTACTTCTGAAGAATGACGGAGTACTCCCTCTTTCCAAAGATATCAAGACAATTGCAGTTGTCGGACCTAACGCAAACGACGTATCCATGCATAACGGTAATTATAACGGCATTCCAACAGCAGAGAACACAATCTCCATAGTGGACGCCATCAGGAAGGCTGTACCTGGAACCGAGATCATTTACGACAGGGCCTGCGAACTGGTTGACAAATACCTGACCACAGACCATATGGGAGATATCAACGAAGGCCAGGGTCTGTATGCAGAGTTCTTCAACAACCAGAAATTCGAAGGGGCCCCTGCAAATTCCGGGTATTATAAGACAGTGAACATGCGTACCTTCGGCGATTACCGCTTTGCAGACAATGTCAACCAGAACAACATATCTGCCCGTCTTTCAGGAAAATTCACAGCCGGTTTTACAGGGAACATGTACTATTCCCTGGTTGGAAGCGACACTTACAAGTTCACGGTGAACGGCAGGACTGTTGCCCAACAGAAAGAGCCTGCCAGGGGATTCGGATGGTTCAGATCAACAGTTCCTTCCACCACCTTCCCTGTGGTCAAGGGACAGACTTACAATATACAGGTGGATTTCACCAAGGGTGAACAGGGCTTCGCATACCTTAGTTTCAGCCTTACAGAAAGGAATCTTGCCGAGTTCAGCGCTCTTGCCCAAAGGGTGAAGGATGCGGACGCCATTATTGTGGTAGGAGGGATATCTGCCAGGCTGGAAGGTGAACAAATGCCAGTTTCCCTGGATGGATTCAACGGCGGGGACCGCACAAGGATAGAGCTTCCTGACGTACAGAAGGAACTTCTTGCAGCCATGCATAAAACCGGCAAGCCGGTCATCCTGGTGAATTGCTCGGGAAGTGCTATCGGTTTCGGGGATGTTGAAACCCAATACAACGCACTGCTGCAGGCATGGTACGGAGGACAGGCTGCAGGACTTGCTGTTGCCGACGTTCTCTTTGGTGACTACAATCCTGCCGGAAGATTACCTGTGACTTTTTACAAATCCACAGACCAACTTCCTGATTTTGAAAATTATGATATGGAAGGTCGCACCTACAGGTACTTCCGTGGAGAACCTCTTTATGCCTTCGGGTACGGACTTTCCTATACCACATTCGAATACGGCAATGCTACCCTATCCAGGAACAGCATAAAAGCCGGCAAGGGTGTGAAGGTTTCCATCCCGGTTACCAACAGCGGGAAGTATGATGGCGATGAAGTAGTACAGGTATACGTGAAAAGCCTGGACAATCCGGATGCACCCATAAAGTCTCTCAAAGGATTCAAACGGGTCAATATAGCTGCTGGAACTACTGCCACTGTTACCATAGAGCTGGATTCCAAAGCCTTTGAATTCTATGATGAATCGGTTGATGAACTGGCTCCCCGTGCAGGAAAATATCAGATCCTCTATGGCTCTTCTTCCAATGAATCAGATCTCAAGGCACTGGATTTTGAAGTTATCTAAACCTAAATGATTTATTATGAGCAATTCTACACAAAAGATCTCCGTCATTGAAAAAATCGGATATAGTTTGGGTGATCTGGCGGCTAACCTGATCTTCCAAACCCTTATGACTTTTCTCGCCTTTTTCTATACCGATGTATACAAAATTCCACCAGGCACCGCATCGTTCATCATTTTCTTCGGTGGTATGTTCGGAGCCTTTTTCAATCCAATCATGGGAATTATTGCAGACCGGACCAATACACGCTGGGGCAAGTTCCGCCCATGGATCCTGTGGACGTCCGTACCTTTTGGTGCCATGGCCATACTGGCCTTCAGCACGCCCGATTTCAGTCCTTCCGGAAAGGTTGTCTATGCTTTCATCACTTACTTGTTGCTGGTTGTTGTTTACTCGGCGAACAACCTTCCCTACGCATCGCTTAGCGGGGTGATAACCGGGAACATGTCCGAACGGAACAGCCTCTCTTCATACCGGTTTGTGGCAGTAACCATTGCCCAGCTGATTGTTCAGAGCTTTTTGCTTCCGCTGGCGCTTATCATGGGTGACGGAGACAGGACCAAAGGATTCGAGAATACTATGATGCTATTTGCCGCCATTGGTGTAGTATTCTTTATCATCACATTCCTGACCACAAAAGAGAGGATCATTCCCAAACCGGAACAAAAATCAAGCATTAAGGAAGACCTGCATGACCTGGTAAGGAACAAACCCTGGATAATCATGCTCATAGTTACTGTTTTCATTTTCATTACCCTGTCCCTCAAAGGCGGCATGTACGTGTACTATTTTGAAAACTACCTGAGCCAGGAGCATCTGGCCAATTTCCTTGAAAAGGTGGGTGTAAGCAAACTGTCCGGTCTGGGATGGCCTTCCGACCCGGCCACATCGGGCTTCAGCCTGTTCAATGCCATGGGGATTGTAATGACACTTGTTGGAATAGCCATTTCCAAGCCGCTGGCGGACAGGTATGGTAAACGTGATGTGTTCGGAACCAGTCTCTTCCTCTCCGCACTGTGTCTTTTTATGTTCTACTTCTACAGCCCCCGTGCCATCGTGCCTGTTTTTGCGACGCAAATGTTACACGGATTCTTCTACGGCATTTCCACACCGTTACTTTGGGCCATGATTGCCGATGTGGCCGATTTTTCCGAATGGAAGAATTCACGCAGAGCCACTGCCATCATTTTCTCGGCCATGATATTTGGTCTGAAAGCCGGTCTGAGTATCGGCGGAGCCCTTGTTGCAGGAATCCTTGCCAGCTATGGTTACAACGAACAACTTGCCGTTCAGTCTGCAGAGACTGTAAACGGGATCAAACTGTCACTGAGCATTTGCCCTACCCTCACGTTTTTTGTAAGCGTTGCCTGTCTGTTCTTTTATGAGATCAATAAAAAAACGGAACTTCGGATTCAGGAAGATCTGGCTGCACGCCGTACGGAACACAATAACTAGAGAAGACCGGTTTATGAAAATAAATTTCCAAATCATGGTCCTAGCGCTGACCACGTTGTTGGCGGGCGCTTGCAGTCAGATACACCAGGAAAAAGAGCCTTCGCTTAAAGAGGCTTTATCCGGTAAATTCCTTATAGGTACGGCAATGAATGCCGCACAGATTAATGAAACAGATACTTCCTCTGTCAAGGTGATCAAAGAACATTTCAATGCCATTGTAGCAGAAAATTGCATGAAAAGCATGTGGCTACAGCCGCAGGAAGGAGTATTTGATTTTACTCTTGCCGACAAATTTGTTGAATTCGGGGAAAGAAATAATATGTTTATGTCCGGGCATGCACTCATATGGCATTCCCAGGCCCCTGCCTGGTTCTTCACCGACAGCAAGGGGAACAACGTGACCCGTGAAGTCATGATAGAGCGTATGAAAACACACATTCAGACGGTCATGGAACATTATAAGGGCCGGGTGAAAGAATGGGAAGTGGTGAATGAAGCCATCATGGATGACGGAACCTACCGCAATACCAAATTCTACGAGATCATTGGCGAGGATTACATTCAACTGGCCTTTCAGTTTGCACATGAGGCCGATCCCGATGCTGAACTCTACTACAACGATTATTCCATGGCCTTTCCCGGTAGACGCGAAGGCGTTGTGGCCATGGTGAAAAAGCTTCAGGAAGCGGGGCTCAGGATTGACGGTATCGGCATGCAGACCCACGTGGGTATGGATTATCCCGACCTGGCCGAATACGAAAAAAGCATGGAAGCCTTTGCTGCCCTGGGTGTCAAGATAATGATCACCGAAATGGATATTACGTTATTACCGTTCCCCGACCAGACTGCCGGAGCCGATGTAAACATCTCGTACGAATACCGGCAGAAAATGAATCCGTACGCACAGGGATTGCCCGATTCCGCGAACGTTTTGTTTGAAAAAAGATACTTAGATTTCTTTTCCATTTTCCTGAGGCATAAAGATGTTATTTCCAGGGTAACACTCTGGGGCGTCAGCGATCAGCAGTCATGGAGGAATAACTGGCCCATTCCGGGAAGAACCGACTATCCCCTGTTATTCGACCGTCAGAACAAACCCAAACCGGTTGTATCAAAAATCATTGAAGAAGCATTAAAGACTAAATAATCATGAAAAATCCAAGATACCTTATACCCCATTTCTTTACCGCAGATCCTTCCGTTCACCTGTTCAACGGGAGGCTCTACATCTATCCCTCACACGACATAGAATCGGGCATTCCGGAAAATGACAACGGAGATCATTTTGACATGCGTGATTATCATGTGTTCTCCATGGAATCTCCGGAAAGCGAAGTGACCGATCACGGTGTGGTTCTGGACGTTAAAGACATACCCTGGGCAGGTCGCCAGTTATGGGATTGTGACGTGGCTTACAAAAACGGTGTCTATTACCTGTATTTCCCTTTAAAAGACAAAACCGACATTTTCCGTATAGGAGTAGCGGTGAGCCAAAAGCCCGAAGGACCTTTCAAACCCCTGGAAGCGCCCATCAACGGAAGCTATTCCATAGATCCATGTGTATTCCGCGATGATGACGGATCCCATTATATGTACTTTGGAGGCCTCTGGGGCGGGCAATTACAACGTTACCGCAACAACAAAGCCATAGAATGTGGTCATGAGCCTGAAAACGACCAACCGGCACTTCCATCCAGAGTAGCCCGGCTGAGTGACGATATGCTTCAGTTTGCCGAGGACCCCAAAGAGGTGGTTCTTTTGGACAGGAATGGGGATGTGCTGAAAGCGGGTGATCACGACCGGCGTTTTTTCGAAGCTTCCTGGATGCACAAATACAAAGGAAAATACTATTTTTCCTATTCAACCGGCAATACGCATAAACTTTGTTATGCCACAGGTGATAACCTATACGGACCATTCACCTACCGGGGAGTAATACTTACTCCTGTTGTAGGCTGGACGACACACCACTGCATTATTGAATTCAAAGGCCGCTGGTACCTTTTCTTTCACGACAGCGTTCCTTCGGGAGGAAAGACATGGTTGCGCAGCCTTAAAGTGACAGAGATAGAGTACAATAACGACGGTAGCATTGTAACTATTGACGGGGGAGGTGTTTAGTCTCTGCCAGAGACAAGGATCACATTTGCCTGTTCCTTGTGATGATATTGTTGATGGTCTTTACAGAAGCTGCGCTGGAAAATCCGTCCGGCGCCGTATTGAAACAGTAATCCAGCAGAATATCTTCGGAAGTTGAGGCTACATGCAAGAGTGAATCACTGGAAGCGTAATAGATCAGGATGGTGCCATCGTCCCGGCGGATCCAGCCGTTGGCAAATAATACATTAGATACGTCTCCAATGCGTTCTTCGTCTTGCGGGGCCATGAAATGTCCCGCAGGCTCGGCGATCACCCGCCAGGGTTCTTCCAGTGAAGTCACATAAAGGTACAATACGTAGCGGAGACCTGCGGCGCAGCTCCTGACCCCGTGCGCCAGGTGAAGCCATCCTTTGGCAGTTTTCAGGGGAGCGGGCCCTTCCCCGTTCTTCAGTTCCTTTATGGTATGGTAATGCCTCTTGTTGACGATGATTTCCTTTTGTACCCGGGCATTTGTAATATCATCCACAAGTGTCCATCCTATCCCTCCTCCGTTACCGGCATCGATGAAACCGTCCTGGGGTCTTGTATAGAAAGCGTATTTCCCGTCAACAAATTCCGGATGCAGCACCACATTACGTTGCTGGCTGCGGGATTCCAGGTCAGGAAGCCTTTCCCAGTCAACCAGATCCCTGGTCCTGGCAATCCCTGCCGAGGCAATGGCCGAAGACAGGTCACCGGCAGGGGCAGAGGGGTCCTTTCTCTCGGCACAGAAGATTCCGTAAATCCAGCCATCCTGGTGCTCTACCAGGCGCATATCGTACATGTTGGTGGTCTGTTCACCCCATTCGGGTATGGAAACTGGTCTTTCCCAAAAGCGGAAATGATCAGTACCATTGGGGCTTTCGGCAATAGCAAAAAAAGATTTCCTGTCATATCCTTCCACTCTGGCGGCCAGAAGGTAGCGTCCTTTCCAGAACATGGCACCCGAATTAAAAACGGCATTGAATCCATAACGCTGCAATAACCGGGGATTTGTTGCGGGATTCAGATCATAACGCCAGTCCAGTGGAATGTGGCCGGGAGTCAGGACAGGATTACTGTAACGGCTGAACCATCCTGAAATATCTTCAATGGGGACATTATTGCTGTTCAGGATAGCATCCTGTTGTCTTTTGAGACTGTTCAACCTTTTTTCAAATACATTCATAATTATATAACCGGAAAGAGGCGCCGGGCAACGATTGTTAAAACCATGCTGCAGACGCCTCTTCTGACACAACTAACCTAATCCTAACCGAAAGACAATTCGTCTAACTTTCACGACACAAATGTAAGTCCGGTATTACCATAAATCAAGTATTATTTTATCAAAGATTATACCTTTTTTTAGGGACAAAACATACTGCATTGGAAAAGAATGATTATCTTGTGCCTGTATTCCTTCTGTTCTTAATAAGATTGGTTTTAAGACTGTGTTTTCAGGAAACAATGATTTATGACAAAAAAGTGTCATTTTCAGATAAAATAATACTTATTTTTTCGTCATTAACCTTGTATATTTGAGAGTTGAATTAACCAGTTCAAAATAACTCAGACTTAATTTATCACTAAATTTATAACTATCTATTAACCAAAAAACTAAACGTATGAAAAACTATCTTTGGAAACGTCTGTTTGCGGGGATATTCCTGTTGCTTCTGGCCTCAGGTACATCCTTTGCTGCATACGGTGATCTGCAACAGTCAGGTCGTACGGTTACATGCGTGGTTTCTGACAACATGGGACCTGTTGTGGGTGCCTACGTTATTGTCAGGGGAACCATGAACGGAGGCAGTACTGACGCAGATGGACGTGTTGTCCTGAACAACGTGCCGGACAATACTACTTTAGTAGTTACATTCCTTGGCTACGTTACCCAGGAGGTTGCTCTGATGAACAATCAGACATTTATCGAAATCCTCCTTCAGGAAGACGCACAGGCTCTGGAAGAAGTAGTGGTTGTAGGTTACGGTGTTCAGAAAAAGAAACTCGTAACCGGGGCTACGGTTCAGGTCAGGGGTGACGACATCGCCAAACTGAACACGATCAGTCCGTTCACAGCCCTGCAAAGCCAGGCCCCCGGTGTAACTATTGTACAAAACAACGGTCAGCCGGGCTCGGGATTCAAGGTAACTATCCGCGGTCTGGGTACCATCGGATCCTCTTCGCCTCTGTATGTTATTGACGGTGTTGTCGGGGGTAATCTGGACAACATCAACCCCAATGACATCGAATCCATTGACGTGCTCAAGGACGCTGCATCTGCCGCCATTTATGGCGCCCGCGCCGCCAACGGTGTTATCATGGTTACCACAAAACAGGGCAAGCTTGGAAAGACCACCGTCACATATGACGGCTTTTACGGACAGCAATACCTGGCCAAAACCCCTGATCTGCTCACAGCACAGGAGTACATGACCATTCAGGATGAGATTCGTTTTAACGAAGGGAACCCCGCTTATGACTGGGCAAACCTTCTGCCTGCCGACCTGTACCAGTCCGTGATGAACGGAACCTGGAAAGGGACCAACTGGTTCAAGGAAGCCTATAACGAAGGTGCTCCCACACAAAACCACGCCATAGGGATAACCGGCGGTAGCGAACTCTCCAGATTTTCCATCGGGTTCTCCTATTCAGGGACCGAAGGTATTCTTGGAAAACCGGTACAATCGCAATTTGAACGTTATACCGCCAGAATCAACTCGGAACACGTGATCCTCAAAGGTCGCGATTTTGACATCATCAAATTTGGTGAGACGTTGTACTACAACTACATCAGCAACAACGGTGTCGCTACCGGTAACATTTACTGGAACGCAATCCACAACCTGTTGGTTGCTAACCCGTTGCTTCCCATCCATAATGAAGAAGGCGACTGGTTCAACTACGACGACAAGCAATCTACAGGATGGAAGTTTGACGGCAATACCGGGAACCCCATCGGGGCTTTCTCGAACAATGGACAAGGACTCAACCAAAGCAAGAGTTATTCGCTCCGCACAACCGCTTACCTGGAAATCCAACCCATCAAGAACCTGGTTTTCCGTTCGCAGTTCGGCTATAATATGAGCTCCAGCACTTATCGTTCCTACACAGCCATTTCTGCCTGGTCCAATAACGCCAGGACCTCCCTGGACAATGTCAGCCAGAGTGGCAGCATGGGGCACGATTGGAAGATTGACAATACCTTGTCTTATACTTTCAACCTGAATGATAATCAATTTGACGTTCTGATAGGTCAAACGGCTGAAAAATGGGGTATGGGTGAGAATCTGAATTCATCGGGAGCCAACTCAATTTTCCCGGGATATATTTCTCCCAATACCAATATTAAAGATGTTATGAACTATGCCTGGGTGGACAATACCAAACCCACCGAACTCTCCCAACGCGGTGCCGGAGGCTCTGTATGGGGTGAAGGCGGGATTGCATCTTTCTTTGGCCGTATCAATTACAACTACAAGGAAAAGTACATGGCCACTCTGATCTTCCGCGCTGACGGTTCTTCAAACTTTGCCCGCGGCAAACGCTGGGGTTACTTCCCCTCCGCTTCTGTAGGCTGGACCGTTTCAAACGAAGATTTCATGGCCGGTGCATCAGATGTGATTGACTTTTTGAAGATCCGCGCCAGCTGGGGACAAAACGGTAACTGCAGCATTTCCAACTTCCAGTACCTGTCCACCATTGCCTTTGACGTAAGCAACGGTTATTACTTTGCAGCTGACAAGAAAACCCAGACCGTTGGCGGTTATGCAGACATTCTGGCCAACCCCGATGTCACCTGGGAAACTTCCGAACAGCTGAACATCGGTCTGGACGCCCGCTTTGCTAAAGGCCGTCTGGGACTTGCTTTTGACTGGTATCAGAAGATGACACGTAACTGGCTGCTTACCGCCCCGATTCCGGGCGTTTACGGTCTGAACGCCCCTGCCGTTAACGGTGGTGACGTTAAGAACTCCGGTGTGGAACTTTCTCTTACATGGGACGATTTCGTAGGTGACTTCCGCTACGGGATTTCACTAAACGGTTCTTACAACAAGAATGAAGTCACCCGTATTGCCAACACAGAAGGGATCATCCATGGTGCTTCCAACGTTCTGAGCCAGGGTACCACAGAAATGTACCGTGCCCAGGTTGGCTATCCCCTGGGATATTTCTACGGATACAAGACTGCCGGCGTATTCCAGAACTGGGATCAGGTAAACAACACAGCTGCCAAATACGACGGAGCCAAACCAGGAGACCTTATCTTTATTGACAGCAACGGAGACGGCAAGATCACCGAAGATGACCGCACCATGCTTGGTAGCGGACACCCCGACTTCCTGATGGGATTCAATATCTATTTTGCCTGGAAAGGACTGGACTTCAGTATTACCGGTGCAGGTGCCTTTGGACAGGAAATTGCAAAATCCTACCGTTCATTTGCTGACTCTCCCCTGCAAAACTTCACAACCGACATTTTCGGACGCTGGACGGGTGAAGGCACTTCCAACAAGCTGCCTCGCCTTACTACAGGAAGTAACCTGAACTGGCAGAACATCTCTGATATTTATATTGAAAAAGGAGACTATGTGAAGATCCAGAATGTCCAGATCGGGTACGATTTCAAACAGGCTTTCCGCAAATTGCCTTTCGGGCAGGTCCGTTTGTATGTTTCTGCACAGAACCTTTACACCTTTACCAATTACTCCGGACTCGATCCCGAGATCGGATACGGATATGATCAGGGCTGGGTACAGGGAATCGACCTTGGTTACTACCCTGCGCCCCGTACGTATATGGTAGGTTTAAATCTTAAATTTTAATTGATATACAGTATGAAAAAGATATTATTCATAGCACTTGCTGTCCTGCTGTTTTCGAGTTGTGAAGCTTTCCTTGACACGGAGAGCTACACCAAGAAAAACACCGGTAACTATCCGAAGACGGCAGACGATGCCATCCAGATGGTCACCGGGGTGTACGCCACCCTCAACAGGGTGCTTGCAAACTGTGGAAACTCCTACTATTTTGCAGCTCAGCTCCTGTCCGACGACATGTTCGCAGGTGGCGGTGAGAACGACAAGCACTGGACCAGTCTGGAGCACCTGATGTATGTCGACCTGAACCAATACAATAGTTTCTGGTCAGACAGGTACTCCGGCATTAGCCGTGCCAACATGGCTATTGCAAACCTGGACAAAGTGGAAGACGAGAAACTGCGTAACCAGCTGATGGGCGAAACCCTGTTCCTGCGTGCGCTGTTCTATTTTGAACTGGTGCAGATGTTCGGGGATGTTCCCCTGATCACACAGGTTCCGCAGAGTGTATCCGAAGTAGCTGAGTATCCAGCCCAGTCAAGTCAGGAAGAAATTTATGCATTCATTGCAGCTGACCTCAAGAAAGCTTCCGATATCATGCCTAACGACAAATGGAATGCCACCGTTTCCGGAGAAGGCCATGCCACACGCTGGGCTGCACAAGCCCTGCTGGCCCGTGTCTTCTTGTTCTACACCGGATTCTACGGCAAGACTGAACTGCCTATGATGGACGAAGAGTTCAATATTACAGGTAAGGTTACAAAAGCCGAAGTCATTGCAGGTCTGGAAGATTGTATCAACAACAGCGGCCATACCCTGGCTAACGATTTCCGCAGGTTGTGGCCCTACAGCAACTCCCTGAGTGCAAAAGACTACGATTATGTAGCAGATCTTAAGAACAAAGGTGAATACTGGCTCAAGGACGGAAGCAACCCCGAAACTGTTTTTGCCATCAAGTGTTCGCATCTGGCAAGCTGGAGCACCACAACGGGATATTCGAACCAGTATCTGTTGTTTTTTGCTATTCGTAATGCAGGCACCAGTGATCAGTACAAGAACCTGTTTCCTTTCGGACAGGGATGGGGCGCCGGACCGGTCAATCCCAAACTCTGGGATGACTGGGCAACACAGGAACCCACTGACAAGCGCCGCAAGGGATCCATTCTGGCTGCTGCAGACAGACCAAACTATGTCTATGGTGCAGACGCTCTGATGGAGGAAACCACACTATGGCAAAAGAAAGTGATCGCCATTACAGGAGCCAAAGAATACGAAGGTGATGGAAGCATCAAAACATTGTACAACAGCTTTACCTCTTCTACCGAGTATTATGGTGACGGAGAGTCAGACGACTTCCAGCTGGGACACGAGATCGATGTTGTCCTGATCCGGTTTGCCGATGTATTGCTCATGCATTCGGAGTTGACCGAAACAGCCAATGGTATAAATCAGGTACGTGCCCGTGCCGGCCTGCCTGCCGTTAGCTATTCATTCCCTGCCCTGCAAAAGGAACGCCGGTTTGAACTTGCCTTTGAAGGTCTTCGCTGGGGAGATATGCGGCGCTGGGGTGACAACTATGCCATCAGTGCCCTTACAGGACAGCTGGGCCATACGATCTGGAACCGTGGTGTACAAACTGTAATGAAAGACCAGGGAGCCGGCTATTCAGCCCGCTACCAGGCAACCCGCGGATTCCTGCCTATTCCCTCTTCTGAAGTGGACCTTTCCAATGGTGTATTAAAACAAAACCCGGGCTGGGGCACCGATGCCGTGTTCGGAAGCTGGAACTAGTATTTTAAACGATTAAAAAAACTTACGATATGAAAAAAAGTTTAATCCTTGCGATTTTTGCCGTTTTTGTACTTCTTTCCGCTTGTCAGCCCGTCGAGATCAGACAGGAACTCAAGGGCGGAATTACGGAAAGCGAGCTCAATATTTCTGCGGTTCCGCAGATACGGGACGGTAAAAACTCCAATTACATTGACCTGAACAGCGACGGAAACGCCTGCCTCTCCTCATGGGACTTCGGCGTTGGCCTGTTCGTGGGAACCAAAGGAACTGTCAAGGTGATGATGAAAGGACCCAACGACATCATTTTCACCGGTTTGAACGCTGACGGTACAAAGATTACCAAAACATTGACCGTGCAGGTTGATGCATTGTATGACGTGGAACCTGAATGGGCTCTTTTCTGCGGAGCAACCGGTGAAAAGACCTGGGAATGGGATAATGTTACCGGACCGGGTGTCTGGGGTAACGGCGGTTTCAAAGGTTGTGCTGCTCCATGCTGGTGGGTTGTCTCTCTGGGTGATATCAACGGACAGGCTCCCGGTGAGGGTGCCGGTGCCAGCATGACATTCACCATTGCAGGTGCCCGCCTTATCAAGAATTTCAACGATGGCACCACGGTTCAGGGATCTTTTACATTTGATATGTCCAAGATCATCCTGGATGACGGTGGCAACGTCTGGGCCAAGGGAAAATTGAACACAAAGAACGTAACAGTGCTTTGTGGAAAATCTCCCAACGAAGGTGGAGCACCGGTTAATAGTTATGACATCCTGAAACTTACAGAAAACAACATGGTGTTGTCCTATCCCGAACCGGGTGTCGGTTCCTGGGGAACTGCCTGGTTCTGGATGTTTAAGAAGAAATAACCTGCCTTAATACGAAAAAAGGGTGACTCGCAGGAGCCACCCTTTTTTGCTATATTTGTAATCATGAAAAGAGTCCTATTATTACCCTTGCTAAGCCTTGTTCTGTTTTCCTGTTCGGGAAGCAGAACCTATGTGATCAACGGAACACTTGAAGATGAAAAGTATAATGGAGAATATGTGTTTCTACTACCATTGGACGGTGTAATGCCCCGCATCATTGATTCTGTCCAGGTTAAGGATCGGTCCTTTATCTTTACCGGAAAAACCGACTCGGCACAAGTGAAGATCATACGCATGAGGCACTTGCTCCGGCTGGATATCCAGGAACTTCTGGTGGTGGTTGAACCCGGTAATATTTGGGTCCGTCTGGATACGGTTAGCGCTGCAGGAGGTACTCCTCAAAACGAAAAATTGCAGGACTGGAAAGAAGTAAAGATGCAAGCCGACGAGACCATGAATCTGCTCAGGAGAATGAGCCAGACGGACGTGGATCAGGAAACCGCTGCACGTATCGCGGAACAGTGGGAAAAAGTACAGACCGACTTTAAGGAGTACAGTCGTATATTCATTGATGAGAACCAGGGGACTGCAGTAGGCCGGTTTGTCAGAGATATGACCGGTGCCGGTCAATAATATTCACAATATGGATTGATCATGCGTAAAGAAACAGTAATAACAATTCTGACGGCCGGCATCCTTGCCGCAGGATGTTTTTTGTTCTTTCTGTTCCTTTATCCATACCACAACCTGCTGAAGGAACAAATGACCCTGTTTCTTCACTCAGGGGAACACTTCCTGACCTACCTTTCCAAACCAGCCTGGCTGGCGGGTTATACAGGTGACCTTCTCACCCAGTTTTACATACACCCGGCCGGCGGCGCTTTTTTGGTTACCGCATCGTTACTGGCAGAGTGGCTATTGTTCAGATGTGTGTTAAGGAAATTCGGGATGCGTTCACTTTTTTCTTCACTTATTGCAGCCGTACCAGTCTTTATTGAGTATCTGCTCCATTGCGGATTGCATTATCCTTTGAGCAGCACGTTCTCTACCCTGGTTGCCCTGGTCACTCTGATCGCCTTTATGCGGTTGCGCTCCAATTCACTTTATTACTGGCTGGCCTTACCCGCAGCAGCCATGTTGTACCTGCTGGCCGGACATGGGATCATTCTTTTTACAGCAGGCTGGCTCACAGGCGGGATCCTGCACAAAGGCCGGCGCTGGTACTTCTTGATCCTTCCTGCTGTCTGCTCACTTGCGCTTCCTTTGCTGCTGCGTGCACCTTTTTTGTTATCACCAACTCAGGCATATAAATACCCCATCAGGGAACCGCTGACCCTGAGTGTGGACATGACCTGGGAAAAGATCCTGGCCCTGGATTATGAAAGCCAACAGGAGAATTGGTCCAGAGTATTGCTCCTGTCCCGGGAATTCGGCATGAAGAACAGGATCGCCTCTTATTACACCAATCTTGCACTTTCCCAGACCGATCTGATGGGAGAATGGTTGTTTCATTTTTACCAGCCGGGATCGGCCGGGCTTTTCCTCCCCGCTACCCAGGAATCCACCCCGCTGATGATTACCTTCAGCAATGAAGTCTTTTTTTACCTGGGAGACCTTAACATGGCACAACATGCCTCCATGCTGGGGATGGTCTTTTCACAATACCACAGGAGTTCACGCCTGGTCAAAAGACTTGCCGAGATCCATATTGCAATTGGCGACGCACCGGCAGCAGGAAAATACCTGGGACTGTTGGAAAAAACCTTGTTTTACAGAAAGTGGGCTATAAAGGCACGCGAACTGAATGACTTGGAAAATATCCCGCTCAGGGAAAAGATCCCATCCATAGATACGGTGCGCCTGGCAGATGATTACATCACCTCCCTGGAAATACTGCTGCAGAGCAATCCGGAGAACAAAACAGCCCTGGATTACCTGCTTTGTTACCATATCCTGAACAAGGACATACCATCCTTCCGGCAGGCATACGATAAATGGGTCCACCCTTCCGATGTAAGAATACCAGGGGTATACGCCCAGGCCCTTATTGTCTCGCTCTATCAGGAAGGAGCTGATAACGAGACACTAAAAAAATACAACATGACATCTTCAGTAGTCAGTGAATTCATGGACTATACCCGGGCCTATGAGGAAGCCAACGGTCTGTCTGCCCCCCTGCAGGAACGTTATGGGAACACGTTCTGGTTTTATTATCATTTTGCATTGATCCAATAGATGAAGAACCTGCTAAACATACAAATCTTCATTGTGTTGTCAATCCTGACCGCCTGTATGGGGCCTCAGGGATTCATCACAGAACAAACCCCGCCCCCCATTTATCCGGATTATTCCGGTGTTACCATCCCGGTAAACATAGCTCCTTTGAATTTCATGGTTAGCGGTGCAAGCAGGCTGAGGGTAAATTTGTCAATTGATGAGTTGAGCATAGATCTGAAGGGACCTGGAAGAATCCGCATACCTTTGCGTAAATGGCGCACGCTGCTGAACAGAGCTGTTACCCTGGAAGAAGAAATAACGGTCACTGTACTGGCGAAAATACAGGGTCAATGGCACCAATACATGCCCTTCCTATGGCACGTTACCCGGGACACCCTGGATCCCTTCCTGAGCTACCGCTTGATAGAGCCGGGATATGAAGTGTGGAAATCCATTCAACTGGCCGAAAGGCATGTAGAAACGTTCGGTGAGAGAATCATTGCAGATAACCAGCTTACCGGGAACAATTGCATGAATTGCCACACCTATGGCAACCAGGATCCCGGTTTGTCATTTTTCCACCTGCGTGGCCAGGATGGGGGTACTGTTCTGAACCGTAACGGGGAACTCAGGAAAATAGACCTCTTTACTCCAGGAATGCTCTCCGGTGTTGTATATGGCAATTTCCACCCTTCCGGACGCTATGCCGTATATTCCACCAACCAGGTGTTGCCCGGGTTCCACACACAAAAAGGAGAACGTCTGGAGGTATATGACAGCGGATCTGACCTGGTGGTTGTGGATCTGGACCTGAATGAGATCATCCCGTTTCCGGAAGGCTTTCCCAATGAATTCAGGACGTTTCCGGTATTTTCGGCATCAGGCGATGCGGTTTATTACTGCAATGCAACCCGGATGACGGTTCCCGACAGTATTTACAACCTTAGGTATGATCTGCTGAAAATACCCTTTGATCCCACAGCAGGAACCTGGGGTAACAAGGTGGATACCGTGGTCAGGGCCTCGGCTATGGGGTTGTCTGTATGCCACCCCAAAACATCCCCGGATGGTAGATATCTGCTTTTTTCAATGGCCCGTTACGGGACCTTCCCCATATGGCACCAGGAAACAGATCTGTGGCTGCTTGACCTGCACACGGGAGAAACAAACAAGCTGGAAGAGGCAAATTCCAGCTATTCAGATACTTACCACAGCTGGTCTTCCAATAGCCGCTGGTTTGTCTTTGCCAGTAAACGCGATGACGGACTATACGGAAAACCGTATTTCTGTTATGTGGACCCTCGGGGAAAAGCACACAAACCCTTTGTGCTGCCCCAAAGAGATCCGCAAAGGTATCTTAACACACTTAAGTCATACAATATCCCCGAACTGTCACGGGGAAAGCTGCCATTTGACGCTACAGACATAGAGCGCCTCTATTTCAAAGTGCCGGCAGAAAAGGTCAGTATCAAACAAAGCGTAGATCATGAATAAATTTATTAATTCTCTTGAGAAGTCGCTGCCCTTTGTTTTTGGACTATGCGTTTTTCTTTATTTTGGCCTGGTGTACCCGCACCATGTGCACTACCAGGAACAATTCCAGCTTTTTCTGACTACTCCTGCCTTTTTTCTTGAAATGGCCGCCAAACCGGGAGGAATATCGAATTACCTGGGAACTTTCCTGACTCAATTTTTTTTATTTTCATGGATGGGAGCGGCCATTATTGCACTGTTGCTGGCGGCCATGCAATGGCTTATCCAGACCATCGCCAATAAAATAAGCCCTGCACGGGCATGGTTGGCCCTATCCTTCATACCATCCGTTTTTTACTGGATACTGTTGTGCAATGAAAATTTCCTGACCGGGGGCGTTGTTTCGATTCTTGTGGCACTGGGTGCGTGGCTGTTGTATTTCCATATCAACAAAACCACTACCCGAAACCTGTATGTTGTCCTTGCTATACCTGTAATTTACTGGATAGCAGGAGGATCAGCTATATTTTTCACGTTGGGTTGCCTGACCATGGAATGGTTCAGGAATAGATCTGCAAGGGGGCGCATTACAGCATCTGTTCTTTTCATTCTCATGCTGGGATTGTGCCTTTTTACAGCCAAAGTGATTCAGCCACAATATCCTTTTGCGCGGCTGATTTATGGAACGGATTATTTCCGTTATCCAAAATCCTACCCTTCAGGGATCTGGGTCATGTGGCTTTTCTGCCTGCTCATTCCCCTTTCCCGTCTTGTGCTGCCGGCCGTTTTCAAAAAACCACAAAACCAGACCCTGACTCGGATCATTGCATCACTTGTCATTGTCTGCACTGGTGCTTATATGATTACAATCAACACCGACACGGCCAAAGAAGATATTATGGCCTATGACCATTATGTGAGAATGCAGCAATGGGACAAGGCAATAGCAAGGGCAGACCACAAAACCCCGTCATCACCGCTTTCTGTTGCCTGTCTTAACCTTTCCCTGTGCAAGAGCGGCATGATGTCAGACAATATGTTCCGGTATTACCAGAACGGCCCGGAAGGGCTAATACCTACCTTCGCAAGGGATTTCACAATTCCTATGGTTACAGGCGAGGTCTATTACCACCTGGGATTCATCAATACAGCCCAGAGATTTGCCTTTGAAGCCATGGAATCGTTGCCCAATTACTGGAAAAGCGGACGTGCCCTCAAAAGACTGGCCGAAACTAACATGATAAACGGGCAGTACCAGGTGGCTCTCAAGTACCTGAATATCCTAAAGAATACATTGTTCTACAAGGCCTGGGCCAATTATGTGATACCATTCCTGGAAGATGAAGCGCTCATAGATGGGCATCCGGAATGGGGAAATCTGAGAAAACATCGTACCAAAACCGATTTTTTTGATTCGGAACAGGAAAAAGATATGATGCTGGGTATTCTCCTGCAGCAGGACCTGACGCATTATATGGCATACGAATACCTGCTGGCCTATTGCCTGCTGACAAAAGACCTGGAACGTTTTGTTCAATATTTTCCCCTGGGCATGGAACTGCATTATGCAAGATTGCCATACAGTTACCAGGAAGCCTTGATGTACCACTGGGCCATGAACCATGAGGATCCCTTCCGCACCGTGCCTTACCCGATAAGCGAAGATATCATGCGCAATATGTCAACCTATCAGAACCTGTTTCTGAATTCATCCGATCCCGAAGAAGTCCTGAAGAAGAATTATTCGGGGACATATTGGTATTACTTACACTTTAGATAATGAGAAAGAAACTGATCATTCCTGCTTTAGCCGCACTCCTGCTCTGGAGCAGTTGTACAGCAGATATTTCCAACGCGGAGCTCAGAGCCGGTTACCCGCCCATTTACCCGGATTATTGCGGAGTGACTGTTCCCTGCAACATAGCTCCCATGCATTTCCAGATGAGCGACAATGCAATACAGGTGCGGGTGATGGCAGAAGGTGCAGACGGTAAATCAATCCGAGTAAAAGCCCGGGAAGTAGTCACCTTTAGAATATCGGAATGGAAGGATTTGCTCGCCTCCAGCACCGGCTCGGGTCTGCAGGTCACAGTACAGGCCAAATACAGGGATAAAGGCTGGGTTCGGTATGACCCTTTTACCATTTACGTAAGCCCTGTCCCCATGAACGATTTCCTGGTATACCGCCTGATCGCCCCCGGCTATGAGGTGTACAGCAAGATGGGCATCTACCAACGCGACCTGGGATCTTTCCTTCAGACGCCTCTGCTTGAAAACACCCTTATTCCTGGTAATTGCATGAATTGTCATTCTTTTTACGGAAATAATCCTGACAAGATGAGCATTCACATCCGCGGCGAACTGGGAGGAACTATTCTCAAAGCAGGTGACAAGATAGAAATGTTGAATACTAAAACAGAAGAAACCGGAGGTAATTGCGTATATCCGTACTGGCATCCTTCGGGAGAGTATGTCGTTTATTCGGTCAACCAGACCATCCAGGCTTTCCATGCCATAAGGGAACGTCGAATTGAAGTCATCGATTTAGCCTCGGATATTGTGGTTTACCATCCGCAAAGCAAACAACTCCTGACCAACGATCTGCTCCGGACAGATGCCTTTGAAACATTCCCATCCTTTTCTCCTGACGGCAGGACCTTGTATTTCAGCTCCTCACAATCTCAAAACATTCCCGAAGGTTACGACAAGATCCGCTATGACCTGTGTGCCATCGCCTTCGATCCCCAGACCGGAACGTTCGGTGATCATGTTGACACCCTGATACATGCCGCTGCCATGGGTAAAAGCATTTCTTTCGCCAGGCCATCTCCGGACGGAAAACATATCATGTTTACCCTGTCTGATTATGGCAACTTCTCCATTTGGCACAAAGAAGCTGATTTGTGGCTCTATGACCTGGAAGATGGCTCACTGCGGGAAATGAAAGAAGTGAACAGCAACGATGTGGAAAGTTACCACAGCTGGTCTTCAGAGGGCACCTGGTTTGTCTTCAGCAGCCGGCGCCTGGACGGACTCTATACAAGACCTTTCTTTGCAAGCATTGACAAAGAAGGGAACATCACCAAGCCTTTCCTCCTGCCACAAAAAAAACCACTGGAATTTTACAACATGACCTTATTTTCGTATAATGTTCCCGAGTTTGTCACAGGGAAGGTGGACTGGGATCTTAAAGAGGTTGAAAAGTCACTGACTACAGGACAACGAGACAAGGTGGAGATCCGCAGATAATTAACATATTAAATACAGCTTTACAATGAAGAAAATAATGCTGTCATTGTTGTGCCTGTCGTTTTTTATTCAGGCAGGGGCGCAACATTATAAGAATTTCAAGGTATCGGTCTACACACGCGCCTATGAAGTGGAGAAAATGAAAGACAGCCACTGGCTGGATTCCACCTGGAGGATCATTTCTGCGCAAGTACAACCCGACAAGATCTACCTGGAGACACACAGGGACCTGCTGATTGTTCCGGATGCCACCCTGCGCAAAGCCATTCGTTTTTTCAGGGAAAAAGGACTGGAAGTAGGTGGCGGCATAACCTATACCATAGATGAATCCAACAGTTTCGAAACTTTTTGCTATACCAACCCGGAACACCGTAAAAAAGTACAGGAAATTGCTGAACACACAGCCCGTTACTTTGATGATTTTATCCTGGATGATTTCTTTTTTACCAGTTGTAAATGCCCCCTTTGTATTGAGGCCAAAGGCAGCATGAGCTGGACGGAATACCGTCTGAAACTGATGACCGAAGCAGGTAAAAGCCTGGTTCTTGAGCCGGCACGCAAAGTCAATCCCAATGTCCGCGTGATCATCAAGTATCCCAACTGGTACGATCATTTCCAGGGTCTTGGATTTGACCTGGAACACGGCCCTTATTTATTTGACGGGTTGTGGACCGGAACAGAAACAAGGGACCCTTCTTTCGCACAACACCTGCAGAACTATTTAAGTTATAATGTTTTCAGATACCTGGATAACCTGCGCCCCGGATATAATTTCGGAGGCTGGGTGGACAGTGGCGGTTCCCATATGGGACTATACCGGTATGCAGAACAACTATGGCTGACACTTTTTGCAAAAGCGCCTGAAATTACCCTTTTTGCTTACAACCAGCTGCTCAATCAACCCGAACTGGGCAAAACGGCATCTGAAACCTTCCTCCTCACGGATCAGTTTCTGGGAGAGCTGGGCAAACCGGAAGGCATCGCTTCGTACAAACCATTCCATGCCACAGGAGAAGATTTCCTGCAGAATTACCTGGGTATGATAGGCCTGCCTATGGACATGCTCCCCTATTTCCCTACCGACAAGAAGGTGGTCCTGCTGACCGAACAGGCAAAATCCGATCCTTTTATTGCCAATAAAATCCGGGAGCAACTGTTGCGTGGGGGCGATGTTGTTGTAACTACAGGCCTGGTAAAAGCCATACCGGATCAAATCGCTTCCGTAGCAGAGGTCCGCTGCTCAGATCTGAAGGCACTGATCGACGACTTTGGATGGAACGGCAAGAGTACCAGGCAGCTGCTCATCCCACAGGTACATTACCTGACAAATGATTCATGGGAGATTGTTTCTGCCGGCAATCCCCTGACAAACGGGGTAACCGGTTATCCCATACTGCTCAGGTGCCAGTTTGCCAAAGGGAACATGTATGTACTCACCATCCCGGACAATTTTGCCGATCTTTATGCTTTTCCCGACAAAGCCCTGAACATGATACGCTTTTTCATGAGCAGGGACCTGGATATACGCATAGAAGGCCCTTCCATGGTAGGTTTGTTCGTTTACGATAACGGGACCTTCATCGTGGAATCTTTCCTGGATGAACCGGTCTCTGTTCAGGTGGTTCTTTCCGGTGAACAGGAAAAAATTACGGAATTGATTGAGAATAAAGCGTATTCCGTTGAATCAAACAAGATTTCTATCACCATGGAGCCCCATACTTTCAAGGTTTTCAAAAAATAAGCGCATGAACAGACTTACTACCCTGCTTCTATTATCCTTGATTATTATCCCCCTTTCACTCGGGGCTCAGACAGAAGTGATGGCCTGGGGGAATATTATGGGCATCCGCGTTGACGGGCACCTGATGGCATTCGAATCATTCCTGGCTGTCGGAGATAAGAACCTGGACAAGACTGCATTTACCGGAAAAGAAAAACAGCCTCATCCGCTATTCCACAGGGAAGGTCTTAAGCAGATTGTCACCACCGGTCTGAGGGGGGTGAATTTTATGCAGGAAGTAACCGATACCGGACCGGGCACAGTTCAGGTCAGGATAACATCCACCAGTGACACGACCATTCCTTCCCATAATGCATGGCTGGCTATTAAGCTGGATAATAACAATTACCGTACTTCAGGAAGTAACCTGGTCCTGCAAAACCAGGAAGTAACCCTGACGCTTTCCTTTACCCGTAAACCAAAGCTGGTAAGCAAAGGGGATCTTATCTTCATACTCCTGCTCTCTGAGCTAAAAAAAGGAACATCAGCCACCCTGGAATTCAACCTTAGTGCCAGGGGCCTCATAGACAAGGAACCGGTAACAATACGAGCCGATTTCACCTCTCCGGGCAGGCGTTTTGACGGATTCGGAGGCAATTTCAGGTTACAGAATCCGCAAATGGATCCAAAAGTGATACAATACTGTCTGGATAACATGCGTGTGGCATGGGGCCGGGTTGAAATGCCGTGGGCCAACTGGCAACCGTTTGAAGACAAGGCCCCTGCTCCTGACCAGCGTGTCCAGGATGCCATGGAAATGGCACGGCGTCTGTCAGCCCGGGGCATGCCAGTGATCGTCAGCGCCTGGTTCCCTCCCGCGTGGGCTGTTCTGGGAGACATCAGCGAATACTGGCGCCGGGGAGGAGGCGTGAGGGCATATCGCCTGGATCCTGAAAAAAAGGAAGCCATTTACAATTCACTGGCCGATTACCTGGATTACCTGAAAAAGTGGTATGGCGTAGAAGCCTATGCTTTTTCGTTCAATGAATCGGACATTGGGATTGACGTGTTCCATACCCCCCGGGAACATGCCGTCTTCATACGGGAACTGGGGCAGGTTCTGGCATCACGGGGACTGGCAACAAAAATCCTACTGGGAGACAATTCAGATGCCTCAACCTTTGATTTTATCCTGCCTGCTATGGAAGATCATTCTACACATAAGTTTATTGCCGCGGTATCATTTCACTCCTGGAGGGGATGCGACCAGGCAACCCTTGAAAAATGGGCTGGTGCAGCAAGCAGGCTAAACGTTCCGCTGATCATAGGCGAAGGCAGTACCGATGCAGCTGCCCACCGATACCCGGCAATATTTGCGGAATCCACATTCGCATTCTATGAAATCAATCTCTATATTAGGTTATGTGCCATATGTCAGCCATTATCCATACTACAATGGCAGCTCACTTCGGATTATTCCATTCTATGGGGAGACGGAATATATGGTTCTTCCGGGCCTTTACGCCCCACACAACGTTTCTGGAACCTTAAGCAGCTGGCCTCTACACCTGAAAACGTTTTTTCAATGCCAGTTCATAGTGACAGGGATCTGATCAACTGTGCCGCCTTTGGAAATCCCGGCACCGGGGAATATGCCATACACATAGTGAACAACGGTGCTGCAAGGGAGGCAATCCTTGAAGGAATCCCGGCCGGAAAGGCTGTTGTATATGTTACAGGTAAAAATGACGGAATGAAAGAGGCGGAAAGGATAGCCACTACAGGAGAAACATTTATTCTGACCTTGCCTGCATTATCCTTTATATCGTTGATTTGCTCTTCCGGTAATGGGCCCTGAATAGCTTAGGGGTCATATTCTTCTTTTTTCTGAAGATCCTGTTGAAATTGGAAAGGTTGTTGAACCCGCACTCAAAACATATCTCAGAGATGGTTTTGTTGGAATCAACGAGCAGCCGTGAGGCATAGCCCAAACGGATGTCAATGATGTATTCAGAAAGCGTCTTGCCGGTACGCAATTTGAAAAAACGGCTGAACGCAACCGGAGACATTCCTACCATTTCTGAAAGAACGTCAAGGCTGAGTTTTTTGGTATAATTCTGATTTATGAAGTCCTTGACCTTGCTTACCCTGCGGCTTTCGGTGTTTCTCTCGGCGTGTGCAAAAGAACTGCTGGCCAGGCTCCGGCTGCTTCCGGAAAGGGAAAGTTCGTGCAGCAGTTTGAGCAGCCTGATGAATTGTTCAAATCCCTTTACTTCCCTGGCAATGGTGTCAATCAGGTTGTATACCTTCATGATTGTGTCCAGGGGGAAAGCAAGTCCGTGCTCGGCCTTGATCAACATTTTTCGAATAGAATTGAACTGGTTCTTTTCCAGCAGGCATGAAGGCAAAAGATCGGGGGAAAACTGGATGGTGATCTCACGGATCACGGGTGACTTGCAATTGCCCTGCTCCCAGACGTGCTCCAGGCGATCGCCGGAAATGAGGATCAAATCGTAATCCCCGGTGTATTCAATACTGTCTCCTATGGTCCTTTTCAGTCCCAGACCGTGTTCAATGAAATTGATCTCATATTCCCTGTGCTGATGGAGCGGAAAGGTGAATTCCGATTTGTAACGCTCAACTACGTGAAAACAATCCTTGTCGGACAAGGGAGGAATTTCGTTCAGAACACCGTAACTCATAATTGTAAAAATATTAAATCAGAGAAGCAGCAAGCTTAACGCCATTACGGCCATGCCACCGATGAAGCCCAGAATCGAGAGGTGGTGCTTCCCGAATCTTTCCGCTCCCGGCAGCAGTTCATCTATGGATATGTAAACCATAACTCCGGAGACAGCGGTAATTACTACCCCTTCCAGTACAGGGCTCCAGAAAGGGAATAGAAAAAGAATAGCCACCAACGCGCCCAAAAGTTCAGCCAGACCGGAAAGAAAAGAATACCAGAAAGCCTTTCTGCGGCTGCCTGTTGCATAGTATACGGGCACCGATACGGCTATCCCTTCCGGTATGTTATGAATGGCTATAGCCAGGGCAATGGGTATGCCCACATCAAGGCTTCTCATGCCGGCCATAAAAGCCGCTATACCCTCGGGAAAATTATGGATAGCAATACCGAGTGCCATCATGATACCCATTCTTTTCAGACGGTTGTTCTTGTTCATATCCTCTGCCAGGTGCATCTCGTGAGGATTCTCCTCCTTGGGTATCAGAAAGTCAATCACGGCAATCAGCACAATTCCTGCAAAAAAAGATAAAACCATTTGCAACTCCGTCAGGGTTTCCCGGGCCCCGGGTATCAGATCCATAAATGATATGTAGATCATCACCCCGGCGGAAAATCCAAGCGATACGGATAGAAATCCGGTATTAGTCCTTCTAGACAGGAAAGCGACCAATGATCCAATGCCGGTAGCCAGCCCGGCAAAAAGCGTCAGAGCTAATGCAATCAGCAACTGAGAGGCTTCAGGTTCCATGGTCTGATGATTTGGCTGTCAATTTCTGTACAACTTTAAACTGCGAAAGGAATTCGCTGGCAAAAACACGAACTACGGTGTAGGCCGGTATTGCCACCAGCATCCCTACAGCACCTCCTATGTACCCGGAAAGTAGAATGACCAGGAAGATTTCCAGGGGGTGCGCCTTGATGCTGCTGGAATAAATCAACGGCTGAATAAGGTAAGTATCCAGCATATTGAAACCCGCATATATGGCAACCATGGCGATGATAAACAGCGAAGGGCTGGAATAACCGGAAGTGGCATATGAGGTTACAACAGCCACAATAATACCTATGGTGCCGGCAATCAGCGGACCTGCGTAGGGTACAATGTTGAGGATACCAAAGATAAGCCCCAGAACAAAGGCCAGCTGGTATTCAATGCGGGTAATAAAATGAAGTCCGGCAGAAATGAGTATGGTCATGATGGCTATCTCTGCGAGGATCCCGATAAAATATCTGAGTAACAACTCGTTAGCCGATTTCATGGCGTTTGAGAATCTCTCTTCGTATTTTACCGGTACAATGGCCATGAGCATATTTGAAAACATGTTTTCTTCCCGCAGGAAAAAAAATGTTATGAATACTACAGAGAACAAACCCACGCTGAAGTTCACAAAGAAAGACGCAAGCGAACCAAAGAACCTGGTGAAGAATTCAGGATGAAGGAATTTGTCAATTTCTGTCCAGACAAGGGATTCAATGGACACAGAGGACGGAATGGACGGAAAAAGCTTGTGTATCTGTTCATTCAGTTGGGCGAGAAATCCTGAGAGCATGGCCGGGACATCCTCCAGACCTACCGACTCCAGACGGGATACTATACTGACAACCAGGGGTGTGATGAAATAAAATATAAGGAACAACACGCCAAACATCAGGCACATGACCAATATGGCAGATACCGTTTTGGGAATATGATACTTTTTTATCCTGATTCCAGATATGAACCTGACCAGAGGCCTTCCTATCAGCGACAACAGGGCTGCAACCAGGATATAGGTTATGACGCTGCGAAAATACCATACTATAAAGGCAATAATGGCCAGTGAGGCAACCGCGATGATATATTTTGCCAGTTTATTCATTTGGTATCAAAAGTACTACTTTTTTAAAAAACAGCAATTGTATTGATCAGCGGCGGCGCATCGGCTTCCAGGATGCTTATCCTGACCTTGTCCGAGGTGACGGCCGGAAACCGGAACAGGCGTTTGTACCCGATTGTGGTGCCACCCACCAGCAAACGCCACCGTCCTTCTCCCGGGTCCCTGTATTCCACAATAAAACGTGCAATCCTCTGACCCAGGGGAATATATTCCTGAAGCAAAAGCACCGAGAAATTTTCCTCCCTGCCCAGATCAATGGTCAGCGATGCGGTGGTTTTCCCTTCCTCCGAAGTCCAGTACGAATCATAGAAGGCGTCTGTCATGTTTTCAGGCCGAAATTTCCGTGACCCCTCATACCTTACTGAAGAGGCGGACACACCGGCACCACGGGCAAGATCCCTGGAAAACACTTCATCCCGCCGCTGTCTGAATTCCATCAGACGGAGGGAATCCCCTGCAGGGATGCGGCCCCTTCTGTCCGGGGGGACATTCAGCAGCAGGTTTGCATTCCTGCCCACCGATCCAAAATAGATGTCCATAAGTTCCTCAACGCTCTTGATTGCATTATCGGTGTCAGGGCTGTAAAACCATCCGGGACGGATGGAAACGTCGGCCTCGGCAGGTATCCAATACGGGGCTCCCCGCTGCCCGGAGTTGAGAATACCGGCAGGCGGAGCGTTGCTTCCCGGGGTAAAGCCGACGGTATCCAGGGTGGACCAATTTGTTTCACCGGCGAATCCCTTTTCATTGCCCACCCATCGGCATCCAGGTCCCACATCGCTGAATATGACCGCTCCGGGCTGGTGTTCCAGGACAGTGCTGTTGAACAGGGACCAGTCATAGGGTGAAGAGACCTTGTCCCCGCAGGCCCCGTCAAACCACTGTTCAAATACGGGTCCGTAGGAAGTCAGCACTTCTGTAAGTGTATTTACAAATAGCCGGTTGTACTCCGATGTGCCGTAGGCCGGGTTGTTCCTGTCCCAGGGAGACAGGTAAACTCCGAATTTCAAATCATATTCCCGGCAGGCAGCCGATAATTCTGCCAGCACATCTCCACGGCCCGAGAGCCAGGGACTGTTCCTGACGGAATGATTGCTGTAACGACTGGGCCAGAGGCAAAAGCCATCGTGGTGCTTTGCCGTGATGATGATACCCTTCATGCCGGCATTTTTTGCCGTTTGGGCCCACTGCCTGCAATCGAGTGCGCTGGGATTGAAAACAGCAGGATCCTCTGCACCGCTGCCCCATTCCACCCCTGTAAAAGTGTTGGGACCAAAGTGAACAAACATGTAATACTCCATTTTTTGCCACTCCAGTTGTTCAGGTGTGGGAACAGGTCCATGAGCCTCCATGGGGGCAGATTGCCTGCAGCCGGATATGAAGATTGTCAAAAAAATGCAAAAAAAGGGGTAAAGTATTTTATTTTCCATAGGAAATATTTAACTTTATCAAATATTTATGATAATCATTAATTTCTATTCTAAATTACAAAATATTTACATATGAAACATATTATCATCGGCGGCGTGGCCGGAGGAGCGACTACCGCAGCAAGACTCAGAAGAAACGATGAAAAGGCGGAAATCATCATGTTTGAAAAAGGGAAGTACATTTCCTATGCAAACTGCGGTCTGCCTTATTACATTGGTGATGTGATCAAAGATCGGGCGAAACTTTTTGTTCAGACACCTGAAAGTTTTGGGAAGCGTTTCAATATGGACGTCAGGGTGAACTCGGAAGTTATTGGCATCGATACCGAAAAACAACTGGTTACGGTCAGGAATGCAAACGGAGACGAATACAGGGAAAGCTATGACAAACTGCTTCTTTCCCCCGGTGCCAATCCCGTGAAACCTCCGCTGCCTGGCATAGATTCGGAAGGTATCTTTACCATGAGGAACGTGGATGACACTGATCGTATCAAGGAATATATGCGTTCCCACCCCATCCGAAGGGCTGTGGTTGTAGGAGCTGGTTTTATTGGCCTGGAAATGGCGGAAAACCTGCATGCAACAGGCGCACATGTAGCCATAGTGGAAATGGCCGAACAGGTTATGACTCCTATAGATTTTTCAATGGCAGGCCTGGTGCACCAGCATCTTTACCAGAAACATGTTGATCTTCACCTGAATCAGGCAGTGCAAGGATTCATCCCTGTCTCCGGACCGGATCCTTCCATTAAGGTCAAGCTTCAAAACGGGAACGAACTGGAGGCAGATATTGTCATTCTTTCCATCGGAGTCAGACCGGATACAACCCTTGCAAAACAGGCCGGTATCACACTGGGCCGTACAGGGGGCATACAAGTGGACGAATACCTGCGGACCTCGGCAGAAAATGTTTACGCGATAGGGGATGCCATTGAATTTCCCCACCCTGTAAGCGGCGAACCCTGGCTCAATTACCTGGCGGGACCGGCCAACAGGCAGGCCAGGATCGTGGCAGACAATATGGTTTTCGGGGACCGTATAAAGTACGAAGGTTCCATTGGAACTTCCATTGCCAAGGTATTTGACCTGACTGTGGCTTCTACCGGGCTTCCGGGCAAAAAACTCAAACAGCTCAATATTCCCTATCTTACTTCCACTACACACTCTAACTCTCATGCAGGATACTATCCCAATGCCTTGCAGATGAGCACCAAAATTACTTTCGATCCGGAAACCGGACGTCTTTACGGAGGGCAGATAGTAGGCTATGACGGAGTGGACAAGCGTATTGATTTGTTGGCACAGGTGGTTAAAAAACAAGGAACCATATACGACCTGATTACCATGGAACATGCCTATGCGCCGCCTTTCTCATCGGCAAAAGATCCTGTTGCCATTGCCGGTTATGTTGCATCCAATATATTAAGCGGCAAAATGAAACCGGTCTACTGGAGAAAAATGCAAAAAACCGGACCCGGCGAAGTAACCAAACTCGATGTGCGTACGGTGGCTGAAAATAGCCTGGGGACCATTCCCGGATCCGTGAATATTCCCGTAGATGAACTCAGGAACAGGCTGGACGAGGTTCCCCGTGGCAAACCGGTTTATGTATTCTGTGCTGTGGGGCTGAGAGGGTATCTTGCATCCAACATATTGATCCAGAATGGATTCAATAACGTTTACAACCTTAGTGGAGGATACAAGACTTACGAAGCAGCAGCCGAATCGGAAAATAAAACCATTCCCATAACTCCGGCTTTCTCTGCACCCTACTCAGACTCGGGAGATCCACTGGCAAAGAACAAAGCCGCGGCTTCTGCAAAAGCAGCAACCATAGAGGTGAATACCCTGAAAATTGATGCAACAGGGCTGCAATGTCCCGGTCCCATCATGAAGATAAAGAGCAGCATTGATTCCATAGTGCCGGGACAGAGGGTGGAAATCCAGGCCACCGACCCGGGTTTTGCCCGTGATATACAGGCATGGTGTCAGACTACCGGTAATGTGCTTGTTCAACAGTCAGACAGCAAAGGAGTGTTCACCGCTGTTGTTGAAAAGAAAGAGCGTGGAATGCAGGCTGCTGCAGCTCCGGAAGGCGGAAAGGGAAAAACACTCATCATGTTCAGCGATGACCTGGACAAAGCCCTGGCAACATTTGTACTGGCAAACGGGGCTGCTGCCACGGGTGAAAAAGTGAGCATATTTTTTACATTCTGGGGACTCAACGTAATCAAGAAAGTCAAAAAACCGGCCGTAAAGAAAGATATTTTCGGCAAAATGTTCGGGATGATGTTGCCCTCGCATAGCGGTGCCCTTAAATTGTCAAAAATGAACATGTTTGGTATGGGGCGCATCATGATGCGTCATATCATGAAAATACGGGGTATCGATTCCCTTGAGGACTTGCGCCGCCAGGCCATTGAAAACGGGGTGGAATTCATTGCCTGCCAGATGTCCATGGATGTTATGGGCGTGAAGGCAGAAGAGCTGATGGACAACGTGACCATAGGAGGGGTTGCGACCTATATGAACAGGGCTGTACAGGCCAATGTTAACCTGTTTATCTGATAGGCAGCATGAAGGATCCAATATGTATGATGAAAGATGTCCTGATGGCTTTCAATGAATTTGAAAAAAGCCTCATACAGGTTCATTCCCTCTCCCTGAACGAGGCCATGGTGCTCTGTTTACTGGGGGAAAACGGGAATGAACCAGGTCGTCTTTCTGCCTCGGCTATTGCTGAAAAGACAGGGTTTACCGCCTCCCACACTTCCAAGGTGCTCCGGTCCGCAGAATCCAGAAAATGGATAAGCCGTTCCCTTTGCGCCCAGGACCGGAGAAAGATGTATTTTAAACTTACACCTGAAGGATGGAATAAGCTCGGAGAATTAAAAAAAGCCCCGGTGGAAATCCCCGCTTTGCTGAAAAAGCTGTTTTAGTTTTTTTTTGTACTTTAGGCGAATAATGAGACAAAAAGGTATTCGCTATTATATTAAGATCGTTGTTTTTGCACTTGCATCTTTCATTTTCCCTGCACTGGTCTCCTGTGAAAGGAATATGGACATGCCTGTACGGGAACCGGTGCATTTCAGGGAAGTAATAGGGCAAGGCACCTTTGCTTTCAATGATCTGCTCTCTTCCCTGGTAAGCATTTATCCTAATTTCAACATAAAGTACGGCGAACAACTCAAACAACTCCTGAGACTTCTGGATACTACGGGAAAAGTAAACAGTACCGCCATATCCTACATGACCAAAGATCCTAACGGCAATGAAATCATGGCTTCTGGGATCATCCTCAGGCCACTTGACAGAAAGTCCATGGGCGTACTCCATTTCTTTCCCTCGGCAAAAATTGACAAAGCCACAACCGGAAGTGAATTGATGATAACTTTTGAAGGTATCCTGAGTTTTTTCGGTTATACGGTGATCGTGCCGGACCTGATAGGTTACGGTGTCAGCAGCGACAGGGAGTATCCAATTCTTTTTGCCGACAATACGGGACAGGTGGCTTACGACATGCACCTTGCGGCAGCCGAGTACTTCCAATCCATTGGGCTTCCCTTTCCCAGGAAAGTAACCATAGGAGGCTATTCCATGGGGGGCATGGGTGTTGTAGCCCTGCACCGGCACATCGAGCAATACGGTACAGATGGATTTATAGTGGAAAAGTCCTATCCCGGAGGGGGAGTATACGATCTGGGAATGGCCATGGACATTCTTACTAAAACACGATACTGTACATTCTCCTTCATCCCATACATGTATGTAGCCATGAACTATTGGTACGGACTGAACATCGACTACAGCGAGGTTTTCATAGACCCGTTGCTTTCAAACATGGATGACTGGCTGTCGCGCAAATACCTGGCTACTGAAATGGCTCAATTCTTATCTCCCGACATGACAACATACATGCATCCCGACATGTTCACCCCGGAAAGAAATACTTCCCTGAACAAGGTGGATTCCTGTCTCAGGCTACACTCGGTGATTGAAGGATGGGCACCCAGGGCCCCCATGACCATAATCCACACAGTGAATGATAATATGGCCCCCTATGAAATCGCAGAGAAGATGTACAACAACTTTCTGGAAAAGGGAGGCAACGTGAACCTGATCAAGGCCGACGATAATCATTTTGACAGCGGGATTGCTTACTACATAACCATGATGCTCTACATGCTCATCAAATAGGCATACCGTATAATGCACTGCACTTTAAGCCGAGTTTTTTGCTCTGTTTAGTCGCTATGCCATTGAATTGTATTCCTGCTCAAACAACCGCACGGTGGTCTTCCAGGTGGTGCGCCAAAGACTTTTGGCGCTGATAAAAGGCTGCTTCGCAGCACCACTTTTTTTTTCAGGATATTTTGAGGGAGGTGGTAAGTAACAACTATGTTACAAAAACGCATAACAGTCAGTTAATGTGCACAATAGAGGCATATTTGCACTTTTCGCAACTTACTACCTCCACCGGTTTTTGCGGTTTTTCCGTTATTTTGGGGGGAGGTGGTAAGTAGCGGTTTTGTCATGAAGTCTTGTAACATTCTGTTATTAAACGTTTTATTGGCATGAACGCTATTATCGCTAGTTATCACCCCCTAGTCAACCACAATCCCAAAAGATCAAAGGAGGTTCCACCTCCTTCTTACCACCGGGGGTACGCATTGCATAACACATTGAATAACAGGTTAAAGAACAAAGTGTGTGAGGCCCTCGCATAAGTCACTGACACCCCACGATAAGGGAAGCCTCGGCTTAAAGAAAAAGCTTCCCGTTCGTGGGGTGTCAGTGACCGCTGCAAACCGAAAAGCACAGAGATCTTCGGCAAAAAACTCTCTGTTCGAGGGGATATCAGCGAGTGCAGCAGGCAGCAAAAGCAAGGGGAGCTTCGGCGTTCCAGAAGCTCCCCTTTTCTTTTATGTCAGCTGCCTGACCTTTAAATCACCTTATCTCAATCGTGTATTCTTTGGGTACTGCAGGAGACTCCAGGTCTTTTGGAATGGTGATTTTCAAAACCCCGTTTTCCATGGCGGCTCCTATCTTGTCCTTGAGAATATCGTCGGGCAGCAGGAAAGCCTGCTCGAAGTGTGAGTAGGAAAACTCACGCCTGAGGTATTTGCCGTTCTTATCATTTTTGGAATCATCTGTTTTCTTTTCCAGGCATATGATCAAACGGTTTTCCTGGTCCAGGCGGATGCAGAAATCCTCTTTGGTCATCCCCGGAGCGGCTACCTCTACCTGGTAATCCTTTTCGTTTTCAATTACGTTGATGGCAGGAGAAGTCGTTCCTACAAACCTCACCAATCCGTCATTGTCAAAAAACTCGTTGAACAATGAGGGCCACCAGTTCTGTGTGCGTCTTAATGCTGGTAACATAGTTGTATCCTCCTTGAGTAATTAATTGTTAAACTTTAATTGTTATTTCAACAACTAATTAATCAAAAACCATACCCGCTGGAAAAGACGTCCCGGAAACGGTCAAAATGACAGATTATCAGCCATTTTGGCAATTAATTCCAGTTCTGCAAAGGCTCCTTTCTTGGGAAGGGCCGACACCTCAAAAACGGACCGTGCGGGAAAGGGAGTTTCAAAATACCTGGAGTATACTTTGTTGAATAAGGGGAAATCGTTCATGTCGGTCAAAAAACCTGTACACTTCACAACGTCCTTGAATCCGCAACCGGCCGCTTCCAGTATGAAACCGGCATTTCTGAAGATTTGTTCAAATTGCTCTTCCCTGCCCGATTCAACGAGCGTTCCGGTAGAAGCATCAATGCCCAGCTGGCCTGACATATAAAGAAACCCACCGGCAATGACAGCTTGTGAATAAGGTCCTATGGCCGGCGGTGCAAAATTGGTCTGCACAATTTTCTTTTGGTTCATGGCTTTAGTCTTTCAGATAATAATTCACTGTGGTAACAACACGCACATTCTTGATGTACGGTGTATTTTCATCCCTGTCGCTAATGGAAAACTGGCCCTGGGACGCATTCTTGATCTTGCCGAGCTTACTTCCCGAGTCCTGGGCGAATTTCATGGCAGCGGCACGGGCATTGCGTGTGGCTTCTTCTATCATCTTAGGCTTGATGTCATTCAGACCGGCAAATGAATACACCGTATTGTAACGGTATTCTCCCCCGGTGATGGCAATACCCTGTTTGAGCAGTTCGCCCTGGTCTGCTATCAGTTTTCTGACCAGGTCAACCTTTGTGGAACTGACGGTGATGACAGAGGTAACGTTGTACCGGTAAGGCGCGGGTGTGGTACTGTAGCGTTCCGCGCTCATATCAATGATCTCGGGAGCATTGATCCCGATTTCCTCTTCTGATATCCCGTTGGATATGAGATAATCAACCAGTGTTTTGTTGTTCCTGTTGATTCTCACATACAGGTCCTGAAGATTGTTTCCTATCTCCTTGTATACAAGCGGCCAGGTCACCTTGTCTGCCGGAACCTCCATCTCAGACAAACCTTTAACGTTGACGGTCCTGTCCCTTCCGGAAAAACCATCTATCCCATTTTTAAGAAGCAAGCCCATGATAACCAAAGCTATTGCTATAATCAGGGCTTCAATACGGTAAGTTTTCATAATGCCGCTAATTTACGAATTTTATTATAGATTTGTAGGATAAACTAATGAACATGGAAGTAATTGCTCTAGGAAGCGACCACGCCGGTTTTCACTTGAAAGAGAATCTTAAGGAATACCTTACCGGACTTGGCTACAAGGTCAGGGATTTTGGCACCGGGAGCCCGGACCGAGTGGATTATCCCGATTTTGGCATTGCTGTGGGGGAAGCCGTTTCGCGGGGTGAATGCGATAAAGGCATAGTCGTGTGCGGCACAGGGATCGGGATCTCCATAAGCGCCAACAAAGTAAAGGGAATCCGGGCTGCTGCCTGCAGCGAACCCTTTTCGGCACGCCTTTCACGTGAGCACAACAATTCCAATGTACTGGCCCTGGGAGCCAGAATTGTGGCCCCGGAATATGCCCGGTGCATTGTAAAGGCATGGCTGGATGCCAAATTCCAGGAAGGACACCATTCAAGGAGAATCCAGAAAATTGCTCAATATGAATCGGGCGACCCCGGAAAGTGACAATGAACTAAAAATCACGCGCGAGCGTTTTGACGGGATATACATCGCTTATTTTTCCCGCTTATGCCGTTTTGCGCGTACCTACGTTCTGTCGGAAGAAACAGCCGAAAACATTGTCCAGAATGTTTTCATGTTCCTGTGGGAAAAACATCACATACTACAAATTCATGCCAGCCTGTCTGCCTACCTCTATACCCTGGTTAAGAACAAATGCATTGACTACCTGCGACATCAGAAGGCAGACCTTGAATACAGGGCCGAACAGGCATTAAAACTCGCAGCCCTGGAAAAACTGGACACCGGGCTGATCCCGGGTGAGGATATTGAAGAGACTGTAATGGCCGCAATAAACAAACTCCCGTCCAAATGCCGGGAAATCTTTGTTCTGAACCGGGTGGAAGGGAAAAAATACCGGGAGATCTCAGAAATACTGGGCATCTCTGTCAACACCGTAGAAAACCAGATGGGAATTGCACTCAGAAAACTCAGGAAAGAGCTGGAACATCTTATCTGAATTTTTACATTTCCTTTTGGTGGTATTTATCAACATAAACGTTCTATAAACAGAAAAGGAGAACCGATCATGGAAGAAATGCTTCAAAAATACTTTGCAGAAGAGCTTAATACTCTGGAAAAGAGAGAATTGCTTGACGCTGTGGAGAAAGATCAGGAACTCAGAGAGGAATTCTGCCGAATGCAGAATTTAAAGGCTGTCACCTCACTTTTCCCTGCCTCTTCCGATGCAGAAACGGCCACAACCAGGCTACTGGAATGGAAAAGAAAGTCCAACCGTACCATATACAGCCGTATCACATTCTATGCAGCAGCCATGCTGGTTGTGGGTTTCGCCCTTTGGGGTTTGCTGCGGCCGCTGACCCGTACACTGCACGAAGAACCTTCGGCTTATATGATAGAAGTCACCACCCCTTCAAACAAAACCAAGTCGTTCCGGTTGGGTGACGGCACGGTTGTCTGGCTCAATTCACAGTCGGTATTACGTTATCCCAATAAATTTTCAGGAACGGAACGGAGGGTGGAACTGACCGGGGAAGCATTCTTTGAAGTGGCTCCAAACCAGGAAATGCCCTTCATAGTGACAACAGGTCAATACGATATCCGTGTTCTGGGGACCAAGTTCAATGTTTTTGCTTACAAAGACTATAATGTCAAGACATCCCTTGTGGAAGGTTCTCTGGAAGTGATCAGCCCGTCTCAGGAGGCCCCCCCTGTCCGGATAAGGCCCAATGAAAGTATCGAGTGGGAACAGGATGGCTGGCAACGTTCTTTTTTTGCGGACAATGAATTCCTGCTCTGGAAAGACGGTATCTATGCATTCAACGATGTTCCGTTCATAGAGATCGTGAAAAGACTGGAGCTGTACTACAACACGACCATAATTGTTGAAAATGAAGAATTGGAACAATATCGCTTCAATGCCAAATTCCGCCAGGATGACGGACTGGAGAGCATTCTCAAGACAATGAGAAAGATTTTCCGGTTCAAAATTGATGAAGACAAAAAAACCAACACAATAAAAATTGAATAAAAAAAGCCGGCAGATGCTGCAACATCCACCGGCTGAACCGCTAACACAATAAATGTATTAACTTCTAATTTTACAAAGTTATGAAAAAAATCTTTTTCTCAATCATTCTGTGTTCCTTAAGTACATTTTTACTTTCGGCCGCAGAACCCGATATGCCTGTTCCCCAGGATGCCATCATAACCATATCGGGAACCCGTATTACCCTGGAATCGTTCATTAGCCAGGTGGAAAAACAAACCGGGTATCTGTTCGTGTACAGCAAACAGGATGTGAACGTCAACTCTGTTCTCCCTGTCCGGGAAGGGAAAAAAACGGTTGCCGCTTTTCTTGACGAGGCTTTTGGTAACAGCAACCTTAAGTATGTGTTTGAAAATCAATACATTGTTTTGACATACAAAGCACCTGAGTATTCAACGGTATCAGGAACAGTGATTGATGGCCAGACCCGCAAGCCACTTGTTTTTGCCACGGTCTACATTGTCAACCGTGGGATCAGCAATGTGACCAACGGAGAAGGCTTTTTCGCGCTCAAGTTTCCACCCTCTTATGCCAAAGACTCGCTGCGTATCTCATTCCTGGGCTACCACCCGCAAACAATAGCCCTGAAGGATATCATGAACAAGGGTGACAAACTGGTGATTCCCCTGAGTTTTGTCCCCACCACCCTTCCGGCTATTTTTGTGACCCCGCAGAATGCTTCCGAACTGATTGCCCGGGCCCTGGAAAAAATTCCGGATAACTACCCGTTGGAACCCATGCAGATGACTGGCTTTTACAGGGAAATGATCCGCAAGGGGAACAATTACGTTACCCTGACAGAAGCAGTGCTGGACATAAACAAATCCTCCTATGGCAGGATGTACGGATTGGACCAGGTAGGGGTTTTCAAGGGAAGAGGCAGTGTAGACTGGGCACGTATAGATACGGTATTCGTAAAGTTCCGCGGAGGTATTAACTCGGCTTTGCAGATAGACGTGGCCAAATATCCCTTCCTGGGTACGAATGTACCGGAAATCAACCAGATATATGATTTCACCATGGAAGAACCCGTTCAGATCGATGGTAAGATCAGCCATGTGGTTGCATTTAATCAAAAAGACAACATTGATGATATCTGGTTCCGCGGGAAGATCTATATTGACATGAAAACAGAGGCCATCAGCCGTATCGAATTCAACATGAACGTTGAAGACCGGGCCGATGCCACCAACATTTTCATATCCCGGCGACCAGTTGGTTTCCGTGCCGATGTGCTTTACGCCGCTTATATGGTACAGTATAAACAAATCGGTGGTAAATGGACGTTCGATTATTCCCGGACCGAAATCAAATTTGATTCAAAATGGGACAGGAAACTCTTTAAGAACACCTATACCATAACTTCCGAACTGGCTGTTACCGAAAGGAGTGACAATGCCATCAAGATCCCCTCCGAACAACGCGTGCGTTCAGCCGATATAACCCTGGATAAAGTAACTGATTTCCAGGACGAGGGATTTTGGGACGATTACAATGTCATTGAGCCAGAATCCGGGATCGAGCAGGTTATTGCACGTATAACCAGGCAATTAAAACGCCGGGCAGCCGAACAATAAACCGTAGTGGAGATGAAAAGGGCAGCAAAAACCTGGATTTTTACTGCCCGTTTTCTTTATATTTGCATATGATCAAAGAATCCAGAAACATAACCTGTTACGAAACAGATGCGGCCGGGAACCTGAAACCCTATGCATTCATGAACCTGGCCCAGGAAATAGCCAGCCAGGATGCCCTGGGATTGGGATTTGGTTATGAACAACTAATAAAAAAACAGACCATCTGGGTGTTGTCCCGTGTTACGGTCAAAATCCTGCGGCCTCCTGTGTGGAGAGAGCCTGTAGTCATGGAGACCTGGCACAAAGGGGAAAACGGGATTTTCTGGCTCAGGGATTTTCTGATCCGCAACCGGGATGAAACAGAAGACCTGGTTCAGGCTACCAGTTCCTGGTTGATCATCGATGTCAAAACGCGTCGTATCCAGCGTCCGCAGCATATCCTGGATGCTTTTTTTCTAAAGGAAAAAGCAACACGGCATGCCATTGCGGCTCCCTGTGAGAAAATACCCGTACCCGGGACTGTGCCACAATACGTTGAAAGCAAAAAAGTCTGCCCATCCGACATAGATTTCAACCATCACACCAACAATGCCAGGTATATAGAATGGGCCATGGATTGCCTGGATGCAGAACTGGTTACGAAACACAGTGTAGAAGGATTTCAAATCAGCTTCAATGCAGAATCCAGGCTTTCAGAAACCGTGGACCTCTTTGTGGCAGAAACAGCTCCCCTGAACTGCTATATTGAAGGCAGGAAAGGCGACAAGAATGTTTTCCAGGTGCAGATCAGCTTCAAATGATGATATCAAAGTGACTGCCTCTTCCCTTTACGGTTCATTATCTCTGTATATAGATACCTTTTGATTTTGAGGGTCGGCGTTTTTTCAAATCCGTTTTCCTGTTCCAGTATGCGGGTGATGCGGGACATCTTGCCCACTTTGCTGTTCACGAAATTCAGGATATCGGTATGTACCTCGTTTATCTGATCCCTGAGTTTCTGGTTCAGATCCTGCATGTAAACAAGAGCCACCAGTTTCCCGTCCCTTTGTACCACCAGGGATTCTGTTACCAATTCATGCTGGTTGATGATGCTTTCGATCTCTTCCGGGTAAATGTTCTCTCCTGTTGATCCGACAATCATATTACTCAGGCGGCCTTTGATAAAAATCCGTCCCTGTTTGTCCATTTTTGCCAGGTCTTTTGTCCGGAACCAGCCGTCGTCTGTAAAAGCTTCGCTGTCCGCTTCAGGATTTTTGTAATACCCTTTCATTATGCAGGGCGTTTTAACCTGGACTTCACCAATACCGGTTTCCTGATCCTGGTCGGCCAGACGGACGCTGATCCCCTGCATGACTGTTCCTGTTGATTGCAGAAAGTTATTGGGATAGACGGCTCCCGCAATAAGAGGCGCCGTTTCGGTAAGGCCATATCCGATGGAATAGGGAAAACGGGCATCACGCAGGAATTTTTCAGTCGCTGCATTGATTCTGGATCCTCCTATACCAAAGAAACGGATCCTTCCCCCAAAAGTCTCATATAAGCGTTTGCCTGCTATCCTGTGCAGTTTGCGGCGGATAAAACGTACTTTATAGATCGTCTTCAGGATTTTGTTTCCGGTAAAACGGGCAAAAATCTGCCTTGTATAGATTTTTTCCATGATCAGGGGTACGGTAAGCATGATCGTTGGCCGCACTTCCTTCAGAGCAGGCAACAGGCTTGTAGGTGTGGGAGGTGTTCCCAGGTACACCACCGATGTTCCCTGCATAAAGGGATACAACATGCCAAGAGAACATTCATAAGCATGTGAGAGGGGCAAAATGGATAAAAAAACATCTTCCGGAAACACTTCAATCATGGAAATCAGCATATGCAACTGATTACAAAGCGCACGGTGTGTCAGCATCACCCCTTTGGGAGACGATGTGGTTCCTGAAGTGTAGATTATGGATGCAAGGTCTTCAGGTTCCGGTTCGGGAAATACTGCCGGTATGGCAGTGATACCTGCTTTTTTTCCTCCGACAACTATCAGATTGACCGCCCTGATGATCAGGTCAAGGCGTTCTTTGGCCTCTGCAGGAATTTTTGCAAAAAGCTTGTCCGTAACAAAAAGCGCTTTGGATTCCGAGTGTTCTAATATGGCAACGATAGCGTCCTGGGAAAAATCGGGTAATATGGGGACTATTACCATTCCCATAGTCACTACGGCAAAATAACATACATTCCAATTGGGCATACTGGTGCCAAGGAGGGCAACCTTGTCCCCTTTCTGCAATCCGGCCGACAGTAAAAGCCCTTTCGCTTTTTCCACTCTTTGGGCAAAATCTTCATAGGTGACCGGAGTTTCTTTAAACAAAGAAAACGCAGTACGTTTAGCATAACTCTCTATGCTATTTGAATATAAGTGTCTTAATGTGGGATAAATCATTCTGGTTTATATAAAATCATTTCTTACTTGCAATAATAATGCCCGCAAAGGTATAATTTTTGTTATATTTGAAATTATGAAAAAAATCATCCTCGCAGTACTATTCTCATGCCTGTTGCTTCCGTTGACTGCACAGGAGCAGGTCAATGATCAGCAAAAGGATGGAACACGAACGTTCAGTGTAAAGATCGTGGACAAAAAAGGCAAGCCGTTGTCCAACCTGGTAGTATCTACTGTCAGGGAAAAAACAACTTTCCTTACTGACAAGAAAGGTATTGTAAACCTGGAAGGAATTGCCGATTCAGACTCTCTGGTGGTATTCCTTCCCAACATCGGGGAGACGCACATCCCCTGTGCAGGTCTGGATTCTGTACAGATTAGCGTGAGATCAAAAACAAAGTACCATATACAGGACAGAAAAGAACTGGTTAATCTTAAAACTAATCCTTCAAACACCATCGCGAATGTTCCCGAAATGCTTAAAACACGTCCTGCAAGGGACCTGGCAGAGCTTCTGAGCGGCCAGATACCGGGACTTCGAATAACGATGGGATCTACAGGACTGACAGCCAACATTCGTGGGATCAATACAATAACCGGCAACACGGAACCTCTCATTGTTATTGACGGTATGACTTACGAATCTTTCTCTGAAGTGAACGGATTCCTGGACGTTCACAGCATTCAGTCAATACAGGTGCAGAAAGATGGGGGTATGTACGGTATGCGCGGTGCCAACGGTGTGATTATTATCACAACCATAGGCGCCTCTTCAAATCCTCTTTCCTACTGATTCAGTCTGCCACAGAAACAAGGCTTTGATGCCCTTCGTGCCCTACTGCACAAATTCCGAAAAAGTAATTATCCTTGCTGTAAGGAATCCGTATCCGGGTTTCCTCTGTATATATCTTTTTCTGCCACCGGGACTGATCTGTTTCACGTATCACAACATAATACCCTTTGACCAAACCAGGTCCAGAAGAGGGTTCCCATTCCAGTTCCGTGTAGTTGCTTAACACCCTTGTGTTCATCTGAACATTGACAGGTGCTGCAGGAGCCTTGGCCAGGCTCATGACGGCAGCTATGCCAATCCCGGTATTCTTACGAACATACTCATTATCAACACCTGAGGGAAGATCTCCGAACAGTGTGTTGTTTTCCTCCCTTACCAGCTGGTGTGTCCTGTCATAATTCTCATGAAATTCACAAATCCTGACAGCCGTATATCCGGCGTTGAGGAACGGAGTATGGTCTCCCCCACGCCCATACCTGTCATTCCTGTAGATGAGTGCCACGTTCATGTTATCTACATATGTGGTGGCAGTTTCAGCAATGTACCTTGCCAATTCACGGGAGGGCCCTTCGGCCGAAAATACCCGTGTCGTTGTATTGTCACGATGTCCTGTTTCCCCTGCCAGTGTATTGCCGATCATATCAAAATTGATGACTGCGGTAACATTCCAGCCCTGTGAGCGTGCCATGTCTGCCATGCAGGCAGCTCCCAGCAGTCCGTGTTCTTCTCCTGAAAGGAACAGGAACCGTACAGTGGCCTGCAACGGGATACCTGCCATGATCCGGATACTCTCCAGCAGGCAGGCCACCCCGCTCCCGTTGTCATTTGCTCCCGGGGCAAAGGATGTTGAATCGCTGTTGTCATCCACACGGCTGTCATAATGAGCCAGGAGCAATATTTCCTGTGAGCCTGTACCCTTGAGAACGGCCATGACATTGGTCAGCTCTGCCTTCCTGTCCAGCCTGGTTCCTGATCCGCCGGTGGTATATTGAATATTCTCTACAGACAGCCTGCCCCCTGATAAGGGGATCCATCCGGCAACCTTTTGGTATAGCCATCGGGATGCAGCCCCGATGCCTTTGTCTGGATCGGTAAGAGAACTAAGGTTATGGCGCGTATGAAAACCAGTGAGGGTCGCAATATAACTTGAAATACTGTCTTGAGAAACCTCAGAAACACAACGCATGATCTCCCGGTCAGGCTGTGCACCGGCAATCAGCGGGGAAATAAAAAACCATATAAAGAATATTATATTTTTCATTGGGTTAACCATCAAAAGAAATAAGAGAATCGGATCGTCTGTGTGCTGTTTTTCACGTTATAACCGGGCAGCACTCCGGGCCGGAAAAGGCCTGTCATACCCCAACGGGTCTCGAATCCCACCTGGAAAACAGAAGCACGTACGCCTATTCCCACTCCCAGCCCCCATTCATGGCGTCTGAACACATCGGAAAAAACAAAATCGGGATCGAATGTCTGTCCGGCGATATAATACCTGTAATAAGTTGTTAACCAGGCATAAATCCCTACAGGAAGCTTATTGAACTCCGGCAGATAGACACGCAGGGATAAAGGGACATTCAGGGCGCACATATGGATCCTGTTCATATAAGAAACCCCGGGATAGGCGGCATGGCGGGCTCCTATATACTCCAGATTGATCCCCGGGTTCATTTCCAGAAAGCCCTTCCACAGGAATCTGAAATCCGCACCCAGCGATGCATAAAAAGCTGTCTTCCCTTCCAATGCTCCCCGGGTATGCACAAACCGGTTTGTACCCAGTGCTACTGCAGGTCCCCAGCTGAAAGTGCATGAAGGGACATAATGCAGGACAGAGTAGTTACCTGAAGGTTGAACTGAAATGTTGTCACCCATGGCTGTAACCATATTTTGGACATAAACGGAAACAGCAGCCATCCCGTCGTAATCTATCCCGTCTTCCTGGTCCTCTACTTTGTGGTAGGGAGAACGGCTTCCCGTGGTGATGTACAAGGTGGGAATACCCGCGCTGGCAAAAGGTTTTGTATCAGTTGCCGTAAAGGGAGATATCTCAAAAGGAACCGTGCGGACTTTCAATGCTTTAGTTCGGGGCAGGAAATCACGAAAATTTTCAATGGTTCCCGCTCCCGCAATTTTCAGCACACCCGATGTCCTGTAATATCCCACCATATCCAGACTGATCATGGTCCGGATACAGTTCTGAGGGAACAGGGAATCAATAAGAAATTGTTCCGAGCCGAGCAAACCTTGTTCTTCACCGTCAAAAGCGGCAAAGATCACCGTCCGGGACAGACCGCCCTGTTCTTTGAGAAGCCCGGCCAGCTCAATCAGGACAGCTGTTCCTGACGCATTGTCATCGGCCCCGTTGTAAATGGAATCATTGCCTTCCATACGCCCGGCAGCCATTCCCAGGTGGTCAAAATGGGCACCTATTACAATGAATTCATCTTTCAGGACAGGATGTGTCCCGGGCAATACTCCTATGACATTGCATCCTTCAATGACAGCGATTGGAATATCAGGAACAACAGAGGGGATCTTCACATCAAAGTAATGAAAAAAACTTGTCCCGTTGTATTCATCAAGACCCGCATCTACAAAACAGCCGGCAATGTATTCACCCGCTATCAGATTTCCTTCGGTTCCAATTAGCCTTCCGGCAAGCGAATCAGAAGCAAGGTAAGACAGGTGTTCCCGCAATCTGATCCTGGAAGCGGTGCGGGCATCCGTTTCCTGAGCGGGCAGGAGAGTTGTCACGCCTGCGAGTAAAAATAAAACAGATAGAAAACTGATTTTTTTCATAATGCTTACTACTATACAAATATAAGTATTTGCAGTGAAAAGCGTTTCTACTTACAAAATGGAATCATAAAGGGGGGAAAAAAATCATTTTGTTATTAAATATTTTTTTATTTACTACATAATGCAAATAATATTATTTTTGCCGCGGAATGAACAAGATACTTCAGATTCTTCGTATCCGACGCCGGGCTTAGGTTGCAGAAATCTTTTCTGCATCCTGCATGCCCTATCTCCGACCTCCCAAAAGCAATACTGATTTAAAAAACAAAAACAATGAATGTCCGCATTCTTGTTGCAAATGCCTCTCATGCAGGCTATGCAGAACGTATTTGTGAACTGATGTACATTTCTGCCATGGAGCGCGGAACCGGCATTGCACGCCGGTCGCCTGAATATATCAGTGAGAAAATGAACAGCGGTAAGGCTGTAATCGCCCTTGACGGCAAGCAGGTGGTAGGATTCTCCTATATTGAGACATGGAGCCACAAATCGTTCGTGGCCAATTCGGGCCTCATAGTGGATCATGCCTACAGGCATCTGGGCATTGCCTCGAGAATAAAAAAAAGGATTTTTGATCTTTCACGCCAGTTGTATCCCCAGGCCAAGATTTTTGGTATCACAACAGGTGCTGCGGTAATGAGGATCAACTCCAGACTGGGGTACCGCCCGGTTCCTTTTTCAGAACTCACCCACGATGAAGCCTTCTGGGATGGCTGCAGGGGATGTCGAAATTACGATATCCTCATGCGCAATGACAAACGCATGTGCCTCTGCACCGGTATGCTTTATGATCCGGTTGAGCACCCAAAACGGAAAACGACAAAAAACATGAAACTAATAAAAGAAGAGATAACCTATGAAAAATAAAGTAGTACTTGCTTATAGCGGAGGGCTTGACACTTCTTTCTGTATTCCTTATCTGACAAGGGAAAAGCAGATGGAAGTCCATACGCTGCTGGTGAATACCGGTGGATTCAATACAAAAGAGGTCAGCGAATTATCACAAAAAGCACTGGATCTGGGCGCAGCATCACACAAAACCATAGACATAAGGGAAGATTATTATGTACGTTGCATCCGTTACCTGATTTTCGGCAATGTGCTAAAAAACAACACCTATCCCCTGTCGGTCAGTTCTGAACGTGCTTTCCAGGCCATGACGGTAGCAGATTATGCCCGTCAGATTGGGGCCCATGCCATTGCCCACGGCAGTACGGGAGCAGGCAACGACCAGGTCCGGTTTGATTTTTTTATTCACGTCATGGCTCCTGAAATGAGCCTTTTGGCACCCATCAGAGAGTTAAAAATCAGCCGGAAAGAAGAAATTGAGACCCTCAAAAGACTGGGATTCGACCTGTGTTGGGAAAAGTCAAAGTATTCCATCAACCAGGGTATATGGGGAACAAGCATCGGGGGTGCCGAAACGCTCACTTCCCTGGGCGAGCTGCCGGAAGAAGCCTATCCGGTTCAGTGCAGCAAAACGGGGACAGAAATGCTGACCTTAGGTTTCTCGGGAGGCGAACCAGTATCATTAAACGGGACCGCCATGAAACCGCTTAAAGTCATTGAAACACTGCAGGGGATAGCCGCTCCTTACGGAATCGGACGGGATATTCATGTAGGCGATACCATTGTCGGACTGAAAGGTCGTGTGGCTTTTGAGGCAGCAGCACCCATGATCCTTATAAAGGCTCACCACCTGCTGGAAAAGCATGTCCTGGGGAAATGGCAGTTGTACTGGAAGGACCAACTTGCTGTATGGTACGGCATGATGCTGCACGAAGCGCAATACCTGGACCCGGTCATGCGCAACATAGAGGTTTTCCTGGAAAGCACACAGAAGCGTGTCATCGGGGAGGTATCGGTACGTCTGCGTCCGGGAACATTCTCCCTGGCAGGCTGCACAAGTCCTTTCGATCTGATGAACCCGGCCTTCGGCCAGTACGGGGAAGGCACCGCTGCGTTCTCAGGAAAGGATGTGGAAGGCTTTACCCGAATATTTTCTCTCCCTGTTAAAATTTATCAAAGCCTGGAAAATGAACAGAAAGATTAACGTTGCCATAGCCGGAGGCGCCGGATACACAGGGGGTGAACTCATCCGCCTGTTGTTGCACCACCCTTTCACGAGCCTGATCTCTGTGATCAGCCAGTCCGGGGAAGGAAAACCCTTAAGCTCTGTCCATTGTGACCTGGAAGGAGAAACAGATCTGCTGTTTGATGGTGAACTGCCGAAAAAAGAAATTGACACGTTGTTCCTGTGCCTGGGACATGGCCGTTCCCGTTCTTTCCTTCAGGAGAAAGATACTGCTAATGTACGCCATATCATTGATCTGAGCCAGGATTTCAGGCACACGGGAAACCAGGCGGCAGGCAATCGCCGGTTTATCTACGGGCTTCCGGAAAGCTCCAAGTTCCCTGACCTGTATGCCGATAAACTCAAGTCGGCAGGAAATGTGGCCAATCCGGGATGCTTTGCCACCTGCATTGAACTTGCCCTGATGCCGCTGGCAGCAGAAAAAATGCTTGAAGGCGAAATCCACGTACACGCCATAACCGGGGCAACAGGGGCAGGAGGCCGTCTGTCTGACACATCCCATTTTCCATACAGGGAAAACAACCTGGCTGTATATAAAGCCTTCACGCACCAGCATCTCAAAGAGATATGCCAGACGCTTTCCGAGTCATGCCAGGGGAACATACCGCCCCTGCATTTTGTTCCACTCAGGGGTGACTTTCCCCGGGGAATCCTTGCCAGTGTCTATACACCCTGCCACCTGGAACAGGAGCAGGCTGTGGATTTGTACAGGGAATATTTCAGGGACCATCCGTTTATCCATGTCTCTGACCGGGAAATCAGCATGAAGGAAGTGGTCAATACCAATAAATGCAAATTGCACCTTCAAAAACACGGAAATATGCTGCACATCACCTCCATTCTGGATAACCTGCTCAAAGGGGCATCGGGAACGGCCGTTCATAACATGAACCTGATTGCGGGATTGCCCCAGACTGCGGGATTGCAACTCAAACCAATCGTATTTTAATAAGCCGGCCATGAAATATTTCACATCGGTAAACGACATCGGTCCTCTTGACATTGCGATACAGGAAGCTATGAGGACCAAAAAGGAAAAGTTCTCTGACAGCAATCTGGGAAAAAACCATACAGCCCTGTTGATTTTTTTCAATTCCAGCCTGCGAACCCGTCTGAGCACACAGAAAGCGGCCGAAAACCTGGGCATGAATGTCATCGTCCTGGATGTACAGCAAGGTGCCTGGAACCTGGAAACCAGGAAAGGGGTCATCATGGATGGAGACAAGCCGGAACACCTGCTGGAAGCCATTCCCGTCATGGGGTGTTACGCAGATATTATCGGAGTCCGTTCCTTTGCCCGTTTTGAAAGCAAAGAAGAGGATTACGGTGAGGTTATCCTGAACCAGTTCATCCGGTATTCGGGGAAACCTGTCATCAGCCTGGAATCCGCTACCCGACACCCGCTGCAAAGCTTTGCAGACCACATTACCATTGAGGAGTACAAGACTGTAGAGAAACCACGGGTGGTTTTGACCTGGGCCCCTCATCCTAAGGCACTTCCACAGGCAGTCCCCAATTCATTTGCCGAGTGGATGGTAGCTGCCGGCTACCATCTGACCATAGCCCATCCACAGGGTTATGAACTGGACGAACGTTTTACACGGGGCGCAGTTATCACATACGACCAGGAGGAGGCTTTTCGCGGGGCAGATTTCATCTATGCCAAGAACTGGGCCGCCTACAGGGATCCGGACTATGGAAGGATATTGAGTACAGACCGCTCCTGGACGGTAGATAGTAAAAAAATGGAACTTACCAATAACGCCCGTTTTATGCATTGTCTGCCGGTCAGGCGAAACATGATCGTAACCGATGAAGTGCTGGACGGACCGCGTTCCATAGTCATTCCTCAGGCTGCCAACCGTGAGATCGCCACCCAGGTGGTACTGCGCAGGATATTAAAGGACCTTCCTTAAAATGAATTGTCATGGATCTGAATATTTTTAAAATCGGGGGAAATATCATAGACAACCCCAAAAGGCTGGATGCGTTCCTGAACACATTTTGTGATTGCAGGGAAAAGAAGATCCTTGTGCACGGAGGAGGCAAGCTTGCCAGCGAACTGTGCCGGCAGCTGGACATCAAAGTTGTGATGGACAAAGGGCGAAGGGTTACAGATCTCATGACGCTGCGTGTTGCCGTCATGGTTTATGCCGGGTGGATTAACAAGAACCTGGTGGCTTCCCTGCTCTCCAGGGGATGCAGGGCACTGGGCCTGAGCGGAGCAGACGGAGGTTGCATCATGGCAGAAAAGAGGAAGCCGGAACCGGTGGATTATGGTTTTGCAGGAGATCTGAGGGGTGGAAGCGTCGACACACTCTTTATCCAAAACCTCCTGGAAAAAGGGCTGGTGCCGGTTTTTTCGCCCATCACCTGTGATCCTGCCGGGCAACTGCTCAACACAAACGCAGATACCATTGCCTCGGCTCTGGCCGTTGCTTTCAGAAGCTACTACACGGTCCGGTTGCGGTTTGTATTCGACAGGGATGGGATTTGTTGCCCCGGGCCGGAAAAGCCCCTGCCGCTGCTGAGCCGTGCGCAATACGAAAAACTCCGGGCTCAGGGCACCATCTCGGACGGGATGATCCCCAAGGTGGAAAATGCGCTCCGGGCCCTGGAACAGGGCATAGATGAAGTTCTGATCGGTAATACATGTATTCAATTATGATGAAAGAAATGAAAGATCTGCTCTGCCGGCTTATAGAAACACCCTCTGTTTCGGGCAGTGAGGAAAAAACGGCTGAACTCCTGAAAGCTTATCTGAATGCGCAACCCGGAGTCCTTGCAGAACGTATGGGAAATAACGTGATCGCAAGGAAAGCCACTTATGATCCCGGTCTTTCCACGGTGCTGCTCTGTTCCCATCACGACACAGTCATGCCGGCTGCAGGTTATACCAGGGACCCCTTTGCCCCTGTGCTTGAAAAAGACGCGCAAGGCAGGACCTGCCTGTACGGGCTGGGGAGCAACGATGCAGGAGGTGCCGTAGTCTCGATGATCCAGGCTTTCTGTGAACTGGAAAAGCTTCCCTTTAACCTTTTGCTTATAATTGCAGCTGGAGAGGAAACCTCGGATCCGGACGGAATCGTTCAGGTTTTGCCCGGGTATACCGGGATCAGTTGCGCAATTGTTGGTGAACCCACCGGATTGCAGGCCGCTGTAGGGGAAAAGGGACTGCTGGTGCTGGACGGGTATACTGAAGGACGTTCTTCCCATGCTGCCCGCAACGAAGGGATAAATGCACTGTATGCAGCCGTGGATGACATTGCAGTCCTGAGAAATTTCCATTTTGAAAAAGAATCTGAAGTCATGGGGCCAGTTCATCTTCAGGTAACACAAATTGAAGCCGGGGTACAACACAACATCATTCCCGACTCATGTCATTATGTGGTGGATGTCAGAACAACAGATGCATACACCAACAGCGGGATCGTAGAGCTGCTGGGCACAGCTGTATCGGGTCGGCTCGTTCCGCGGAACCTCTCCCACAAAGCATCCCTAACCCCATTGGATCATCCTTTGCGCGATGCCGTGAGGGAAACGGGAGCCGGGACCTACGTATCCCCCACCTCGTCGGACTGGATGCGTCTGCCCTGCCCTGCCATCAAACTGGGTCCCGGGGATTCGCACAGGTCCCATACTCCCGATGAATTCATATACTTATCTGAACTGCAACAGGGAGTGGCAATTTATAAAAAAGTGCTCCGTTTGCTTAAATTGTAGAATTATGGAAACACTCTGGAACAAAGGCGTTGAAACACCCCCGGAAGTTACCCGGTTCACAGTGGGTAACGATCCCGACTGGGACCTGCGGCTTGCTCCCTACGACATAAAAGGGTCCATGGCACATGTAAAAATGCTGGGAAAAACCGGTCTGCTGACTCCCGCGGAAACAGAAGAATTGGTCAAGGCCCTTGAAAAGATCCTGGACAGGATCCTGCAGGGTAAGCTGGTCATAGGACAGGAAGCCGAGGATATTCATTCGCTGGTGGAACTTGAATTATCCAGGGAACTGGGCGAGACGGGCAAAAAGATCCATGCGGGACGGTCCCGCAACGACCAGGTCATGACCGATATACACCTGTATCTTAAAGATGTCTGCAGGGATATAGCGCGTATGACTGCCCGTTTGTTCACTTGCCTGCAGGAAAAAAGTGAATTGTACAAAGACATATTTATGCCCGGCTACACCCATGAAAGGCCGGCCATGCCTTCGTCTTTTGGCCTTTGGCTGGGTGCTTATGCCGAGGTGCTTGTTGACGATATGCACCAGCTGGGCGCCGCATGGCAGCAATGTGACCAGAATCCCCTGGGATCGGCGGCAGGATATGGGAATTCATTCCCCCTGGACCGCGAAGAAACAACAAAGCTGGTGGGATTCGGCACCTTGAAATTCAACAGCATTGCTGCCCAGATGAGCCGTGGGAGGACGGAAAGGTCCCTGTCGTTTGCCATGGCTTCACTGGCCGGAACACTCAACAAGCTAGCTGCTGATTGCTGCCTTTTTTCCGGACCTGACTACGGTTTTATGGATTTCCCGGAATCTCTGACCACGGGAAGCAGCATCATGCCGCACAAGAAAAATCCCGATGTCTGGGAACTTATCAGGGCGCATTGCAATAATATACAGGGCTTGCCCAACCAGATCACCCTGGTGGGCACCAACCTTACGCATGGGTACCACCGGGATTATCAGTTGCTCAAGGACCTTCTTTTTCCAGCCATAGATACTTTGATGGATTGCCTCCGGATGGCCATCCTGATGGTGGACAACCTGAAAGTCAACACCTCCATCCTACAGGATGCCCGTTATGACCAACTCTTTAGCGTAGAGACTGTCAACCGCCTGGTAATGAACGGCATTCCGTTTAGAGATGCTTACAGGCAGGTAGCTTCATCGCTCAAAGACGGTACCTTCATACCTGAGAAAGATATACACTACACCCATACAGGCAGTAAAGGCAACCTGGCCAATGAAAAAATCCGGGAGAAAATGGCACTGGCCCTCTCCCGGATACTTGATCAGGAATGAAAAGGAATCAGGATCTGTTCCTGAAGTACCACAGGATCTGGTTGATCCTTTTCATTTCGGCGGGCACGTCTATTTCCTGGGGACAATGCTGTTTGCATACCCCGCATGCCGTGCAGTTGTGCGACTGGCTTTGAGCAGGAATGGCATTGTTGAAATGGGCAAGGAATGCCTGTCCTTTGGCATAAAATTCTTCGTTTTCCGGACCGTTGATATCGGGGACTATATTTTGCACCACCATATCATTGTAGGTGCTGAAAACCAGTGGAATATTAACTCCGTAGGGACAAGGCATACAATAGGAACATGCCGTGCATGGTATTTGCGATATTTTACGGTATGCTTCCAGTGCCCTGGCTATCACTTCATATTCCGCCTTATTTAAAGGTTTGAACTTTCTGAAAGTATTTATGTTCTCCTCAAGATGTGCCATAACGTTCATCCCGCTCAAAACAGTCAGCACATTGGGATGTGATGCCACATACCGGAATGCCCACCTGGCAGGGTTGCCGGTCGGGTCAGCCTCTGCAAGGATACCGGCTGCCTCTGCATTAAGCATGGCCAGTGCACCTCCGCGCAATGGCTCCATTACCAGGCACTGTATGCCCTTTTTTTCAATCTGTTCATACATGTATTTGGCATTCTGCACTTCCCAGTCAAGGTAGTTCATCTGGATCATTACAAAGTCCCAGGCATGCTGTTCCAGTAAATAATCCATCGTTTCTTCGTTCCCGTGGAAAGAAAAGCCAAGCCGCCTGATGCGACCGTTAGCCTTTTCTTCCTTCAGGTATTCCAGCACACCGGTATTACGGTACGCCTTGTTGAAGTCGTCTATGGAGGAGAGGGCGTGCAGCAGGTAAAAATCAAAATAATCCACCTGGCATTTGTTCAATTGCTCGCTGAACAGTTCTTTTCCTCTTTCCAGGCTGGTTACCAGCCAAGTAGGCATTTTTGTGGCCAGGCAGAACGTATCGCGCGGGAAATCTTTCAGTATCTCTCCCACGGCAATTTCGGATTCACCGTTGTGGTAATTGTATGCCGTATCAAAGTAATTGATCCCGTTGGCATAGGCATACCCGAGCAATTCCCTGGTCTTGTCCCTGTCAATGACCATGTTCCCTTCCTGGTTCCGGACGGTAGGCAGGCGCATGCAACCAAACGCCAGCAGGGATATCCGTTCTCCCAAAACTTTGTCTTTTCTTGTTGTTATCGGCCTCACATCACCTTTCTTCAGGGACTCCCTGAGTCTGTCATTCAGCGGCGTAAACCGAATGGCAGCATAGATTCCGGCTACTCCCAAAACACTTGTTCCAAAATACTTTAATGCTTTTCTCCTGCTGATCTTTTTTTCTTCGTCCATCGTGGTAAGATTATCAAATTGGTTTGAACTTACAATATTACTCATTTTTTATACCTTTGCACCAATGATCAAGCAAAAAATCTGCGCATTCATTGCCACCCGCATCATGGGATGGAAACTCGTGGGAAAACCCATCCCTGTTCCCAAATGCATTATTCTGGGCGTACCCCATACTTCTATGTGGGATTTTGTGATTTCCTTCCTGTTTTATACCGGGATCGGAGGAAAAGCCAAAGTACTGGTCAAAAGCGATGTTTTCGTATGGCCGCTGAGGGATCTGTTGCACTGGGCGGGAGCCGTCCCGGTTGACCGTGGAAAAGGGGCCGCTTTTACCAGGCATACCATAGAAGCTATCCGTAAACTGGACACCATCCACCTTGCCATAGCCCCTGAAGGCACACGCAAAGCCACAAAAAACTGGAAAGCGGGTTTTCACACGCTTTCCAGGGCACTTGACATTCCCGTGTATTACGGATATTTTGACTGGGGCCGCAAAGAGATCGGTGTGGCAGAGCAGGTCCTGATAACCGATGATGTCAAAGCCGACATGCAACGCATCAAGCAATGGTATATTGACAAAGGTGTTATCGGGAAACACCCTGAACGGTTTGATCCCCACTGAGATTTCGCAGGATCAATCCGCTACCGTCGCTATCCACCAGGACAGTCTGATCAGAATCCAAAGATCCTTCCAGGATTTTAATTGCCAGTTCGTTCACCAATTCTTTCTGCAACAGGCGCTTTAGGGGTCTTGCCCCGTAAGACGGTTCGTACCCTTTGACCTGCAGGTAGTCCAGTGCGTTTTCCGTAAGTTCAATGCTTATGCCTTTTGCGTGCAGGGTGTTGTCAAGAGCTTTGAGCTGAAGTTTCAGAATATCCCTTACATTTCCAGGGGTGAGGGCATGGAACATGATAATCTCGTCAATTCGGTTCAGGAACTCAGGCCGGATGGTTTGGCGCAGCAATTCCATAACCTGTTCTTTTGTTTTCTCAAAAGTGGCCATATCCCCGGGATCTTCCTGCAGGCTGTTCTGTATCAGATGGGATCCCATGTTGGATGTCATGATCAGGATGGTGTTCTTGAAATCTGCCACACGGCCTTTATTATCAGTCAACCGGCCATCGTCCAGAACCTGAAGCAGTATGTTGAACACATCGGGATGCGCCTTTTCTATCTCGTCCAGCAAAACCACCGAATAAGGCTTCCTGCGGACCGCTTCGGTCAGCTGTCCACCTTCGTCGTATCCCACATATCCCGGAGGCGCGCCCACCAGGCGGCTTACCGAATGACGTTCCTGGTATTCGCTCATGTCAATGCGGGTGATCAGGTTTTCATCGTCAAAGAGGAATTCCGCAAGGGCTTTTGCCAGTTCTGTCTTTCCCACCCCGGTTGTCCCCAGGAAAAGGAACGAGCCGATGGGTTTGCGCGGATCCTGCAAACCCGCCCTGCTGCGTCTCACAGCATCGGCGACTGCCTTAATGGCTTCATTCTGGCCTATAACACGTTTGTGCAGTTCGTCTTCAAGACGGAGCAGTTTCTCACGTTCTGCGGTGAGCATCCGTTGCACTGGGATTCCCGTCCATTTGGAAACGACCTCGGCGATATCCTCTTCGGTAACCGACTCCTTGATAAGGGACTGGGTAAAGGATTCTTTTTGCCTGTTCAACTCATTTATCGCTTTTTCCAGTTCCACGATCTTTCCGTACCGGATCTCTGCCACACGCCCGTAATCCCCGCGGCGTTCGGCTTCGGCGGCTGCAAAGCGGAGTTCTTCCATCTGTTTCTTTTTTTGCTGAATTTCTTCAAGCACCGATTTTTCTTCCTGCCACCTGGCCCGTTGTACATCACAACGTGCAGAAAGTTCCTCTATCTCTTTGCTTAAGGCTTCAATCTTTTCACTGTCCTTTTCACGTTTGATGGCCTCCCGCTCAATCTCAAGCTGACGGATCTTCCGGTCCAGTTCGTCAATACATACAGGAACAGAGCTCATTTCGAGCCTTAGCCTGGCAGCAGCTTCATCCACCAGGTCAATGGCCTTGTCAGGGAGAAAACGGTTGGTGATATAACGGTGGGACAACTCAACGGCAGAGATCAGGGCATCGTCCTTTATCTGGACCTTATGATGCTGTTCATACCTCTCTTTCAACCCTCTGAGAATCGATATGGCTTCGGCCGGAGAGGGTTCATCCACCATAACCATTTGAAAACGCCTTTCCAGGGCCTTGTCCTGCTCAAAATATTTCTGGTATTCCCCCAACGTTGTCGAACCGATGGCACGTAATTCCCCCCTGGCCAGGGCGGGTTTCAGTATATTGGCCGCATCCATGGCCCCTTCCCCTTTTCCTGCCCCTACAAGGGTATGTATCTCGTCAATAAAAAGGATGATCTCCCCTTCACCGGCAATCACCTCTTTGACCACCGCCTTGAGGCGTTCCTCAAACTCCCCCTTGTATTTTGCCCCGGCTATCAGAGCGCCCATATCCAGTGAAAAGAGCTGTTTGCTTTTCAGCATATCGGGAACATCTCCGGTAACAATCCTCTGGGCTATCCCCTCGGCAATGGCCGTTTTGCCCACACCGGGCTCACCCACCAGAATGGGATTGTTCTTGGTCCGCCTGCTCAGTATTTGCAACACACGGCGTATTTCATCGTCACGTCCTATTACGGGATCAATCTTGCCCTTAACAGAAAGCTCGTTCAGGTTGATGGCGTATTTGTTCAGGGCATCGAATGTCTGCTCCTCTGTCTGTGAATCCACCTTTCTTCCCTGCCGTACGCCCTCAATGGCTTTGTCCAGCAATTTTTCGGTCAGGCCTGCAGAACGCAGCAGTTTTGCCACGTTATCCTTTCCTGCACAAATACCAGCCAGGATATGTTCCACTGTGATAAACTGGTCGCCCATCCTGGTAGCCGTATCCATCGCCTTTTGAAGCGCATCCTGTGATTCCCTGGATAAATAAGCGTCAGTTGCCCCCTGTTGTTTGGGGTATTTTTCCAAAACAAGATCAAGATCCTGTTCAAGGGCTTCTGTGTTTACACCCGTTTTTTGCAGCAGGTAAACTCCAATGCCTTCACGATCGGCAAGTATGGCTTTTAATATATGGCCCGTTTCAACTACCTGGTTGGAACCGGACCGGGCTTTCAGGATCGCCGATTGCAGCAGCTCCTGCGCCTGAATTGTATATTTTTGTTCATTCATAGTACCACGATTCGCTCAAACCTTGTTCCAAATCCATTTTTCTGACAAATTGTCACAATAATTCTTTACATTTGTACAATGAATTCACTATTGGATGAAGGGCATCTTCTCCCGCTTGCTGAAGATTTTTACACCATTCAGGGAGAAGGATATCACACAGGGAAGGCTGCTTATTTCATCAGGCTTGGCGGATGCGATGTGGGGTGTGCCTGGTGTGATTCCAAATTTACCTGGAATCCAAAACTGTTTCCACCCGTACCCGTAACTGAGATTATTGCCAGGGCAGTCAAATGCGCTGCCCGTGCAGTCGTCATCACCGGAGGTGAACCGCTTTTATACCCCCTTGAAATTCTATGTAAAGAGCTGAAAAATAAGGGAATGGAAATCTTTTTGGAAACATCCGGTTCGCAGCCCCTCAGTGGTGAAATGGATTGGATTTGCCTCTCTCCCAAACAAAACCATCCTCCACTCCCTGAATTTTATCCGTTGGCGAGCGAGCTGAAAGTGATCATTACCGGACCACTGGATATGGAATGGGCCGAGTTCAACCGAAGAAAAGTGGGCCCGCAATGCCACCTTTACCTGCAACCCGAATGGAGCCGCAGGGAGGCGGTACTCCCGCATATTATTTCCTACATCAAGGCCAACCCTTCCTGGAAAATATCACTTCAAACCCACAAATACATCAATATACCCTAAACAACAGTAATTATGAAACAAATCTTGATCTGGTTTGTCGCCCTGGCGGCAATTACCATCCAGGCAAAGGCACAGGAACAGGAGAAGAAAAACGAAGAAGGTTTCCAGTTCACAGTTGTCAAAGAGAATCCCATAACACCGGTAAAGAACCAGAGCAGTACAGGTACCTGCTGGAGCTTTTCGTCATTGGGTTTCATGGAATCTGAACTCCTGAGAATGGGAAAGAGTGAATACGATCTGTCAGAAATGTTTGTTGTGTCAAGAACATATACAGACAAGGCAGACAAATACATACGGCTTGACGGAGCCCTGAACTTTGCCCAGGGAGGCGGATTTGATGATTACCTGTATGTGATACGCAAATACGGGATGGTACCCAATGAGGTCATGCCCGGGCTCAATTACGGCGAAGACGTTCACCGCCATGGCGAACTCACAGCCGTTCTTACAGGCATTGTTGAAGCAGTGAAAAAGAATCCCAACCGAAAACTGTCAACCGCCTGGAAAAATGCCTTCCAGGGAGCACTGGATGCCTATCTGGGAGAAATCCCGGAAACGTTTCAATACAAAGGAGTGACCTATACACCCAAATCCTTTGCCGAATCGCTGGGATTCAACCCGGATGATTATATTGATATCACCTCATACACCCACCATCCTTTCTATACGCAATTTGCCCTGGAAATTCCCGATAACTGGCTTTGGGGAACCTCATACAATATTCCAATGGACGAAATGATGTCCATAATAGACAACGCCATCATGGAAGGTTATACCGTGCTGTGGGCTTCCGACGTTTCCGAGCAAGGCTTCGGGAGGAACGGGATTGCCATGTACCCCACCACCGATCCCAAAGAAATGATTGGCTCGGACCAGGCCCGCTGGCTGGAAATGTCCGCCACGGAAAGGAGCAACGCCTTCAGGAACCTGAAAGCTCCCGTTGCAGAGATTAAAGATGTCACGCAGGAAATGCGCCAGGAAGCCTTTGACAACAAACAGACAACCGATGACCATGGCATGCAGATCTATGGAATTGCCAAAGACCAGAACGGCACAAAATACTACATGGTTAAAAATTCCTGGGGAGACGATGCCGGAAACTATAAAGGCCTGTGGTACGTGACGGAAAAATTTGTGCAGTACAAAACCATGGACATCCAGGTGCACAAAAACTCCATACCTAAGGATATCAGAAAGAAACTGAACTTATAAATCGTTTTGCATCATGAAGAAAAACCTTCTGATTTTACTGGCAGTATTTGTACTTGCCGGTACTTTAAGCGCTCAGCAGTACGAATTCCGCACGATCGTTGACAACCCGTCCACATCAATGAAAAACCAGGCCCGTACCGGTACATGCTGGTGTTTTGCAACAATTTCCTTCCTGGAAAGCGAGTTGATGCGCATGGGCGGGGAGCCCATTGACCTGTCCGAAATGTTCATTGTCCGAAACGTTTATAAAGCACGTTACTTTGACAATTATCTGAGAACGGGTAAAGGAAATCTTGGCCCGGGTTCTGTCAGCCATACGGCAACGAAGGCCATTGCACGCTATGGATTGATGCCCGATGAAGCTTATCCCGGTATCCAATACGATGCTCCGGGACACAACCATTCGGAGTTACAGGGATATATCAATGCCATTTCCCAGGTACCGGCAAGGATGAAAAAAATGAGTCCCGAATCGGACGAATTGCTCAATGCATTGCTGGACATTTACCTCGGCAAGGTTCCGCAAACCTTCCTGTATAATGGCAAAGAGTATACCCCCCTGTCTTTTGCCCAACACCTGGGACTGAACATGGATGATTATGTAGAGATCACCAGTTTTACCCACCACCCTTTCTACACCCGGGTACCCGTGGAGATTCCGGATAACTGGGAACATGAACTGTATTACAATGTCCCGCTGGATGAATACATGGTCATAGCCGATCATGCCCTGAACAATGGATTCACCATTGCATGGGACGGCACCCTGACTAAGGATTTTTCCCAGGAAAAGGGTATGGCATTGGAGCCCTCTACCGATTCTTCGGAAGATGAAGTGAAGGTCACCCAGGATATTCGCCAGGAGTGGTTCGAAACCTTCAGCACCGTGGATGACCACCTGATGCACATCACCGGAATTGCCAAAGACCAGGATGGAGTTACTTATTACATCACTAAGAATTCATGGGGGGAGTCAGGTAAGTATAAAGGGTTCCTGTATATGTCGGAGCAATATTTCCGTGCACGGTGCATTGGCTATATGGTTCATAAAGACGCCATACCTAAAGATATTCGTAAAAAACTGGGGCTTTGAAAAAAATCCTGCTTCATATTCCCAATACCATCACATCGCTGAACCTTTTGTGCGGTGCGCTGGGCTTAGCATTTGTTTTCAGGGGCAGGATGGACGTTGCCTTCTGGCTGTTGATAACGGCTTCTGTTTTTGATTTCCTGGACGGTTTTGCAGCAAGGCTGCTCAATGCATACTCCCCTGTGGGCAAAGAACTGGATTCCCTTGCCGATGCGATCAGCTTTGGCCTGTTGCCGGCCTTTATGCTTTATGCCCTATACCTGCCGGCAGCCCCTCGCATGTGGGTTTCATTCAGCCCATTGATTGTAGCGGTATTTACGGCCATACGCCTGGCAAAGTTCAATGTTGATTCCCGCCAGGCCGAAAGTTTCCTTGGCCTTCCCAGCCCGGCAAGCGCATTGCTCATTGCATCGGCCGTTTTTTATACAACCGGCAATCCTTCCTGGAAAGAATTCATGCAAACCTCATGGTTCATACCCTGTATATCGGTGGTGATATCATTTCTTCTAATCAGCGGGTTGCCCATGTTCTCACTCAAGTTCCAGGGATTCAGCTTCGGCAGGAACAAAGTCAGGTTTATTTTCCTGGGACTTTGTCTTGCCCTGGCCGTATTATTGCTCGCAACGGGAAACCATCCCGGCCTGGCCATGATGGGATGCATATGCCTGTATATAGTGATGTCCGGGATCGTGAGGATCTCCGGACATCAGCATCATGGATCGTAATGATCTAATTCAGTTCCGGTTGGGGACCAATCCCGAATTTTTCCACCAACACTTTGGTAACGTTGGGTGAGAGGAATCCCGGCAAAGTCGGACCTAAGTGGATATTTTTCACACCCAGGCTCAGCAGTGCAAGCAGGACAATGACGGCTTTTTGTTCGTACCATGCGATGTTGTAGAAAATGGGCAGGTCATTCACATCTTTCAGGCCAAAAGCATCCTTCAGCGCCAGGGCAATAAGCACAAGCGAATAGCTGTCGTTGCATTGACCGGCATCCAATACCCGGGGAATGCCGTTGATATCTCCCATTGGCAGTTTGTTGTACCTGTATTTGGCACACCCTGCCGTCAGGATCACGTTGTCCTTGGGAAGGGCCAGTGCGTAATCTGTATAATACTGGCGTGATTTCATACGTCCGTCGCAGCCTGCCATCACTACAAAGCGTTTGATGGCTCCTGTCTTTACGGCTTCCACCACCTTATCTGCCAGGGCAATCACCTGGTTGTGTGCAAATCCGCCAATGATTTCACCTTTTTCGATTTCCTGTGGAGGCTGACAGGTCTTAGCCTTTGCTATCAGCTCGGAAAAGTCTTTTTTCCCGCCTTCCTTACGGCCGGGTATGTGCTTTGCTCCCGGATATCCGCATGAACCGGTAGTGTACATGCGGTCCAGGTAAGTGCCTTCTTTGGCAAGCGGCACTATGCAGTTGGTGGTGAAAAGGATCACTCCGTTGAAAGACTCGAATTCCTCACGTTGTTTCCACCATGCATTGCCATAGTTCCCGATAAAGTGAGGATACTTCTTGAAAGCCGGATAGTAATGGGCAGGGAGCATTTCTCCATGGGTATACACATCCACCCCGGTTCCGGCAGTCTGTTCCAGTAATTCCTGCATATCCTTAAGATCGTGGCCGGAGATGAGGATACCGGGATTCTTACCCACGCCGATATTAATCCGTGTCATTTGCGGATGACCGTATGTGGCTGTATTTGCCTTGTCCAGCAAAGCCATGGATTTTACCCCTGTTTCACCTGTTTTCAGCACCAGGGAGACAAGCTCATCGGCACCTATGTCTTTACGGGAAACCTGGTAAAGCGCTTCTTCAAGAAAAGTGTATATATCAACATCTGCGTGTCCCAGGTTGAGGGCATGCTCGGTATAGGCACACATTCCCTTCAAACCGTATATGGTCATTTGTTTGAGGGAACGGATATCCTCGTTGGTTTCACTTAAAACCCCAACTGAAGCAGCTACGGCCTGGTAATCTGCAGGTGCAGCTTCTAATCTGACCTCAGGCATATCGGGAACATTAATACCTTCCTTCCGGGCTTGGGCAAGGAGGTCTTTTTTGAGTGCAAATCCCTTGTCAATGCGTCTTGATAAGGCATTATCATCAAAATTGGCATTGGTTATGGTTGAAAACAGGGCATCCATCAGGAAATGGTCGGGAGCATCAGACGCCTTCCCTTTTTGACGAAGGGCCCTCTGCACAATGGCAATCCCCCTGCAAACATAGATCAGCAAATCCATCAGAGCCGCTGTCTGCGGCTCCTTTCCGCAGACGCCTTTGATTGTACAACCCTGGTTACGGGCTGTTTCCTGACATTGAAAACAAAACATACTCATTTTTTTTAGTTAATAGTTATTAAATATAGTCTTTTTTATTTGATCCATTCCTCCGACTTGAGATCTCCCCGTACAGTCAGCACAATTCTTTTAACAGGAATATAGCGGCCGCTTTTTTCCCGTGCCTTTTTGACTATTTCAAGCAGGCCTCCGCAACAGGGAACTTCCATGATCAGAACCGTCAATGTTTCAATCCCGGTATTCCCTATCATTTCGGCCAGTTTGTCAATGTAGGCATCGCGGTTGGTATCAAGTTTGGGGCAGGCAATGACCAGCAGCTTATTCTTAAGGTAACGTGTATGGAAATCCTGAGTGGTAAAAGCGGTACAATCGGCAGCCAGCAGCACGTCTGCTCCCTTGAAAATGGAGTTGCGCGGATTGATCAGATGCAACTGAACGGGGAACTGAACGTGTCTCGGGGCAAGCCCCTGCAGAGGCTGCCATTCATTTTTGCACGGTGCTTTTGATTCATGATCAGGGACGGGTTGAACGGTGCGTTCCAGAACTGCTATTTCATCAAAAGGCTCGGCTTCTCTCTCTTCAAGGGATATGGCTCCCTGCGGGCATTCTGGTATACAGGCTCCCAATCCGTCACAATAATCCTCTCTTACTATAACGGCTTTCCCATCAACAACCTGCAAAGCCCCTTCATGACATCCTGTAACACAAATTCCACACCCGTTGCAACGTTTATCATCAATTTTGACTATTGTCTTTTTCATGTTACTTGCTGTTTATGATGCAAAATTAAGGTGAGGGTTGCAGATCAATTTGTATCATTTGTTACAAAAGTTTAAATAAACTACCTTTGTCGGGTATGGAAGCGTTATACAAATCACCACTTTTTGAAGGCCTTGACCAACACACAATAGACTGCCTTCTGGATCACAATTGCAGGGTGCGAAAATATCCGCCAGGAGAGCCGGTGGCTCTTCAGGGAGATGTCTATAAAGAATTGTTTATTGTAGATAAGGGATTGCTGCGTACAGAAATGACCGATGCCGAAGGGACCAGGGTAACCCTTGAAGAAATTATTGCACCGCGTACAGTAGCACCTGCCTTCCTTTTTGCATCAAACAACTGCCTTCCGGTCAGTATTTTTGCAGTCCAGCCTTCATCTGTGGTATCCATCCCCAAAAATAAGCTGATTACCATAATGCATAACGACAACAGAGTCCTTGAAAATTATCTGCGAATTATATCCGACAGAAGCAGGTTTCTTTCTGACAGACTCCGGCTGATCAGCTTTGGAACCATTAAAAGCAAACTCAGGAGTTATTTCCTGGAATTGACCCGGGACAATAGTTATGGTACTTTTACCATTCCTCATACCCACCAGGAATTGGCCGATATGTTTGGAGTTACAAGGCCTGCACTCTCCCGCGCCATAAGGCAGCTGGAAGATTCGGGAATCATCAGAAGAAAAGAGGGACGCAGGTACGAATTGCTTCAATAATTTTCATATTCTTCCCACAACTCAGATTCCCTGGTATAAGCGTTCTCTAGAAAGGATTCCAGGTTTTCTTCCACAAAATCAGCAAATTCATCCATTTCACGGGATTTATCCATAAGAGATGCCTCTCTGGCCGATTGCGCCCTGTTCCTGTAATGATCAATTATTGCTTTTAATCTCTCTTGTTCCATGGTTTGAATTTAAGCATAATTCCTGTATTCACCACCAGAGGCATACGTTCTCTGGACTAAATATACTATAATGAGGAACTCCTGGACAAAACGGGAAAAAACCCGGTAATCACATATACCTCTTTCATCAGGATAACGGGTGTAACTGCTTAATTTTTCGTAATTCTCAAAAATACATATCTTTGCGGCCTATTGTACAAGGGACAAAACCATAAGGGTGTCTTTGTTACATTTTTAGACGAAATTTATATTTTAATATTATTATGAAAATCATTCACGCTTTATTGACATGCAGTGCTTTGATAATTGCAGCAGGATGCGGGGCACAGAATCCGGAATTTAACGTTACCATTGATGACACTGTAAAGGAACTGGACCTGGACAGTTACCTGGGAGACTGGTACGAGATAGCACGTTTTGACCACAGTTTTGAAAGGGGGCTGACAAGAGCTAAGGCCAACTATACACTCAAGGATGACGGAACGGTCAGAGTTCTTAACACAGGCTACAAAGACGGAAAATACGACGAGGCTGAAGCCAAAGCGTACAGGCCTGATGACAAGTACCCGGGAGCACTCAGGGTATCCTTCTTCCTTTTCTTTTATTCTGACTACTGGGTACTGGATTTGGACGAAAACTACACTTTTGCCCTGATTGGAAGCAAAAAAGCAAAATTCCTGTGGATTCTGTCACGTACACCGGAAATGGCTCCGGCTGACCTGGACAGGGTCCTGAACAAGGCTCGTTCCCTGGGATACAATGTTGATAATCTTATCTGGGTTGAACACGATTAATTTCAACCCGGGAAGATTTGCCAACTAATAGTGGAAAACGGACATTGCCGGTTTTCTGAATAAACAGGATCTTTGCCTCATGAAAACATTAATTACATTTCTGGCAATGCTCCCGGCGCTGGTGACTTATGGAATCAACGAAGGGGTCCCCGAAAAAACAAAAGAAAACAAGACAAAGATTATGGAACTCACAAAAGACGAATTCATCAAGCGCGTTTATAACTACGAAGCCAATCCCAACGAGTGGAAATTTGAGGGAGACAAGCCCTGTGTGGTGGACTTCTACGCAACCTGGTGCGCTCCCTGCAAAATGCTTGCACCTTCGCTGGAAGAGCTGAACCAGGAATACAATGGTCAGATCAATATTTACAAAGTAGATGTTGATAAATCACCCGAGCTGGCAGCGATTTTCGGAGTAAGGAGCGTACCTACCCTTTTATGGATACCTATGGAAGGAAAACCCAGTGTTTCCCAGGGTGCCCTGCCAAAAAGCCAGCTTGAATCCATTATTACGAACACCTTGCTGAAAAAAGAATAGGTTTCGTATCTTTGCGCATATGGAATATGCGTGTATTACTCCATTGCAGGGGAGTCTGGTAATCACCGATGATTTGCATAACAACGAATCGCTTCTGCAAAATAAAGACCTGTATAAGTTCATATGGGTTCTGGAGGGATCACTAGATCTTACTATTGACCACATGGGAATAAACCTGGTAAAAAACCAGGTTATTCCCTTATCCAATATTCACCATATCCGGTTTTCCCGCATTTCGGGAAAATACATTTCCATCCTTTTCAACAGCAATTTTTATTGCATTTTCAAATCGGACAATGAAGTGTCTTGTAACGGATTCCTTTTTGCAGGCTATTCCAATCCCCTGCTAATGCAATTGACAGACAACCAGGCACTCGCTCTTGATAGGATCGTTTCTGATATACGGCTGGAATACAAAGAGGATGACTCCCTGAAAGAAGAGATGCTTCGACTTCATTTAGAGCGGTTTATCATTTCCTGTACACGTATGGCCAGGAATAAATACGCCATTGAGGCCGGAAATGAATCAGCCTTTTACCTGTTTCGTAAATATGTCATTCTTGTAGACGCAAATTTCAAAGAAAAGAAGAAAGTCAGGGATTATGCGCAGCTGCTTAACCGGTCACCCAAGACGCTGACCAACCTTTTTTCCATGTACAAGCTGCCTACGCCCCTTCATATAATTCAGGAACGTATAGAGGCAGAAGCAAAACGCCTATTGCTTTACAGCAATATGAACGCTAAAGAAATTGCCCATATCCTTGGTTTTGAGGAAATTTCTTCTTTCAGCCGCTTTTTTAAAAGGATTTCAGGAAATACCATTACAGAATTCCGCAATCAATACAAGGAACGATGAAAAAATTCTATCATAAAGGTCCACTTCTGATTTCTTGCATCCTGCTATTAGCCTGTACCGGATGTATTCTGAAAGAACCGGTTATTTTTGGAAAAAACGCTATTAAACAGTTAGATGTGGAGCAACTTATGGGCAGTTGGCATGAAGTGGCACAATCGGGAAGGCCTGAACGTAAAATGATCGCAGCTGTAAATATAGAGACTTCCATTAACGATAAGGGAATAATCCGCCTTGATATTAAAAAGAACAAGTTTACTCCTTACGGGCCATATACTGAAGTAAGGGGAAAAGCCAAATGGAACCCTGATTATCCGGGTATTTTGAAATGCTCTCTTTACATGAATTTTTTCAGGGAATATTATATTTTGTATCTGGATCCGGATAATACAACTACCCTGATCTGCAACAGGGCGGCAACCAGGTTCTGGGTTTTTTCAAAACATATGTCTCTGTCAGAGAATCAAATAGCCGGAATTATTCAAAAAATGGAAAGTGTTGGATTTGATCCTGACAAGCTTATCTGGCACCCGGCTTATTTTTGAAAAATCCCATGCAGAGCTGCCAGTTTTTCATTCACCAGGCTTTCTGTCTCCAGGTAGGCAGCCGCTGAAGCCAGTTTTGACCTTACCCCATAATAATACTTGATCTTTGGTTCCGTTCCCGAAGGTCTGACTGTTACAACAGTATTATCGGCACAGATAAACTGTATAACATCTGATTGGGGCAGGTTGATCCGGTACCTCAGGTCGCTGACCATGTCAACTGTTTCACTTCTTTTATAATCGTGAATAAGGACCACGGGTGATCCCAGTAACTGTTGAGGCGGATTCTCCCTCAGCCCTTTCATGATGCTTTTGATCTGCTCCATTCCGTCCTTGCCTTTGAGTGTTCTGGAGACCATCCGTTCCTTAAAGTAGCCAAAACGAAGGTATACTTCCTTAAGCAAATCGTACAGCGTTTTTCCCCTGGCAGCAGCCCAGCAGGCAACCTCGGACACCAGGACGCTGCTTACCACAGCATCTTTGTCTCGAACAAATTCACCTACATTGAATCCGTAACTTTCTTCCCCTCCGCATATAAAGACTTTTTTTCCTTCGTTTTTGCGGATTACTTCGGCTATGTATTTAAATCCCGTCAGGACGTTAAAACATTCCACATGATAGTGATCTGCAAGTACCTGCATCAGGTCTGTGGTAACAATGGTTTTCACAATATATTCCTTCCCCTTGAGACGTCCGGCTTCGTTCCATTTCTCCAGCAGGTAATAAGTAAGCAATACAGCCAGCTGATTCCCGTTCAACAACACCATGTTCCCATCCTGATCACGAACTGCCACACCTATCCGGTCACTGTCGGGGTCGGTGGCCATCACCAGTTGGGCAGCTGTTTCCGTAGCCCTCTTAATAGCCAGTTTCAACGCTTCGGGTTCTTCCGGGTTGGGTGAAACCACCGTTGGAAAATTCCCGTCCGTGACCTCCTGTTCCGGGACGCGAAGCAGATTGGTAAATCCCATCCTTTCCATAGCCATGGGAATAATGTGAACACCTGTTCCGTGCAATGGGGTATATACCATCTTGATGTCTTTGTGCTTATTGATTTCCAAGGGACTAAGGTTTACCAGGCTCAGAATGGCATCAAGGTAGGCTTTGTCCATTTCTATACCTATTTTGACAATCTTCCCCGCCCCACCCATAAAACTTACCATGTCCGGTGAAGTCACGTTCCTTACCTGTTCTATGATCAAGGCATCATGGGGAGCAACCACCTGTGCCCCGTCATTGCCGTATACTTTGTATCCGTTGTATTCTTTTGGATTATGACTGGCCGTGATCATAACCCCTATATGACATTCCAGTTTTCTTACGGCAAAGCTCAGTTCGGGCGTTGGTCTGAGTGCGTCAAAAAGATATACTGTAAAATCATTGGCAGCAAGCACTCGGGCAGTAATGTCTGCAAACTCGGGTGACTGGTTTCTACAGTCAAAAGCAATTGCTGCCTTATGTGGGCCGGGGTACGTTTTTTTTACATAATTGGCCAATCCCTGGGTGACCATTCCTACGGTATACCTGTTCATCCGGTTGGTGCCCACTCCCATGATGCCCCTCAATCCCCCGGTGCCGAATTCCAGGTTGCGGTAAAATGAATCTTCGAGCAGAGCAGGATCCTCTTTCATGAGCCTGAGGATTTCCGTTCTCGTTTGTTCGTCGTACGATGGGCTGAGCCATTGCCTGGCTTTATCCATAATGTTTGTTTCCATATCTTATTCAAATAATATTATCAATTCCTTCCTGCCAATGGGGGATCACCATTCCAGTCAATTGTGCTATTTTTTCAGGGCTCATAACTGTATAGACAGGTCTCGGCGCCCCGCCCGGAACCTCGGCATACATGGGCAGAACCATTGCCGGAGAGGCTTCCGGATCATTTTTGAGGATCATCTCCCGTATTCTGCAGGCAAAGGCATAACGGGTACAGCCTCCGCCTGTATTGGTGAAGTGGAACAGTCCGTTATGAACGTTTGCCCCTATCAGGGCAAACAGGCCGTTGACCAGATCGTGCGCATAGGTGGGAGAATTGGTTTGCAGCGTATCTACATACAGCGGTTCTGACTGTGAGCGAAGCAACCCGGGTATGGCTGCAAGAAAATTCCTGGAATGACGGGAATAAACCCAGCTGGTACGTACGACAATCCCACGGGAGTAAGACAGGACAATGAGTTCCCCTGCCCTTTTGGAAGCTCCGTAAGTGTTTACCGGAGCCGGAAGATCATCTTCTGTATAAGGTGTCCTTTTGGTTCCGTCAAAAACATAATCGGTAGACAAGTGAATGAGTGTTGTTCCCGTTTTCCGGCAGGCCTCTGCCATACCTTCCAGACAACCCGCATTCAACAAAAAAGCTGCTTCGGGTTCTTTCTCGGCCTGGTCAACATGGGTAAAGGCTGCCGTATTAATTAAATACTCGGGCTTCAGGGATGATAGACAATCCATAAGAGCCTGTTTGTCAAGTATATTCAACTCGTGTCGTGAATAGGCTGCCAATTCCATCCTGCTTTGCCCCGAGGCAAGCTGTTGTACGATCCTGCCCACCCCTCCGCTGGCTCCGGTAAGAACTACTTTCATAATTGCAAAGGTATTAAAAATGAAGGTACACCGTACACTGCGCTTTACTATCTTTGTTTTAATGAAAAGGGAATACAGGAAAAGGATGATCCTGCTGATGGCTGTCTCGCTGCTTGCCAGAATCATAGTTGCTGCCATTACGGAACTGGGCAATGATGAGGTGTATTACTGGACCTATGCCTTGTTCCCTGACTGGAGCCATTTTGACCACCCTCCAATGCTGGGATGGATCATACAGCTTTTTACCTTCAATCTAAGATGGGACAGTTCGTTTGCCCTGCGTCTGCCATCACTTGTTCTGGGGACTTTAAACACCTGGCTCATCTACCGCCTGGGGTACCTTGTCAAAGGTCCGAAAACCGGCTGGTATGGTGCCCTGCTGTACACCGGTTCGCTATATGCTGCCATCATGGCAGGGACATTCATTCTGCCCGATACCCCGCTCAGCACTTTTTACCTGGCAGCCTTATGCAGCTTTTTCAAGGCGTTTGGACTTGGTTCATACGGACAGGAAAAAGAGGCACCCGTGCATTTCCTGTGGGCCGGTCTTTTTACCGGGCTGGCCATGCTCAGCAAATATACCGGCATTTTTCTCTGGGTAGGAGCCATCCTTTACATGATACTATACCGGAGGAAAACTTTACGAGAGCCCCGGTTATGGGCCGGAATGGCAGTTTCTCTGCTTCTGTTTCTGCCTGTATTGATCTGGAACCTGTCTCAAGACATGTCCAGTTTTGCTTTTCATTCGGAACGCATATCATTTTTTGGGGAAGGCCTCAAACCTTTATATTTCATAAGGGAAATCTCCGGATCGTTCCTGTACAACAATCCAGTGAATGTTTTTCTGGTAATCTGGTCTGTAATTTTTTACATTAGGCAAAGACGGAAAATAGGAACCGCGATGCTGCCTGTGGAACCGGACTCATTCCGTATGATCATGACCCAATCGTTGCCCCTTATAGCCCTGTTCCTGTTATTTTCGCTTTTCAGGGAGACCCTGCCTCACTGGAGTGCTCCTGCATACTTTTCCCTGATGCTGCTGGCTGCAGCAGTGGTTGATCACACAGACCTGCGTTGGCCCGCAGTGTTGTCTCCTGCAGTTCTTGCTGTTATGGTGCTATTGTCAATCGTTCAAATCAGGACCGGGTTCATTCCGTTAAGGGAATTAACCGAATCCGGGGAAGTATCCCCTGAAGATCCCTTCAGGGAGCTGGGACGGCATGATTTTACGCTGGATATGTACGGATGGAAACAATTGGGAGATCATTTCAAACAATTGAAAGCAAACCAGGAGGCACTATATATGGAAAGCGGGGGCAGCCAGGGAATGCCATTGGGCAGTGCCGTTCTGGCAACACGCTGGTTTCCCGGCGCTCACCTGGATTATTATGTGGCCCGTCCGGCCGGTACAGTTGTCAAAACAACGGGGCCACTGCATAAAACCCATAAATACGAACAGATCACCAGGAAAAGAGGGGGGATAACTCCTGGAGAACAAATGTATTATATTGAATCAAGCCGTTTCCCGGAAAATCTTTCCGGGACCGTTCCCCTGGATACTTTTTTTGTGCACCGGTCGGGTAGACCGGTGATCCGGTATGTGGTCCACCGGATCACAGGCATAACCGACTTCAGGGCAGAGTGACCTGTGCAAACAGGTTCCCTGCCATAACGGTAAATGAGCCGGATTCCGTGATCCACCCCCTGTCCCTTGTCCAGAATTTCAACTGTTCCTGGCTGACTTTCAAACTCACGGTTTTTGCTTCTCCCGGTTCAAGAGCAACCCTGGCAAAAGCTTTAAGCTCTTTCACTGGCCTTGTCATAGAAGCATAATCATCACGCATGTAAAGCAAAACGATCTCTTCCCCGGCCACAGATCCCGTGTTTGTGACATCCACCTGTACTTCCAGTTCTCCGTCACGGAATTCTCCCGGAGTGAGGTTGTCATAGCGGTACGTGGTGTAAGACAGACCGTAACCAAATTCATAGAGAGGCATTGGATCATCCATAACTATTGGATGGAAGTAATGTGAAGGCATGTGGTTGTAAACCGAAAGAATGTTGCCTGCAGACCTGGGGAAGGTCACTGGCAGTTTGCCTGTAGGATTCACAAGGCCGTAAAGGATCTCGGCCAGGGCAATGCCTCCCTGCATGCCGGGTTCCCAGGCCTCAACAAGCGCATCGGCCTGTTGGGCGATCCATTCCACTGCCAGGGGATGTCCGTTGTTCAGGACTACGATGCAGGGTTTGCCGCTGCTCAGCACATTGCGTATCAATTCCTCCTGTAATCCGGGCAGGTTCAGGTTACCCCGCTCCACGTCTTCTCCTGAAGTCTTGTTGACCCAGTCCTTGCGGTTCACGTACTCACCCACAAAGACAATGCTCAGGTCTGCCCTGCGGGCCATTTCGGCCGCACGGCGCACCTTTTCGGGATCCATATAACGGATGGACTCGCCCTGGTCCAGGAACGTGAATTTCGTTTTGGGCGCTACCATCCGGAGCCCCTCCAGGAAAGTGACAACGTTTTCACCGGGTTGGGGAAAAGTCCAGTCTCCCATGATGCCCTGTGAATCGGCATTGGGTCCGGTAACAAATACATTCTTATACTTTCCTCCGTCGGCAAGTGGCAGGATTCCGTTGTTTTCCAGCAATACAATGCTTTTGCGGGCAGCCTCCAGGGCCGTCTGCATATGTTCTTCCTGCCGGAGCGTTTGATGAACCGCGGTGGTATCGAAAAAAGGATTTTCAAACAGGCCGAGGCGGAATTTCAACTCCAGGATCCTGCGACAGGCCTGGTCTATCCTTGAAACAGGGACCACCCCGTCTTCCACCAGTTTAAGCATGGCCGGCACAAATCCGGGCCCGTGCATATGCATGTCCATGCCTGCCAACACCGATTGGGCATAGGCATCCTCAACCGATACGGCTGTCCGGTGGAGGTCATAAACATGTTCCATATCCATCCAGTCACTGACAATGAAACCGTCAAAACCCATTTCCTTCCGGATGACGTCCTGCATGAGCCAGGGGTTGGTATGGCAAGGGATTCCTTCGATTTCGTTGTGGGCCATCATGAAAGTCTCTACCCCGGCGTCAACACAGGCCTGGAACGGGGGAAAGAAGACTTCACGCAAAGTTCTTTCGGATAGTTCTGCGGGTGCACCGTTGGTGCCGTTGACCGGTTGCGATCCACCAACAAAATGCTTGGCACAGGCCAGGACCAGGTCTTTTTCCAGGCCTTCATCACCCTGGAATCCTTTTACCGCAGCACTCCCCATCAGGGATACCAGGTAAGGGTCCTCCCCATATGTTTCGCCTACCCTTCCCCACCGCTGGTCCCGGGCAACTTCCACGTTGGGTGCGAATGTCCAGTGCATGCCTATGGCCCGCATTTCTTTTGCGGTCTGGCGGGAAGAAATATACACCAGCTCCGGATCAAAAGTGGAAGCCATTCCTATGGAAGTGGGATATACGGTGGTCCCGCTCACCAGGGCACAGCCATGAACAGCATCTATACCCATCAGCAGCGGAATACGCAGCCTGGATTCCATGGCCAGCTGCTGGAGTTCATTGGCCTCGCCAATATGCACCGAATGAAGGAATGATCCTATCTTTCCTTCCCTGGCAAGCTGTGCTATGTCTTCTTTCAGGAAACCGGGGTAAAAAGCCTGTGCCGTATTGCGCATCAGGTCTTCCTCGGTCATACCGGCCTGTGATTCGTCAATATGGTTGAGCCCTACACACTGGTTCATCTGGCCAATTTTTTCCTCCAATGTCATTCTTTTCATAAGGTCTGTAACCCTCTTTTCCACGTCCAATGACGGGTTCATATAGGGTGGATTATCTCCCTTCCCGTCCGAACAGGAAGCGGCAAAAATCAAAGCTGTCATAGATAATAATGTTATTCTTCTCATAGTTCAGATTATTTTACAGAATTCAACGGGTAACAAATGTAGCCAATATTTTATCAGCCCAAAAGTGTTACATTTACACTTTCAAAACATTCGGTCAAACATTTAACTAAAATCATATGAAAAAAACATTGTTGTCTATACTGACCCTCATGCTTATATTGGGTTGCGACCAGACACCCCAGGTCAGGGAAGCGGAACTTGACCCTTCCTGGAAATTCCAGACCGGGAACGACCTGCAATGGGCTTTGCCCGGTTTTGATGACAGCCAGTGGCCGGAAATATCCCCTGCCACATCCTGGGAAAACCAGGGCTATGCCAATTACGACGGATACGGATGGTACCGCAAGACATTCACCATCCCGCAAGACATCATAAAGGCGGTAACATATTACGGAGGCCTGTTGATCCGCTATGACAACGCAGACGATTCAGATGCCCTGTATTTCAACGGGCAGATCATTGGGGCAACCGGCAGTTTTCCCCCGGATTACATAAGCCGTTACGGGGAAAAGAGAACGTACACGGTTCCGCTGGAATACATCAAGACCGATGAACCCAATACCATAGCCATCCAGGTATACGACGGAGGAGGTGACGGCGGTCTTCTGACCTCTGCGATAATCATCCAGCCTGTTGCCCCTGCCCTGAAAATATCCATGGAATACGCTGTAGATGCCGAGAACGGCGTATTCATGGGAGAGGCACCCCGTACCCTTAGTGTAAAAGTTAGCAACCAGGAAGAAAAAAACAAAAAATCTGTCATACACCTGGCCGTTACTACAGACGATTACCAGCAAGTTCAGGAATTTTCCCGGAAAATTACAGTAAGGTCACAAGAGAGCATGACCTGTGTCCTTCCCCTGGAAATTTCCAACCCGGGATTCTACCGCTGCACCCTCCGTCTTGAAACGGACGGTATCAAGGGAGAACCCCTTACATTCAATATAGGTCTGGAGCCCGAAAAGATCATTTCACCTGTCGATGCCCAGGAAGATTTTGACGCTTTCTGGAAAGAGACACGATCCATACTCGACAGCACCCCCATGCGGCCATCCATGAAACTGCTGAAAGAGTATTCCACCGGAAAAAGAAACGTTTATTATGTAGAAATGAAATCATTCGGCAACGAAATCATGGGTGGATATTACGCTGTTCCCAAAGAAAAAGGAAAATACCCTGTGATCATAACCTATATGGGCTACGGATCCAATCCCTGGATGCCTCATACCGACGGGGAACCCGGGTTCATCTCATTCGTTGTATCTGTAAGGGGACAGGGAATCTATAAAGCCGGAAACAAATACAACGACAAATGGATCGTATGGGGCATTGAAGATAAAAACGATTACTACTACAGGGGTGCCTTCATGGACCTTGTGCGGGCCATTGACTTTGTATGTTCAAGGCCCGAGGCCGATAAAGACCGGATAGCAGCGGAAGGCGGCAGCCAGGGAGGTGCCTTCACCATGGCCGCCTGTGCGCTGGACAACCGCATTGCCGTTGCTGCACCCACCATACCCTTTTTGAGTGATTATCCCGATTATTTCCGGATCGTGGACTGGCCCCGGAGCGACATTGATGCCTACATGAGAGAACATCCGCAGGCCACCTGGGAAGACATCTATAAGCTCCTGAGCTATTTTGACATCAAAAACCTGGCCCCACGCATCAAAACCCCCACCATCATGGGAGTCGGGCTGCAGGACCCCACGTGTCCCCCTCACACCAATTTTGCAGGCTACAACCTGATCACAGCACCCAAAGATTACAGGATCTACCAGGACAACGGTCACAATACCCCGCCCGAGTGGCAGGAAGTGCGCATGGAGTTTTTCAAAAAGCACCTGAAACTCGACTGACATGAAAAAAACGATATTATTCTGCGGATTGCTGTTGCTGGCATTCGCGTTCTACGGTTGCAACCAGGCCAAAGAGAATGATGCCTTTGTCAGTGTGGAGAACGGTCAGTTCATCCGCAACGGGGAGCCCTACCGTTTCATAGGATTCAATTTCTGGTATGCCGGCCTGCTGGCTTCCGAAGGCATCGGAGGGGACCGGGACAGGCTGCATCGCGAACTGGATTTTCTGAAATCCGCAGGGGTAGATAACCTGCGTATCATGATAGGTGCCGATGGTCCGGAAAACAGGGCCAAAGTCAGACCCAGCCTGCAGACAGAACCCGGGGTCTATAACGATACCCTGCTTGCAGGCCTGGATTACCTGTTGCAGGAACTGGGCAAAAGGGATATGCTGGCCGTATTGTTCTTCAACAACACCTGGGAGTGGACCGGCGGCTATTCCCAGTACCTGGAATGGGCCGGTTACGGCAAGGCCCCTGTCCCTGTGATAGACGGATGGCCGGCTTTCATGGAATACGCCGGCCAATACGTTCACTGCAGCCCGTGCGACAGCCTGTTCAGGAACCATATCAGAAATATTGTCACCCGTGTAAACAGCCTGACCGGTGTTCCTTACACTGAAGATCCGGCCATCATGTCCTGGCAGGTTGCCAACGAACCCAGACCCATGGGGGCAGGCAACAAGGAAGCCTACGAACGGTTTGTGATAAGCACGGCAGATTTTATCAAATCGCTGGATCCCAACCACCTGGTATCTGTAGGATCTGAAGGTTCCTATGGCAGCGAAAACGATATGGAACTGTACCGTCGCGTGCACCAGGCAGTCTCTGTGGATTACCTTACGTGCCACATATGGCCAAAAAACTGGTCATGGATAGATATACAGGATATTCCCGGTTCAGTGGAACGCGCCTCAAAGCTGGCTGAAGGATACCTGGCTGAACACATATCCCTGGCTGTTGAACTCAACAAACCCATCGTATTATCCGAGTTCGGCTACCCCAGGGACAACCACCGGTATGACCGGGAGGATCCTGTAATAGCCAGAAACGCCTTTTACAGCAGCATTTTCAACCAACTGGCAGCTTCGGCACAATCATCGGGTAATTTTGCAGGCTGCAACATCTGGGCCTGGGGAGGATTTGCACGTCCTCAACACATATTCTGGGAACCCGGAGATGATTACTGCGGAGATCCCGCCCAGGAAGAACAGGGTCTGAATTCCGTCTTTGCCGAAGACGATACAGTGCCCATCATCCATTCCTTCACAACACTGCTCAACAATAAACAAATCACGGAATGAAGAATAAGATTCGTCACTTTTCGCTCCTGTTCATTGCCATGCTGTCCTTTGTGCATGGCGGGGCACAGAAATATGAGCATATGGCACCGGTCCCCCCTATGGGCTGGAACTCCTGGAACCGTTTTGGATGTAACGTGGATGAGAAAATGCTGAGGGAAACGGCCGACATGCTTGTCCAAACGGGGATGCGCGATGCCGGCTATGTATACCTGGTCATTGACGACTGCTGGCACGGGGAAAGGGATTCCCTGGGATTCATACATGAGCACCCTGACTTGTTCCCCTCCGGAATGAAAGCTTTGGCCGGTTATATTCATGCCAGGGGACTGAAATTCGGAATCTATTCATCGGCCGGATTCAAAACTTGTGCAGGAAGGCCTGCCAGCCGGGGATATGAGTACCAGGACGCTCTGGTGTATGCCTCCTGGGATGTGGACTACCTAAAGTACGACTGGTGCGGCACCGTTGGACTCAATGCATACGGAGCTTACATGACCATGCGGGATGCCCTGTACAAAGCCGGCAGGCCTGTAGTCTTCAGCCTGTGCGAGTGGGGCAACAACCAACCCTGGCTCTGGGGTTCGCAGATGGGCCACCTGTGGCGTACAACGGGAGATATATCTGCCATATTTGACGGGATCCGGGACCATGGCACATACAAGACCCTTGGCGTGCTTCAGATACTCGATCTGCAGGATACCCTGCGACGTTACGCAGGCCCCGATGGCTGGAACGATCCCGACATGTTGCAAGTGGGCAATGGCATGAGCGAAAGCCAGGACAGGGCACATTTTACCATGTGGTGCATGCTGGCAGCCCCGCTCATGGCAGGGAACGATCTGCGTGCCATGAGTCCGTCTACCATTGAAATACTCATGAACAAAGAAGTCATTGCCATCGACCAGGACCCCCTGGGAATCCAGGGATTTCCCTATGCCAAAGAAGGTCCTGTGCACACCTGGCTCAAACCTTTGTCCGGAGGCCGGTGGGCCGTATGTTTCCTGAACAGGGGAACGGAGCCTGTGCCTCTGGAAATCGACTGGAAAAGAATGGTTGCCAAAGATCCCCTGAACGCCCTCGAACTTGATCCGGTGGCATACGCCTATGCGGTAAGGGATGTGTGGAAGAAAAAGGATATGGGCACAGCGGCCGGCACAATGACAACCCTGCTGCCCGGCCACGATGTTTTCTGTGTTGTGCTTACCCCTGTTAAATGATGATGCCCATGGTCAGGATTTCTTTTCGTGAAAAACTGGGTTACGGATTGGGGGATATGGCTTCCAGCATGTTCTGGAAGATCTTTGGAATGTATCTCCTTTTCTTTTATACCAAAGTATTTGGCATCTCCCCCGCTGCCGCCGGCACCATGTTCCTGCTTACCCGCATCTGGGATGCGGTCAACGATCCCATGATGGGCCTCATTGCAGACAGGACCCATACCAGGTGGGGCAAATACCGTCCCTATATTTTATGGGGAGCCATCCCTTTTGCCCTTATAGGCATCATGACTTTTTACACCCCCGATTGGGGCGAGAATGCAAAGCTTGCCTATGCTTACGTGACCTATACCTTCATGATGATGGTCTATACGGTGGTAAACGTACCCTACGCATCGCTCCTGGGGGTCATGTCTCCCAATCCCAAGGACAGGAATACCTTGTCCTCATACCGGATGTTCTTTGCCTATATAGGGAGCTTCATCACTTTTATGGTCCTGCAGCCGCTGGTGGACGCTTTCAGCAGCGGAACACAGGGAGGAGAACAGATATCCACCCAACCGCAGGCCTGGACTGCTGCCGTTGCCGTGATCGGCGGCTTTTGCGCCCTGCTTTTCTTTTTATGTTTCCGATGGACAAAAGAGCGTGTTGTAGCGGCCGATGAAAGCAAGAACAAAGCCTCGGCGGGTAAGGACCTTAAACTGCTCTTTAGCAACAAACCCTGGTGGATCCTGCTTGCCTCGGGTGTTGCAGCCCTGCTTTTCAATTCCATAAGGGATGGGGTTGCACTTTTCTATTTTTCTGATTATGTAACCTCTACCTTCAGAACAGCCGCCTTTGGCTGGACTGTTGGAACCTTATACCTGCTTGTGGGACAGGCCTCCAATATGATCGGGGTGGCACTGGCAGCGCCTGTAGCGAACAAAATAGGCAAAAAAAGCACCTACCTTATTGCCATGATACTGGCCGCCATCCTGAGTTGCTTCTTTTTCCTGCTCAAACCCGATCAGATCATCCTGATCATGGTTTTCCAGGTACTTATCAGCACCTGCGCCGGGATCATTTTCCCGTTGCTCTGGAGCATGTATGCCGATATTGTTGACTACCAGGAACTGAAAACCGGAAGGCGTGCCACCGGGCTGATCCTCAGTTCTTCGTCCATGTCCCAGAAATTCGGCTGGGCCGTGGGCGGTGCCATAACAGGCTGGCTGCTGGCTGCCTTTGGCTATGATGCGGACCTCGCATCGCAAAGCCAGGGAGCCATTCACGGAGTACGCCTGATGATGAGCTTCCTGCCTGCCGCAGGTTGTATCCTGGCCATATTGGCGGTATCTTTTTACCCGCTGAGCGAGAAAAAAGTCATGGAAGTCACCCGGGAACTGAATGAAAAAAGAGCTGCTCATGGAAAATTCTGATATTCTGGAGGACCTGCAAAAGGAGCTTCATCTGGAGCTCACCACCAACATACTGCCATACTGGGAAAAACTTTATGACCCTCACTATGGGGGTTTTTACGGGCGGGTGACCGGAAAAGAGGAACTGATCCAGGAAGCTCCCAAAGGTGCCGTGCTGCAATCCCGGATATTGTGGACTTTTTCTGCAGCAGCCAGGATCCTGAGGGATAAAAGATACCTTGTACCAGCTGCCAGGGCCAGGGATTTTGTGTTGGATAATCTTCTGGACAAAGAATACGGCGGGGTTTACTGGAGTACGGATCACAAAGGAGAACCCCTGGATACCCGAAAGCAGTTCTATGCCCTTGGATTTGCCCTTTACGGACTAAGTGAATACCACCGGGCAACCGGGGACCCCCTGGCCCTGGAAAGTGCCATCGGTCTTTTCCGCGACATAGAGGCCCATTCTTACGATAAAATCTACGGAGGATACCTGGAAGCTGCCTCACGGGATTGGAGTGATATCCGGGACTACCGCCTGTCGGAAAAAGATGCGAATGAAAAAAAGACCATGAACTCGCACCTGCACATCCTGGAACCCTATACCAATCTTTTCCGGGTTTGGAAGGATCCAGCCCTGGAAGTGGCCCTGGCCGGGCTTATCCGGCTGTTCATGGACAAGATCATAGACCCGTCAACGCATCACCTGTCCCTTTTCTTTGACGAGGAATACCATGTTCGCGGCTCGGCAATATCCTACGGTCACGACATCGAGGCTTCCTGGCTCCTGTTGGAGGCTGCAAAAGAACTGGCAGACTATAAGCCGGGGGTATACGGGGAAATCCTGAGCCGGGTTACAGATCAGAGCAGGGATGTAGCCTTTGCGGCACTAAAGGGATTGCAGACTGACGGAAGCATGATCTATGAGATCACATCAGGCGGAAGGATTGATAAAACCCGCCACTGGTGGGTACAGGCAGAAACAGTTGTGGGCTTGTTTTACCTGTACCACTGGCACAAGGTTCCCCACGCCCTGTCCCTGGCCGTGAATTGCTGGAATTACATAAAAGAAAACATCCGGGACCGTGAACATGGAGAATGGTTCTGGAGTCCGGGAAATACTACAGATGATAAGGCCGGATTTTGGAAATGCCCCTACCACAACTCCCGGATGTGCCTTCAGGTCATAGATCACATGCATCAACTGCCCTGAGCAGCGGTTCGGTACTTACACGCGATCCCACAGCCTGTTCCATCCAGAGACCCGGAACCAGCCTGCCTTGCGTATACATGGCTGTAATTGCTTCTGCAAGCGTTTTGCCCTCTTCCTTCATTTTCCCGTTGAAGTATTCTTCCAGCTGGAATTCAATGATATGCCCGAACGGATAGTTGGGAAGGTACATGGGGCTGCTGATCATATGGGAATACACCGCCAGCAACGGAGAATCGTGATTTCCCAGGACCGGTTCATAGTATTGGTTCCACACCATCCGGGCTTTCTCCAGCACGGCTTCTTTCAGAGCACCGGCCGTGGCTTCGGGGTTCTCATACAGCCACTGCCATACATACATGTCTACCAATGCCACCCCCATGATCTCGTAACTTCCCCAGAAAATATCCAGTACCGTGTTGTCATCCATCTGCTGCGGCGGGTATCCCAGTAATTGCAGGTCGCGTTTTTGAAAAACAAAGGCCATTGCCTCGGTGAAGGCCGTGTTGGGAACTCCGCTGAGCATGAAATGATCCACGTTATACAGGCTCAGGGTTTGTTCTACGTTGTGGCCGAATTCATGGACGGCTATGTTGTATCCCTTGTAATCCATGCCAAGCGGGGAAATACGTGTCCTGAGCCGGGACGGTTCCCAGCGTCCGACAGCTCCCCAGGCGTGACCGGATCCCCGTGCAGGCTCGACGACAATACGTGATGCCAGGCTGGCAGCCTTATCGGTAGTAAAACCAAGGGCCTGCAGCATCCGGGGCATATCGGAACGGAAAGCTTCTGCATTTGGATATTTCCTGCGGGTGAGGGCTGTCAGCTCATCTTCCGGAAAGGATGTCCTGCTTTTGAAACCGTCATACCAGATGTCATAAGGTTCAAGTTCACGTCCCAGCCTTTGGCGTATGAAAGCCGCCACTTTTTTTACCTGTTCCGAGGAAATCAGGTTGATGAACAGGTTTTCTATCTCGGCGGCCGGAATTTCCATGGATCCTTCAAAATTCCGGATGATGCCCGTGGGCATGTTCGGATGGTAAGGGTCCATTTTCTTTTCCACCCTGAAGGTTGCCAGCAGGTGCTCGTACCGGTCATCCCCTTCCGGCTCTGCCTCAACAGGCTCTCCGTCTTTATACACGGTATTTGAATAAGGTTTCCAGTCGTATTCCGGATTATTGATCACGCATTTTGGAATGGTCTGATAAACAATATGTTCCATAACCTTATGGATCATTTTCTGTTTTTCCAGCGCATCCGGTACATTGGCATAGTTTGATTTGATCTCATCCCTCAGGTTCCAGTGGGACAACAAGACCATACCTTCAGGAAACAGGCGCCTGCCATCTTCTGTGAGCAGGTTTCCCATCACAATGTTGTAAGAGGCTATGTAATTATCGGCATTGCCTAAAGCCTGTGACATTTCCTGGTTCAGTTCCGCCGGGGTGCGGTGGGTGAACAAGTCCCCCATCCTGGCATACGCCCATTGTTTCCTGTCCCAGTTCCTTCCAAGGGAATCCTTTTGGGACAGTGAATAATTCGGGAAATTGAGCACGCAGATGAAAGCCACCTTGTTGACGAACAGGTCTTCCATCATGTGGGCGGATGGATCGTAATTGCCCAGTATATAATCCACCGGCAAAAGCGTACCTCCTTCCAGATGAGCGGGTTTCTTTAGTTCAACGCTCAACTGGTTGGATGTCCCGTACATGTTTTCAAACGCACCGGACAATTTTTCATACAGCACTTCACGGGCTGCCTCGGTGGCACAATAATTCTCCACGCAAAAATCAATGAAACCGGGAGCATTCCCGTCCGATGCCCTCCATAAACCGGCTGCCTGACGGATCCCGTTTTCAGCCGTTGGCAAAAGACCTTCAGGATATTCTTCCCCCAGGCGAGCCAGGGTGGTCTCTACCGTTTGTTCAGTAATATTCGACATTTCTGTTTTTGTTTCTGACGTAATGCATCCCTGCAATACGGCCAATACCATGAATAAGATTGTTTTTTTCATATTGATTCCTCCCATTTAGTTGCATATATGACCACAGGGACATCCTTGCCCCCGCTATGAGTTGTTGTTCCAAAAAGATAACCGGTTCCTCCATCTGCAATGCCTGCCTTCTTTCTCCACTCCGCCACGGTCAGCGGAAAATTGCGAACCGTAATGCTGGCTTGGGGAAACCGGGTATGCATTTTCTTCATATTGGCCGAGGTAAAGGGAATGACCTCCCTGATCCTGAACTTTCTTGAGGGGAAACCCCTTACCGGGAACGAAGATACATAAAAATGGCTGTTGCGGTGCAGCTTTTTCACACCAAACCTTGTGACTGGCAGAGCAAATGCACCGGCTTTAAGCAAAGAGACATCCGGTTCATAGAGACAATCCCCTTCCACAGGGGCCCCTTCACACCCGTTCCGTTCAACAGTCCGCGCTGCAAGCACCTCTTCCCCCCGGTGAAATGAAAAACCGCCTGCACATACGATCAGGGGATCGGCAGAGGCAGGATCGTTTTTTTTCATCAGAAAAAGCAATTCCTTACATTCATTCCCTACCGATACCACATGGACTTCCACCGTGCCGGGAAGCAGCGAAAGCGTCCTGGAGATATCTGCCAGCGGTGAAATCTTTACCAGGAAAGCGGCAGCCCGTTCCAGCACAGATTCCCTGATCTGAGTTATATCGGGGCTGTACAGTGCTATGTCACGCAGTCTGCGTTCCCCCTCACGACGTGAAGGATCTGCATAAACCATTGATGCGTAAGGAATATCGGTTAGCTGTTCCCATGGCCGGGCAGCATCTCCCCGGAGGACATTCAGGCCGGTGCCAGCTCCCAGTACCCTGAAGTTATGTTCTGCCGTCCGGCACAACAAGGGTTCTCTTTCCAGGTAAACCACGCGTTCGTTTTTCTGGGCAAAGTAATACGCATCCACTCCCAATCCGCCGGTCAGATCAATCACCGGTCCCGGGTTTGAACAAAAACGCTGTTTGTACAGGGCCGTTGCCTGGGAAGATGCCTGCTCAAGAGCCAGGAGAGAAGGAATAAAAACCTGTTTGCAGGCATACCATTCCGGGATTTTGTCACGCATTTTTCGCAGCCCTTCTATCTGCAAGACACATTTTGATACATCCAACCCGGGGTATTTGTGTTTGCCAAGCAAAATACTGTGGATATCGTCATCCAAATGTTCTCGTGCAAATTGGATTTCCCGGGGTGTGATCATGGCCTATTCCTCCAGCAGGTACTTTGTCCAGAAAGCCCTTTCCTCGTCGGCAGAAAAAGCAGCCTGGTAATCCCTGTAACCGTGCCTGGCCCCTGGATAAAGCATGAACCGGAAATGTTTATTGCCCTTCATCAGCCGGTCAGTCAGGCGCATGGCATTCTGAAAATGGACGTTATCATCGGAAGTTCCATGTGTAACAAGCAATACCGAAGGTCCCCACGTTCCATAGGTGGCGCATTGTTCCAGGACCGAGCCGTTGCGGTAACCATCCGGATTGTCCTGCGGGGTATCCATATAACGTTCCGTATAGTGTGAATCATAAAACATCCAGTCGTATACCCCGGCTCCTGCTATGCCGTACGGGAAATAATCCCCTGCCGTGCATACAGCCAGGGCAGTCACGTAGCCGCCGTAGCTGTAACCTGTGATACCTACCCGGCTGTTGTCGACACATCCCAATTCCCTTAGGTAATCCATCCAGAGCTTATAATCGTGGACCTCCCATTTGCCAAGATTCCTGTACATCATATCCAGGCCGCGCTTTCCGCAATGACCACTTCCCCTGTGGTCCATAGTGACCTGGATCACCCCTTTGCGCGCCCAGTGGTATCTGGATGCCGGTAAAACCCATCGGTCCGTAACACTTCCGTCGTCAGGCCCTCCGTAAACATTGACCAGAACCGGGTATTTTTTCCCTTTTTCCAGTTCAAGGGGCCAGGTAATAATAGCCGGAATGGTAAACCCGTCTTCCGTAGTAATGAAATGCACTTCAGAAACGGGAATGTTCCCCTTCTCCAGTTCCAGGTCATAGGCATCGCCCCGTGAATCGCCCAACTGCCGTATCAATCCCTTGTCCACACTATACAGCAAAGAACTTGCGGGGGTGGAAACATTGGAACATAAAACGGTAAAATGACGGTAATCGGGAGCGAACATTACGTTCGTGAAATTGAACTCTCCGCGTGTAAGACGCCGGACAGAAGGATCCTTTTTCCTTTGCACCCCCGGCAAGGCCACCTTGTAGACGTCAGTTCTGGTAGATATTTCCCTTCTGGCCGAAAAAAACAAAAAATCTCCTTTCGGGTCAATCCCGTGGAGGGTGATTCCCCAATTCTGACCGTCTGTAAGCCTTTGAAGATCACCCCCTTCTAGGGGGCACAGGTAGATTTGCTGCCAGGATGCAAAGTCGCGGACCATCAGGATACCCTCCAGGGTAAAAAGCGGATTGGAGATCCATTCCAGCCATGCAGGTTGCTCCTCCTGGTAAATTACCTTATAGGAACCATCCTGCGGATTGACGGCAAACAACTTGAGTAAATTCTGGTCCCTGTTCATCCATTGGACCAGCAGGGTTTCCCCGCCGGGTGTCCAGAAAGGCTGTCCGAAATACTGATCATTGGCAGGGTCAAAATCGACCCAGACAATATTCTCTTCAGTTGCTACCGATACAATACCCACTCGTACCTGCGGATTTTCATCCCCCGCTTTGGGATACCTTGTTTCTTCCAGGAACCCGTGCTGCCCATCGGCAACATAAATCGGGAACATGGGAACATTCGTGTCATCGCAACGGAAAAAAGCGATCTTCCGGCTGTCGGGTGACCACCAGAAGGAGCGGTAATTGCTGCTCCTGCCCAGGATCTCTTCATAATATACCCAGGAAGCCCGGCCGTTCAGGATGGTCTTGCTGCCATCGTGAGTGAACCTGGTAACTTTGCCGGAATTCAATTCCCTGGCATAAAGATCATTATTGACAGTATAGGCTACATACCTGCCATCGGGCGACAGGGTGGGATTCATTGCATTTTCCTGAAGATAGTAACTTGAAGATCCTTTCACACCAACGGATGGGTTCTCCGTGCTAACCCTTTTTCCAGTCACGATATCTTCCAGAAAATAGGCGGTCTCCTGCTGGCTGCCCGAACGGAGTAACAAAGTGCGTCTATCTTTCCAGGAAACGGGGGTATCCAGGGGCTTTACAAGTCCCCCGGGCGGCGTTTCCAGGGGGAAACGCTCCTGGGCAAAAGACTGCAGAAACAAGGTCAGGATCAGAAAAAAGGAAATAGCAAAACGTTTCATAGGTAACAGGTTATAGGTTAATCAAATACAATTGTTCCCTGGCACGGGTAAAGGCTGTATAATACCAGCGCAACATATCTTTATCGCATTCTTCACCAAAAAAGGCTTTATCCACAAACACCGCTTTCCACTGCCCTCCCTGTGCCTTGTGGCATGTCACGGCATTGGCGTACTTTACCTGCAATGCATTCAGGTACAGGTCTTCCCTTACGGCGTTATAGCGTTTGCGTTTTCCTTTAACGTGGGCATAATCGGCCGATACTCCCTGGTACAGTTGTTCCTGTTGCTCACGAGACAAAGCAGGAGATTCACTTTCAAGGGTATCGAGCAACAGGCGTACACTGATTTCTGCATCCTTATAATCCGGGAAACGCAATACGGCTTCTGCAAAACGGAACCCGTACCGTTCCTGGAATTTATGAATCCTCAGGATTTCAGCAATGTCACCGTTGGCTATGAAATCCATTTCCGGGACGTCCTCAAGGAACTGGTAACAGTTCTTTACCACCATCACCCTGTCTCCCTTGGTAATACCCTCTTCCCTGTAAAGGATACTGCTCCGTATTCCTTTGTTGTACCTGTTGGCCCTCTTGTTGGAACGGCACAGGACCACGACTTCCTCCAGGCCATAACGCGATATGGCGTCATTCAGCAGTTCGGTCAGATCTGCCGGGCCTATACGCCGTACATCCTTAAAGCCCTGGGTTTTCCATTCCGGAAGACAGTAATTTCCTTCCGTGATGTTATTTCTCAGCAATGTTGCATTATACAGGATTCCCGAATCAAAAGACTGCCTTAGCACTTCTTTCATCTCCATATAGATCACCCTCCCGTATTGTTCCATATAGCCGGGATCAAGAGCCGGTGACAGATCCAGACCAATCGGCGGGAGCTGTGCCGAGTCACCCAATATGAGCAACTGATTCCCTTTCCCGTTAAACACATAGGAAACAAGGTCTTCCAGAAGGTTTCCGCTGCCAAAAAGCATGCCCCCCGGGGTGTTTGAAAGCAGGGAAGCCTCGTCAACAATGAAGAGCGTATTCTTGTCACGGTTGGGATGCAATTCAAAGACGCCGAATCCGCCTTCCTCGGATGATGCAGGTGGTTTCTGCCGGTAGATTGCCTTATGGATGGTATGAGCCGGAGCACCTGCATACCCCATGAGCACTTTGGCAGAACGTCCCGTAGGTGCCAGAAGAACAGCCTCTTTTTTCAGTTCGGCAAGGGCTCCCACCAGTGCAGCCATGGCCGTGGTCTTGCCTGTTCCTGCATAACCGTTCAGTATGAAGATTGGGGATGTTCCTGTAAGGAAGGAAGCCAGGGCCTTGAAAAAAACATCCTGATCAGAGGACGGGGTAAAGGGCAGGTTACTACGGAGCTTATCAAGAATATACTGGTCAATTGCCATAATCATTTTTTTACCGACGTGAACTGAATAAGATCAAAAATCCAAACAATTCAATACGCCCCATAATCATGATCACCGACAAGACAAATTTTGCAAAACCATTAAAGGAACTGTAATTGCTCAAAGAACCCACACTGCCAAAACCCGGTCCGACATTTCCGATATGGGCGGCAGACGAAGTAACAGCCTCTGTTATCCCAACCCCGGACAAAGTCAGCAACAGTGCTGCCACCAGAAAACACAACATATACAGCACAATAAACAGATTTGTGCCTGAAACCACCTCGGGATCAAGGGCATGCCCCCCTACCCTGACCGGAACAACGGACCTGGGGTGAAGCCTTTTGGTGATTTGTGCCCGTATGGAATATAAAGCGATCATTATGCGGTCCGATTTGATCCCTCCGGTAGTAGATCCGGAACAACCGCCCTGAAAAGTTATAAAAACCAGCAGTAGTATGGAAAATGCGGGCCATACAGAAGAGTCGGCTGTGGCAAAACCGGTAGTTGATATCATGCACAACGTCTGGAAAAAAGAATATCTCATAGATTCACTCAGCGATTGGTATGTCCCGGTTTTCCATAAATCCAGAGAGATAAGCAATCCAACAACCAGGCAGGTGAGGATATAAAACCTGGTAACCGGCGACTTGAATAAAGCACCTGACCGTTTGGCTATCAGCATGAAGATCATTCCAAAATGCAGTGCCGACAACCCCATAAAAACCATAATTATTATTTCAATGGCGATACTGTCGTATGAGGCAATGCTGGAATTGCGTGTGCTGAACCCCCCGGTAGCTATGGTAGAGAATGAATGGCAAACAGCATCAAACAAGTTCATTCCTGCCAGGCACAGGCAGATAGTTTCCAGTAAAGTCAGTCCAAAATAAATAAAAGCGATTACCCGGACTGTCTCTTTAGTCCTGAAATGATAAGATTCCTGGGACAGGCTACTGATCTCGATCCGGGATAATTTCAGCCGGATGGAGCTGACCTCGGGAAGGATCAGCAACATGAAAAGAACGACTCCCATACCCCCGATCCAATGGGTAGAGGCACGCCAGAAAAGCAGGGAATGCGGTATGGCTTCTATGTTTGTAAGTATAGTTCCCCCGGTCGTGGTGTAGCCGCTCACGCTTTCATACCAGGCATTGATGAGTATGAATTCCCCGCCCCAGAGCAGGTAAGGCAACATACCAAAGAGACAGGACAGGGTCCAGGACAATATCACAATCATGTAGCCTTCCCTTGTTGTTACCTCGCTGGACTCCCTGACAAATATGTATGGGAAAGAACCTATAGTGGCTGTAATGATAGCAGACAGCAACAAGGGAGAAAAACCGGTATCAAAGCCGTAAATAGCAGATATAATAACGGCAACGAACATGAACAGGGCATTTACCAGCAGAACCAGGCCCATGTATCTTGCTATCACCTGGATTCTCATAATTTATTGTGTTCGTCGCAGAGTTGTGTAATAGACTCGTTTAGTTCTGACAGTTCGTCACCGGCAGGCAGCCTGACCTGGTACTTCTTTTTAAAGAGTAATGTATTCCTCACTCCTGTTCGTATCTCTTTTATAGGCTGAATAACATAGATCCTGATAAAATAGGAAAGCAGGAAAAGCAGCAATATGCTGCTGGCCACTGCAATAACACCGGGCATTATGCTCCTGTAAAATCCATCCTGGATCTGCTGCGTATTGTGATCAAGCAGGTCCTGTTCCAGGGATATTAGTTCCAGAATGTAATTCCTTAACCTGGTATAGGTAGGATACAGGCGAGCGGTATACCACTCCCTCCTGGGCAGGTAACCGTTATCCTCCCACAGGACGGGCGCTTCATTCAGGATCTGCATATAAGCAGCATAGGCAAACATGATGGAATCTGTAAGGGCCTGTTCCTCATTTGTGGTAAATGTAGACCCGGAGGCACGAAAATAACCTTCAAACCGGTCATCTTCGTACAAGGATCCCACCTGAAGCAAGGAATCCTGGCTAATCCCTATCTGGTTGAGTAACTCAAAGATATTCTGGTCCGTAACTTCTAGTAACTGTATGGATGCGTTTATGTTATCAACATTGACAGAAAGCACATCGCCCAGTGAACGCCGGGTCCTCCCCATTTCAAAAATGCTGACAAGGCTTGACAGGAACAGGACAAAGCCCACAACAAGAAAACCCATATTGATTTTATTGCTGATCACCATAATTGTACAAAGTTATTAAAAAAACTCCAAAGGTCAGCACCTCCGGGATTATCCAATACCCTGGAAGACAACCTGGCCGCCCTGCAATCCTTAAACAGGGTTGCCGTTATTCCTTCTACAGACGGATCAAGGGACAGGAAGACGGATGTCGCGGCTCCCCTGGGAGCCTGACGAATTACCGGCCTGAAAAGCACATCGGTAAGGGGATCAATCCATTTGTGGAGCCTGATGATGGGGGTATTGACAATACCCGGATCGGCCATGTTCAATGTAATGCCGTCTTCTTTCCATAATTGTGCCAGGCGCAGGGAAAGTAACGTAAGCGCCAGTTTGGAACAAGCATATTGTGTAAACCGGTTGAATTTTTCTGGCGGATATGGAAAGTAAGGAGGGATCCGTCCAAGGCGCAACATCACAGAAACGGTGTTCACTACGCGGCTCCCCCTGCCCAGGATAGGCTTTAGCAGCCATGTGAACAACATAGGCCCCAGACAGTTGACCATATTGTGCATCTCGTATCCCTGGCTGTTCACTTCGGGTTTCCAACCCAGAATCCCGGCATTGTTAACCAGCACATCCAGACGGGATTCCTTTTCCAGCAGACGGTATGCTGCATCCCGCACGGAAGTCTCATTGGAAAGGTCCATATCCAGGTAATCAACCCGGTCGCTCCCAAATTCCTGGCTGAGCGTGTTGTAAAAATCGAGACCCCTTTTGCCCGGGCGGCAGGATACAATCACCCGGAATCCGGCCCGGAGCAGGGCCACTGACACTTCCCTTCCCATGCCGCCATTGGCTCCGGTAACCAGGGCGACGGAAAGTTTATTTGAATTCATCGAGCAAACGTTTGGGAATCCCCTGCACATGCTGGTGGCATACCATATCCCTGCTGTACATCCTGCCTATGCAATAATTCGCATGCTTGCAACCACTTCTGAAATCTCCCTGAACATACTGTTCTCCTGCTGTTTTCATTTTGTTTACAAAAGCCGGATCGTTAATCAGGGGACGTGCCATACCAACAAATTCAAAACCATCCTGCAGCGCCTGCTCAATGATGGAACGTGAAAAGAGTCCCCCGAGGCAAACCAGGGGTATTTTTATTGCTTTCCTGAATTCACGGGCATCTTCCAGGAAATAACCTTCCTTGAACGGTACCGGAGGTATCATCAGCCGGCCGATCATCCCGACGCCAATTTTTACGTAATTCCAAGGCATATAATAGGTCAGGGTCCTGATGGGCATGGCACCGCGCATCACATACATGGGGGCCCGGCTTACATAGCCGCCACTCAGGACCAGGGCGTGAACACCCAATCTTTCCAGAAGTCTTGCTACCTCAAGAGACTCGTCAAGTTCCATCCCCCCCCTGAATCCATCCCTCATGTTCATCTTTACCAGTACAGCCAAATTGTTGCGGGTTGCCACCTCCATCACTTCCTCAACGGCCTGGGAAGTAAACCTGAGCCGGTTCTCAAAACTGCCTCCGTACTCATCCTTTCTCCTGTTGAGCCATTCTGACATGAACTGGCTGAGCAGGTAGCCGTGTCCGGCATGGATCTCTACGGCATCAAAGCCTGATTCCTTCGCCAGCTCTGCGGCTTTTCCGAAATCCTTCACCATTTGTAGTATTTCGGATTTTTTCATAGCTCTGACAAATGTGGGAGAATACATGTTAAAACCGCTGCTGGCCGATACCGGCATGCATCCGCAGATACTCCGGTGGCTCATGTTTCCGCAATGTCCCATTTGTATTGACGCCGCTGCCCCTTCCTTGTGTATACCGTTGGTTAACTTTTGCAGGCCCGGTACGATTTCCTGCCTCATCCACAGCTGGGTGGGAAAAGACAACCCGCTCCTGGACACTGCTGCATAAGCGACCGTTGTCATGCCCACACCCCCGGCGGCTACAGAAGTATGGTAACTGTACAATGCCTCAGACGGGCCATTGTCTACGCACATTCCTTCAAAAGCTGCAGCACGTATGGTACGGTTGCGCAAGGTAACGGGACCTATGGAACCGGAAGTAAATAAAAGGGAATTTTCAATCATATTGAACTAATAAATAAAGGGAAATATGCGTTTCCTGGATTCGCGGGCCATTTCGCCGGAAAATTCGTCCTGGTATTTCTTGTAGATGGCGTGAGCCCTTGGAACAAGATTAGCAAAAGTCCAGAGGAAGAATACGAATCCGCTGAAAGACCAGGTGAGTATGGCAAAACCCAGCCACTCAACAACTTCTCCCAGGTAATTGGCACATGTGACATACCGGAACAGACCCTTTTCAGGCAGGTAATGATTGGTATCACCCTCTTTTCTTAAATTCCGGATAATCCCGTCAGATTGTATATTGACGATAAGTCCTGCCAGAAATAATGCGGTCCCAAGCAAGAACCTGGGGTCCCTGAGCCATGACTGGGTGTACATGGTGCCGGGCGACAGGAAGAATATCCATTGTCCCTGCATGAAAGCGTTGGCAAGGTTAAAAACTATTCCCATGAACATGATCAGTAATGGCATCCGGCTTTTTCCCTTGATAAGCCATGGAAAAATGAATGACCGTTGCAGGTAGTGGATCTGAAATAACAGGAAAAAGATGAAGGGCACCAAATCCCATTTGCGGGGCGACATTATCCAAAACCAGCACATGGCAATAAATACGGGAGCTTCCATGATCATCCAGGCCCATTTGTTGGACAAGGTGATGCCCCAGCTCTTGTCAATAAGAATGCCATACCCTGCTTTTACCTGGTAAAGGGCAAAAAAAACAATAACCGCAAGGGCTGCCATCACATACAGTATGATCCTGAAAGTATCTGTGGAAATATTCATAACGGGCAAATGTAATAAAATTTATTATTTTTGTTTTATGAACCATCTCTTCCGTTGCCTGGTCATGATCATGATTGCAGTGACCACCGGGTCCTGTATCAGGGGACACAGGGAAAAAGAACGCAAGCCGTTAATCTTTACTGAGCCGGCCATTCCGGTACTGTTAACATCTGATTCTGACGTCCTGAAATTCAGGGCCCTTCATTATTGGGACCTATTTCCCTTTGAAGATTCACTCTGTATCCAACAGAAAGATTTTGCAGCACAGGCCTTCACCGGTTTTGTTGATTTGTTGCAGCAAAACCCTCTTCAGGTTGGAGAGACAGCACTAAAAAACATGATGAACAGGGCCGGCACTGCAGCAGATGACCCGCTTGTCCGGAAGAAGGTTTTGCATCAATTTTTCACCTTGTCCGAGTACTTCTTCTACCATCCAAATTCACCATACAGGAACGACGACTTCTTCCGGGTTGTCCTGGAATACATGGTTTCCAGTCCCCTTCCCGACACCATGGATAAGCAACGGCCAGTCTACCTTTTGAAAATGATCAGAAAGAACCGTGTCGGAGAGCTGGCCGCCGACATACGTTTTGTACGCGCTGTAAGAAATTTTCCTTATACTGACAATCCTGCGCAGCAGGAGACTCTCTATGGACTCAAGTCAGATTATGTGCTGCTCTTCTTCATAAACCTGGGATGTACTGCCTGTCGCAAGGCAGCCGATGAGATCCTCGCCTCGGCGTTACTTACAGAAATGGTAAAGAAGAAAAACCTGGCCATTCTGACCGTATACCCCGACAAAGACCTGGAAGGGTGGCAAAAATACCTGCCCACCCTGCCCCCGGACTGGATCCACGCTTACGATCCGGAAGGAGAAATTCGCAACGGAAGCACCTATGATCTGAAAGCCATACCATCTCTTTATCTGCTGGATAGTTCAAAAAGGGTTCTTGTCAAGGATGCCTTGTCTGTGTCGCAAATAGAGGATACCATCAGGCAAGAGGCACATTTTTTGTAGCTTTGCGCCTCGTCACAATGATAGTAGATGAAATTACGGGTTAAAGCATTTTTAATATGCGTTTTGTTGTTTTCTGCAGGGACAGCTGCCGGCCAGACGGCTGGCACCCTGTCAGGGAACAAGGCAGATACCCTGGCTAGGAACACCTCTGACACAACCGCTACAGCAATGCCCGACTCCCTGGCAAAGGCCTATCTGGACAGTCTTTCCCTTCCTTATTCAGAAGCTGACCGGGTTCCTCCGTTGGATTCCCTGCTGAGGGTGATCCGGGATGAAAAAGGTCTGTTTTACCAACTTGACAGCCTGGGTCTTATGATCCTAAATGAAAACGGAACCCCATTGATCGACTCGCTCAACAGTTACCCGCCCCGCACACTATCCCTGATGCATTTCATGGACAGCCTGGGCTTGCCGTTAAGGGACACCATACGCATTCCCCTGCTGGATTCAACCGGAAAACAAATGCGCGACAGCCTTGGATTTTTTTACCAGACAGACACAACGGGGCTTATTAAACTCGACACACTCGGATCCTTCCTGATAGATTCCCTGGCCAGCTTTACTACAAAGGAACTCCGCCTGATGGCCAGACAGAAAAGAAAGGAAGAAAAAGCCCTGGCAGATTCCATTTACCGTAGCATCTTTCATCCGCTGGAAACCTATGTGGTACCCGATTCATTGCGCCACAGGAGGGTTATTTCGTGGACAAGCGACGATTATTTCAACAAGCTTGCATTCAAACAGATAGACACCAATATCAATAGCAATTTTTACGATTATGCCCACATGAAAAACGATGTGGGAGCCGTCACCCTGGGAACTGCCGGATCACCTGCCCTTACTCATAACTTTTTTAAACGCCTGACAAAGGAACGCTTTGATTTCTGGAGTGCCGGGATGTACGAGGCATACGACAGGAAAACACTTCCGTCTTACAATACAAAAAGCCCGTTCACCGTAATGTCCTATTCAGGGACTCTGTTTGCAAACAAGGAAACGGAAGAACAGAACGTGAGTTTCCTGCACACCCAGAACCTTTCTCCCGCGACAAATATCCAGTTTTATTACCAGCGTAAAGGGACCAAGGGCCAGCTTCAGAATGAGGCGACCAACACGCGTACCCTGGCCCTGACGGCCAACTACCTGGGAAAAAGATACATAGCTCATGGAGGCTATATCAGGAACTCACTGAAGAAAAATGAGAACGGAGGTATCAGCGACGATAGCTTCATACTCGATACGCTTGTAGAAGCCAGGACAATCCCGGTATTCCTGGGCGAGGCTTATTCCGCCCTTTCAAGCAGCCAGTTGTTCATCAACCAGAGCTTCGCATTTCCCATCAACATTTTTAAAAGGGATTCACTGCAAGCAGGTGAAGGGACCATGATGATCCTGGGACACTCAGGAGAGTGGACGACTATGGCCAGGAAATACACCGATAATATTAGCTTTACTGATAAAGCCGGGAGGGATTTCTACCACAACCAGTTTTATCTTAATCCGTCAAAAACAGCAGACTCGGTCCGTACCATGATACTGGACAACCGTTTCTTCCTCCGTTTGCAACCCTGGTCATCTACTGCGATTGTATCCAGGCTGGAAGGCGGTGCCGGTTATGAGTTGTTGTCCAATTACTGCTTTGTCCCGGATTTTTATACTGAAGGTCCTTCCCGGGAATGGCAAAACAATATGTATGTATATGCCGCCGCATCGGGCATGTTCAAACGGTATTTTAAGTGGGACGCCACAGGCAGGCTTGATTTTGCCGGGTATTATGCAGGGGATATGTTCCTGGATGCAAATGCCCGGTTTTCATTTTACCCCTTAACTTCGGGAATTCATTTATCCGGAAGGTTCCTGTTCCGGTCACAGACCCCGGACTGGTACGTTCAGAATTACTATTCAAACCATTATGTCTGGAAAAATGGTTTTGAAAAGACTACCCAGACCAGGATTGAAGCACAATTATCCATACCTGACTGGAGGACGGAAGCGGCATTTTCATACGCCCTGCTCGGGAACAGGATATATTATGACACCTTGGGTGTTGCAAGCCAGGCAGATCAGCCGGTAAGTGTAATGACTGCAACACTTACCCAGAATTTTCGTATCTGGTATTTCCGCCTGGACCACCGGCTTTTACTCCAATTCTCATCCAACCAGGATGTCCTGCCTTTGCCTCTTTTTAGTGCCAATCTCCGTTATTATCTGGAAATACCCATAGTAAAGGATGTTATGACAGCCCAGATAGGAGCTGATGTGACATTCCATACGGCTTACTATATGGAAGCTTACAATCCGGCACTGGGAAACTACCATGTTCAGAACGAGAGAAAATACGGGAATACCCCTTATATTGATGCTTTCATAAATGTTAAGTGGAAGCGGGCAACCATATATGCCAAATATGTGAATGTTGCACAGGGATGGCCTGACAGCGGGTATTTTTCAGCCCCTCATTACATTCGCCCGCAACGCGTCTTTAAACTGGGAATAACCTGGCCATTTTATATCAAGCCGGGAAAAGCCGGCTCCCAAAAAGACGATTCCCCGGGAGGCGGCCCCGTTAATTTAGCCCGTTGATGTCAAAGAAAAAGATATTCATTGCCCTGGCAGCAACTTTTCTGATTTCAATCCTGATCAGGGAATACCATAACTGGTTATTGAACAGGTCATCCGATGTGAGGAGCGAAAGGAGCATGCATTTATCGGACAGGGATAGCCTCCGCTGTACCATATACCTGCCTTCCCATGCAGGAGCCCGTGTGGGATACCACTATGAAATCATGAAACGTTTTGCCGGGTCCCATGACCTGAAAGTAAAGTATGTTCCCGCCATTGATTCCTTACCGGCATGGAACCTGCTCAAAGATCAGCAAACAGATATCCTGGTCATTAACATTATTCATGATCCGGTTCCCAAATCTCTTGCAGGCAAGGTATGCATGACACCCCGGATCACCCAGTTGGGAGAAGTATGGATCATGATGAAAGACCATTGTCCATGGCACCTGAGCCTGGTACACTGGCTCACCCTGTTTAAACAGAATCCTCATTTTCAGAAATTCACAAACCGGTTCCTTCCCTCCTCTCCAGACAGATGTCCCTACGACTCCCTGCTGCGGGTTGCCAGCAGGCCCCTGGGCTGGGACTGGATCATGCTACGTTCTGTCATGTACCAGGAATCACAGTACAGGATGAATGCACACTCCCCGAGCGATGCGATTGGATTGATGCAGATCCGTGGATCGACAGCAAAAGACATGAATGTAAAAAATCCATTCGACCCTGAAGAAAACATTAAGGGAGCAGTCCGTTACTTTGCATTCCTGCGAAGGAACATGCAGTTGTCTCACCTGCCTGAGGAAGAAGAAATCAATTTTGTACTTGCCGCCTACAACGCTGGCATGACCCGCATTCAAAACGACAGGGAAGAGGCAGCAAAAGACGGGAAAAACCCGGACATCTGGTCACACGTTGCCGTTTATGCCCCAAAGCAAACTCAGGAATACGTCCAACGGGTACGGGACAGGTATATGGATTGGGTCAGCGCATCCGAATAGCCTTATCGGGACTTATCTTTATGATGCTTTTCAAAGGAAGCGTTAGCAATAGCAATAAGATGCCCACGGCAGCAAAGTCTACTGCAAGAATGTGGTACCAGGAAATATCCACCGGTACGCTGTCAACAAAATAACTGGCAGGATCCAGTTTTATGAATTGAATCGTTTTCTGAAGTACCAGAAAAACTCCGGCCAGAACAGTTCCTGCTATCATCCCGCGGGTGGCGACAACCGCCGCATTGTACAGGAAGCTGTTCCTGATATGGCGGTCTCTCATGCCCACAGCTTTGAGCAGTCCAATGGTCGAAGTTTTCTCAAACAACAGGATCAGCAATCCGGACATCATATTGAAACCGGCTACCAGTACCATCAGGGTCAGAAGCACCACAACGTTGATGTCCATCAAATCCAGCCAGTCGTATAAATGTGCATAAATCCTGCGGATGCTGCGCAATACAACACCGTCGTCAGTATCTGAGGAATTGGCTATTATAAAATCCTCAATCTCCTCTAGTCTGGTATCCGGGCGATCTTTGTCTTTTAGAAAAAGTTCCATGCCGCTTACCTGGTCTTCCCGCCATCCGTTCAATCGTTGAGCATGGCGAATATCGCCTATTACCAGATGGTTATCAACATCTTCCAGTTGTGCGTCATAGATGCCGCATACTACAAAGCGCCGCATCCTCACATTATTTCCGATGAAATACATGGTGACCACGTCCTCCAGGCCAATCCCTAGCATGGACGACAAGCGTTGGGAAACAAGCACTTCACTGGAAGAAATGGTATCTGTCAGGACCGGAAGACGGCCTTCCGTGAGGTGTTTTTCAAAGAAATCCCATTTGTAGGTCAAGCCCACGCCTTTAAAGGAAACAGCCTGTAAGGCCTCCTCTGTCCGCACGATGCCATAGGATATCACAAACTCCTGAATGTGGTAAATTTCAGGATGATTTTTCAAAGCAGGCAGGTACGAAAGTGCAGTGGAGACAGGGCTGGCTTCAGTAACAAATCCCGCGCCCGGGGCTTCCATCAGGATCTCTCCTGTAAACCCTATGGCACGTTTTTCAATCTCTGTTCTGAAACCCCTGACAATGGCTATGGCCAGTATCATGGTAAAAACACTCACCGCTACACTGATGGTCGCTATCCTAGTCCCCATGCGGCTGATTTTTCCCACCGAGGTGCCATCACCTTTAAGTTTCCTGGCTATGTAGACTGAAGCGTTTGTCTTGGTCATAAAAAATTATTCGCTATATTTGTCCGCTGTTTGGTAATGCGGGAATAGCTCAGCCGGTAGAGCATCAGCTTCCCAAGCTGAGGGTCGCGAGTTCGAGCCTCGTTTCCCGCTCAGAACCAAACCTGAAACCTAACCGAAACGGGAGGCTGTTACTGACATGACAGCCTCTTTTTGTTTCATTCATCATCTTCTTCCTCATCAATTTCTATGAGCAGGGAACTCTCTTTCCCAAATAACTTCAGGATTTTTTCAAGTTTGTTCACAATTTCGTCTCCCTGGTTGTCATCCCTGACCGAGTAACTGTAATACAGGGTCTCTGTATAAATCTGTGCAAGATCTTCAGGTGTGGCTTCCCGGAATGATTCCATGGGAATATGAAGATTCAGTCCCGCCAGGAAAGATTCCAGTTCATTGTGAGGGAATAGTAAACCGTTTTTATAGACATTGACATAGAACAATACGTTGCCAGCGACATCTGTCACAGCAGGAAGGAAGCCGCCCTTGAAGATACGCCCCCTGATTTGCACTCCTGCGTGGTAAGCCAGCAATAAATAGATTATCCCCACAGCTATGGGACTGCCCTCCCTCTTTTCCAGCGCCTTGTTAATAAAAGTATTCTCGGGTATGGCAAACATGGGATCTGTGGTTTTGAAGCACAACCTGTAAAAGAAAACATGGTTCAGTAATTTTACCTTTTCCATTACTGTCTGATCGTCCCGGATTTCCACACAGACCTCGTTAACACAATTCATCAGGATTTCCTGAAGATCCTGTCTGTCTGCATCCCCGGTCAGAATGTCCTGGACCAGGCATAATCCGGCCAACAGGTCGTCCGAGGGTTGTCCTATCCATTTTTCCAGGGCCTCAAATTTCATTTCTTCCCTGAGGGCAGCAAGCATTTTTCTGACCCCTGGAAACTTTTCTTCTCCGGATTCCCTGTAAACTCCTTCCAGCTGCTCCAGGGCAGGACGTCCCATATTCCTCAGGTGCCTGAACAAGGCATCCTGTATGTACTGGTCGGGGTCATCCAGAAGCGGTATGATATCCAATATTTCCTTATCGTAAGCCATCTACTATATTATTTCTACTGCCTTCTCTTCCATGGCAAGCCTGTCAATGGCTTCCTCTGCCTTTTCATACATCAGGTCCCTGTAATCCACGTTCATGTTTTTATTGCTTCTCTGGGCTATGATCAGACAAACGGTCGCCCCCTCATGGCCCAGCAGTCGGGACAAACCTGCAATGGCAGATCCTTCCATTTCAAAATTGATGATCCTTAAACCGTTGTAACGAAAAGACGCCAATTTGGAAAGGTACTGGGGATCGGCCAGGGGAAGGCGGATAACACGACCCTGCGGTCCATAAAATCCGGGGGCTGAAATAGTGATGCCCCTGGCAGCCTGATTGAAACTCTTTCCAATAACCCGGGAGTTCTGCACAAAATAAGGAGTTGCCAGTTTTGGTGACCAGTGCATATGTTCCCTGAACGCCTTTTCCATTTCCAGATCGCATACCTTATCCCTTTCCTCATACCAATTAAGCAATCCGTCAATCCCTGCCGAATAGTCTGAATAGACCAGCGTTCCGGTTGGGATATCGGGTTGTATCGCGCCGGAAGTCCCCAGGCGCAGGATTTTCAAGGCGCGGTGTTCCTTTTTTATGGTCCTGGTTTGAAAATCTATATTGGCGAGGGCATCCAGCTCATTCATCACAATATCGATATTGTCGGTACCTATCCCGGTGGAAAGCAAAGTGATACGCTTGCCTTTGAAGGTTCCTGTGGCAGAAACGAATTCCCGGCTCCGGGTATCGGACTCAACATGAGTAAGCATTCCCCGCAATAATTTAACGCGATCCGGATCACCTACCAACAGTATGTTATCTGCAAGCTGGTCCGGGCGCAGATGGAGGTGAAAAACGCTGCCATCGCTATTAATTACCAATTCTGATGGTTCAATGACTTTCATTTTACAAATTTAGACGAAATCAGCGGATTTTCCTCTAAATTTGTTGCAACAAACAATTTTATAAGATGATTCAAAGAATTCAGACACTGTACCTGGCCATAGCGCTGGGACTCATGGTATCCATTTTTTTCGGGATTTATGCTACCTACACTCCTTTTGTCATACTTACCAGCGCATCATGCGTCCTGCTATTGGCCACCATTTTTCTGTTTAAAGCCCGCAGGTTACAGATAAGGTTGTGTATATATACTTCCCTTATCCTGCTTGGTCAGCAGGTATGGATGGGTGCGGTTTATGTAAAAAACATGTCCGAACTCTCATTCCCTGTTACAACGGTTTTTCCCATCATTAGCATCATTCTTGTCCTGCTGGCTCTCCGGGCTATTAGCATTGACGAAGCACTGGTTCAATCTTATAACAGGCTGCGTTCCAAAAAGGAGAAAAAATGATTTTTTTATTATCTTCGTAGGTCAATGTATAACCATTTCATTTAACTAATAAATCAGATTTATGGAAAAAAACATTTCTAGAAGGAATTTCTTTCAAAAAAGCGCTCTGGCCACTGCCGGTGCTATTGTTGCCAGCACCCCGCTAATGGCAAAAATGCCACTGGATTCTCAAAAAAAGAAGAAGCCTGCCGCATCGGATAAACTGAATATTGCCGGGATCGGCATTGGCGGACGCGGCGGTGGAGTCATCCGCGAGATGAGTTCGGAGAATATTGTCGCCCTGTGCGATGTTGACTGGAAATATGCCGGACCACAACTGGAGGCCTATCCAAATGCAAAGAAGTACAAGGATTTTAGAAAAATGTTCGATGAAATGGGGAGCCAGATTGATGCCGTTGTGGTAGGTACAGCTGACCATACCCATGCAGTGATCGCTGCCCGGGCATTGGCCATGGGCAAGCACGTTTATTGTGAAAAGCCCCTCACCCATACCGTATATGAAACAAGATTGCTCACAAAGCTGGCAGCCAAACAAAAAGTAGCCACCCAGATGGGCAACCAGGGAGCTTCAGGCAACGGTGTCCGCCAGATCTGTGAAGCCATCTGGTCAGGAATGATCGGGGAAGTGACCAGGGTAGAAGCCTTTACAGACAGGCCAATCTGGCCCCAGGGCCTGGAAACGCCCACCGAAGTCCATACACCGCATCCTGAACTAGACTGGGATCTTTTCATAGGACCTGCGCCCTACCGTTCCTACAATCAGATTTACCACCCCTGGAACTGGCGTGGCTGGTGGGACTTCGGAACTGGAGCCCTTGGCGATATGGCCTGCCATATATTGCAACCGGCAGTAAAGGCGCTGAACCTGAAATCACCCATCGCAGTACAAGGCAGTTCCACTGCGCTGATGACCGATTGTGCTCCCAACGCACAGATCGCCAAATTCATTTTTCCGGCCCGGGATAACATGCCCAAGGTGGGTATGCCCCGGGTGGAAGTTACCTGGTACGATGGCGGACTCTTGCCGGAATATCCGAAAGGATGGCCTGCAGGACGGAATATGAACGACAGCGGCGGTGCCGTGATCTTCTACGGGACAAAAGATACGCTGGTATGTGGCTGTTATGGGGTTAATCCGTGGCTGCTCTCGGGCAGGGAGATCCCCGCTCCAACCATGACACGCGAAGTTCCGGAAGGCAACCATATCCTGGACTTTGTACGTGCCTGCAAAGAAGGACCTGATAACCGCATAAAGTGCGCTTCGGACTTTTCGGAAGCCGGACCTCTCAACGAGATGGTGGTCATGGGTGTTCTGGCTGTACGTCTGCAAGGCCTGAACAGGGAATTGCAATGGGACGGTGAAGCCATGAAATTCACCAACATTTCCCCCAACGATACCATCCGCATGAAAACAAAAGACGGATTCTCCATCAAGGACGGGCACCCCACATTCAACCACCAGTATACAGATCCCATCAATGCCCTGGAATTCGCAAATGAATTGATCCGCCATACCTACAGGAGCGGTTACTCACTTCCAGAAATGCCATAAACCTAAACAACATAACAACTATGAAGAAATTATTTATTTTACCTGTTCTGATGACTGGTTTGATTATCAGTTCCTGTTCTTCCTGCAACAACAAAAAAGAGGTGCAGGAAGCCGATCCCAATGTGATCGTACTTTTTGACGGTCAGACTTTCGAAGGCTGGCGCGCTTATAACGGCACCGAAATCCCCGGCGCATGGACCATTGAAGACGGAGCCATAAAGATCAACGGATCAGGCCGCGGGGAAGCCGGGGCCGAAAATGGCGGCGATATCATTTTTGACCGGAAATTCAGTAATTTTGAACTGACCTTTGAATGGAAAGTGGCGCAGGGCTCCAACTCCGGCGTCTTTTATCTGGCACAGGAAGTCCCCGGCGAACCGATTTACATCTCGGCACCGGAATACCAGGTCCTGGACAACGCCAACCATCCCGATGCATTGCTGGGCGTTGACGGCAACCGCCAGTCTGCCTCCCTTTATGACATGATCCCGGCCAAACCCCAGAATGCAAAACCTTTCGGGGAATGGAACACGGCAAAGATCCTGGTTTATAAGGGTACTGTTGCCCATTTCCAGAACGGTGAAGCCGTCCTGGAATACCACTTGTGGACACCCCAGTGGCAGGAAATGCTGGATAACAGCAAATTCAGCAAGGATAAATGGCCTGTCGCCTACGACCTGCTTCTGAATTGCGGAGGAGAGGAAAAAGCCGGATTCATTGGACTGCAGGACCATGGTGATGATGTATGGTTCAGAAATATTCAAGTTAAAGTCCTGGAATAATGAGAAGAAAATTAATCATTCTGTCTATGGCAGCCGTACTTGGCCTGGCCTCCTGTGCCCAGGAACCGGTGCAGAAGGAAATCGGGCTGCAGCTTTATTCCATTCGCAACGAGATTGGCCAGGGCCTGGAAACGGCACTGGACGCTGTTGCTGCTGCCGGCTACACTTTTGTGGAAATGGCCGGATACAATGCCCAGGATGGAACTTTCTACGGTCTTGCCGGGGATGCTTTCACCACTTTATGCAACTCAAAAGGGCTGGATGTGATCTCTTCTCATATCAATGGACCCGATCCCAATGCAGCAACCTGGGAAGAATGCATGGCCTGGTGGGACAAAGCCATCCAGGACCACCTCACTGCAGGCGTAGCATACATCGTTCAGCCTTCCATGTGGAAGAGTGCCTACGAATCTGTTGAAGGACTGGCCAAATACTGTGAACTGTTCAATGCAGTTGGAGAGAAATGCAACCAGGCAGGCATCCGTTTTGGTTATCATAACCACGACAAAGAATTCACCACTGTTTTTGACGGAGTGGTCATGTATGACTATATGCTGGCCAATACAGACCCGCAAAAGGTCTTCTTCCAGATAGACGTATACTGGAGCCAGGTTGGCGGAGCCCCTGCCACGGACTATTTTGACAAATACCCTGGCCGGTTTGACCTCTGGCACGTGAAAGATGACAAAGAGATTGGCGCTTCGGGCAAGATGGATTTCCAGGCTATTTATGAAAAAGCCGCGGTTGCCGGCCTCAAGTATGCCATAGTAGAGCAGGAAGCGTTCGATATGGAGCCTTTTGAAAGCATAAAAGCCTCCTACGATTTTCTGAAAAATGCCCCTTACGTACAGGATACGTATTCCAACTGACCGGGGAAAAAACCTGCTTGATTAAAATTCTGTGTTACTATTCTGTAACACAGAATTTTTTTATGACACTGTATGCATCCTTAATGCCCAGTTCTCCGGCCGTAGAGATATCCATGCAACCTTTTTCCTTCTCCTTAAGGTAAATCTGGATCAGTCCCCTGTTGTAATAGGCTTCTGCCAGGTATGGATACAACTCTATGGAACGGGTATAATTGCCAATGGATTTTGGAAAATCTCCTGACAGGCAGTAGAGGTTGCCCAGGTTATAATAGACATGAGCGAAATCAGGAGCCAGCATAGCCGCCTTTTCCAGGTCATCAATGGCACCTGAGTAATCGTATTCACGCCGCCCCTGTTCCTGGACGCGGGTCCTTGTTGTCCCCGATTCATCCAGAGTGAGAATCTGCACGTTACTCTCCATTGAAGATATGAATTCAATCATTTCACTCTGTAATGCCGCCCTGTTGATATAATAAAAAACATTGTCCGGATTGTTGCTTATGGCCTGATTGTATGAAGACAGGGAGGCGTTGAACAATTTGCTCTGGAAATCGATTATGCCACTTATAAAGTACAGGTCTGCCGGATTCCCGGATTGACGGAGCAGCGTACGAATCTGTTCCCTTAGAAAGTCCAGTTGTTCAGGATCAACCACGGGTTCTTCGCTGACAAGATTTACCGGTATTGCCTGGTTGAGCAGGAATTTTTCCAATGCCTCATAATAATACCTTTGCTCCAAAGCCAATACATTGTCTGAAGGTCCTGTAAGCAATTTGAAGAGCGGCTTCAACCGGATATCCACATCCCTGTATTGAAGCAATTCATTGTTGAAATCTTTTTTGGCAAAATCCGCATCTAGGGCCAGCAGGCGGTCGAAACGCTGTGTGGTGTCTGCAAAGGCAGAATATGTCGTGTCTCCCAATTGAGACTTGTATTCATTGACTTTGCCCTGGGCTGTTTTATAATCCACTTCTGCCGCCGCAAAGAGACCCATCCGGTTCTTGACGTAAGAGCGGTTCATATAGGCATTTGCAAAATCGGGGTATAACTCAATGGCTTTGTCATAATCCCGCAAAGCGTCGCTGTAACGCTCCATCTGTATGAAAAGGGCTCCCCTGTTGTAATAAGCCAGCACATTGTTCGGATTGATGGATATTACCCGGTCGTAATCACTCAGGGCATTGTTGTAATCGCCAATCTGGGTACGTATCAAGGCCCTGTTGTATAAAGTAAGGGCATTACCCGGGTCTTCCTCCAAAACCCGCTCCAGGTCCTGGAGTGCTCCTGTCAGGTCGTTCTGGTTAAAACGGATCAGCGCCCGGTTGAAATAGGCAAAGGAATTATCCGGGTCCAGGGATAAGGCCTGGTCCAGGTCTGCCAGGGCAGCTGTGTAATTTTCCTGCATGGCATAAACCCTGGATCTTCTGATGTACCCTTCGGGGTCAAACTTGTTCAGGAGGACGGCCGTATCGTAATCGCGAAGGGCCTTGACGGTATCTTTCAAATACAAATAGCAGGCTCCCCGGTTCAGGTAGGCTTCGCTCACCCTGGGTTCATGGCGTATAAAGCGGTTGAAATCTTCTTCTGCCAGTTTAAATTGCTGGGAAAGCAAATAGGTAACACCCCGGCTGAAATACAGCCCGTTGTATCCGGGTCTCAGGTCAATGGCCTCCTGCAGGTCTGCCAGGGCATTTTCATAATCACCCAGACGGGAATTTGTTATAGCCCGGTAATGGTAGGCCAGTGTGAATATGGGATGAATGCTCAGGGCTTTGTCAAAATCTGCCCTGGCTCCCAGGAAATCCCCGAGGTTATACTTGCCGATGCCCCTGAAAAAATAAGCTTCGTGCAAGTTTGGATCAAGCTGGATCAGTTTGTTGAAATTATCTATAGCCTGCTGATAGCGCCCTTCAAATAACAGGTGTTGTCCCCTGTAGAAAAATTGCTGTTTGTCGTATTGGGCCTGTGCCTTTCCCGCCGTTATGAAAACCAGGATCAATAAAAAAATATGGAGGCGTAGTCTTTTTGCCATTTTTCAAAGATATAAAAATTGACAGGAAAATTCGTTTCTTTGCAGCGTTAAAGACAAAAAATATGCCGATGCTCCTTCTGTTTGCCTTATGCCTGGGCTTATCCCCGTATCTTGTCCCGGATTCTGTGCAGACCCGTCTTTTACAACCCGAGCTGTATGCCGGACTGATTGACCGGAAGGAACTGGACTCCCATATCCGCTTCCTTTCGGACAGTACCCTGCAGGGCCGGGAAACCGGAACGGCCGGAGGCTCGGCAGCTACAAGCTACATCGCCGGAAAATTCCTGGAATACGGATTGCTTCCCCTGGGCACAGGCAACCCGCAGCGCGACAACACCTCTTTTATACAGGGATTTGCATGTCCGGCAGGGCAGCGCGGCAGGAATGTAATAGGCTGGGTCCCTGCCAGGACGCGTAGCGATGAATACATTGTCGTTTCTGCCCACTACGACCACCTGGGTACGATCAACGGAATTCATTATCCAGGGGCAGACAGCAATGCTTCGGGTGTCTCTGCCCTGTTATCGCTGGTGAGGATTTTCAGCACGTTGGAAAAAGAAGGGTACCGGGCCGGACGCAATATAATTTTTGTGGCTTATGATGCAAAGGAATTCTCCATGACAGGAGCCCGGATCTTTGCCTTGTCACTTGGCATACCTGCGAACCAGATTGTATTGAATATGAACCTGGATATGCTGGGCACCAGTCTTGAACCTCCGGATTCAGTTTTGGATTATGTACTGATCCTGGGGGCCGGTGCCGTGCCCCCTCATATAGTCCGTTCCCTGAACAATAGCAATTTTTTCTTTAACCTTGGACTGGATCTGGATTATTCATTTTATAACAGCCCGGGCTTTGCAGACATTTACTTTACCATGACAGAACAATCCATCCTGGCGCAGATGGGAGTTCCTTCGCTGCTTATCTCTTCAGGTTTGAATGATCATACGTACAAGCCTTCAGATACGCCTGAAATCATTAATCTGCCCGTCCTGGAAAAAAGGGTCAGGTGGCTCTTTTTTTCTCTCTGGGACCTTGCTTATCGCTGAAAAATCCGTACCAGGTCATAGGAAACAGTCGCACTTCCGCGGACTTGCTTCATCTTATAGTCAAAAAAATCGCTTCCGGGCAGGAAGATATCTTTCAGACCAACCATCACATGCAAACCCATCCTGATACGGGGAAAGATCCTTGATTCGTAGCCTGCAAGCAGCCCTACATCCCAGTTGTCCAGCAACGCCGAAAAATCCATAACCTGGGGACTTGAAAGAGCAGAATCCATCCGGTCCGGTTCGGAGCCGATAAATCCTTTGTTTGCATAGGTTATGAAATGAGACCTCATAATCCAGGATCCGAAAAACCCCACCTGCATGCCATGCTGCCTTTTTGAGCCGGTCAGGAATTCCACATACACGGGCAGTTCCAGTAACTGAAAGCTTATTGACATTTCAGAAGTCCCTGTAAAATACTGGACTGTATTCTCTCCCTTGAACTTCTGGTTGGTTACGCGTGCATCTGCGTCCATTGCAATGGTTTTGTAGTTCAAATTGGCTCCTATGCTCCAGCGGGGATGAAGGTTCAGAAAAAAGCGGGCTCCCAGGGTGGCATTCAATTTTGGATAAGCATTGAAAGCCCCGCCTATGGCAGAGAAGGGAATCGGCAGGGTTCCCCCTATGTCCGTTCCAATCTGGGGCGCGATACAGAAAGAAGAAGTGAACGAGTCTGTTTCCTGTGCTGCCAGATGTGGGGCAGGCATCCAGAAAAAAGCCATTGTCAACAGGATCGACAGGAGGGATTTTCTAACCATGTTACAAAAATAACAACTTCTCACGATCCCTGTTCCTGTTACACAGGGATTTTTGAACGTAAGGCCAGGCCGGTGGGCAAATCGGATCGCTGAGCCAATCCTTCCGGTGTGCCGCAATAGCAACAGGAGCCCCCCTTATCGCCGGCCCCGGGACCCAGGTCAATGACCCAATCGGCACATTTGACCACATCCATATTGTGTTCAACAACCAGCACCGTGTGCCCCTTGGAGATCAGGGCAGAAAACGACTTCAGCAGTTTTTCGATATCATAGGCATGAAGCCCCGTGGTGGGTTCATCAAAAATAAAGAGGCGGTTGGCCATGGTATTTTCCCTGGACAGGAAATAAGCCAGTTTCACCCGCTGACTTTCTCCCCCGCTCAGGCTGCTGCTGCTCTGGCCCAGTTTTATATACGAGAGTCCCACCTGGTCCAGCGGCATGAGTCTATCGGCTATGCGGCGGGCAGTAGGATCGTCATGGGAAGAGAAAAAATCAATGGCTTCCCTGACCGTCATTTCCAGTATGTCATAAATGTTCCTGTCTTTGTACCTTACTTCCAGGATATCGGGCCGGAAACGTTTTCCCCCGCAGGACTCGCAGGTTAGGATAACATCCGCCATAAATTGCATTTCCACTTTGACTACCCCTTCGCCCTGGCATTCGGGACATCTTCCTCCTTCTATATTGAAAGAAAAGTGCGAATGCCCGTAACCGTTCATACGTGCGTAAGGTTGTTCGGAATACAATTTCCGGATGTCGTCATAGGCTTTGATATAGGTAACGGGATTTGACCGGGTGGACTTTCCTATGGGATTCTGGTCAACCAGTTCCACTCCCCCTATCCGGTGCAGGTCTCCCGTAATACGGCGGAATGCACCTGGAGCAAGCATCCTGCCCTGATTGTATTCCCTGCCCAGGGCATAATACAGGATATCCCTGACAAGCGAGGATTTCCCCGAACCACTGACGCCCGTAACCGCTGTAAAGACCTGCAGGGGAAATTTCACGTCTATTCCCTTCAGGTTATTGTGGGATGCTCCTTCCACTCCGATATAGGAATTCCAGGTAAGACGGGTATCAGGAACCGGGATGACATGAATGCCTGCAAGGAACCGGAGTGTACGGCTCTCTCCGGGTTCGCACGGCTGTCCCGGTTGGAGCGGCGGCCCCTGGTACATGAGCCTTCCCCCGTCTTTTCCTGCCAGTGGTCCAATATCAATGATCTGGTCAGAAGCCCGCATGATCTCCTCGTCATGTTCCACAACCAATACGGTGTTGCCCAGGTCTTTCAGGGCTATGAGTGAGGACAACAGCCTTTGGGTATCCCGGGGATGCAGGCCTATGCTCGGTTCGTCAAGAATATAAAGGCTCCCTACCAGGGAACTTCCAAGCGAGCTGACCAGGTTAACGCGCTGGCTCTCTCCCCCGCTCAAAGTGGAAGACCTCCGGTTCAACGTCAGGTAACCAAGCCCTACCTGGTTCAGAAAATGCAGGCGGGACGAAATTTCCTGGATGGTCCTGCCGGCAATCTCCAGTTCTTTCGGGTCCCAGGTTATCCCATCAATAAAGGCTTCCAGATCCTCAACATTCATTTCCAGAAGCTGGTCAATGCGTTTGCCGTTTATTTTCACATAAGAGGCCTCTTTACGCAGCCTGGTTCCGCCGCATGCGGGACACAACGTCTTGCCGGTATAACGGCTTATCAGGATCCTGTTCTGGATCTTGTATCGGGCCGTTTCCAGTTTTTTAAAGAACGGGTGAATTCCCGTGATACGGGAATCTCCATTCCATAGCCACTCCTTTTCTGCTGCGGAAAGCTCGTTATAGGGCTTGTGCACAGGAAAACCCGCCCTTGTGGCATTCCTGACCACTTCGTCCCTGTAGGCGCTCATGACCTCCCCCCTCCAGCAGGCAACGGCATCCTGGTAAACAGAAAGGCTCTGGTCCGGAACAACGAGTGATTCATCTACGCCGGTCACCTGTCCGTAACCGCCGCATTCTGGACAAGCCCCCAGGGGACTGTTAAAACTGAAGAGGTGTTCGGTCGGTTCCATGAACGTGATCCCATCGGCTTCAAAACGCTTGGAAAACGCTACCGTTTCTTCCCCGTGGCGGACAAACAGCGCACCTTGTCCAATGGTAAAGGCAGAACGTACCGATTCAAGGATCCGGGCCCTGTTATCGGGATCATCCCGCGACTCCACACGGCCTGCCAGCAGCAGCACATTCCTGGAAGCATATTTGTTCATATCGCCCAGCAGGTCCCCGGTACGCACCATATCAATGCCGTCATGAAAACGGACATAACCATCCTGTTGCAATTGCAACAGGTACTCTACGCGTCGCCGGGCATCATCCCATCCGAACGGGGCCAGCAGCATGGCATATGTACCCGGGGGCAGCGATAAAATGTACTGCAGGACATCTTCCTGGCTGTGACACCTTACCTCTTTTCCGGTGACCGGAGAGTAGGTCCTTCCCACGCGGGCATACAAGAGACGGAGGTAATCGAATATTTCTGTAGCTGTCCCCAGTGTGGAACGGGGATTTCTTGTATTGACCCTTTGTTCAATTGCAATGGTGGGAGGTATCCCCTCAATGGAATCAACATCGGGCTTTTTGATCCTTCCCAGGAACTGGCGCGCATAGGCCGACAGGCTTTCCACGTAACGTCTTTGCCCCTCAGCAAAAAGCGTGTCAAAAGCCAGGGATGATTTTCCCGAACCGGATACTCCGGTGATCACAATAAACCGGTCCCTGGGGATATCTATGGATATATCCTTCAAATTGTGGACGCGCGCGCCCCTGACTATAATTTTCTCTTCCTTCATGACATCACTCCCTGCCAACTTTAATGATCCCCCTGATTTTCCGGAGATGGAACAACAACAGGTCCGCCTGTTTATTTGAATTAACCGCCACCTGCAGCTTCCCGGAAATCTTTCCGCTTTGCCCGGAGAACGTAAAACTGCGCAGGTTCAGCGAAAGATTTCCGATAACATCGCTGATTTCCTGAGCCAGTCCGGCTTCCTGGTACGCTGTGAACCGTATGGTTATCTGAAAAATGGCCGAGGCCACCGTATCGCGCCACCGCACCTTCTGTATCCTGTAAGGGTATTTCGTCATCAGGCGGGCGGCATTTGGGCAGCTCATCCTGTGTATCTTGATCCCTTCCTTTATGGACACGAATCCAAAAATGTCATCTCCAATCACCGGATTGCAACACCTGGCCAGCTTGTAGCCAATCCTTCCAAATGTATGATCAATTACCAGGTAGTCTCCCTCCTTTACCCTGGTTCTTTCTTCTGCCTGCTCCGCCGGACCCGCTCCGGCCTCCGGTTTTTCTGCTTTTTCTTTTTCCTGCAACAGGAACAACTTGATATCCTGAAGTGAAATATCTTCCCGGGCTATGGCGGCATAAAAATCGCTGATCTGCCTTATCCTGTAATGCTTCAGCAGCTGGGTCATATCTTCCGGCGTTGGTTCCAGTTTCCAGTTCTTCAGGCGGCGTTCCAGCATTTCCCGTCCTGCCGCATCCTGGATTCCCGCCTCTTCGCGTAATTTCTGGCGGATCTTGTTCCTTGCCTTTCCCGAAACCACAAAGCCGAGCCAGTCCTTTGAAGGTTTCTGGTTCCTGGATGTCAGTATTTCCACCACATCTCCCGTGTGCAACACATCCCTGACCTGCGACATTTTACCATTCACCCGGCCGCCCGTACATTTCAGACCTATATTGGTGTGGATATCAAAAGCAAAATCAAGTACGGTTGCCCCGGCTGCCAGTTGCCTCAGATCACCCGTCGGGGTAAAAACATAGATCTCGTCGGGCTTGAATACATCCCCTTCCGGGATTGAAAGATATTGGTTCGGATTCTGGAGACGTTTCCTCACACCGGCAAGCCAATCGCGCATCACCTGCTCTGTTTTAACCCCTTTATATGCCCAGTGGGCTGCAATCCCGTACTCTGCCTCCACATCCATCCTTCGGCTGCGGATCTGAACTTCCAGTGTTGTGCCCTCCGGGGCGCGGACTGTGATATGCAGCGATTCGTACCCGCTGGCTTTAGGTACCGTGATCCAGTCCCTCATCCTCTCGGGGATGGGTTCATATATTTGCGTGACAATGGAGTATACCTGCCAGCAGACTTCCTTCTCCTTATCCGGTGTTGTGTCCACGATAAAGCGGATCGCCAGGATATCGTACACTTCGTCCACGCCAACCTGCTGCACCTGCATCTTGCGCCAGATAGAATAGGTTGTCTTGGTACGGCTCTTGAGCTCGTACTGTATCCCGGCCTTTCCGAGTTCCGTTTCCAGTGGCTTGACAAACCGGGCAATCTGCGACTTCCGTTCATTTTCGGTAGCTCTCAGGTTGTTGGTGATCAAACGGTAATCTTCCGGCTGGAGGATCCTGAAAGAAAGATCTTCCAGTTCGCTCTTGATACCGTATAAACCCAGCTGGTGTGCCAGTGGAGCATATAGCATCATGGTTTCAGTCGCTTTTTTTACATGATCGTTCCTGGGAAAACAATCGGTTAGCGACCGCATGACTTCCAGCCTGTCGGCCAGTTTGATGAGGGTAACCCTGGGATCGGCGGAATAGGATATGATCAGTTTCCGGTAATTCTCGGCCTGCAAGCGTGTGTCCCTGGGATTGATGGTGGATATCCGGTTCAGTCCCAGAACCATCTGGCCAATTTCAGCACCAAACAAACGATCTATCTCTTCCAGCAGCTCCGGGTGCTTGCGGCTTGCCTCATGCAGGTACACCGTAGAAACGGCCTCCCGGGCAAGTCCGATTTCCTTTTCCACGATGGCGGCTACAGCCTCTACATGATGCATGAAAGAAGTACCGTTGCCCCGTGTCAGCCCTTCCAGCGTGACAGAGGCAATCTCCCGGGCCTTATCTGTCATTGTCTGATTCATTTGCGTAATTTTTCCAGCCCATACATTTCATCGCGGAACCTTGCAGCTGTAATATAATCCAGTTTTGTGGCCGCCTCTTCCATTCTTTTCCTGGCTGTATCTATGGCTTGTTCCAGTTGTTGCGGCGTCATGGCACGCGCAACCGGATCTTCGGCCACCATGGTCACAACATCCGGTATCTCGTCATAACCGGGTTCCTGGTTCATGGTATGGCGTATGTTCAGGGCTATCTGTCTGGGGGTTATCCCGTTTTCCAGGTTGTATTGCATCTGTTTTTTCCGGCGTCTTTCCGTTTCCTCTATGGTCCGGGCCATGGAATCGGTGATCTTGTCGGCATACATGATCACACGCCCTTCCACATTGCGTGCTGCCCTTCCTGCTGTCTGGGTCAACGCTCTTTCTGAACGCAAAAAGCCCTCCTTGTCTGCATCCAATATGGCAACCAGGGAAACCTGCGGCAGATCCAGACCTTCCCTCAGGAGGTTAACTCCCACCAGTACGTCGTAATACCCTTTTTGAAATTCTTCCAGGATCCTGATCCGTTCCAGGGTTTCCACGTCCGAATGAATGTAGGTACAGCGTACCCGGATCTTTTGAAGGTATTTGTCTAATTCCTCCGCCATCCTTTTTGTGAGTGTCGTGACCAAAACGCGCTGATCTTTGGCTGCCCGGCGACGGATCTCTTCTATCAGGTCATCTATCTGCCCTTCTGTCCTGCGCACTTCTACTGGGGGATCCAGCAGGCCCGTGGGCCGTACCACCTGTTCCACAATCAGCCCGCCTGACCTTTCCAGTTCATAATCAGCCGGGGTGGCCGATACATAGAGGCGCTGCCCAATTACCTGGTCAAATTCGCCAAAGGTCAGGGGCCGGTTGTCTGCCGCCGCCGGAAGACGGAAGCCGTATTCTATGAGCACTTCCTTGCGGGAGCGGTCGCCTCCGTGCATGGCCCGTATCTGGGGAAGTGTAACATGGCTCTCGTCAATTATGGTCAGAAAATCTTCCGGAAAGTAATCCAGCAGGCAGAAAGGCCTTGTTCCCGGAGGACGTCCGTCAAAATACCGGGAATAATTTTCTATGCCCGGGCAATAGCCCAGCTCACGCATCATCTCGATGTCAAACTCCACACGCTCCAACAACCTCCTGGCTTCCAAATGCTTGCCTAACTCCTTAAGTACAGCCACCCTGTCGGTCAGATCGTCCTGGATACTTCTTATGGCCTGTTCTTTCCTCTCCCTGGTGGTTACAAAGGCGCTGGCCGGGTAAATGGCAATGCCTTCAATCTTTTCTATCACCCCGCCGGTCATGGGATCAACCCGTTCAATAGAATCAATGTGATTATCCCAGAAAGAGATCCTGCAGGCAATATCATCATAGGCCAGGTATACGTCCACAACATCACCCCGAACACGAAAAGTCCCTCTTTTGAATTCGTTTTCATTACGCGAATACAGCGCATCTACCAAACGGTACAGCAATTGGTTGAAATCATGGACCTGTCCTGTTTTCAAGGTTATGGTATTGGCATGGAAATCATCGGGATTGCCAATGCCGTACAAGCAGGAAACGCTGGAAACAACAAGGACATCGCGCCTGCCGCTTAACAAAGAAGAGGAAGTGCTCAGGCGCAATTTCTCTATCTCATCGTTAATGCTCAAGTCTTTTTCAATATAGACATCGGTTACAGGCAAATAGGCTTCCGGCTGGTAATAATCATAATAGGAAACAAAATATTCTACTGCATTATCAGGGAAAAAGCTTTTGAATTCGGCGTACAGCTGTGCAGCCAACGTCTTGTTGTGACTGATGACCAGTGTTGGTCTTTGCAAATGTTCCACCACATTGGCCATGGTAAATGTTTTCCCGGAACCAGTAACCCCAAGCAAGACGGCAGCTTCAGTTCCCTCCTTTAAGAGTGAGCTTAGCTGGTCAATGGCCTGTGGCTGGTCTCCCGTAGGCTCATACGGCGCCTTGAGTTTGAATTGCATAGTATAATCAAAGACAACAAATTTACTGAAAAACCTCAGTACATCAAATATCCGGCAAGGCCACCCAGCACCATGAGCAGAATCGGGTGAACTTTGTAGAAATAGGCGGCCAGAAAACTGCCCGAAAAGAGCAGGTAACTCCGGTAATCCACAAAATTGGCGGGAGTCGCCATATTCAGGACGGCAGCAGCAATCAGTCCCACAACAACGGGACGGATCCCGCTGAATATCCCCTGAAAGGCTTTGTTTTCGCTATATTTTCTATAAGCACGGATTACAATGGACATCAGCACGACAGAAGGGATGATCAGGGCAAGGGTTGCCATGACCGATCCAAGGACATTTCCTCCCGAAGCAGTATAACCTACGTAAGTTGCCGTATTGATGGCAATAGGACCCGGGGTCATCTGCGATACTGCCACAATATCGGAAAAAACCTCCATGGTGATCCAGCCGTTATGGTAAACCACTTCGTCCTGGATCAGGGACAGCATCGCGTAGCCTCCCCCAAAGCAAAACAAACCGATCTTAAAGAAGGTGTAAAACAATTCCAGGTAGATCATAGCCCGCGCCTCCTCTTACGGTAAGTTTCTATCCTGAACCAGACATACCCTCCCAGTCCGGCAGCCAGGATGATCCAGACAGGAGATACCCCCAGTAACCATATAAGCACCGTGGCGGCAATTGCGATCAGCCCGGTCGCATAAGTCAGGCCTATGGAACGCATGGTTGTTATGACCGGAACTGCGATCAACGCCACAACCACCGGTCGCATGCCCGTAAAAATCTTTTCTACAACAGGATTTTCCCTGAAATTCTGAAAGAAAATGGCCAGGGCAAGGATGGAAAAAAACGGGGCACAGACAGCCCCCAGAACAGACACCAGGGAACCTCTCGTTCCCTTGACCTTATATCCTACTGCTACGGCCATATTGACAGCAATAACACCGGGCATTGTCTGTGTCACAGCCAGAATATCGGTAAACATTTCTTTTGTGAGCCATTTTTTACGGTCCACCACCTCCCTTTCTATTACCGGCAACATGGCAAGTCCTCCGCCTATGGTAAAGGCCCCGATCCTGAAAAACACCTTGAACAGTTCCCAGTACATGGTCAATCCAGTATGATTTCCACAACCGTATTGATCAGGGAACGGTCGTACGGCCGTTCCACCCGGATATAATTGCGGGTATAACCGTGCATCTTCCCGCTGCCGGTCTTGCCCTCAAATAACACTTCCTCCTTTCTCCCCCTGTTCGCCTGGATAAACTCCCGGTGCAACCGGTCGGATAGTTGACCCAGCATGCGTGTTCTTTCGGTAATGATCCCTTCACGGACCCTTTCTGAAACAGGCAACAAGGCAGCAGGAGTGCCGGGTCTGGGAGAGAATGGGAAAATGTGCAGATAGGAAGGTTCCAGGTCTTCAAGCAGTTTGTAGGTTTCCATGAAATCAGCCTCTGTTTCTCCCGGAAAACCTGCAATAACATCAACACCTATGAAAGCATAAGGCATCAGGGAGCGGATAAACCTTACCTTGCGGGCAAACAAACCGGGATCATACCTCCTTCCCATTTTCCGGAGGATCCGGCTGCTGCCGCTTTGCAGGGGTATGTGGAAATGGGGAAGAAAACACTTCATCGAGGCCGTCATTTCTATGATCTCTTCTGTCAGCAGGTTTGGTTCTATGGAGGATATCCTGTAGCGTTCAATCCCCTTCACAAGGGACAGTTCTCGCAGAAGGCCGGCAAAAGACTCTCCCGTGGTTTTTCCAAAATCACCGGTGTTAACGCCGGTCAATACGATCTCTTTGACCCCTCTGGCGGCTATTTCCTGTGCCTGCTGCACCACCTGTGCTATTGGAATGTTCCTGCTCCGGCCCCTGGCCAGCGGCACAGTACAGTATGTACAGCAATAATCACAGCCATCCTGCACTTTTAAAAAGGACCTTGTCCTGTCACGGTGGTCCTCACCGGCAGACCAGGCAGGGAAAAAAACCTTTCCCGCCCCCCCCGGACCTATAAGCGGAGCCCTGTAGACCGGATCAGCGGCCACTTGCGCCACCCTGTCCCTGAAATCAGTTCCCAATATTGCCCCGACCCCAGGGATCCCGGCAAGGCTTCCTGCCCTCAGTTGCGCCGAGCAGCCGGTAACGATGACACGTGTTTCAGGATTGATACGCAACGCTTTTCGTATGGCCTGGCGGCTTTTCTTGTCTGCGTGTTCCGTTACAGAACACGTGTTGATGATGGTGATACCTGCCCCTGCTGAAGCGCCCACCCTTTGATAACCTTTTAGCGTCAGTTCCCGGGCTATGGTTGCACTTTCGGCATAGTTGAGCTTGCAACCCAGCGTTACGACAGTAAATGTCCTTTTTTCATTCATGCTGCAGATCCTTCATGGTCAGGGTAACAGAAGCACGCCCCACCTCTTCCCCTCCCAGGGCGGGTGATAGTTTAGATACAGTGACACGGCAATCAGACAATATAAAGGATCGGGACAAAGTGCGGATAATCCTGCCGGCGACGTGTTCCAGCAACCGGCTGGGCTTAGACATTTCTTCACTGATTATTTGATAGGCATGAGAATAATCAACCGCATCCTCCAGATTGTCCGTCAAGGCAGCCGGGCAGCCCGGGATTGACATCTCTACATCAACCATAAAAAAAGTGCCTATCAGACGCTCTTCGTCAAAACACCCGTGATGGGCGTAAAATTTCATATCCTTCAAAGCGATTGTTGCCATAGATCAAGCCAATAATAAAAATACACACGGTTTTTTTCTGTATGCAGTGGAAAAACCAGGTTCCATGCCTTTCCACTCTCCTATCGTCCTGGTACAGATAAACGCATCGGGCATGGTAAGGTTTATTGCCACAGTGAGCCTTGACGAGGCAGAACAACAAGCCAGCAGGGCGCGGAACAGGGATTCGTTCCTGTAAGGGGTCTCAATGAAAATTTGTGTCTGTTGTTCCAGGGCCGACTGTTTTTCCAAAGCCCGGATCCTTTTGTCCCGCAAACCGGGTTTTACCGGGAGGTATCCCTGGAACGCGAATTTTTGTCCATTGAGCCCCGAAGCCATCAAAGCCAGCATCAGCGAAGAGGGGCCGGTAAGGGGAACCACCGGAAATCCGCCCCGGTGCGCCAGGGCAACCAGCTCTGCCCCGGGATCTGCCACTGCGGGAAGACCTGCCTCGGATAACATTCCCATGGAATAACCCTTTCTCAAAGGTTCCAGCAGTCCGTTCAATTCCCCGGGGGATGTATGTTCATTGAGCACTCCAAATTCCAGCGACCTTACATCCAGGCCTAAAGCCGAGAGGTAGCGCCTGGCTGTCCTTAGTTCTTCAACCACAAAATATTGCAGCGTTCTCACCATCTCTATATGATCTGCAGGAAGTACAGCCGATGGCGGTGTATCCCCCAACGGGGACGGGACCAGATACAGCACCGGCCTGTTCATTGCGCCCGTCCCTCCTGGTTCAGGCGCAGGGTCAGGGCCCGCTGGAATCGCCTGGCATTTTTCATGTGCTCGTTCAGTGTAACAGCAAAATTATGATACCCGCTGAAATCTTCTTTTGCACAGAAATACAAATAATTATGACGTTCATAATTGAGCACGGCATCCAGGGCTTCTATTGAAGGCACAGAAATGGGTCCGGGGGGTAATCCGCGGTATTTATAGGTGTTATAAGGAGATTCAATCTTCGTATGCTTTTTGAGCACCCTGCGGATAGAATAATCCTGTGCTGCAAAGATCAGGGTGGGATCTGCCTGTAAAGGCATTCCCTTCCGGAGGCGGTTCATATACACGCCCGCCACTTCCGGCATTTCATCGGCTTTTGCGGTCTCCTCATTTACAATAGAAGCGAGAGTACTAACCTGCTTCTGCGTAAGTCCTATACTTTTTGCCTTTTCTTTCCTCTGGTCGTTCCAGAAATGATCGTATTCCCGGCGCATTCTTTCCAGTAGTTCTTCTTCGCTTATGGTCCAGTAGACTTCATAAGTGTTGGGAATGAACATGCCCCGCAGGCTTGCCGAATCAAAACCAAACGAGGAAATAAGGGAATCGTTCTTTAAATGTTCCAGTACCGAGGCCGAATCGATGGCCAGGTTCCTTGCCAGCACAGAAGCCAGTCTTTCAAAAGTCCTTATGGAACCGGACAGGGTCATGTTCAGAGGATCCTGCCATCCCATGGCCAGCTTTCTGGCCAGTTCCCTGTTGTTCATTCCGTGGGTTATGGCGTAGCGTCCTGCATGCACATTGTATGGCAGGTTTTCGCGCCGTGCGGCCCATCGGAAAGTCTGTTCGAATTTCAAGTGGCCACCAGCTTCCAGACTGTCAATAAGTCCCTCATAATCTGTTCCTTCCGGTATCAGCAAAAAGGCCGTCTTCCCGTTTTCCGTCACCACGTTGCGGTGGTGGAACGTAAGAAAAACCCACCCTCCGGCCAGGATGCCGGCTCCTAAAATCAAAATTATGAAAAAGCGCAATATTCCGTACTTTCTTCTCATGGTCACCTATTTATCTCAGACGCACTATCGTGCCGGCAGCGGGGAAATCCGCTACACCGGGATTGAGTTTTCGCAATGATTGCAGGCGGATCCCAAAACGCTGCGATATGTCGGCCAGGGATTCACCGGGAGCAGAAGACCAGGAAGCTTCGCCTCTTTTTCCTCTTCCGGCTTTACGTTCCAGGTAGACTTTTTCACCGGTAGCCAGACCGGCGTCTGCTGCCACGTCATTATAACGGGTGAGTTCCCTTCTGAAAAGCCTGAATTCGGCTGCCAGGGAACTGTAGGTATCTCCGGGGGCCGACAAGACGTAACGTTTCCCGTTGGTCTTTAAAATCCTTCTTTCCACGTCAATGGAAAAAACGTCCTCCCCTGTGAAATCATAGGAGGGCACCCATGGCTGTACCTCCGGAATATGTTTCCCTATGGTGTCTTGGGGAGCAAGCAAATCATACTGATGCAAACCGTACTGTTCAATCAACTCAATGAGGAGCCTGGCATAACTGGGATTAGTAGCATATCCTGCCTCTTTAAGTCCGTTAGCCCACGAGGTGTAATCCGTTCTCTCCAGTAAAAAAAGGTTCGCGTAACGGGGCCGTGTCCTGAGAAACTCCGAGTGATCATAATAGGAATCTTCTGCTGTCCTGTATTTTCGGAAACATTCCTGCAATGCATCGTCATCGTGGTAAATGCGGTCTCCTTCCCAGTCGTGGCACTTGATACCGAAATGGTTATTGGCTTCCCTGGCCAGCCGGCTGTTCCCGTTGCCCGATTCCAGGCATCCCTGGGCCAGGATAATGCTGGCAGGTATACCGTACCGGTGCATCTGGGCAACGGCAATACCCTTGTAGGTGTCTATGTACTGTTCCCGTGAAATTTTCTGCTCCCTCTCGTCCGGCAAGGGGAAGGCCCAAGTGGAAACAGATAGGGGAAAAAGGCAGAAAACAAAGCAAAATGCCTTATATAGACACGGATTCAACATGATGCAAATGTAGTATAAATTCTTATATTTGCTTTCTATAAACCTCCATGCCTTATGAACAGAAGCACCCTTACCATTGATTATACAGAAACCACAAAAGACCAGCTTGGACCTGAGGATATTGAACTTCTTGAACAAGCCGTCAAAGCGGCCGGTAGCGCCTATGCCCCCTATTCTCAATTCCGGGTTGGAGCGGCCGTTCGTCTGGACAACGGGCAGATACTTTGTGGAAACAACCAGGAGAATGCCTCCTTCCCTGCCGGCATATGTGCCGAACGGTCTGTTGTTTTCTATACCCACGCAAATTTCCCGGCCAACCGCATCCTGACCATAGCCATTACAGCCTCTCCCTGCGGGATTTGCAGACAGGTACTTCTGGAAAGTGAAAAAAGAGGCGGCATTCCCATACGTGTTTTGCTGGCAGCCGGTGAACAGGTCCGCATTTTTAAAAGTGTTAAGGACCTCCTGCCTTTTGGCTTTGATTCTTTCTGATTTTTTGTACCTTTGCATGGGGTAAGTCGTGTACGACCAGCTCCCACTGAACTCCCCCAGGGTTGGAAGACAGCAAGGGTAGGTGGTTGTAGCGGTGCGATACACCAAGCTTACCCTTTTTTATTATGAAAATAGCCGTTGGCCTTTCAGGCGGAGTTGATTCCTCAGTTGCAGCCCTGCTGCTCAAACAGCAGGGGTACGACCTGTTCGGCCTCTTTATGAGGAACTGGAACGACGCCACAGGAACACTCCAGGGTTCCTGTACCTGGGAAGAAGACCTGGACCTGGCAAAAATGGTTGCCCGCAAGCTCGGGATCCCTTTCTTCTTCACGGACCTGAGCGAAGCATACCGCCTGCGTGTGGCCGATTACATGTTCCGCGAATATGAAAAAGGCCGCACTCCAAATCCCGACATCCTGTGCAACCGTGAGATCAAGTTTGATGCCTTTCTGGAAAAAGCCCTGGAGCTGGGAGCCCAAAAGGTGGCAACAGGTCATTATTGCAGGACAGAAAGAACAAGCGACGGGATGTTCCGTCTTCTGCAGGGAGTTGACCAGAATAAGGACCAGTCCTATTTTCTTTGCCAGCTCAACCAGGAGCAGTTGTCAAAATCTGTTTTTCCCATAGGGGAATTATCCAAGGCCCGTGTCAGGGAACTGGCACGCCAGGCCGGGCTCCCTACTTCGGAACGTAAAGATTCACAGGGAATCTGCTTCGTGGGCAAAGTGGACCTGCCTGTTTTCCTCCAACAGAAACTGGCTCCCCGCAAAGGAAACGTGGTGGAAGTCTTCCGCGATGGTTCCTCCAGGGTGATCGGTGAACACCAGGGAGCTCATTTTTATACCATCGGTCAAAGAAAAGGGCTGCAAATCGGGGGACATGCCAACCCGCTGTTTGTGCTCTCTACCGATATTGAAACCAATACTATCTACGTGGGAGAAGGTCAGGACCATCCGGGACTGTACCATACCCGTCTGACCATCGAGGAAAGCGACATTCACTGGATCAGGCCCGATCTGAAAATGGAGCCTGGCCAGGAACGTGACTACAGGATCCGCATACGCTACCGGCAACCCCTGCAAAAAGGAACCCTGTGCCATGAAAAAGGAATGCAGATTATATTCAGGGAGCCCCAGCGCGGTATCACTCCCGGGCAATTTGCCGCCTGGTACCAGGGCGATGAACTGGTGGGATCGGGCGTTATAGCAAGCCGTTCATAACTTCCAGCGCCTTTCTGTACTCTGGCAGAACCGGGTTGATCACCCGGTAAAAACACGCCGTACCAAAGAGCCTGGATGCTATCAGGGCTTTTATCTGTGTCCGGATATGCTTTTCCGAAACTTCCAGGTCTCCTTCCTCCGGTAATATGTCAAAGGTAGCGGCATAGGCTTTCAGGCCTTCAAACGGCACGTCTGCAAGGGTAACTTGCCGGTCAAAAGCTTCAAATGTTTCGTATTTCCTGGCCATCAGTTCCCTTTCTTTGTCCAGGTAGTCGTTTACGTAAGCATTGACAATCCCCCTTCTTGCCAGTTGAACAAAATAGCCCGAATAATAACTGGTATCGGCCGGAACAAAGACATCGGGCATGATACCACCCCCGCCATACACTACCCGATTCTTTTTCAATGTCCTGAAAGCCAGTGAATCGGGTATCTGCACACTGTCCTGGTTAAAGGATTCGCCTCTTTCGTATCTTTCCAGGACCTTCCTGTAATAAGTTTCCTGTTCCCCCATGACATACGGAGATTGGATCACCCTGCCGCTCGGAGTATGGTAACGTGCCACGGTTAATCGCAGCTCGGATCCGTCGTTCAGGGGGAAGAGCTGTTGCACCAGACCTTTTCCAAAAGACCGGCGTCCCACAATGGGGCCCCTGTCCCAGTCCTGGATGGCACCGGCAACAATTTCACTTGCCGAGGCCGACCTTTCATCCATGATAACCACTACCGGGGTATTGATAAAGAAACCCATCCCCGAGGCATGCACTTCCTGACGCTTCATTTTTCCACCCTCGGTATAGAGAATCATCTCGCCCTTGCCCAGGAACTGCTCCGCCATAAAAAGGGCTGCACCCAGGTAACCCCCGCCGTTCCCCTGAAGATCCAGGATCAATCCCCGCGGCATTTTGTCCAGGTTTTTGAAAGCATCTATGAACTCATCTTGTGTAGTAAGAGCAAACTTGTTGATCTTCAGATACATGACATCAGGAGTAGCCCAATAGGCCGCATCCAGGCTGTGAATGGGGATCTTGTCCCGGACCACTTCAAAATAAAGCGGATCCGGTTCTCCCCTTCGCATCACGGTCAGGGAGACCCGTGTTCCCTTAGGTCCCCTCAGAAGGCTGTAGACCTTCTGGTTTGTCAGCTCAGGAGAAGAAATGGCTTCCCCGTCAACAGCAACGATCCTGTCATCGGCCCTGATTCCGACTGCTTCTGAAGGGGCCCCTGCCACAGGTGTCATCACCACCAAAGTATCCCGGATGATCGCAAACTCGATTCCAATGCCTTCAAAGTTCCCTTCCAGGGGTTCGCTCATGGAACGGACATCTGCTTCAGGAATATAGGAAGAATGAGGATCCAGCTGTCCCACCAGGGTTGTTATCATTTCGTCCACTGCCCCTGTAGTATCCAGGGAGTCGAGGTAATACTGCTGTATAAAAAACAAGGCCTGTCCCACCTTGTTAACCTGCTGGTTCAGGATGTCTGTCTGTCCCTGGGCGGGCCACGGGAGCAAGGCTATCAGCAAAAGCGAGATAACCATTGATTTCTTTATGGCTTCGGGTTTCTTTTTCATGCCTGCAAATGTACAAAAACCTTCCTTGCCTTACCATATTTTTCACAAGTCTTGTTGTTTAGTAAATGCTTTTACTATATTTGCATATACTATCAACCCTTATACTATTATAAAGGTACACTACGATGAAAAAAATTATTATTGCTCTTTCATTACTAACAGCCTCACTTTTTTACACAGTGCAGGCACAGGCACAGGTCTCTGACCTGGAGGAAAGAACCGGGAAACTGGAAAGCTTCCTCTCAAAACTGCCCAAAATGTCGGGGTTCATCAACCTCCGGTATCAGTATGAAAACAACTCCAACTCTTTTGATATCCGGCGTGCCAGGCTGGATTTCAAGGGAGAGCCCGCTAAATGGTTTGATTACCGTTTGCAGGTCGATTTCGCATCTTCCCCAAAGATCATCGATGCATTTGTAAGGCTCAAAATACACCCTATGTTCAACGTGCAGGCGGGACAGTTCAAACTCGCCTTCTCCCTGGAAAATCCGTACGGTCCTCTTGACCTGGAAACCCTGGAGAATTCCCAGGTGGTAGGTTACCTTTCAGGATTCAATGACCTGGCGGGCAATAAGGCAGCAGGGCGTGATATCGGCGTGGCGGTGTATGGTGGCTTCTTCAAACAGGACGGGTACAACATTGTGGATTATTTTGTCGGTCTTTACAACGGCACCGGCATCAATGTCAAGGATAACAACAAACACAAAGACATAACGGGACGGATCGATATCCATCCCATACGTCCTGTAACCCTGTCCGCTTCGTATTATAACGGGAAAATAGGACCGGATGGCGAGCTCGCCCCAAGAACCCGGTACGGCTTTGGTGCCCGCTACGACGATGGCAAGATCCTCTTCAGGGGTGAATACATTAAAGGAAAAACAGACCAGAAGGACAGCGATGGTTTTTACCTGCTGGCCGGATATACTTTTGCAGACAAATTCCAGCCGTTGTTTAAATACGACTACATGCGCGTGGATATTGCCAATGAGAATTCCAGACAGATCAACTACCTGGTTGGAATTGATTATTGGCCCCACAAAATGTTCCGGCTGCAGGTGAACTACACCTACCGGACGTTTATTCAGAAAGAGAAAAACAGCGGTCTGCTGGGTATCATGCTGACAGCGCGCTTCTGACAACGATCATATAATAAAAGAATCAACCTATTATGAAAGAAACTAAAAAACCCTGGTGGAAAAAAATCCTGACCGAAGACTGGATAACTGTTATTGCAGCCACCATTATCCTGTTGCTGGCCGTGATAGTTCCTGCCATAATGCCTGTCATGCCAAAAACACTGGGAACAGGCAAAGAATGGCTTGACGCAGGATATATGTTCATATTTCTGCTGCTGGTGGTCTACCTGACCTCCCTTATTCTTAACAAGCCTCTGAAGGGGATCTTTCTCTCCTTCCTGGCCATCTACCTGCTTGCATTGCTTTCGAATGTGATTGCTTCCATACCGGCCGTAAAATCAACGGGCCTGGAGTCTGTTTTCTTTGCGGTCATCTTAGGACTCATCATAAGCAATGTCTTCAAGGTTCCCAAATGGATGAAGCCTGCCATCCAGAGTGAATTCTATATCAAAATCGGGATCATTACCCTGGGTTCAACCATTTTATTCGGAGAAGTTATGAAGGCAGGAGCCTACGGGCTGGCCCAGGCATTGGTGGTTGTACTGGTGGTCTGGAATTTCGCTTTCTGGGTAGCCCGCAAAATGAGGGTGGATGATGAAATGGCCACCATGCTGGCCAGCGGGGTATCCATATGCGGTGTATCGGCCGCCATCGCCACATGCGGTGTGATCAAGGGCGACAACAAGAAGCTCTCTACAGTTATCTCCCTGGTGCTGGTGATAGCCATCCCCATGATGTACCTCTTGCCCTGGCTTTCTAACCTGATCGGGCTGAACCCCCAGGTAGCCGGAGCCTGGCTTGGCGGAACCATAGACACCACAGGAGCCGTTGCTGCAGCCGGTACCATGTTGGGAGAAGAAGCAGCGAAGACAGCCATCATCGTGAAATCTTCACAAAATGTATTGATGGGAATAGCAGCTTTTCTTATTGCCCTTTACTGGACCTACAGGGGAAAGGAGGGACAGGAAAAACCAACCGGAAAGATGATCTGGGACCGTTTCCCGAAATTTGTGCTTGGATTTATTCTGGCATCTCTTATTTTCAGCATTTTCTTCAGCATAGAAGAAGCTAAAGTCGTAGGAAAGATCACCAAAGGATTCAGCAATTCCCTGTTCAGTATAGCTTTTGTATGTATTGGGCTGGAAACAAGGTTCAAAGAAATATTCTCCAAAGAAAACCGGAAGCCACTGAAAGCCTTCCTGACTGCTCAGACTTTCAATATCATAGTCACCCTGATTGTCGCTTACCTTCTCTTTGACGTTATTCAGCCTATGTTGAAATAAGTCTTCGTGGAACGCTGAAGGTTCTGCCTTCGGTGCTTAATTCCGTATTTGGAAAGATCTCCTTAGCCTCGGCCAGGTAGGCCGGGGTTTCTTTATATCGGGACGAGAAGTGCCCCAGCAACAGCTTACCCGCCCCCGCCTGCAGAGCCGTTTGTGCCGCCTGGCGCGCTGTACAGTGTTTGAATTTAATGGCCGATTCCAGGTCTTTTTCCAGGTAGGTGGCCTCGTGGAATAACAGGTCAACCCCTTTTATCCAGCCTGCCAGTTCAGGAAACGGTGCCGTGTCGGTGCAATAAGCCACAGACCTTGGTTCGCTCCTGCGTACGGGTTTTTCCCTGAACAGGTACCCGTAGGTGGGAACACCGTGGCTTAGAGGAAAAGCCATGACAGCAGCCTCATCGCAATCCATGACCGGAAACACTTCCCGGCCTTCCACCACTTCATGGATGATGGGAAAAGACGGATCCTGCTTTCCTGAAAAATCAAAATAAAAGGCAATGAGCTTTTCCAGGCCCCGTGGCGCGTGCACATACAGTGGATCTTTCCTCTTGAGCAAATGCATGGAGGATATCATGCCCAGCATGCCAAAAACATGGTCTGCATGCAAATGGGTAATGAAAACATGGTCTATCGCCCCCAGTGAAATACCCAGCTGCCTGAGGCTCAATTGCGTGCCTTCCCCGCAATCAAGTAAAAAGGACCGCCCACGTATGTTCAATACGTGAGCGGTAAAATAATTATCCTTTGTGGGCAGTGCCGAAGCACATCCCAGGCTAGTCAGAGTCAGCGGCATTCTGTTCCATCTCCGATTTTAGGGCAGCCAATTCGGAAATGTCACCTAAAGTTGTTTTTTCCAGGTTGGCTTTCAATTTCTTGACGGCTTTCTGGGTGGTTTCAGCTTCCGTTTCAGGTTTTTCCTTCACAGGAGCTGCTTTTTTGGATTCCTGTTCCCAGATGCGGGTATGGGAAATGGTTATGCGCTTGCTGTTCTTGTTGAATTCCAGCACCTTGAATGGTAATTTCTCTTCAAGGGCAACAGCTGAACCATCTTCTTTTACCAGATTCTTCTGTCCTACAAAACATTCAATCCCATAGGGCAATGTCACGGTAGCGCCTTTATCCACAAAATTGGTGATCGTCCCTTCATGAACGGACCCGGGTGTGAACACGGTCTCAAACACTTCCCAGGGATTTTCTTCGAGCTGTTTATGACCCAGGCGAAGCCTGCGGTTATCCTGGTCCACTTCAAGAACAACTACATCCAGGTTTTCACCTATAGAAGTAAATTCCGAAGGATGCTTTACCTTTTTGGACCATGACAGGTCACTGATGTGTACCAATCCTTCAACTCCTTCTTCCAGTTCTACAAAGATCCCGAAATTGGTGAAATTCCTTACCATGGCGGTATGCCTGGAATCAACCGGGTATTTATCATTGATAGAAGCCCAGGGATCGGGTTTGAGTTGTTTGATACCCAGGGACATTTTGCGTTCTTCCTTATCTATGGTGAGTACAACGGCATCCACTTCCTGCCCAACTTTCAGGAAATCCTGTGCGCTGCGCAGGTGGGAAGACCAGGATATTTCGGTCACATGGATCAGGCCTTCAACACCAGGTTGCACTTCTACAAAAGCTCCATAATCTGCAATGACCACTACACGGCCCTTGACCACTGTCCCGACTGTAATGTTGTCTCCCAGTGAATCCCATGGATGGGGCGTAAGTTGTTTAAGACCCAGGGCAATGCGTTTCTTGGTGTCATCAAAGTCAAGGATAACCACATTGATCTTCTGGTCAAGCTGGACTATTTCTTCGGGGTGGTTGATCCTTCCCCAGGAAAGGTCGGTAATATGGATCAGACCGTCTACACCTCCCAGGTCCACAAAAACACCATAGGAAGTGATGTTTTTCACGGTACCTTCAAGGATCTGTCCTTTTTCCAGTTTCCCTATGATATCGGCCTTCTGGGCTTCCAGTTCTGCCTCTATCAGGGCTTTGTGAGATACGACTACATTGCGGTATTCGTGATTGATCTTGACAATTTTGAATTCCATTGTCTTATCGACAAACACGTCGTAATCGCGGATGGGTTTGACATCAATCTGGGAACCGGGCAGGAACGCCTCAATTCCAAAAACGTCAACGATCATACCGCCTTTTGTACGGCATTTGATATAACCCTTGATGATCTCATCCTTGTCGTATGCTTCGTTGATGCGGTCCCAGGAACGCAGGGACCGTGCTTTTTTATGAGACAGGATCAACTGTCCCTTCTTGTCTTCGGCTGTCTCCACGTAGACATCCACTTTTTCACCCACAGCCAGTTCCGGGTTGTAACGGAACTCGTTAATGGAAATCACTCCTTCACTCTTGAATCCGATGTTCACTATGACTTCCCTTTTGTTGAGGGCGACGACGGTACCTTCAACAATCTCGTTTTCAATGATCTTGTTAAGGGTCTGAACGTACTGGTCTTCTATGACACTTTTGTCCGTGTCATATACGCTTTCTTTCTCAAATGCATCCCAGTCAAACTGTTCAACAGGAATGGATTCATTGCTGGTTTTGCTTTTTATAAGGCTGTGGACCTCAGGAACTTCTTCCGAATAATCTTCAACCTCTTCTTTTTGCCGGATGACGATCTCTTCCGGATCCTGAACGTCGTTCAGGTTGTTTTTTGGGGACAATTCTTTTTCTTTTGCCATGTTAATAGTTCAATAAGAATTAGATGGTTAGACTTTATTTATAAACCCTTTACAGGGGCTGCAAAAGTAAATGTTATTTTTTAATTATCAAAAGAATGTAACTTTATAGCTACAATTTTTATCCTTAATTTTATGAATAAACCTGAATCCGGGATCAGATCCTTCCCCAGGAATTTCTGGACAGCCGTCAGTATGGAGTTCTTTGAACGCGGAGCCTATTACGGGGTTCTTTCCGTGTTGTCTGTTTACCTTGTCCTTTCTCCCGGTGAAGGGGGATTGGGCTTTTCCAGGGAAGCTGCAGGTGCCATTATGGGAACGATCCCTCCACTGCTTTATTTCCTGCCCCTAATTGCCGGGGCACTGGCAGACCGGTACGGATTCAGGAATATTCTCATGATCGCTTTCTCCTTTATGATAACCGGCTATTTCCTGACCGGTTTCATGACCTCCTATGGGCTGGTTTTCGCTTCATTGGTTGTGATGGCCATAGGTGCAGGTTTCTTCAAACCTGTTATTTCGGGCACGATTGCCCACTCGACTACAGAAAAGAACTCCACGCTGGGTTTTGGCATCTTTTACTGGTCCATCAACCTGGGGGCGTTTCTGTTTCCGCTCCTTTTGGTACCCGTGCTTAAAAAGGAATCCTACAGTTATGTTTTCTGGATGGCAGCAGCGGCAGGTGTGGTTTTGCTCCTGATAAATATCTTCCTCTACAGGGAGCCGATACGTGCCAGGGAAAAAGTTCCTTTCTCCAAAATTTTCGAAGACATAGCCCTCGTTTTCCGGGACTGGAAATTCATTCTTATGATCCTGATCTATTCCGGTTTCTGGATCATGTATTTCCAGATGTACGGGACCGTTCTCTGGTATGTGAACGAATACATGGACATGACCCCTGTGAACAATGCTGTGAATGGTCTCATTAGCTGGATGACACAGAAGCCGTCTGCCTGGGAATTTGACGTGGAACATGTCACTGTCCTGAACGCAGGGGTGATCATCCTCCTGCAACTGTTCGTATCCAGGATCGTAAGCCGTTTCAAGGCCCTGCCCACCATAATCACCGGCATAGGCCTGGGAACTGCGGGCATGGCCATTCTGGCCTGTTCTTCCCATGCCTGGGTTTTTATAGCTGGCTGTATAGTTTTTACACTGGGGGAAATGACCGCACATCCCAAGTTTAATTCATTCGTTGGACTTATTGCTCCATCCGGGAAAAAAGCCATTTATATGGGATATTCTTTTTTCTGCAGCGTGATTGGCAGTTTTGTGGGCGGTTTTGTGGGGGCGCCCCTGTACAGTCACTTTGTGGACAAGATGGGCAGGCCCGATTTACTATGGCTGATATTCAGCTGTGTAGGCATTCTGAGCATGGCAGGGCTCATATGGTTTAATCGTTATGTAATCAAAAAAGGATCCTCCCAGTCATGAATATATCGGAAAAAATCACAGCGCTCCGGCGCCTGATGGAACAGCAGGGTTGGGATGCAGCAGTCATCCCGGGCACAGACCCGCACGGCAGCGAATACCTCCCGGAACGGTGGCAACAAAGAAAGTGGATATCGGGTTTTACCGGTTCATTCGGAACCGTGGTCGTTACGCACACCCATGCCGGACTATGGACAGACACACGGTATTTTATCCAGGCGCGCAAAGAACTGGAAGGAACGGAATTCGAACTGCATCCCCTGCGTGTCCCGGATGCCGTGGATTACCCGCAATGGCTTGCTGCCAGCCTGCCGGCAGGATCTGTAACCTGCATTGACGGAGAGTGTATGACTTACCGGCAGGTTATGGCGCTGCACCAATCAGTCCGTGCCAACGCCGGCAGCGTTGTCGACAGGCCCTCTTACCTTGATGATATTGGCAGGGACAAGCCTCCCCTTCCGTTAAGCCCTGTCTTTGTCCTGGAACCGAAATACTGCGGCCGGGAAACGGAAGAAAAGATTCAGTGGCTGCGCAGGGAGTTATTCAACGGAGACTGTTCTCACATCCTGCTCAGCGGACTGGACCAGATAGCCTGGCTTTTTAATATCCGCAGCCACGATATTCCCTATAATCCGGTAGCCATTGCTTACGCCCTGGTGGATTCGCATAATGCCACCCTCTTCATAAGAGAGGCAAAAGTCGGGGATAGCGTTAAAAAAACACTCAGGGCGCAGGGGGTGGATATTGCTCCATACGAATCCCTGAAGGCCACGCTGGAAAGCATATCACCGGATTCGGTATTCATGGCCGATGGGGATACACTGAATCACAGCCTTTTCCAGTTTTTATTGTCCCGTTTTGGCACAGCGGGGGTAAAAGATGTCCCTTCCCCGGTCATCCTGGCAAAAGCCGTCAAAAATCCTGTTGAAACGGAAGGGTTCAGAAAAGCGTTCCTTCACGACGGGCTGGCCATGGAGCGGTTCCTCTTCTGGCTGGAAAAAAGCCTGGAGCAAGATATCCCGCTATCAGAAAAAGATGCTGCAGACAAGCTGTCCTGGATGCGTACCCTCTCCCCGGATGCCATGGGCGACAGTTTTCAGTACATCCCGGCATACGGGGCCAATGCAGCTATGCCCCACTACAGCGCAGCGGCCGCTTCATGCACCCGGCTGGAGAAAAAAGGGCTCTTCCTGATTGATTCGGGAGGTCATTACCTCTACGGAACCACAGACATCACCCGGACCGTCCCGCTGGGACCGCTGACTCCCCTGGAAAGGGAAGATTACACCGTGGCACTGAAAGGAATGATCGCCCTGAGCCGGGCCGTTTTTCTGAAAGGGACCAGGGGAACCCACCTGGATATGCTGGCCAAGGACCCGCTGTGGAGGTACCGCCGCAATTACGGACACGGGACGGGGCATGGGATCGGGCATTTTTTATGTGTGCATGAGGGTCCCCAGGACATCAGGATGACCTGGAAAGACCAGGAACTCCTCCCCGGGATGGTCACTTCCAACGAGCCGGGCATTTACCGGGAGGGTTCCCATGGGGTGAGGCATGAGAACATCCTGTTATGCAAGGAGCTGGAAGAGAATGAATTCGGTCACTGGCTTGGCTTCGAGACCCTGACCCTGTGCCACATCGATACCTCGGCAATAGTTGTATCCCTTATGGAAAGGGGGGAAATCGAATGGCTCAACCGGTACAACAAAAGTGTATATGAGAAAATGGTTCCTTTCCTGACTTATGAAGAATCGCGCTGGCTTAAGGAGAAAACTGCCCCGCTTACTTGATCATTTTCCTCCTTCTGAACAAAAATATGGCCAGTACCACAGACATGAGCATCAGCAAAAGCAACAGGATAAAATCCCATATCTGGTTCCCTGAAATGATGGGCAGTTTCACGTTCATGCCAAAAATACTGGCTATGAGCGTGGGCGGCATGAGAAGAAGGGAAACAAATGTGAACACACGCATCAGTTTGTTCTGCTCCAGGTTGATAAGACCCAGTGCCGTATTCTGAAGGTATTCAAGCCGTTCAAAACTGAAATTGGCATGATGTATGAGTGAATCAATGTCTTTGTTCAGGATTTCCAGTTTTGTATACAAGTCCCTTGGAAATTTGTCGCTCTTGAAAATCCCGGACAGTATCCTTTGCTTGTCAACACCGTTTGTCCGGATGACCATGGTATTTTCCTGCAACTGATTCACATCCAGCAGAAAGGATTCATCCATGGATTCTCCCAGGTCAATTCTCCGGGACAATTGCGTAATTTCCTTGGAAAGTATCTCCACCAGGTCGGCATCCACATCAATCCTGTTCTCCAGGATACTCACCATGATGTGGTAACCTGTGGGATAAAGTTTCAGGTTGTTCAGCAGTTTGCGCTGGACTTCGGCAAGGGTCCTGAGCGGTGTGTGCCGTAATGTAACCAAAATGCTCTCTGACAATATAAATGATACCGGGATAGAAGAATAATCGTCCGGTCCGGGGATCAGGAAGTTGGTGTTGGCAAAGATGGTGGTCTCTGTTTCCGAGTAACGGGAGGAAGATTCGATCTCCTCGGCCTGGGCCCTGCTCTGCAGCGTGGTATCCAGGAAATCCTCCGCTGCCCTTTTTTCATCCCCTGTGGGGTCGTGCAGATCAATCCATAAAACATCATCCAATCCCAGTTTATCCAGGATTGTTACATCTGTATCGTTTAAGATTTGCCCTTTGTATTTGTAAAATATTTCGATCATGATGCGAAGTTTAACAGGTAAAACATACGGTTTGCAAACGTTTGTTTACCTTCAACTTCGCGGCTTTGATCTGACTTTATGAGCAATTTGCCAGCAGGTACCTGAATTCCCTGTATGTTTTTCACGACAACGCATACCTAATTCTTTTTAAGTCCTTGCAAGCAATGGTTACTATGGTTAACTAACCGTCTGGCATTTGCTGATAGATAATTTTTGCAAAGGTAACTTTTTTTTTCGAACAACCATCAGGCTGTCACCCGGGGTGTTTTTTCCCTGAAAATCCACATTCCTAAAAACACGAGCAGTCCGTTAACTATCAGGACAGTGAATCCCAATCCGAAATGAAACCAGGCTTTGAATGCCAGGTCTGCCAGGTAACACAGAACGGGGGCTGCAAGGGCCAGGAAAGGGGTCACTTTGTCCCGCACCCGGTATTTTGTCAGGATACCGAAAAAGAAGAATCCCAGCAACGGTCCGTAGGTATAGGCAGCCAACAGGTAAACCAGGTTGATTATTGCCTGGTTATTGACAACGTATAAAACCAAAATGATGAGGAAGAACAACACAGCAAAAGACGCATGGATCAATTTCCGGATTCTGTCCTTCCGCTCCTGTGCCAGATCTTTCTTCTTGTTAAAGCCGAGAAAATCGATGCAAAAAGAGGTTGTCAGCGAAGTGAGTGCCCCGCCGGCACTGGGATACGATGCCGAAATCAGGCCAATTATGAAAAAAAGACCCACACCCAGGCCAAGGTATTGGGAAGCGATTACGGGGAACAACTTATCTGTCTGGGCTTTACTGAAAGTGCCCATGGCGTCGGCCAGCCCTATGCCCTGCATGCCTCCCAGTTGCTGGTTCACATAGATGGCCATTACGGCCCCCAGTGTCAGGAACAAAATATTCACCACAACCAGGGTGATGCTGGTGGTATAAATATTTTTCTGAGCCGATTTCAGATCTTTGCAGGTCAGGTTCTTCTGCATCATCTCCTGGTCCAGCCCCGTCATGACTATGGTTATGAATATCCCGCTAATGAATTGTTTTACCGCGTTGTTGGATGCGCTCCAGTCCCAGTTGAACCAGCTGGAATAATCCGTTGACACAACGGCGCGCGTCATGGTGATAAAATTCCAGTCCATGGCCCTGGCTATGGAAACAACCGTTAGAATAACAGCCAGCAGCATAAAGGTTGTTTGCAGCACATCGGTCCAGATGATGGTTTTTACCCCTCCCCGGTAGGTGTAAAGAAAAATCAGCAGCATGAACACGCCTGCCACAATCCAGAAAGGCACAGAACCTTCCGGCAGGAACGTGTGAAGGACCAGTACCACGATAAAGATCCTGACAGCAGCTCCCAGTATGCGTGAAACCATAAATACAGCGGCACCCGTGCGGTATGTTGTGAATCCGAATCGGTTTTCAAGGTACGTGTATATGGATGTGACATTCATTTTGTAATAGAGGGGCAGTAAAACTTTGGCAATAACCAGGTACCCTATCACAAAGCCGAGCACAAGGGGCATGTAGTAAAAATTTTCATTCATAACATTGCCCGGAACAGAGATGAAGGTCACCCCGCTTATTGAAGTGCCTACCATTCCATAAGCCACAATGGGCCACGGGGATTTCTTATTCCCCAGGAAAAAGGAGTTGCTGTCGGCTTTTCGCGATGTGAGCCAGGAAATAAAAAAGAGCAGGGCCGTATAGAGCGCAAAAGCAGTTAACAGCCAGGAAAGCGGGAATGTATGTTCCATGTGCGATAAAGGGTTATTCTGGTTTAAAGGGCTGCCTGTTCTCAATAGACCTGCCCAGGGTAAGTTCGTCTGTGTATTCCAGCTGGTCACCAAATCCCACGCCCCGGGCTATGGTTGTGACAGTCAGTTTGTATGAGGCAATTTTTTTATAAAGATAAAAGCACGTGGTCTCTCCTTCCATGGTCGTGCTCAGGGCAAGTACCACTTCCCTGACCCCTCCCCTGCCAAGCCTTTCCATGAGTGGTTCAACAGCCAGGTCGGAAGGGCCTATGCCGTCTATGGGGGAAATGATTCCGCCCAGTACGTGGTATAAACCCTTATAGCGTCCGGTATGTTCAATGCTCATGACATCCCGTACATTTTCCACAACGCAGATGATCCCCCGGTCACGCTCCGGGTTGGAACAAACCGGACACAGGGGGGCATCGGATATCATCCGGCATTCGGAACAATAAACAACTTTCCTGCGTAAATCCGTAATGCTTTGTGCCAGGTTTTCCGCCTCTTCCTCTTCCTGTCTAAGCAGGTGCAGGGCCAGCCTCAGGGCCGATTTCGGGCCGATGCCGGGAAGGCGTGAAAAGGCATCCACCGCCTTCTGCAACAGATCGGAGACATAACGGGGCTCAAACATGGCGATTGTTTTTCACGGCGTGAACTGCCGAACGCACCGTTCCGTATTGCAACAGCAGGGAACGCGCTTTGTCGTAGTCTTCAATACCCGTATCTTCCATGATCATTTTGGTGCCCCGGTCAATGAGTTTGGCATTGGAGAGCTGCATATCCACCATCTTGTTCCCGATCACATGGCCCAGGCGTATCATGACAGTAGTGGAGATCATATTCAGGATGAGTTTCTGGGCAGTACCGGACTTCATCCTGGTAGAACCTGTGACAAATTCCGGTCCCACAACGGCAACAATGGGAATCTCGGCCTCCAGTGTCACGGGGGATCCGGGATTGCAGGTTATACAGGCGGTCAGCAGGCCCATTTTCCGGGCATTGCGAAGGGCCCCGATCACGTAAGGCGTCGTTCCCGACGCAGCAATTCCCACCACCACATCGTTGATCCCGATATGGTGATCCCGCAGTTCCTCCCAACCTGCCTCCAGGCTGTCCTCGGCCTTCTCCACCGCCTTGCGTATGGCTGCATCCCCTCCGGCTATCAGGCCGATAACCAGATCGTACGGAGCCCCGAAAGTGGGAGGAATTTCCGAGGCGTCCAGAATGCCCAACCTGCCGCTGGTGCCCGCGCCCATGTAAAACAGCCTGCCGCCATCCTTCATGCGGGTAACAATTCCTTCCACCAGCTTCTCAATGTCCGGGATACAGGGGATTACCGCAGAAGGCACAGTCTGGTCCTCCCTGTTTATGTTTTCGAGCAATTCCCTGACGGGCATCTTTTCCAGATGATCGTACCGTGACCGTTGTTCTGTAAATTTCTGTATCATTCCTGTTGGGCAATAATATTCCTGTGATATGCCACCAGCCCTTCAATGGGGGTACGAACGATCTTCCCCACCTTCATCCCGTGCCTGGCAGCCGATGCCAATACTTCTTCCCTGAAATAATGCGCAACCGAGCCTACAATATTCACCGGGTAGGTTTTGTAGTCATAATGGATAATGTTGCGGGAGAAAAATTCATCAAAGGCTTTCCCAAGAAACTCCTGCACATAGGGATGCGACTGGTGATCCCCAAGGAATAAGGTGAACGAAGCCAGGAACCTGTTGGGCATGGGCTGTCTGTAAACTTTTTCTATGATATCCAGCAACCCGAGCTTGTATTGTTTTTCGAAAGCCTCACTCAAATCGCGGGGCAGCATCCTTTTCAGGTAATCGGAAACAAGCTTCTTTCCAAGTACCGCGCCGCCACCTTCATCTCCCAGAATGTAACCGCAGGCCGGCACGTTATCCACGATCTTCTCCCCGTCATAGAAACACGTATTGGCTCCCGTGCCGAGGATGGCGACAATGCCTTTTTCCGACCCGCATAGACACCGTGCGGCAGCCAGCAGGTCTGAATTGGCTTCCACGGAGCAACCGGGGAAAGCCGTCTGAAAACAACGTGTCAGGATGTCAATCTTATCCTTCCCGGCAACTCCTGCCCCGTAAAAAAACACCTGGCTGACATCCCCCCGTATGGCCGGTTTAAGGCTTTGTTCAATTGTTTTGAGAATGTCCTGTTCGGAAACAAAAAAAGGATTGATTCCTACTGTCTGGACGGCCTGAATAGTCCCGTCCCTGTGCACTACCCTCCAGGCAACTTTGGTAGATCCGCTGTCTGCAACCAATATCATAATGACCCTGTTTGATGAGGTTACAAATTTAGACAAATTGCGAAACAAATTGCTACCTTTGTAAGATAAACACGCTATATTCATGATTACAAAAGAGTTGCTCAGTCCAAAAAGCATCGTGGTCGTAGGAGGGTCCAATGACTTGCACAAACCCGGAGGTAAAGTGATAAAAAATCTGATCGACACCCGTTTCCCCGGAAAACTTTATGTAGTAAATCCAAAAGCCGATACCATACAGGATCTGCCCTGTTATCACACCGTGGAAGAGATACCCGGTGCAGAAGTTGCCATCCTGGCCATACCGGCTGCTTTTTGCCCGCAGACTGTTGAATCCCTTTGTTCCACCAAAGGCACAAAAGGGATCATCATCTTTTCGGCCGGCTTCTCGGAAGAAAGCCCTGAAGGGGCAGCACTTGAAAAAAAGATACGCGACACGGCGGACAAGTACGGGGCCACCCTCATAGGTCCCAACTGCGTAGGGTATATGAATGAGAATTATGCCGGGGTGTTCACCTCACCCATACCACACTTCGTGCCCGACAGCATAGACCTGATCTCCGGTTCCGGGGCAACGGCCCTGTTCATCATAGATGCGGCTGTCCAGCTTGGCATTCCCTTTGCCAATGTATTCTCTGTAGGGAATTCTGCCCAGACCGGTTTGGAAGAAGTACTGGAATACCTGGACGAAAGTTACGTTCATGGAAAAAGCGCTCCTGTTAAGCTCATCTATGCAGAAAGCATCAAAAATCCCCTCAAATTATGGAAGCACGCCTCTTCCCTGTACCGCAAGGGGGCCAGGATCGCTGCCGTAAAAGCCGGTTCCTCAGAAGCCGGAAGCCGTGCCGCCTCATCACATACCGGTGCCCTGGCCAGCCCGGACACCGCTGTAACAGCCCTGTTTGAAAAAGCCGGCATCATCCGCTGCAACGGAAGGAACCAGCTCCTGACCGTGGCTTGCATTCTGCTTAAAGGCGTTCCTAAAGGAAAAAACATGTGCATTATCACACATGCCGGAGGACCTGCGGTCATGCTGACCGATGTGCTTTCAGAGAACGGGATAAGGGTACCTACCCTGGAAGAAGGTAAAAGAAAAAAATTGCTGGCAAAACTATTCGCCGGCTCCTCTGCAGCAAATCCCATAGACTTCCTGGCAACAGGCACTGCACAGCAGTTGGGGCAAATTATTGATTTTGTAGAGAATGAGTGTCCCGAATTTGACGGTATGGCTGTGATATTTGGATCCCCCGGTCTTAACAGTGTATTTGATGTCTACGACCTACTGCATATTAAAATGTCCCAATGCAGAAAACCTGTCTACCCCATATTCCCATCAACACTCAATGTCGTGGAAGAGATCAGGGAATTTCAGAAAAAAGGAAGGCTTTATTTCCCAGACGAGGTTGTTTTTGGCTCGGCCCTCTCAAAGGTGTTGAACACCCCGCTCCCGGTTCCTGAAGATATTGAGTTGCCGGGGATAGATGAACAGTCCGTCCGCCGGATCGTGGACAGTGCACCTGAAGGATACCTGCCCCCGGTCCAGGTTAGTGCCCTGCTGGATGCTGCCGGGATACCTGGGCCAAGAGAAGCTGTTGCCCATAATGAACAGGAACTGGCCGCTGCCGCATCCCGGGTGGGATTCCCCCTGGTTATGAAGGTCGTAGGCCCGGTACACAAATCCGATGTGGGAGGAGTAAGGCTGAACATCTGCGATGAGCAAACGTTGCGTGAAGCCTTCAGGGAAATGATGAAAATCAAGGATACCACCGCCATCCTGCTCCAGTCACAACTCACAGGCAGGGAGCTTTTCATAGGGGCCAAAAGGGAACCTTCATTCGGCCACACGATCGTCTGCGGGCTGGGAGGTATTTTTGTGGAAATCCTCAAAGACATCAGTACCGGGCTTAGCCCGCTTTCTGCCACAGAAGCCGCCAGGATGGTACGCAACCTGAAAGGATACGGTCTGATCCGGGGTGTCAGGGGTCAGGAAGGTGTAAATGAAGACCTGTTCATACAGGCTATATGCCGCGTATCGGCCTTGTGCCGGTGTGCTCCGGAGATTGCAGAAATGGACCTGAATCCGCTTCTGGGAACAGCACGAACCGTGGTAGCCGTGGATGCCAGGATAAGAATATCACGTTCATGATCAAAAGAATCCTTGCCTGGTACAAAAGGCAGACTCCGGAAGCAAAGATCATGATTATCATGATCCCCCTGTTGCTGCTGGCAATCCTGCTCAACTGGAACAGGGTATGGGAAGGTGTCTCTAAGGGATTTTCCTTTTTTGAAAAGTAAAATGTAAGCAATTTTAAAAATTTACTATACATTTGTAAGTATTTTTCATAAACAACTTATAATTTCAATTAATATGGCATTTAAAGGCGCTATTGTAGTAGACATTGAAAAATGCAAGGGATGCAGCGTTTGTGTGGTGAATTGCCCCACTCAAACAATTGCCCTGGCAAAGAAGGTTAACAGCAAAGGTTATCCTTATTCCTATATGGAGAACCCGGATAATTGCACCGGTTGCGGCAATTGTGCAACCGTATGTCCGGATTCCGTGATTACTGTATACAGAGTTAAAATTTAACAAAAGGAATACTATGGCAGAAAAATTATTAAAGAAAGGGAACGAGGCCATTGCCCTGGCCGCCATCCGTTACGGAGCGGACGGGTATTTTGGTTATCCCATTACCCCTCAGAGCGAAGTGATGGAGACCCTGATGGAAGAGATGCCCTGGGAAACGACCGGAATGGTAGTCCTGCAGGCAGAAAGCGAAACGTCTTCAATTAATATGCTTTACGGTGGAGCCTGCTGCGGGAAAAAAGTCATGACCTCTTCTTCCAGCCCGGGTATCAGCCTCATGTGCGAGGGCATGTCTTATATGGCCGGTGCAGAATTACCGTGCCTAGTGGTCGATGTTATCCGCGGTGGTCCCGGACTGGGTACCATCCAGCCGGCCCAGGGAGATTATTTCCAGGCAGTGAAGGGTGGCGGTCACGGCGATTACAAGATCATTGTGCTGGCCCCTGCCTCGGTACAGGAAATGTACGATTTTGTGGGTCTTGGGTTCGACCTGGCATTTAAATACCGCAATCCGGTGATGATCCTTTCAGACGGCGCCATTGGTCAGATGATGGAAAAAGTAGAATTGCGCGAACCGGTCAGACGCCTTACAAACCAGGAAATTGCAGAAAAATACGGCCATTGGGCAACCTTGGGTAAACCCGCCAGCCGTAATGGTAACATCATTTCTTCCCTTTCCCTGGCCGCCTCCGAGATGGAAGCCATCAACCTGCGGCTGCAGGCAAAATACCAGAAAATGAGGGAAAACGAAGTACGTTTTGAAAAAAACATGTGCGAAGATGCAGAATACATGCTGGTGGCATTCGGAAGTTCTGCCCGTATTTGTGAAGGCACCCTGGAGAAAGCCCGTTCAAAAGGAATCCGCATGGGATTGCTCAGGCCCATTACCCTGTTCCCCTTCCCCGAAAAGGCCATCCAGGAGATGTTGTCGCAGCTTAAGGGCATCATGTCCGTTGAACTGAATGCAGGACAGATGGTAGAAGACGTAAGGCTGGCCGTAAACGGAGCTGTTCCCGTTGAATTCTACGGAAGGATGGGCGGATCCCTCTTCTCTCCCGAAGAAGTATTCGAAGCTTTTGCAAAAAAATTCAACCTATAATAGCAATTACCATGGACATTAAAGATATCATCAAACCCGAAAACCTTGTATACAGCAAGAGCAAAGTGCTGACAGACACAGTCATGCACTACTGTCCCGGTTGCAGTCACGGCGTGGTTCACAAAATACTGGCAGAAGTCATTGAAGAAATGGGTATCCAGGACAAGACCATAGGTGTTTCTCCTGTGGGTTGTGCTGTTTTTGCCTATAAATACATCAACATCGACTGGCAGCAGGCCGCACACGGACGTGCCCCGGCGCTGGCAACGGCCACCAAGCGTTTGTACCCGGATAAATATGTTGTAGCTTACCAGGGAGACGGTGACCTGGCCTCCATAGGCACGGCAGAGATCATGCATGCATGCAACCGCGGAGAAAATATTGTTGTCATTTTCATAAACAATGCCATCTATGGCATGACCGGGGGACAAATGGCCCCTACCACCCTGCTGGGAATGAAAACGGCAACAACTCCCTACGGAAGGAGGGCTGACCTGAACGGTTACCCACTCAAGATAACGGAACTGATAGCACAACTGGAAGGAACATGTTACGTAACGCGACAGTCAGTGCAAAATCCGGGCAGTGTCAGAAAAGCAAAAAAAGCCATCCGGAAAGCTTTTGAAAACTCGGCGCTGAAAAAAGGAACCTCTTTTGTGGAGATTGTTTCTGCCTGCAATTCCAACTGGAAAATGACACCGGTACAGGCCAATAAATGGATGGAAGAAAACATGTTCCCGTTTTATCCCCTGGGAGACATAAAAGACAGATAATTATGAAAGAAGAATTGATTATAGCAGGTTTTGGAGGACAAGGCGTCCTCTCTATGGGCAAGATCCTTGCCTATTCAGGTATCATGGAGGATAAAGAAGTTACCTGGATGCCATCCTATGGCCCGGAAATGAGAGGGGGAACGGCCAACGTGACGGTGATCATCAGTGACAAACGTATAAGCTCTCCCATCCTCCAGTGGTGTGATACAGCCATCGTGCTCAACCAGCAGTCCATGGACAAGTTTGAACCCATGGTGAAGAAAGGGGGCCTGTTACTTTATGACCCCAACGGCATATCACGCCATCCGGTTCGCAAAGACATTAAGGTCTGCTCCATAGCGGCAGCCGATCTGTCAAACCGTATGGAGATGTCCAAGGCTTTCAACATGGTTGTCCTGGGGGCCTATCTGAAAATGAAACCCATCCTGCAAAAAGACAACGTGATCAAGGGTCTGAAGAAGTCCCTACCGGAAAGGTATCATGATCTGATACCTATGAACGAGAAGGCCATAGAGCTGGGAATGAAAGAAGTAAAAGAGGTCATTTAGACCTCTTTTTTTATTCGCTAAAAATGCATTATCTTTGCTTAACGGACAATGCATATGAAACCTCAACACGCTGCCATTATCAACCCGCTAAAGCAGAAGATAGAAACACTTATTTCACTGCATGAAAAGGCGTTGACAGAAAACAGTGAATTGAACAGAAAATTACAAACCTTAAGCGAAGAACAGAATATATATAAAAAAGAAAAAGAAGAACTAGAACAGAAAGTGCAAAAACTCCAGATGGCTGGTGCTTTTCTGAATACAAGTGAAGATACCAAAGAAGCAAAGCAGAAGATCGGGAAATTGATCAGGGAAATCGATAAATGTTTAACCATGCTTAACCGATAACCCGCCAATATGAGTGACAATAAATTATCCATAAAAATAAGCATTGCGGATCGTTATTACCCTTTGCGTATAGCGACAGAAGACGAGGAAATGGTACGTGCTGCAGCGCAGCGGATAAACCAGAAGATTGAGCAGTTCAACGTTAAGTATTCGGGGCAGGATACACAGGATGCCCTGGCAATGGCCACCCTTCAGTTTGTTCTGAGCCTGCTCAAATATGAAAAGGACGACGAGACAAGTCAGATAGTAACAGAGATTGCCTCATTGGATAATTTTTTAGGAGAATACCTGGAAAGATAATTAGTTGACCCGTTACATACCAGCTCTTTGCGAAACTCAACACTTTAAATTTATGGAGTGTCTTGACTGTTAAAAACAGGCCCCTCTGTAACCCTTCGGGGAATTCCGGTTTCGGGACGTGGGAAGTTCGCAACAAAAATCAGACCCTCCAGACCTTACTAATCAGGGTTTTTGCTAAACAGTGGTATGCTAACGGGTTTTTTATTTGCTATGACTACAAAACATAAACAACTATACAATAATAACAACCATGAACAATATATATATAATAGCTGCAATCTGCCTGATCGTGGGATTTGCGCTGGGATATGCCATTTTCAGGTCGGTGATCCTGAAAAGCAAGGCCAAGACCCTTCTTAAGGATGCTGAAACAGAAGGGGAAAACATAAAAAGGGAAAAAATCCTTCAGGCTAAGGAAAAATTCCTCCAGTTGAAGACAGAACATGAACAACTGATCATTGAACGAAACAATAAGATCGCCCAGGCAGAAAACAAGCTGAAACAGCGGGAAATCGCTATGAACCAGCAGAATGCCGATATTCAACGAAAAAGTAAAGAGGTATCCACCCTGAAAGAAACCCTGGCCTCGCAGCTGGAGCTGGCCGAGAAAAAGGTTGAAGAATTTGAGAAACTGCGCCTGCAGCAGATAGAAAAAATTGAAAGCATGGCCAGCATGTCGGCTGAAGAAGCAAAGGCCCAGCTTGTAGAGACCATGAAAGAGGAAGCCAAGAGCCAGGCCATGTCCTACATCAGTGAGGTCATGGACGAAGCCCGGCTCACGGCAGGCAAGGAAGCCAAACGGATCGTTGTGAACACCATCCAGCGTGTTGCAACGGAAACGGCCATAGAAAATGCGGTAACCGTATTCAATATAGAAAACGACGAGATAAAAGGACGCATCATTGGCCGCGAAGGAAGGAACATACGGGCCCTGGAAGCCGCCACAGGCGTAGAGATCGTTGTTGATGACACCCCAGAGGCCATCCTTCTGTCTGCCTTTGACCCGGTCCGGCGCGAAGTGGCCCGGCTGGCACTGCACCAGCTGGTGACCGACGGCCGCATCCACCCTGCACGCATTGAAGAAGTGGTCGCCAAAATCCAGAAACAGGTGGAAGAAGAAATCGTGGAAACAGGGAAGCGTACCTGCATTGACCTGGGGATCCACGGGCTTCACGCCGAGCTGGTCAGGCTGGTGGGCAAGATGAAATACCGTTCTTCATATGGCCAGAACCTGCTGCAGCACTCGCGTGAAGTGGCCAATTTCTGTTCCATCATTGCAGCTGAACTCGGCTTGAACGCCAAACTGGCCAAAAGGGCCGGATTGCTCCACGACATAGGCAAGGTATCCGATGACGATCCCGAGCTGCCCCATGCCATCCTGGGCATGCGTCTGGCCGAAAAATACAAAGAAAGACCCGAGGTGTGCAATGCCATAGGCGCCCACCACGAAGAGACAGAAATGGCCTCCATGATCGCACCACTGGTCCTGGTCGGGGATGCCATATCTGGCGCACGCCCGGGAGCACGCCGCGAAGTCATTGAATCCTATATAAAGAGGCTCAAAGGCATGGAAGACCTTGCCCTGTCATACCCGGGTGTTACCAAGACCTATGCCATACAGGCAGGAAGGGAATTGCGGGTTATCGTGGGTTCTGAAAAAGTGAGCGACCAGGAAGCAGAAAAACTCTCCCAGGATATCGCCCACAAGATACAGGACGAGATGGTTTACCCGGGACAAGTGAAAATCACAGTCATCAGGGAAACCCGGGCGGTCAATTTTGCCAAATAGCCTTTTCGCTTACCCGGAGGGGGCCCGTGTAGGGTTCTCCATCGGTACGGATAACGCATCGGAATGTTCCGGTGCGTTTTTTAATCACAGTATCACAGGGAATCCATGCATTCCTCCAGATAAAGACCTGGTATTCTCCTGCGGGCAGGTTCTCATGGCGGAAAATGGTCCTGTTACCCCTCAAGTTGCCTTGGAGTATATAGCGTCCGGGGATATTCCAGCCAAAGAAATCGGAAATTGCACGCAACAGGTATTCCCCGTTTTCCCTTAGTGAAGTAACGGTAACCCATGACCTGTCGGGATTTTCATTGTAGAAGGAATAAGGCATTTCGATGGTCATGGCCAGTGTTTTCCCCTTTGTCCTGTTCCATATCCACCCCTCGACATAACGGGGTGCCGGGGAGGAATAAAACATGTCTTCCATGAAAAAATAGGGATTATCGTCTGTTGTCAGATAGGCCAGGCGCATGGCTTTTTCATGGTATTCGGGGTAGGTGGATGCCGAAGTGGGCACGTAATAACTGATCTTGTCATCGGACTGGGCATGCATGTTAAGCACCAGGTCAAAGGGGCGCTCCCGCGTGAGAGAGTCCATCCTGGCGCGCAAGGCCTGAACCTCAACAGAAGTGATGGAATCGTGGTGGTCCCAGTTGATCTCCTGGTTGATCCCGCGCGCGTTGGAACGGGAATATCCCCCATATACCCCGTCGGGATTGGCAAAGGGCACCACGTAGAAGACAGACTGGCGGCGATACTGCCGGGCAACAGGCGAATCTTCCGTCAAGCGTCCCAGCAGCCCGTCCAGCTGCCAGTTTGCGGGAGATTCACTGGGGTGCACCCGGGCGTGGATCCATATCCTGTTTTTCCCTTCCTCAGGAACCCGGGGATCCGTTATGGTGAGCATCTGGATGGGCAGCCCCATCATGCTGGTCCCCAGGGTATCCATCACCACAAAGGAAGAAGACGTCCACTGTTTCAGGCGTTCCTGCAGCAGTTCCCGCCCGTAAGGAACAAAATAAGCAACATAGACCGTATCCCGGGAAAAGAACGAGGATACCTTTCGCAGGGAAGCCTGGTAATGTTCAAACCGCTGGAAATGTTTCCCGTCATAGGAAAAGACGGCCCGCATGGGATCTGTGTTTTGGAAATCCAGGTAGATGTGTTTTCCCCGGACCCCTTCCATCATAAAATAGAACCAGCGCGCGCTGGGCTGCAAATCAGGATTGGCCGGGTTGGCAGGATCCGGACGGGAGATGATCTCATAGGAAAGATGGAGCACCGAATCGGTCCTGGAAGGCCTGACCCAGACTGAATCAATCAGATTCACTATCCCTATGCTTCCCGAGTCAAAATTCGCCGAAAATTTAACAGGATGACCTTCCTGCAGCCCTGCTGCAAGACAAGTCAGTATAAAAAGCCATTTCATTGCTTTTATTTCTGGGTGTAATACTTGTAAAACAGGATGATGGATTCGATCCCTTTATGGAACTGGCTCAGGAGGTAGCTCTCGTTGGGCGAATGGATGGTATCCCGTTCCAGGCCGAATCCCATGAGCAGCGGCGGTGCTTCCAGGATCCCTTCCAGCTCGGCAAGCACGGGAATGCTGCCTCCCCCGCGGCTGGGAACAGGCTCGATCCCATATACCTGTCCAACCGCTTTTGCGGCGGCCTGGTACACGGGTGACGATATGGGGGCCAGAAAACCTTGTCCTCCGTGATGCTCGGTCACTTCTACCGAAACTCCTGCTGGTGCCAGGGATTTAAAATGTTCTGCAAACAAACCGGCGATCTTTTTGTGATCCTGGTTGGGTACCAGGCGCATGGAAATTTTGGCGCAGGCATAAGAGGGGATCACCGTCTTGGCCCCTTCTGCCGTATAACCGCCCCAAATCCCGTTCACATCCAGGCAGGGACGTATCCCGGTCCTCTCCAGTGTGGAATAGCCTTCTTCTCCGGTTATGTCCTTAATGCCTATTGATTTTTTGTAATGTTCGATATCAAACGGGGCCCGTGCCAGCATTGCCCGGTCCTGCGACGAGAGTTCCACTACATCGTCATAGAAGCCTTTGATGGTGATGCGGCCTTTATCGTCAATCAACCGGGCTATCATACCACAAAGCACGTTGATGGGATTCGCAATGGCCCCTCCGTAGTGTCCCGAGTGCAGATCCTTATCGGGCCCGGTAACTTTGACTTCCAGGTAGGCCAGACCGCGCATTCCCGTGTTGATGGAAGGCACTTTTTCACTGATCATGGTGGTGTCCGATACCAGGATCACATCACAAGCCAGCATCTGGCGATTCTGCCTGGCCCACTCCCCTAACGAAGGCGACCCGATTTCCTCTTCTCCTTCGATCAGGAATTTCACATTGCAGGGTAACTCTTTCCGGGAAACCAGGTATTCAAAGGCTTTGACATGCATAAAAGACTGTCCTTTGTCATCGTCGGCACCGCGTGCATAGATGGCCCCGTCCCTGATTTCCGGCTCAAACGGGGAGGATTTCCACAATTCAATGGGGTCGACCGGCTGCACATCGTAATGACCGTATACCAGGACGGTTGGTTTTTTGGGGTCAAAGATTTTTTCTGCATATATGACGGGGTGGCCCTGGGTGGGATAGATCCCGGCCCTGTCGGCTCCTGCTTCCATAAGGGATACCACATATTGCTGAGCGCATTGCTGCATGTGGTCTTTGTGTTCTTTCTGCGAACTGACCGAAGGGATTCGCAACAGGGCAAACAATTCTTCAAGAAAACGCGGGGAATTTTTAGTAATAAAATCTTTTATCTCGCTCATAATGTCTTGATTTATAGAATTTTTGTCAATTTTTCCACACGTTTTTTTGCATAAGGAAGGGTAATATGGAGGGTTTTCTTCCCGGCAGAAGGCGCATCGTACATGGCATCCACCATGATGGTCTCACAAATGGAGCGCAATCCCCGGGCACCCATTTTAAATTCAATGGCCGTATCTACTATGAAATCTAGAACCTGTTCATCAATAGACATTTTTATGCCATCCAGTGCAAAAAGATGTTTGTATTGTTTGATGAGCGCATTTTTCGGCTTTGTCAGAATATCCTTCAGAGCATCCCTGTCCAGCCTGTTCAGGTAGGTAACCACCGGCACGCGCCCCACGATTTCCGGGATCAGCCCGTAGGCGCGCAGGTCCTGCGGAGCCACATACCTTACCAGGTTATCCTTGTCTATATGCGCCTTTTTTTCTACCATTCCATACCCTACCACACTGGTGTTCAGGCGCTGGGCAATTTTGCGCTCTATCCCCTCGAAAGCTCCCCCGCATATGAACAGGATATTGTGCGTATTGACTGCGATCAAACGCTGTTCGGGGTGTTTGCGACCTCCCTGGGGAGGTACGTTCACCACTGTTCCTTCCAGCAATTTGAGCAAGGCCTGCTGAACCCCTTCCCCCGACACATCGCGGGTTATGGAGGGATTGTCACTCTTGCGGGCGATCTTGTCTATCTCGTCAATGAAGACTATCCCCTGCTCTGCCCTGGCCACATCGTAATCAGAGGCCTGCAACAACCGGGTCAGGATGCTTTCCACGTCTTCACCCACATAACCGGCCTCGGTAAGCACGGTGGCATCCACAATGGCAAAGGGAACGTTCAGCATCCGGGCAATAGTATTGGCCAGCAGCGTTTTCCCTGTTCCCGTGGGCCCAACCAGCAGGATATTGGATTTTTCAATGTCAACATCATTATCCTTTCCGGAACGGATGCGTTTGTAATGGTTGTAGACCGCCACCGAAAGAAACTTCTTGGCCTGGTCCTGGCCAATAACATACTCATCAAGAAAACTTCGTATCTCCTTGGGAGTCATTAATCTTCCGTTTGGCGCAGGGTCCTTGGCAGCAGGGGTTTCGGGTTTGTTCCCGTACATTTCGTCCAGTACCTGGGCAGCATCGTGAAGACAATCTTCACATATGGATGCCTGAATGCCCGTAATGAGGACACCCGTTTCTTTACTTGACTTGCCGCAAAAAGAACAATGGTCTGTGTCCAGGGGTTTTTTTTGCATTATTTTTTAGCTTTCCTGAGCACTTCATCAATAATTCCATAACTGACGGCATCGGCAGCACGCATCCAGAAATCCCTGTCGGCATCTTTTTGAATCTGCTCCAGTGTTTTGCCGGTATGTTCCGCAAGGATCTGATATAGTTGATTCTGAAGCTCCAGGATCTCTTTCACGGCAATGGCCATGTCGGCTGCCTGTCCTTCCACACCGCCCACCGGCTGGTGGATCATCACCCGGGCGTGAGGCAATGCCGAGCGTTTGCCTTTCTTTCCGGCTGCGAGCAAAACCGCGGCCATAGACGCTGCCTGACCCGTACATATGGTGGCAACTTCTGAATGCACCAGCTGCATGGTGTCGTAGATTCCCAATCCTGCGGTAACCGATCCTCCCGGTGAATTGATATATATCTGGACGTCTTTCCCGGGGTCTGTCGAATCCAGGAACAGCAGCTGGGCCTGGATAATATTGGCCACCTCGTCCAGGATGGGAACACCCAGGAACAGGATCCGGTCCATCATCAGACGGCTGAACACATCCATCTGGGCTACGTTCAACTGACGTTCCTCTATGATGTAGGGGGTTATGGATCCCTGCGGACTGCTGTACATAGACTGGTACCTGTGCAGGCTCATGCTGCTGATACCCTTATGTCTGATGGCGTATTTTTCAAATTCGGTCATGAGTTATTCATCTTTGATATCGACTGTAACGTTTTCGCGAATATACGAAATAACTTTGTTCTCCTCTGCCCTTTCATAGAGATTCCTGGCTTCCTTTTCATTGGCCAGCATGCTCTCTGCATATTTTATCAGGTGTTCGTCGGGGACGTTGTTCATCCCGTACATGGCAAACTGGTAGCGGGCCATGGCCACGGCACTCTGGATCATATCGTCTTTTTCAACCTTGAGCCCGGCCTCTTTCATGATGGCTTCCCTGACCAATTGCCAGCGGAAATCTTCCAGGAATGCAGGAAAATCCTTTTCTATCTGTTCCATGGTGAATTTCCCGTCATTGCCTTCGTATAACCAGCGTTTAAGCAGGTTCTCGGGAAGACGCAGGCCGGCTTTCTCTACCAGGGTATTTTTCACGTCCTGTCCAAAACGGTAATTGCTTTCATTCTGGTTGTTTCTTTCTATCTGTTCACGGACCTTTTCAAGGAAACTTTCACGTGTCGTCACATTGCCCGGGCCAAAGAGCTTGTCGTACAATTCCTGGTTTTCCTCTGCCGGCTTGAAACGCTTGATCTCTTTGACCACAAAGGTAAACACCGGGTCAGTGAAACGCTCCAGCTCCTCCGGCTTTACCTGCAATAGCATGGCCCTGTCTGCTTCTTTCGGAAAAAGAACAGAAATATCGGCTTCTGCCTCCTCTCCCACCGCTTTTCCGATAAAGGGCTTCTTATCCTTGAGTTTGGATATGGTTTTCAGGTTCAGGTACGAATCGTTGATAAGCTGTTCTCCCTGGCGGAGATCAACTTTCAGGAAATCTTCCTTTTCCACCTTGTCAACAACCGCCAGCGTTCCCTGCTGTTCCAGGATCGATTCAATCTGCCGGTCAACTTCCTTGTCTTCTATTGCTTTCTTTATCAGCGGGATATGCAGGTCTTTATTGATCGCAACATCAACACGCGGTGCCAGCATCAGATCAAATGAAAACGTAAAATTCACGTCTTTTTCCCAATCGGCTTTTGTCTGTTCTTCAGATGCCAGCGGTTCCCCGATGATCCGGATAGCTTCTTTCTCCATGTAATCGTTCAGCGCCCCGGACATGATGGTATTGACCTGTTCGAGCAATGTAGAGCGGTAATACATTTTATGCACAATGCCCATAGGGACCATTCCTTTTCTGAATCCTTTGATCTCCAGTTTTCTGCGGACGTCATTCAGGGCTTTTTTCACTTTCTCGCTGTAATCGCTCTCTTCAACCGACACGGTTACCTGCAGGGAAAGGTCATCAATTTCTTTCTTAGTGATATTCATATTATTAATCTTATAAGGGGCTGCAAAAGTAGGTATTAATCGTCAAAAAACCAATCATTTTCTTACCTTTGCCCCACTATATACACCACCCAATAATATCGGAATCTATGAGAGAAAAGATCGTTGCCGGAAACTGGAAAATGAATACCACCATAGGAGAAGGGAAAAAACTGATAGAAGACATCCTTTCGGGTATGGACCGGGTTCCTGCCGGCGTAACCCTGATAACAGCCACTCCCTTTACACATTTATGCCCGGCTGCACACCTGATAGGAGACCGCAGGAATCCGGCGCTGGCCGCCCAAAATTGTGCCAACAGGGAAAGCGGGGCATTCACCGGGGAAGTCTCGGCATCCATGCTTGCCTCGGTCTCTTGCCGTTATGTGATCCTGGGGCATTCAGAACGCAGGGAATATTATGGTGAAACCAATGAGATCCTGCTGGAAAAAATCAAACTGGCGCTGGCCCACTCGCTCAGGCCCATTTTCTGTGTGGGAGAAGTATTGCAGGAGCGCGAAACCAATATGCATTTCCAGGTAGTTTCCTCTCAATTGAGGGAAGTCTTGTGCCAGCTGGATCCGGAAGACTTCAAGAAAGTGATCGTAGCCTATGAACCCGTCTGGGCCATTGGTACCGGAAAAACGGCAACCTCTGAACAGGCACAGGAAATGCATGCCTTTATACGCGCATTCCTGGCCGGGACTTTCGGAGAACTTGCCCAATCAACGCCCATTTTATACGGGGGCAGTTGCAAGCCTTCCAATGCGGCAGAACTCTTCTCCCGGCCCGATGTGGATGGCGGCCTGATTGGAGGTGCTTCGCTCAAAGCAGACGACTTTCTGGCCATAGCCGGATCGTTTGCCTGATCTTATATGGAACATGTAGCTGTTACTATCACCATTGAACCTTATAGCCCGGAAACAGAGGAAATCCTGGTTGCCGAACTTGCCGGTATTGGCTATGAAGGTTTTTTGTCTGAAGACCATTGCATTACAGCCTATATCCCGGCAAACTCTTTCAAGGAATCCCACCTCAGGATCATCCTGGACACTTATGGAGTGACAAAGTATTCCAGGGATTATATCCCGGAGAAAAACTGGAATGCAGACTGGGAGCTCCGTTTCAATCCCGTGATCGTGGAGGCAGGAAAAGGCTGCAGCATACGCACCTCCGGGAACGGCTCCATGGTCCCCGTATGGCCCCCGGTGGCCTACAGGCTGGTGATCAAACCCGAACTTGCCTTTGGCACCGGGCACCACCCTACGACCTTTATGATGCTGGAGAGCCTGCTGCATATGGACCAACAGGTATTGATAAAAAACAGAAAGGTTCTGGACCTGGGGACCGGAACAGGGATCCTGGCCATCCTGGCATCAAAGATGGGAGCCGCCGTACCGGTCCATGCCCTGGACAATGACCGCCGCTGCGTGAACTCCTGCAGGGAAAATGCCCGCAGGAACCGCATAGCCCATAAAGTGAATGTCCTGCACGGAGATGCGTCCTTTATCCAATCAGGCAGGTATGGGTTGATCATGGCCAACATCCACCGCAATATCCTGGTAAGCGAAATGGATACCTTTTCCCGGGGGCTGGAACCCGGAGGGGGTGATTTGCTGCTGAGCGGCTTTTTTACGACCGATGTTCCGGCCTTACTGGATGCAGGGCAAAAGAACGGGCTGGTCCTGCAGGAACAAAAAGAAAAAGAGGGTTGGTCCCTGCTCCACCTGGTCAGATCATGATGATTAGAAAATTCTTTCGGTTTCTGTTGTGGCTGGGGGCCGGATTGTTTGCCCTGAGCATCCTGCTGGTGATCCTGTACCGGTTTGTACCCGTCCCTGTTACCCCGCTGATGATCATACGTTACGCAGAACAAAGAAAAGAGGACAAAAAGGCAACGATCTACCACCGCTGGGTCCCTCTGGAAAAGATCAGCAACAACCTGAAAAGGGCCGTCGTTGCCTCAGAAGACCAGCGTTTCTTTGAACACAGGGGATTTGACCTGGAACAGATCAAAAAGGCAAGGAAAGAAAACATGACCCGCCGCCGGCCAAGGGGAGCCAGCACCATTTCACAGCAAACGGCAAAAAACCTGTTTCTCTGGCCCCGCTCCTCGTGGTTCCGCAAAGGGCTGGAAGTCTATTTCACGTTCCTGGTTGAATTGCTGTGGAGCAAGGAGCGGATCCTGGAAGTTTACCTGAATTCCATCGAAATGGGAAAAGGAATTTACGGGGCCGAGGCTGTTGCACGCCTGCATTTCAACACAACCCCGCTCAAGCTTACCCGGGAGCAGGCCGCGCTGGTGGCTGCAACGCTTCCCAATCCGAGGCGATTCAGTTCAAAGAACCCCTCGGCTTATATCCTTCGCCGCAAGCAGGAAATCCTCAGGCAAATGGATTTCATTGCTTTTCCTGCTCATTTGAAATAAGGGGTGTTGTCCCCGGGGAAAAGGCCCGTTTCAGGTCCGAACCGCTGGGCTGCTGGAACACTTCCAGGTCAAAGAAAGATACAGCCGCCATCAAATGATCAAAAATATCCGACTGGATCTCTTCATATTCAGTCCAGACGGTCGTTGTGGTGAAACAGTATATTTCAATGGGAATTCCACGGTCTTCCATGGCCATCTGCCTTACCATCAAAGTCATGTCTTTTCTGATGGCTTTGTTGTCCTTCAGGTAATTCTCTATGTAATGACGGAATACCCCGATGTTGGTCATACGACGTCCGTTAACGAGCACCGAAGTGTCCACCTTCTTTTTCTTATTGTATTCGTCGATTTCCTTTTGCCGTGCAACCAGGTAATCTTTTAGCAGATAGAGCCTTGCATACCTGAGCTTGTCATCTTCATTGATATACTTGACCGAGGCGGCATTGATGTATATGGATCTTTTTATCCGCCTGCCTCCTGTCTCTTTCATTCCGCGCCAGTTCTTGAAACTGTCGGTGATGAAAAAATATGTAGGGATGGTGGTTATGGTCTTGTCCCAGTTCTGTACCTTGACCGTATTCAGGTTGATGGCAATGACATCCCCGTCGGCGTTGAATTTGGGCATTTCCACCCAATCCCCTATGCGGACCATATCGTTTGCCGAAATCTGCACACTGGCAACAAATCCCAGGATGGTATCCTTGAAGACCAGCATACCCAGGGCAGTCATGGCTCCCAGGGCGCTGAGCAGGTATACGGGGGACTTGTTGATAAGTATGGAAATGATCAGGATCCCCGCCGCTATGTATAAAATGATCTTGATCAGCTGAAAGTAGCTGGACACCGGTTTGTCCACAAAATTTTTGGACTTCCTGAGCACTTGCTCCATAATACGCAGGAAGGCGTTGATTGCAAAAAGTATGACAATGATCAGGTAGATGTCTGTGAGCTTGATCACAATGGGGAGGATCTTCTCAAAATCCCGGAACAGGATGGGTGCAATCACGCGTACAATGAGCACAGGGACAATATGTGCCAGGTTGGAAAACACCTTATTGTCCATCAACAGGTCATCCCACTTGGCCTGTGTACGCTTTACGTACCGGAACAACGGCCCTTTGATGATCAGCCGGGTGATACGGAAAAAGGCCCACGAAAGGAGCCCCAGCACCAGCAGCAGAAGAAGCAGCCTCAGGATAGGTGCCGCACTTTCCGATACCCCCAGATTCATGATTATTTTCTCCACCCATTTATCCAGACTTTCCATAATTTTACCCGTTTATATTCGTTGAATTTACTAATTTCTTTGGGCCGGCATGTAGAACAAACCCCGTTCCTGTCTTTCTGTGCGGATAGAGCCCGTTGCTTCCAGAGTACGCAGGTGTTTGTTGATCTCGTTCACATGCAGGCCCGTTATGCGTGCAATATCATCCAGGGTGCAGGGTCTGCGATTGATGGTCTCCAGAATGGCATTTTGCACATCTTCCCGGTATGCCGTCGTACTTTTTCCTGAAGAGGAAGCGATGATCTCTACACCGGGAATATTCCAATATTCTCTTATATCCTCCAACTCCTGCCGCGTGGCGCTCCTGATCCCTTCTTCCGTGCCCGGCCTGTCCAGGGTATTGAGCTGAATGGAATCCGGATTGATTCTGAGAATGGCTTCCTTCAGGGCATCCAATTCGGCTTTATGGTCATTGATGCCGGGAAGGATGAATATTTCCAGCCATATCCTACCCTTGAATTCCTTCCTGAAATCTGCCAGGCCCCCAATATAGCTTTGCATATCCAGTGATTCTGCAGGACGGTTGATCTTCCTGAAAACCTCTTCCGTTGCAGCATCCAGTGACGGAAGCACCAGGTCGGCACCAAGCAGGGATTTCCTTACCCCGGGATCACTCAATAAAGTCCCGTTGGTAAGAACAGCTACAGGCAGAACTGGTTTTTCGGCTTTCAAGTATGAAATAATGCTTCCCAGGGCTGTATTGAGAGTGGGCTCGCCGTACCCGGAAAAGGTTATGATATCGGGATCCGGATGGCTGGCAAAAAAAACCTTCAATTCCCCTATGATCTCCCGCTCCGGGACATATTCCTTTCTTTGCGTGGTAAGCAATGTGGTACGGCCTACCTCACAATAAACACAATTGAGCGAACAGACTTTCTTTGGCACCATATCCACTCCCAGCGACATGCCCAGCCGTCGCGATGGTACCGGTCCAAAAAGGTGTTTATACATCATCATTTATTTCTTTCCAATTCCACCATTTCAATTTCTCGGGGTCGTGGTTGCTGGTGCCCGCATAATATACGGCACAACGAAAAACATAAAGCACACAGGGATCCAGCCTGGCATTCCTGATCTCACACAACCGGTCGTACAACTGCTGCGGATTTTTATCAGTCAGGTCCGCCACAGTTTCAATGCCCAGCACCCGCAAATCCTCTGCCATACTTGTCCCTATGCCGGGAATAGTCAGCAACGGATCCCGAGAGGCCTGCAAACGGTCGTTCTGCATGACCATTTCCCCGTTTTCCAGCCAATCCGTTTCATGCTCCCGGTCAATAAGTACCGGCATCCTTTTTTTTGAATTGTGGATGCGGGACATCAGCTCATTGGCCTCTGTGGTAATCACTGTATAGGTGTCCAGGACTTCTCCTGTATCCCTGTCCGTCCACGTGTTCCACAATCCTGCCAGGCCGAAGGTTTCTCCCCCGGGAAGTGTCAGCGTGTATTTCTGTTTCTTGTTCCCTTTGGGGTCAAGCCACTGCCATTCGTAAAAAGCGCTGGCCGGCACCAGGCACCGGCGGTTGACCGAATCCCTGAAGGAAGGCTTGGAACGCAACGTTTCCAGGCGTGCGTTCAATGTGTATTTTTTGATTTCCGTGTCCTGTGCCCAGGGAGGTATCAATCCCCACTGCATCATTTCTATGGTTCCCGCATCCCGGTTGGCTATGACCGGGGTCCTGGGATGGGAAAACCCGGAAAATTTTCCGGGTTTATATTCTGCTCCTTCCCGGAACATGGCGTTAAACCTGTTCTCCAGCTGTGTATAAGTCAGAGAAAGTTCCGTCTGAAAGCACATGAGTTCATGTCAGGATCACATCCTGGCCTTTTTCCACTCTTCCTTCATCCGGTTCAGATCGGCGAGCCAGGATTCGATGTCATCTTCGTGTTCCAGCTCGTCGTTCAGGATCTGTACAGCCATCTGGTAGGTGGCGTGGTCTTTTCCGTTGGTGTAGTCGGCAATCTCCTGGTATCTTTTAATGGCACACCTTTCACCGGCCAGGTTTTGTTCCAGGATTTTTTCAACGTAAGGATCCGAAGGTTCCTCGTAGGCACAGCGTGCATGTTTTGCCCAGTCTTTGGGATTGATGACGGGAGTGCCTCCCAGTTGTATGATGCGGTCTACCACCAGGACAGCGTGGCCAAGTTCTTCATTGGCATGAACAAGCAACTCTGCTTCCACCTCCAGGCGCATGGGTCCCTCCATAAGTCTTGCCCCGATCCAGTACTGGTAATAAGCCAGCCATTCTTCTGCCAGGGCCCCGTTTAACATCCCTATCAATTTGTTAACATCGTGAACAGATACACTAATTGCTTCTTTTCCCATAAATTTTGTAATTTTAGTTATAGTTTATAATTTTCAAATTTACGAAAAATTTGCAAGAAAACATCATGGGACACCTGAACCGGAATCTTACCAGCGGCCGTATAGGCAAACAACTCGTATCGCTAACATGGCCAATGCTTTTCGGGATGATGGGGATGGTGATCTTCAACCTAACCGATACATTTTTCCTGGGCCGGCTTGGGGTGAAGCCGTTGGCTGCCATCAGTTTCACTTTTCCGGTGATCATGTTCCTGAACGGAATAGGACAAGGGATCGGGATCGGGACCAGTTCCCTGGTGTCTCGCCATGTGATCATCGCTCACCGGGATGAGATCAGGACCATGGCCAGCAGCGCGCTCCTGCTGGGATTGCTGGTGGTCATTGTTTTTGTTTTGTCCGGCATGCTTACCATCAGACCTTTGTTCTCCCTTCTGGGAGCATCGGGTGAAATCCTGGAGTACGTGCACGACTACATGTCCATCTGGTACCTGGGAGTTCCGTTCGTGGTCCTGCCCATGGTGGGGAACAACATAGTCCGGGCAACAGGGGATACCTTCACCCCCGGCATGATCATGCTCACCTCTGCTGTCATCAACGCGGTCCTGGACCCGCTGCTGATATTCGGGATAGGCCCGTTCCCGGAAATGGGGATGAAAGGCGCTGCCCTGGCCACGGTCATTGCAAGGAGTGTGAGCATGGTGATCATATTGACCATCCTTTACAAAAGGGAAAAGATCATCACCTTTCGTCCCGGCTCTTTCATGAAAATTGCCGGGGTGTGGAAAAAGGTGTTATACATTGCCGGCCCGGCTACCCTTGGACTGCTCATCACCCCGCTGTCGCTGGCCGTGATCACCAGGATCGTGGCCTCATACGGCAAAGAGGCCGTGGCTGCCTTTGGCGTGGCCTCCCGGGTCGAGATGTTTGCCCTGATGGTCATTTCCTCACTGGGCTCGGTCCTGATCATTTTCATAGGACAGAACTACAGCCGCCATCAGTTCCCCAGGATATTCCGGGCGCTGGACCATGCCTTTCGGTTTTCGCTCCTGTGGGGAGGCGCCGTTTACCTGCTCCTGCTGTTCTTTGGGAATACCATTTCTTCTGTTTTCACTAACGATCCGCAAGTCATTGCCATTGCCAGGCAATACTTCTACATCATGGGCGCCGGCTACGGATTCCAGGGGCTGGTCATGCTGAGCACCTCTTCCTATAACGGGCTCAACAAGCCCTATCCCGCCGTGTTATTCATAACGGTACGGACCCTGGGACTGTTTGTGCCTCTCGCCTGGGCCGGCTCTGCCCTGCTGGGACTGCAAGGTGTCATGTGGGCCGGATTGATTGCCAACATCTTCACGGGCATAGCCGCCTATACAAACTTACGAAAGGTTGTAGGCAAGCTGCGGGATGCTGCCACCTCCTAGCGCCGCTTCCCTACTATCGCGCTGGTGACGATCAGTTGCAGGGTGTGGTATATCATCAGGGGCAGGAGGAGGACTGCGGTGGCGGTGAAACCGGGAAAGAGCACGCGGGACATTGCGGTGCCGTGGACCAGAGACTTCTGGGAACCGCAAAACACCGTGGTGGTTGTATCGGGTTTGTTGAATTTCAGAATTTTGGCTATGAGCGCTGTCAGTCCGTAAACCACGAAAAACAAGGCCAGCATGGCAGCACAAAGCAGCAGGATGTGCCAGAGGGAATATCCACTAAACATCTTTTTAAAAAACGACTCGGCAAAAGAAACATAAACAATGAGCAGGATAACACCCTGGTCAAAAAACCTGAAAGTGCGCGGATGCCTGACAGTCAGTATGCCGAATTTTTTGTGCAGCATCATCCCCACAAACACCGGTAGTACCACCTGGAGGGAAAGCTGCAAAATGGCCTTTGTCGGGGTAAAGGCGCCTTTATAGCCAACAAGAAGGATACCCATCCACAAAGGGGTCAGGAAAATCCCCAGCAGGCTGGATATGGATGTGTTGAATATGGCTGCCGGCACATTCCCACGGCCCATGGATACCAGGACCACAGAAGAAGAAATGGTGGTGGGCAAGGCAGCCAGGAAAAAGGTTCCCGACCACAAGGGCGCATCCCAGGTTCCCCCGGCCAATGTTTTTACCAGTAAAACCAGTGCAGGGAACAGTATGAAAGTCACCGACTGTACAACAAGGTGCAGGCGCCAGTTTGTCAGGCCTGTCCTTAGCTGCGCCGGGTTGAGCCTCAGCCCGTAGAAAAAGAAGATCAAGGCTATCCCGACACAGGTAATGTCCTGCAAATCAACCATGCCTCGGTACACACCGGGTCCGGGCCAAAGGTAAGCCACCACAATGGCAGTAATCAACGCCAGAACAAACCCGTCCAGCCCGTACCTTGCGAAACGCTGCCGCAGCCGTGCGAATACATGCCCGGACTCCTTTGATAGCAAAGGCACATCTTTGTTCAACTGATGCTTTGGCATAACCGGGCGGGATTTACTCAACAGCAGTTGTATCTGGCTGGAAGACACCGGCCTGCATAAGTTTGTCCACGAGTTTCTGCGCGTCTGACAGGGCACGGGTTTCATCAATCCCATAGTTTTCTGACAACCGGTGCGCCCACTCCTGCACGGTAAATTCCTTGCCCATACTTTCTTCAATGAGAAACGCAGCGGATTGGTTCAGGGAAATTATCCGCGTATAATCCAGGTTGTTGCCGTCGTTGTACACCAGGATCTTATCATCCCCTATTTGCTTGATTCTTATGTTCTCTTTTATTTTCATCGCAATCGCTGTTTGTTCTCCGGGATAAAGACCGCAGCCTTCGGAACGCACCCAGGCAAATCCGTCGCAACAAAGGGGAAGACGGCCATCCGTATTGCGCGAACTTCCATTGGCAACTGTTTTTCCCTATCTTTTTATCCTTCCTGAAGATCCCCGTCACTTGTGCAAAGACATTGTCCACGGTGCAGGTTTCCCTTGCCGAGGTGTTCCCGTCACCCCGGATGAAGACCACCCCGGCCTTCACCTTTTCAATCCTGTGAACAAGATACCTTCCGTCTTCCGATCTTGCCAGAACGATATTTCCTTTCCGCAGGGTCCTTTTGTCCAGCGGACTCAGCTCAATTTCGTCCGTTTCCGGACGTATCAGGGGCAACATGCTGTTGCCCTTTACCCGTATCCTGACGCTGTTACCTGCCCTGATCTCTTCCCTGATATGCGGGAATAAAATTTCGTTGGGTATGATCAGCTGTCCCATCTCACTGGCAATAATCCCCTGGTTAACAACACCGCTTCATAATCGGGACGGCAATCGAGCCGGTATACCGGGATGCGTTCAATAACACGGGTCACAACGTCCAGCACCTTGTCTTTGTTTTCGCGGTCTGAACGGAGCAGGGCTGCCGATTTGTATAACGACGTCAATCCTTCCAGAGTTGTCATCCTGCCCAGGTTATTGTCCGGGCCCTGGTGCAAATGCACCAGGGCGGCAACATCTGCCCAATCGTTCCTGTAACAGGGGGTGGAACCGCTCCAGGGTGCCCCGTAAACCCTGACCGTGCCGTCTTCAAAAATCCGCAGTACGGGTTCGTCGTCATTGAGCAGTGTACAGCCCGGAATGTGCTGCAGCCACAGGCGGCTGTGCGTGCTTTTTCCCGTCCCGCTTTTGCCCAGGAACACCAGTGCCTTTCCGTTCATTTCTATGACAGATGCGTGCACTTTTATGGTTTGATAATGCACCGCCGTCAGGCCAAAGGCCATTCTCAGGAAACTGTTTATGAACGGGGCTTCACTCCTGGTAAGGAAGGTGACATCGGATATTATCTCCTGAAAGCCGGGCGAGGCAAAGAGCCGGAACTCACGACTTTCGTGTTTCATGGAAACCGTCAAACCCTGCTCTGTGTGATACAAATAATAAGTCACTGCATCCCTTTGGACTACGTCATAGCAGGGAACATCGGGAATATCCACCCGGCGGTTGCCTTGCAAACAAAACAACAGTTCACTGTCCGTGCTGTTTTCTACCGTAAACAAAGCATAACTGGAGAGGATACCCCTGGTCACCGCCATGTCCGGAGTCTGAATTCCAAACACATGATCAGCCACACTGTACGTAAGCATCCCATCCATAATACAAAGATAGGATTTGTTTAATTTCTCAACTCATAGATAAAATTACCTGAACAATCCCCTACAATGATACAAGCCTAACGTCTCCTCGTCTTCTAATCCTGTATACATCTTACAGACATATATGGGTAATTATCCAAGGCTGCCGGTAGAATTCCGGTCTCGGCTAAAAATTTCCCTAACCACGCATAGTAAGCGTAATCCCTTTTATCATTATTCAAGTTGTATTTTCTTACCGATGTCCAAAACAGTGCGTTTCCTCCTTTCCCGGTAAAAAACCAGTATTGCTTCATTCCACCGGGTAATCCTGTGAATCCACTACTATTATCAGCTCCTACATTTCCCACATTTTTTTTAGGATCCTCGGATTCATAGTTCCATATCTCTGTTCCACTAACTTTTAATTTACCACCTGCTATGTTTTCACCTCCCAAAAAATCAAATAAAACTCTCCATTCACCAGGGCTTGGTATATGCCAGCCTTCCGGGCAAATATTTCCTGTTTCTAAAGCCTCCCAATTGTATAGTGCGCCATACAAGTTTCCATTTACCTTGTCATTATCATACCAACAATAAGCTCCTTCTGTAGGATATGAATTTGACTCATCGTTTAATAGAAGAGATACTCCATTGTTCAATCTGGTCACTTTTAAATTTTCTTTTAACCAGCATTGTGAACCAATTTGGACAGTATTATAATAATTGCCATCAATGTCTCTGATCAATCGGTTCCCGTCAATATACTTTTCTTCTGATATTTTTTGTCCGTCTTTACTCCATACAGTCCACGATCCATCTTTTTTGCCATTTTTTAATATGCCTGATACTTTTTCTCCTCCTATGTAGTAAATATCTTGTATGTTTTCATAATAATCACCGTCCTTTAATATTCTCTTCAGAAAAATCCTTTCCTTATTTAGTTGCCCGCCGGAATATGACCTTTCTCGTTCTATCTGTCCAGTCTCGGAATATAAGTTATAAGTGCCATCAACAATTATATTCATTGAATACATTATGGAATCCTTCATAGAACCATTGCTGTACCACTCTTTTGATATGCCATGCTTATTTCCCTGTTGATATTCAGCCTCTTGCCGGATCACTCCATTCTCATACCACAAAGACTCTTTCCCCTCTTTTTTGTCAGCAACATAAGACGTTTCAGATCTCTTGTACCCATTTGCATACCATTCAGTTATCAATCCGTCTTTCATGCCGTTTATATACGTGGCCTCAATCTCTTTTTTACCATCTTCGTACCAACAAGACTCTTTTCCATTCATTTTATCTTCAGAATAGAATATTTCAGATTTCAAGTTCCCATTCTCATACCATTCATAATGAGCTCCTTCTTTTTTCCCTTCCTGGAACAGACCTTCATATTTTTTTATATCTGCACTGTAACGTTCAATAAACAAACTGTTTTTTTCCCCCTCCTTAAATTGTCCGATAGTTACAAGTTTATTGTTGATTAATAATGTATCCAGTAAAATGCCCGTGAATAGTTGCCCGTCTTTATAAGCCAATCCACGGCTGAAATGTAAGTCATTATATCTGGCCAAAGGCAGATCTTCCTGTGCCTTACATGGGATAAATAATAATACAATTACTAAATACAAAAATATCTTTTTCATGATGATAATAAATTATTAAAGCTTTCGTATTGATTTTTTCTTCAATTTATCTTCAATTTTCCTGACGCTTCTTTGTATTGATAAAAATGCCAGTATGGTTGCTATCAGAACAATCAATAAGACGCCACTACCCACAACAATAAGAGTACGATATCTGTAATTTGCCTTTAATTCCTTTCTTTCATTATATTTCCTTTGTGCCCTATAGAGACGTTCCGTATACCTTTCTTCAATCTGATTTACACTATATTCATAATCCTGTTCAATTTGTTTGATTTTTTGATTTCTATCTTTGTTTTTAATTGTATATACCCTGTAAAAACGATTAAGCATTGTATTTTGTTCATTTTCTTTGATATTTGATAACAATGTCAAAAACATATCAGTAGCTTCTTTCTGTTTTGTGAAATCTTGATCAAAAAAAGATGAGTAACTATTTCTAATAGTTGTCAGGACAGAAACTCGTTGATTAGGACTAACTTTAGAAAGAATTGATGATGTATAATCAATCAATTCATTACCTGGCGATTCATTTCTTCTTAAAAAGATTAAAGTGTTGTTAATATGACTCAAATCAACGTTATGTGGTAAAGTCAGCAGTAATTTTGATAGCGACATACAATTCTGATATGTGCTATTTATGTTTTTTGTGTTATTATAGATTACGATATCAAAAAGTTGAGCACGCACTCCTGCAGGTCTATTCTTGATTACATTAGTATATCCATCTAGCAAATGTTTCTTTTGAATATAGGTATCAGCATTTGTTTTTTTATAGCTAGATTCTAATCTTGAAAGAATACTTGGTGTACTTACTACCCAAGACCTATATTTTTCTTTTTGATAAAAATCCCAGTACTCTTGACCATAGGGATAAGACCAATAACCAGATCCCTTCCAGTCACTTTCTCTAAAAAGTATCTTAAAGATGTTTAAGGATATGTTATAGTTAGCAAGTCCTGTGGTATCGATGATTGGTTCTTCTTTAACACTTTCGGGTTCTGCCGTGATTTCTTTTTGAGGAGCTACGGGTGTTGCTTTTTGCATAGACAAATCAGAAAGAGTCACTGCGACAGGCGCAGGATACTCAGCTTTAACCGGATAAGGGTCTTTTTTCACCCTTTCTTTAAAAGTAGGAGATATAGTCCATAAGAAACCTACAATCCCCGCAACTACTGCGATTGAAGCCAGCATGATTATCGAATGCCATACAATCAGAGATATGTTGAAGACATATTTATCTTCAACTTTAGTGAAATAATTATTCTTTTTCATCTTACACTGGTATAATATAAAATTGACCTCAAAAAATTCGATAACAGTTTATAAAATTAGACCTAAGGATATACCAAGATAACCATCATCCAGGTCCATATATCTAGGTCTGTATCCTAATAATTCATAACTTAATGCCATATGTATACCGAATTTACTTCCAAGTTTGAAGCTGATTCCTAAAGATGGGCTTAGATATAATCCTCCCTCATAATTGGGATAGAATGTGTAACCGCAACCTAAAGCAACAAAAGGAGATACCCGACGAGGAACAAATCTGGTTCTTATGTCAAGAAACACAGGAATATATGGACGGAAACGGCTACCCACATCATATCTGATACCTGCGCCTAACCCTAACGACAACCTTTTAAATCGGATTCCATTTATCATTTGAGCTTTCAGAAGACCGTTATCTAAGCCGTGAGCTGTCGCAATATATCCGATTTCTATGATCCCCTGATATCCTCTGGGGAAATTCTTCTCTATTGTTTGTTCTGAAGTATCAGGCTCATCGTGGTCTACAACCACTTCTTTAGCGATTTCAATAATTTCATCACTATTAAACAGTAAAATATTACGTTCATCGAGCTGGATTTTTAAATACTTCCCTACTTCCTGTTCTATGATCTTACCCCTCAGAACATTACCGTTTTTTAGATAAACTACATCTATAAAATTAGATTGAGCTAATGCATAGATAGAAAAAGTCATTAGCAATAAACACAACAATATTTTTTTCATTTATAAAAGTTATTATGAATCTCTTGTATAAAAAAACAGATAAACAGTCAATTTAATTAATTCCTCACACACCTTACAGAAAGCCCATATTCTTTTAAAAATTGGCTCCTGTTTACTTCACTATAATTGTTTGATAAGTAGCGCTGCCAGACAGGCTCATCTGGATGGCTGTATTGAGTTGAACTCCACCAATGGCCAACATAGATTTTACCTCCGAAGCTTCCATCGAAGTAACGAAAACCACCTGGAAGGGCCGTGAAACCGCTTGAATTCGTAGCTCCTGTGTTTGGCGATACCCAGTATTCTGTTCCCGGATGTTTCAGTTTTCCACCTACGTCTGCGCCCCGAAGGCCAGTTTTGTCTGCATCGGCTTGTGACATCCCAAGATACATCTCCAATTGTTGCCATTCTGCATCACTGGGAAGATGCCAGCCCGGAGGGCATGCTCCTTGTACGCCGCTCGGGATGGTATTGCTGGTTGCGGCTCCATTCATGGCTGCAGTCCAATTGTACAATACACCATAGGTTTTGTAATTGGCTGTGGCTTTGGCTTCGCTTACACTTGTCCCATTGTAATCGTATACATAATAGCATGCTGTTGTTCGTGAATCTGTGCCCGGGCCAACAACCGATGGCAGGTATTTCAGGTTCTCAGCAAACCATTCCTTGCCTCCTATGGTTATTGTTTTATATACGCTGCCATCCCGTGAATCGGTTAATGAACCATATGCTATGTCTGAGTCACTTAACGTAGTAAATGCTTTTGGATCGCCATAATCAGTTCCTTCGGCATTTGTGGCAAAGGCTCTTATGTAGTATGTTGTATTAGGAGAAAGACCGGTCACATTGCTTGTAAAAGTTTGTAAATAATTACCGTTTGCTTCAGTGATTTTTGAATCTTCTACAGTCGGATTCTGTGATTTACTCCAGCATACCCCACATTTTGTTAATTTCTCTTCTATATCAATAGCCCAAACGACATCTCCAGAACAAGTCACTGTTGTTGATGTAATATTGCTGACATCACCAGTAGTTACATCTGGTATTTGGTTTTTCAGGTATCTTTTTACTATCAAATACATATTATAATTACTTGCATTAACTAATGCATTCTCGTGTTCAAACGTTCTCATTTTTAGGTGAGGTACAGGTATAGGTAAAACTTGGATATGAGAATTGAATTCAGCACCGTTAACACCATTTGCGCTATTGACTGTAACAACTCCATCACTAGGAGTATTATAAATAGCATCAAAAGAACCATTATCTTTACAAGCTATTGTATAATATGGTATAGGAGGTTTATCCAATTTCTTCATCTCCATAATAAACTGGGATTCTGGGTTTAGATCTTTAGCACTAAGTGTATTAATATAAAACGAAACATAATGATCCGTGCTATTGCTTTCATTTCCAAACAAGTATCTAAACCCGTTGGCCACGTCTACTAAAAAGCTAAGTATACTACGAAATTTTTCAGCCGGTGAACCAAGGTGTGGACTTCCAAGAGTAATTAGCTTATCCACAATACCTTTCCCTCCAGATATTTCTATCATTGATCGCGATACTAGGCCACCCATACTGTGTGCAACAATATGGATGGTCGGATTTGCTCCTTTTCTATAATCATTAAGTAAACTCATCAACTCCGCACCTCGAATACGAATACTCTGTTTTGAATGATATCCATAGGTCCAAATATTTGTATAATTAAGCATATTTGGCTCTTGATAAATTTTTTTAATATACTCCTCCCAACCAGATGGATCGCCTATTAAACCATGGACAAAAAGCAGAATTCTTGATGATGATGTTATATCTTTGGGTTCATTGTATTTCACTTCACCAGAAACGACAGAAACTTCTTTTATACCTAGAAATCGCTCATCTATATGGACTTTATCATTTATCAATCTTACAATTAACCCTTTTAACTCTTTATTACCTGATTTGGTTGATATGTCTTCCCAATTAATTGTATCGATCACAACAACCACTTTACCATCAACTATTTCATATGCAAAAGGGAAATTGGAAATTCCATTAAAGAGCAAAAAAACACTATTATATACTGTTAAACTATCTGTAGGTAGAGGAAATGACAACTTAAGAGGAGTTAACAATGTATCAACTGGCAACTTGATTGTGAAAGGCTCTCCAACCACTGTTAACTCTGGATTGGGAACAGTTGAAGGTTCTTCACCTGTTTTACCGAGAAATACTTCTCCGTCATTTTCGAAAGCACCTGCCGGAATCTCTAGCGTTATTCCACTTTCAGTAACCACTACACCACCTTGATCTGCTATGATATCTTCTTCTACATAATTTTGTATTGCATCCGGACTACACCCCCATATCGCAGTAAAAATTATCGCAATATATAGATATTGAATTGTCTTTTTCATTATTGTAGGTTTTTATTAGAATCTGTTTTTATATTTAAACGAACTGTATACTATGCTAAAAATTGGCACTCCATTCCCGACTCTGTGGAAAAAAGCATAAGAGCAACATTGTTTTTTTATTATACAAAAAGAAAAAACTGCAGATAACAAAGAAAAATCGGATTTGTATCGCCTGATAATTCCTGGTATCATTACAGTTATGATTTTGAACTAGGAAAAATGTAACCTGATGTTACATAGTTTATAAATATACCTAAAAACACCCTCTTTATCCATCATAACTTTGAATTCGGTCGGTTTGGATTTGATTCCGGTCTGTTTGAGTTTGAATTCGGTAAAAACCAGGACTTTTAATTTTAGGGTGGTTGCTACAACCAAGAAGAAACGGGGAGCCTTTGCGTATCTAAAAACTCCCCGTTTCTTTGTTGTAGAAGCGACTGTACTCAGAGTGCCGCGTACTTTTTATGTATTATACTGTATAACAATTTGTTAATAAAAGAGCTCCCCGGGAGAGCTCTTTTGTTATATCACTAATAATCAGCCTGATAAATCAATAGTGCGCGGTACACTAATCCCTCACACAGCGCACCGAGTAACCAACCGCGATGCCGTAGTTGTCGGAGCTGCCGTTGTGAACATTGGCATTGTCCGAGCTCAGGACCCGGTACCAGGAAAAACCGGCGTATTCACTTGCCGTAGAACTCCACCAGTAACCGTAGTTGGCGCTGATAGCAGGGTCATTCATGGGGCTGAATGTTCCTGAATAATTGCGGCACCCACCCGGAAGCGCTGTAAAACCGCTTAAGTTGGTTGCACCTGTGTTAGGTTCTTTCCAATGGTCAAGACCTGCCTCTTTCATTTTTCCACCGGCAACACTTAAGCCCCCCAGGTAATCTGTTAATTGTGTCCATTCCGCATGGCTGGGCAGATGCCAGCCTGCGGGGCATATGGCCTGTACTCCGCTGGGATTGGCGTTGCTGCTGCTTGCTCCTGCCATGGCGGCCGCCCAGTTATATAAGACTCCGTAAGTATTGTAATTAGCGGTTGCTTTTGCGGCATTTACATCTGTACCGTTGTAACCGTGAACATAATAGTATGGTGTGGTGATGGATCCCCTTTCCGGGCCCGCAACGGCGGGCAGATAAGCCAGGTTTTCTGCCATCCATACCTGCTCACCTATAGTAACCATTTTGTAAACTTTACCATCACGGGCATCGGTAAACGTAACACCCAATTCACCCTGGTTTGTTTTGAATGACCTTTGCTCTCCGTACGACGTTCCCACTGAATTGGTTGCATAAGCACGTACATAGTAGGTTGTATTGGAAGTCAGGCCGGTCATATGGCCGGTAAAGGTTCCTGTTCCGCCACCGTCTGTTGTTTTAGCATCTGCAATGGTTGGATTCTGCGTAGTGTTCCAGCATAAGCCTCGGGCTGTCACCGGTGCACCTCCATCTGAAGTTACATTGCACGGACAGCTTGCTGTTGTGGTTGTGATTTCTGTTACCTGGCCTGTTGAAATCTCAGGCGCATTGTTCTCGGAAGATGGATTTTCCTGCGGGCCACAGGAAAAAAGGAGAAAGCCCGCGAGCATAAGGGTAATGGATTTTTTCATGAGTACTGTTTATGTGAAAATGGAAAATTTGAATGTATTACAAATATATACAATCACATCAGAACCCGGAATATTACCTGACTTTTTTATAACTGAGTACTATAAAATTGTCAAAAAATCGTATAATGTCCGGATTTTCTGACAGATTGCTTTGTTTTTGTGAAAACATTCCCTATTTTTATGAAACTTTTCGATTTTGGCACCAATGATCAGCTATAACGTAGCATCTTCTACCGGCAGAAAAAATATCTGCCTACTCTTTTAGTGAGCCTTCTTTTCTGAGGGCTTTTTTTTTGTTCCACAGACCTTTAACCATATATAAACTATCTGGAAATGTTAAAACGGACTTTCATGCTTTTGTGCATTCTGTCCCTGTCAATGGTACAGCTATTTGCACAAATGAGGGTTACCGGAAAGGTAACCGATGCAGCCGATGGCTCAGCGATCCCATACGCTACTGTGGTGATCAAAGGAACTGCCACCAGTGTTCCCGCCGATGCCAACGGTCTTTATGTACTTAACAATGTTCCTGAAAACGGGACATTGGTTTTCTCCAGCATCGGCTATGAAACACAGGAGATCCCTGTAAATGGACGAGCCGAGTTGAACGCAGCGCTCATCCAGCAGGCTGTGGGCCTGGAACAGATCATGGTGGTTGCCTATGGCACCACTACCAAGGGGTCCTATTCCGGCTCTGCCACCCAGCTAAGGCAGGAGAGCTTCAAGGATGTGCCTGTGCTTACCTTTGAACAAGCCATCGTGGGCGCTGTTCCGGGGGTGCAGATCTCCCAGAAATCGGGACAACCGGGTTCCATGCCCGAAATCCGCATCCGCGGTTTTGGCTCCTTCAATGCAGGAAACGAACCCTTGTATGTTATTGATGGTGTGCCTGCCACCAGTGGAGACTGGAGCTCGGGAAACATCTACACGAGTTCCATGAACTTCTTGAATCCCGGGGACATTGAATCTGTCACCGTGCTCAAGGATGCCGCCGCATCTTCCCTATACGGGTCCAGGGCCTCCAACGGTGTTGTAATCATCACTACCAAAAAGGGAAAAGCCGGCAGACCGGTCACAACCTTCAAGGGCAATGTGGGAATATCGTATTTTGCCGTTGATAATTATCCCCTGGTGTCTGAAGAAGAAGGAGAAGTCCTCACCAGGGAAGCCTGGCGCAACTACGGGACAGACAATCCTGCACAATGGCAGAAATACGGTTCCCTGGACAACTATGTGGATGTCATGACTGAAAAGTATTATCCCTCTCGTAAAAGCAACCTGATCTACGAAAACTGGGAAGACCAGCTTTTCCGCACGGCTGTGTTGCAGAACTACGAAGTGTCCATATCCGGGGGGAATGAGAACTCCAAGGTCTTTGCTTCTGTTGCCTACACAGATGAAAACGGTATCAACCGCATCCAATACATGAAACGTTTCACAGCCAATGTGAATGCAGAACATAAGATGTCAAAATTCCTAAGAGTGGGCGGTTCTATCCAGTTCTCGGACCAAAAGCAGAGCGGCCACCAGGACGGACAGGCAAAAGACAACGTATTTTACCTGTGGAAGGTGCACCTGACCCCGCGCTGGCCTTTCAAATACGATGACGGCTCCTACTGGTTGGAATTCTACGATGGCGGTACCCGGGTGAATCCCGTGCCGCAATTTGACCTGCAGATCAACGATGCCAACCAGATGAGGATCATGCTCAAGGGATGGGCAGAGCTCAACATTACCGAAAACCTCAAGATCAAGACCCTTCTGAGCAAGGACTACCTCAAGATGCACGACCGGTTTGCCTGGCTCTACGGCCACATTAACTTCACGGCCTACGGCCAGGGATATGCCTCGGACCGTCACCGTTTCATTGACCGGGTGGTAAGCAGCACCATCGCGAACTACAATAAATCATTGGGAAAACACAACATCGCCCTGATGGCCGGATGGGAAGCCGAACGGGAAGAATTCCTCTACACCCGGCTGGCCAAGATAGACTTTTCCAATTTTGGAGCGACCGAATCGGCTCTTGCCTCAAATTTTGAATCGGGCTACACCTACAGGAGCAACTCCAACCTGCTCTCTTTTGTGAGCAGTGCCAGTTATGACTTCAACAACAAGTACTATATCTCGGGCTCTTACCGCCGGGATGGATCCTCCAGGCTCGGGCCCAAAACCCGCTGGGGAGATTTCTGGTCTGTTGCCGGTTCCTGGAGGCTGAGCAACGAGGAATTCATCAAAAACATTAAATGGATCAATGACCTCAGGATCAGGGGATCATATGGAACAAGTGGCACCCTGCCCTCCAGTTACTTTGGCTACATGGCGGTCTTTTCATACGGTCTGTATGGCACCCAGGCAGCCGGTTACCCGTCCAACCTGGCCAATAGCGACCTGACCTGGGAAAAGAACCGCAACTGGAACATAGGACTGGATGTGCGTATCTTTGACCGGTTTGATTTTGTTGCCGAATATTACAACAGGACCACAGAAGACCTGCTGCTCAACGCAACCGTACCCTCCACCACCGGGTTCACCAGCGCCCTTACCAATATTGGCTCCATGGTCAACAAGGGGGTGGAACTGTCTCTGAACGTTGACATCATCAAGACCCGGGACATGTCCCTGAAAGCAGGTATCAACTGGTCAACCCTCAAGAACGAGGTACTGGCCCTGTCAGAAGAAGGCGAACAGATCGTAAGCAGGCCCCATATCTGGAAAGCAGGCTACTCTTATGTGCAGTATTACACGCGTGAATATTACGGTGTGGACCCCGAAACAGGGGACCCGCTCTACTACTCCAACGCCATTTTGCCCGACGGCACCCGGGACCGTACGTTGGTTTCCAGGTCAAAGGCATCCTCTACCATCCTGGAGGGAATGACTGCCATTCCCAAGGGATTTGGGGGATTCAATTTCTCCTTTAGCTACAAGTCGCTCTCTGCCTCCATGGCCTGGTCCTATAAGTACGGCCATTATGTATGGGATAATGCCGTGGACGACCTGGAAGATGACGGCTACAACTCTTATAAGAACACGTCCAAAGAGCAACTCAGAAGATGGCAGAAACCCGGAGACATAACCGATGTGCCTCGAAGGGTTGCCGGCAACAACCAGGGCGGTTACTACGACTCGAGCCGCGCACTCAAGAAAGGAGATTACCTGAGGCTGAAAAACCTGACCATCTCCTGGTCCCTGCCACAGACTCTGCTCAGCAAGGTGAAAATATCCAATGCCAGGATCTACTTGTCAGGAAACAACCTGCTCACGTTCACCGGGCTCAATTTTGACCCCGAGGTGCAGGCTAACGGATATTATAATTTTACATTCCCGGCAGTGCGCACCCTGACCATAGGCCTGGAATTATCACTTTAACCTGTAAATAATTAAAGATATGAAAAGATATATTTTAAGTATTCTGTCGATTACAGGATTTATCTTCATGTTCAGCTCCTGTGAGGGATTCTTGGACACCAAACCTACAGACGAGGTAGTTGCAGAGACTGCCATGCAAACACTCTACGATGCCAATGTGGCTGTCAACGGCCTTTACATAGACATGAAATACCAGGACTATTACGGAGGCACGATCCAACTCATGGGCGATGAGAGGGGTGACAACATCCAGCCAAGGGTAATGAGTACCGGCTGGGTTCAAATCTATACACTCGGCTATGAGTCTGAAAGCAGCACCTACTTTTCTACCTGGGAAAGGTGTTACCAGACCATCATGAGGTGCAACACCCTGATAGCCAACCTGGCCAACCTGGAGGTAAAATCTCCCTCCGATGTGGCCAAAAAGAACAACTACCTGGGCCAGGCTTACGCCGTCAGGGCCCTGGTTTACTTTGACCTGGCCCGCCTCTATGGCTATCCTTACCTGAAAGACAACGGGGCCTCGCTGGGAGCTGTGCTTATTACAGAAGTCACCTCTCCCTCCGACTCCAGACAACCCAGAAGCACGGTTGCCCAGACCTATGCCCGTGTTTTAGAAGACCTGAATACCGCGCTGCCACTGCTTTCCAAGGCAAAAAACACCGGCCACTTCAACTACTGGGCAGCAAAACTGCTGCAGGCCAGGGTGTACCTGTATAAAGGCGAATGGAACAATGCCTATGCCGCAGCCACAGAGGTTATCAACGGCTCGCCATATGTTCTGGCCACCAGGGATCAGTACATCAATTACTGGAAAGAGGAAGGCACACTGGAAACGGTCCTGGAGTTCTTTGTCTCGCCACAATCCGGGATTGATGACGACGGAGGTTACGTCTCCTACTGGCACAACCTGTGGCACGGAGCTCCCTCATCGGGCGCTTCGCTCATACCCACCGTAAGCTGGATCAACCTGATTCAGAGCGACCCCAACGACATCCGGGCACAGTTTGTAAGGACCGATTCACAGTACGACGACACAAAGGCATGGTTCAACAAATTCCCGGGCAACGGCGGCGTCAACTTCCGTTACAACAACCCCAAGGTGTTAAGGCTTTCCGAGGCTTACCTGATTGCAGCCGAGGGTGCCCTGAAGGGAAGCGCCGGTGCCGCTGTGGCCAGCGGATACCTGAACACCATCCGCAAAAGAGCCAATCCCGATGTGGCCGACGTGGTGGCCACCGAGGACCTTATCCAGACAGAGCGCCGCAAGGAGCTTGTGGGTGAGGGACACCGCTTCTTTGACCTGATGCGTCTGGGCAAATCCATCACCCGGCTGGATTCCGACGGGCATAACTTTGCCGAGTCTGCCGGATGCCCGGGTACCTTTAACTGGAGTTATTTCAAGATAGTGCTTCCAATCTCTCACACAGAAAGAAAGTCCTATCCGGAACTGCAGCAGAATCCCGGGTATACGGAATAGGGTTTATAACATTGCATGATAAGGGGGGCTTCACAAGGCTCCCCTTTTTTGCCGGGGTGCTCCTCGCTTTTGCTTTCTGTTGTAGTCGCATACACCATATGGTACGGAGAGCTTTTTCCTTTTTGCCGAGGCTCTCCGTTCCATATGGTGTATGCGACTGCCTACCGGGAGTAGTGCCTGCAGTAGCGACTGTCACCCAGGCAAGAGGCGGAACCTTAGTGAAGGACTTTTACGGCTGTTTCCAAAAAATAATTTACCTTTGCCATCCGCAAATCATTTGCAGAAGCAAAAGCAGTTACCAGCCATTTGTTTTACAGGAAATTGCGGGTATGGTGGAACTGGTAGACACGTTAGACTTAGGATCTAATGCCGCAAGGCGTGGGGGTTCGAGTCCCTTTACCCGCACAAGAGACGAAGGAAATTCTTTCGTCTCTTTTTTTCAGAATATTGATGCAAAAATGGCGCCCTGAAGTCCCCACCCTGTTTACCTTGTAACAACTACTGTATGCTCATCCTTGTACAAGTCTGCAATAGTTTGCCCTGCGGCAACATGGATCGTGTCCAGATCGGGGTTGTCGCGACAGTCAAGGTAGTCCAGTCGCGGGTTGTTGCTTACATCAAGAGACGTCAGAAGATTGTTTTTGCAGGTCAAAATTTCCAAATCCGGATTTTCGCTGACATCCAGGCTGGATAATTGGTTGTTGCTGCAATACAGGGTCTTCAGTGAGGACAGTCCACTGAGCTTCAAAGTTGTCAGATTGTTGTTGTTACAGTTGATTGTCTGAAGTTCCAGGTTGTTGCTCACATCAAGGTAGGACAATGAATTCCCGATTGCCAGCAAGGTGGTTACATGGGTAAAATACTGGATCCCTTCCAGCGTAAAAATTTCCTCGCTTGACACGCTCAGACTCGACACCGCTTCCGCCTCGGCAAAACTTATGTTGCCATCGTGACCGGAGTCAAGGTTGGTCAGGCAATATGCCCGGAAATTAGCATCGGGAATGTAAACATACGCATCGGCGCTGAAAGCATCATCATCCACATCCAATGGCGTCACATACTTGCTCCCCCTTTGAAAGCCCCCTTCCGGAGGCCTTTTGGCCATTGTTTTCCAGGTCCCGTCTGTCTTGACCTTGATGCTCATGTTTTCGGTCTGTTCTCCCGGCAGCACCATCTTGTAAATACTCACAGGTGTGGCTGACAGGGTAGCCGGTGAAGACAAGTGTGCCAGGACATAGGGGAAAGTTCCGCTCCTGGTGATGGTGTAAGGCCCTGTACCGGGTTCCTGGTCAAGGTCTATCGTCCCGGAGGAAAAAGAAAGCGCCCCGGCCCCAACCAGGCTGATATCCGTCAATTCCTGGCCACTGCCGGTGATGCGGTATTCCATGAGTGTGAACACATGGTTGAACGTCAGGCCCACGTTCGCAGAGGCACCTTCCGGGGATCCCGGGGCGTACACCTCCAAGGGTATCGACACCATGAAATCAAGGGCCGAGAGGTGCCCGCTTTCGTTGGCCCCGGCCTGGACCTGTTCGGCCGGCAGGGAAACCGGAACCGCATCCACGGCCGGCTCATCCAGGGCCTGGTAGGGATAATAGGCGTGAAAGACATGCACGGCCCCGGCTGTTCCCCAGAGCATGGTGCCGCTGAAAGCCGATGTTTTTGCCGATTCAAGGGCCGAG
>DBRG01000019.1 GCA_002305545.1 Bacteroidales bacterium UBA1374
TTGGAGCGGTCCGGACGGGACTCGAACCCGCGACCCCGTGCGTGACAGGCACGTATTCTAACCAGGCTGAACTACCGGACCCTGATTGTTTGGGAGGGCAAATGTAGGCAATGTTTTTGAAACTGCAAAAAAACTGAAATGCACGTTTCCGTATTTCTTTTCTTTCACAAAATGCTCTGATCCGGAAAAGGAAAATGCTGCAGGATGTTCTAAAACAAGCATTCCATTTTCTTCCAGGATACCGGCATTAAGTATCTTTTCCGGCAGGTTTTCCAGGCCTGACAGGTCGTAAGGGGGGTCGGCAAATACCAGGCTGTATTTACGGGTGCAGATTTTCAGGAAATCAAACACATTGTTGCGGACTACCTGTATGCTGGAAGCAAGACCCAGTGCTGCCACTGTTTCTTTGATGAAGGCGGCATGCTGTGAATTCATTTCGACACAGGTTACTGAAAGGCAACCCCTGGAAGCGAATTCCAGTGATATTCCTCCGCTACCGGCAAACAGGTCCAGTACGGTTGTGGTGTTGAAATCCAGAGAATGCTCCAGCACATTGAAAAGGCCTTCTTTGGCAAAATCGGTAGTAGGTCGTGCTTTGAAGGATTTAGGCGGCAGGATGTTGCGCCCCTTCAGACTTCCACTGATGATGCGCATACCGGGAAAAAATGAGGTCCGTACTGAAGGTTCAGGGTTTCTGACGGGAAGAGGCCTGTCGGGGAGGTAGCAACCGTCACCGAAGGGAAATAGTTGCACAACTGCTTGGTATGTGTTGGTTTGAAAGGACCGCTTATATACAAGTTCAGGCTTCCTGGATTGAGCTGCCATTGTTTAAGGGCAAACAATAGAAAATACAGGGCTGTGCTGAAACGGTCAATTGCATAGGAATTGCATAGCAGGAGACGCTCCCCCTGCATCAATACAAGGTCAACGTGGGAATGGGTATAGTGCATCAAAGCCCTTGAGTATTCTTTCTGCCCGATAATGAAATGGAGCAGGGGCATGACCGAGGCATAAAACCTGGCCTTATGCTGGTATTTAAACACCATGGCGTTGACCGGGGCAGGGAGGGCGTAAATGCAGGTGGCTTCCTGCGACACCAGCCCCGAATAGTTGACTTCGTCCAGGTAGGCAACTTCAAATAGCTGACGGAGTACTTCAATAGCCTGTTCGGCTTCAAAGATGGAAGAGGGAATGAGAGTATGTTTATGGGTGTCAATCATGACATCGCAATGATTGAAACGCTTCTGGAGAATATCTTCCTGCCTGAACACGTTTCCCACTTCTTTTGCCCACTCGTTATAATCGTTGCCAGGGAAGGAATACGTGTGATTTTGCCATAAAAGGCATTCTTGTGAATGGGTGTCCTGGATAACAAAAGAAAGTCCATTCACACCAATATGAATGGACAATCTGTGATGTGTCTGCTGTATTTTGCTATTAGCAGACATATTGTTATTCCCAGTTACCAGCGTTGTTGTTTGGTTGGTCTATGCTGCCCACCTTTACACCGGGATAACGGTTGGAAATTTTGCGCTCTTCATTCAGGTTGACTATCAGCTGGCGGTTCATGCCTTTCAGAAGAACATCATAAGGTGTACATGCCTCAAAGAGAGGGACATCCACGCCGGAAACTTTCTTTACAACAGCCCTGATTTCAAATTCTTCTCCTACCAGCGGAACCCAGCGAAGCGAGTCAATGTTGAAACCCGGGTATTTTAGCAGGGTGTCCTTCACAGCCAATTCCATACTGTCACGAAATACACGTCCCTGTGCTACAGCTACAGAGTCGTCAAATGAACCAATCTGACGGACAATCTTTATATAACCGTTTTTGTAAAAATTTTCCAGAGTATCAAAGCTGCCTGCGTACTTTCCGAATTCTGTCTTATAAGTAGTCTGCAATGTACGAATGTCTGTCAACCGCTCAATGGCCAATAATTGTCTAAAATTACGTTCTTTTTCGAACTTTATGGGAGCGGTCAGGCTCCTGATGATGGCATAGCCCAAAGCAATGATAATCAAGGGCAGAATAACGATGGTTAATATTTTTTTCATTATTGAATTATTAAATAATCTATCAGAGGTCCTGCAAAATTAGGAAAAAAAATAACCTCTGCAATAAATCAATTATATTTGCAGTAATATCTTTTTATGAAAGCCCTGTTTCCAAAAAACCTGATTACCTGCTGGGATCAAGCCATCACCCGATCTGCCGGGATCGTGCTGGCTACGCATGTCAATCCGGATGGCGATGCTGTCGGAGCCATGACAGGATTAGGATTGTTCCTCAGGCAACAAGGTTACCGGGTAACCTGTATCTGCCCGAGTCCTTATCCCGGTTTTTTAGAATTTTTGGATAACGGGAAGAATGTTTTGGTGTTTTCACACCAGAAAGAGGAGGTTCTAAGGGCTGTGGATGAGGCAAATATGCTGGTGGCTGTGGACGTGAGCGGATTGTTACGCATGGAAGAACTAGGCGATGTATTATCGGAAAGCCGGGCTTTCAAGGTTCTGATGGACCATCATATAGACCCTGTAATGGAGGATTTTGACCTGGTTTTTTCAACGCCCCAGGTCAGCTCTTCCTGTGAGTTGATATTCAGGTTGCTTTCTGCCTGGAAACCAAAAGCGGTCTTTTCAAAAGAGCAGGCTACTGCTTTCCTCACAGGCATAATCACTGACACCAATCAGTTTGCCAACAGTGTATATGCGGAAACTTTCAATGCAGCTTCGCTCCTGCACCGATGGGGCGCAGATTCAGAAACCATATTCAGCCAGGTATACCAGAATTTCACCCTGAACCGGATGCACCTGATGGGGTATGCCCTCCGGAACATCAGGGTTCTTCCCGAGTATGGCGCAGCATATATTGTACTTACCAGGGATGTTCTGGAAGCATTCGATTACCGCAACGGGGATACCGAAAGTTTTGTCAATTTCCCGCTAGCCATCAAGGGCATCCACATCTCGGCCTTATTCCTCCAGAAAGAGGATCACATAAAAGTATCACTCAGGTCAAAAGGAGCGATAGCCGTTAACGGGATAGCAAGACAATTCTTCAACGGAGGAGGCCATTACAACGCTTCGGCAGGTAAAATGGAAGATGCTCCTGAGAAGATCGAAGAACTGCTAAAAGAAGCCCTGGGCACAATAATTGCATAACTGCAGATCAAGAATGAGAACGTATTTGGTATTGCTGGCCGGATTGCTCCTTGCGGTTGCTTCCTGTACAAAGGAAGACCGCAAATTGATGCTCATAAAGCAGGAAGAGGAAATTGACCAGTTTGTCAAGACCCTTTCCAAAGCAACCATTTATTACCAGAAAGGGGTGGTAAGGGCCGTTCTGGAACCCGGAAAACCTGGTACCCCTGCCGATACGTTGGCAACGGGGGATACCATTTATTTTTACTATGCGGGACATGTTTTTTCCAGGGGAAAGGGCGAGTTGTTTCATACCAACTCGGACAGCGTAGCGGCGGTTTATAACAGGACACTGTCTGCAGACCAGGCAATGATACGGTCCGGAGTAACAGGCGAGGGGAAATTTCTGAAAGGGCTGGATTATGGATTTACAGGTATGTCTGCAGGCGAACATGCCTATTTGATTTTCAATGCCGATTACGGATACGGCAACACAACAGTAGGCCAGGTACCCCTGATGTCGCCTTTGCTGTTTGAGATCTGGGTTGAACGGATTGTAAAAAAACAGATATCTTTGCAGGAATGAAAAAAATGATTTACCTGACAGTCGCAGTTCTGGCAATCATGCCGGTTTTACTGTCATCCTGTGCCCGGGAACAAACAGAATCGACCCGCGAGGCACATGAAAAAATGCTGGCCGCCCATGTCAGGGTCATCCATCACGATACGTTGCAAAAAACAGAATCTGGTCTTTACTACACGGTCGTGCGCAAAGGTTCCGGTGCCCCGACTACGGACTCATCTATTGTTTTTGTAAGGGAAACCATTCTTGATCTCAAATATAACATCCAGGCCAGTACAGAGGAATCTGTCGCAAGGCAGTTGGGGGCATATAGCCAGGCCAATGCATACATTCCCCTGCTATGGTACATGGGGAGGTATTCAATCATGATGGGGCTGGAAGAAATGCTGCTCGACATGAAGGAAGGAGAAATGAGGCGGATATGGCTTCCGTATTGGTTATCGGCTTATCAGGAAGGGGGAAGTTCAGAAAACACCACTGCTATGGTTTATGATCTGGAATTGGTCAGGGTGGTCAGCGATATAGACAAGTACGAGATAGACACCCTGGAGTCTTTCCGGAACAGGCACTATCCCGGAGTGGATTCCCTGGAAAGGGGATTTTACAAAATGACCCTGGTGCCGGGGACGGGAGACTCGGTAAAAACCGAAACTACTGCAAAAGCCTGGTATATTGGTAAATTTCTGAATGGTCATGTATTTGACACCAACGTGGCCGACACAGCTCAAAAATACAGGATTTACAACTCTGCTAAAGAATATACACTCCTTCAGGTATCAATTCCATCCAAGGACGAGGAGGAAGACACCAGCGAGGAAGAGGGATCTGTGGTCAAGGGATTCAGCAAATGCATGCAGGATATGAAATACGGAGAAGTTGCCGTATGTTTTTTCCATTCAGACTACGGGTATAAGCTCGAAGGCAAACAGTCCTCAGCTTCAGGCACTTACCTGGGCGGCGGCATCCCCTCCTATATGCCTTTGTTTTTTTGGATTTATGTGCCATTAAGCAATTAGCTGCATTATAAAAAAAATGGTACAGGTGCATGCAACGTTTTTGTATGCACCTGCATCTAATATGTGGTTTTAGGTTTATAGGTTTCAACGGTAGAGGTTGGTCCGGTTCTCGGACCATCCTCTTGTTGTTTTTTACCAGGAGTATTCTTTAGGACTTTTCAGTCCTGGCAACCCAAAATAGCTGGCATTCGTTTTACCTTTTATCCACACTTTCTTTAACAAGTTTCCTGGATTATCCACCACATTGAGGGCATCACGGATGGTTCCGAGAGGCAGTTCTACAGGATACGACAAGGGCTTCTCTATATAGGATTCACTGTCGGCAAGGGCCAGGTTTGTAGCGCTTTCATTTCCCCCGAAGAAGAATACCCCGCCGGAAGAATAACAACCGACAATATACCCGCACACCCAGATATCGTTCAGGCCACCTTCCAGGGTGCGGGCCTCGGCAATGGTATACGCCGTTTCTTTGGTAAGGCCGCGTACTGTGCCCTCAGTATTGTTCCAGGTAGATGATACCCACGTGCGAACAGTATCTACAGACAACGTAAAAACAGGTTCCACATTATCCTGCGTACCGCCCGATTCTTCCACCAGGAAATTATACATATACCTGGCCTGGATCTGTCTTTCAATCGGTTCCAGAGACGAACCGTCAGCCGTCAACGTCAGATTTATCTGTCCCGGGAAAAAATACCCCCATCTGCTTTCCGTGGTACTGTCATAGTTCAGGGACCCGCCGGTTCCCAAAATGTTCATGCTGTAAGTGGTGTATTTCTGAGAAAATGCTTCTGAAAACACCACGCGTACCCCCGCGTTTTCCTGTTTGCAGACCAGGAGAACCTCACAGGATTCACCTCCTACGACTTCTGCTGTCTGGCTGCCATAAAAATAGGGTTTATCATAAGCGGGTGCTGTAAATGGCTCATTGAAAACCTCTATGGTATAATTCCCCGGCGTCAGTGACAGGGGAGATCCCGTAATTTTTCCCACCGTAGAATTATACAGGGTATCCCCGCCTTGCTTAATCAGCAGAAATACATAATTGTCCAGACCAGTACTCCTGGTCCTGACACCAAAAGGTGTTTCTACAGCCACATCCACAACAAGGAATCCGTCCGGACCCGGAACGATATTAAGTCCGTTGCATGCCCACAACGCGGCAAAAAGAATGCATCCTGCCGCTTTCAAAATGTTTCTTCTCATAAGACTTTTATTATTTGTTCAACCGGGGTGAAATTAATAACACATAAAAGCAAAAAGAAGACAAAGGGTATAAAACTCAGAAAACATTCCTAAATTTGCAATTCGTTTTCAAGAGCTCAATGCATGTCATCTATTCATAAACACCCAATTCTTCCCATTCCGGAAGAGGATAAGATTCCTTTCATATTTGAAGGTCAAACAATTTTCGGTCAAAAGGGCTTTACCATAGCGGCCGCTTTGCATCAGGCCGGACTGTTGGTCCATAAACACAGTTTGGACCACAGGAACAGAAGCCTTTCCTGCGGGATAGGGAAATGCGGAGCCTGTGAGATGCTGGTTGACGGGAAGGTGCGCAGGATCTGCATCACCAGGGTAGACGGAGTGAAAGAAGTGCAGCGCATTCCCGACGGATTCCTGGCAGAAGGCGGATCCATTCCAGGTTCACGTTCTGTAAAGGTCTACAAAACCTTAGTGGCCATCATAGGAGCAGGACCGGCAGGCCTTGCGGTACGGGAAGAACTGGATAAGAAGGGAATTTCCAGCCTGGTAATTGACAATAATACCCGGATAGGAGGACAATTCAACATGCAGACCCATCAGTTTTTCTTTTTTGAAAAAGAAAAACGGTTCGGAGGCATGCGCGGATTTGAGATTGCAGCCAGCCTTGCAGGTGAAAACCATGATGGCATTCTGCTTAACAGCACTGTATGGGATATATTTGAAAACAGAAGGCTGGCAGTCAAGAACATTGAGACACAAGAAATTTTCTATGTAGATGCCGAGTACCTGGTTATAGGATCCGGGGCCGTTCCATTTATGCCGGCTTTTGGCAACGATGATGTGCCGGGAGTATATACTGCGGCCGTTTTCCAGAGGATGATGAACAGCGAGCTTACCCTTCTGGGCAAGAACATCCTTACCGTCGGGGCCGGGAATATCGGATACCTGACATCGTACCAGGCCATGCAGGCCGGGGCAAAAGTCAGGGCTATCATAGAAGCCATGCCCCGGGAAGGGGGATTCCCCGTACAGGCCAACCGCGTACGGCGACTGGGAATTCCCATTATAACATCCCATATGCTCCTGGAAGCCATCCCCAACAGGGACAATACCGGCATAACCGGTGCAGTGATCGCGCAATGCCGGGATTTCAAGGTCATTCCCGGAACCGAGAAAAAACTGGAAGGAATCGACACCATCAATATATGCACAGGCCTGATACCTGATGACCAGCTCTTGCTTAAAGGCCGCCAGGCATTCGGCCTGAGGTGTCATGGTGTGGGAGATGCCATTCGTATTGGCGAGGGCACCTCAGCGGTGCTCCGGGGAAAACAATGTGCCCATGAGATCATGCAGCAGATGGGATTACGCATTTCTTATGATGATTACCTGGCTGTTTCCAAAGAATATATAGACTCGCAGCAACACCCGGTACGAATTCTGGAAAAACCCCGGATCCCTTCGCCGGAACGCATGAAGGCTAAACCTTTTGTTTTGTTTGACTGCCTGTACGGCTTTGCCTGCAATCCCTGCACTTTTGCATGTAAATACGGGGCCATAACAAAAGATTCCACATCTGCAGTTCCGATGGTGGATTATGACAAATGCATTGGCTGTATGGCCTGTGTAAGCCAATGCCCCGGACTGGCCATTTTTGGTTTTGACCTGGAGCGCAACACGCTGTTCCTCCCGGTTGAATATGAGGTAACACCGGGTGCTGCTGTTTACCTGGTAGACAACCAGGGAAAGAAAAGAGCAGAAGGCACCCTGGAAAAAATTATGTTCCGTCCCAACAAGACCAATGTTGCCCGTGTGAAAGTACACGAATCCATCCCTTCTGATTTGCTGGAAATCAGCGGATTCATAGTGAAAGAAGACTATCCGGAGCTTCTGTCTATGCAGCCCGTAGAAGAAAGAAAAGATATAAAAACTTACATATGTCACTGTGAGGACGTTGCCCTGGAAGACCTGCTCAAATTCATTGGGGACCGGGATACGATAACAGCAGATGAGCTCAAGCACATTTCCCGTATGGGAATGGGTGCATGCCGCGGATCGCGCTGCATGCCAAGGGCTGTGCAGACCCTGAGAAACCACGGGATACAGGTCATTTCGGATCTGACACCCAGGGGGCCCATGGCCAACCTGGTGCAAATGGGAGAGCTGTACCCTTCCGGCCTGCAACAGGAGATCATCCTGCCCAAGGGTGCTAACAATGGAAATGAATTTGAAGAAGCCGGCGTTCTCATAGCCGGAGGAGGCATTGCCGGAAGTGCCCTGTACCGGTACCTGGCAGAGGAGGGCTTCCATCCGGTTCTGGTAAATCATGACCGCGGGAGTTCCTGGAGGAATATTGCCGGGGGACGTCCGGCGTTCAGCCTCCCGGCCCTGGCCGACATCTCGGCACACAACCTGGAAATATTCAAGGAACTGGAAAGAATTGGCAATATTGATTTTCATATTTCCAGGTATGTCAACTTCGTCCACGACCAGGCAACGTATCGTTCTCTGGAGGCTTCCAAGGCCTGGTCAGATGCGTATATGGTAGAGGCTAAGGATTTTCGAAAAGAAATATCTTCTGCTTTCAATGCCGGTCAGGGAACATACTCCCATGCGCTTATCACAAACAATTGCTGGCAGGCCAGCCCCGGAAAGACCCTGGACCTGATCAGGCACCTGGGTACAGAGGCAGGCGGGCGCATATTAGAACAAACCCGGGTCATTGACGTGGAAAAACAGGGAGACACCTATACCGTGATTCTGCTGGACCACAGGAACAGATACCGTGTTTTCAGAACCAGATTGTTCATCAACGCACTGGGTCAGAACGGTGAAGAATTTGCCAGAAAGCTGGGCTATATCACGGGCATATACCCGGTCAGACACCAGGCATTCATTACCAAGCGGCTGCCTCTCCTGGGGAAGGACGGCAAGGCCCTGGACATGCTCATTGACCGGCGCAATTACAAAGGATTCTCAGCAGTTTACGGACAACAACTCGCAGACACAGGACAGATCATCGGATGTGCTTCGCCCGTAGCAGACATGCAGGAAGCGGGAAAGAACCTGAAAGTCAACACAGAGGATTTCCTCAATATTGTTTCCGAGGTGTTTATCCAGTGGTTGCCTTGTCTTGCCGATGCAGGATTCCAGGCCTTCTGGAGCGGATATTACACCGAGCCGAGGTACATTGTGGATCCGGACAGGGGCCTATTCCTGGGCATGCGCGGCCACGGATTCATGCTCTCGCAATACCTTGCAAAACTATATGTAGATGCACTGAAAGGAAGAAAAGTCCCGGATTATTTCAGGGATTTGACCCTGGACGGTCCGGGACTAAGCGAAATGGCATTCAAATAGGCTAAACGACTCAATTACCGCAACATTCAAGCTGCCGGCTCAGGTATGTGCGCATATTATTGTATAGTGCACGGACCGCAGCATCTGTACGCAATACGTAATTATCAGCATATACTTTTCTAATATTGCCCCCGCCATCTACGAAGAAAAAGGCAGGAACAAAATTATTGATCTCCCCGGTCAGCAGGGCATCTCCGTATAAGAGCCTTGTAAATGCGTTCACCTTAACCTGGGCAGGGGGATTGAATACCGGCCTGTTTTCCCACCATATCTTAGCTCCGGTAGTTTCATCCACATCGTTCAGGCCGTTGTTTGCCAGGTAATCAAAATATTCCTGCTCCCGACCCTCCATTTCCATGGCAACACCATAGATTTTAAAGCCGTAATCCTTGAATTCCTGATACAGCCTCATTACCTCGGGCATAAAATTATTACAGTCCGGACACCACGATGCCCATATAAAGAGTAGTGTTATCCGGGCCCTGGTATAAACATAACTGAAGGGCAGTTCCGACCCGGGAACACCTGGAATAGGCAACGAAAAATTCCTTGTGGGTGCGAGAAAGTCATGCAATCCCTTCTGGAAGATGGTCAGGGTAGTAGAAACGGACCCGCCGCCCGATGCGGTTACAGTCCCTGTACGACTCTCGGGACGGTCAACATCGGATATGCTTATCAACAGGGTGTCTTTATCTTTTATGGCAGTTAACCAGTCTTTAGCACCGGCAGAAACCGTGACTTTCCAGTCGGGAACATTGGTGAAAACCAGTTTTTTAATAGGGTCAACGTCAAAGGGATCAACATAAATTGAGGGATCCGGATCCCCGAAAAAATCAAGATAATAAGTATCGGCCAGCGTATTGGTCTGTTCTACCGTGAGTGTTTTTTCAATACCCGAGGTGGACTTAATAACATATATGGCAATTCTGGGGTCTTCATCAGGTAAGGGTGTTACATTCAGGGTGACCTTAGTTTCTCCGGCGGTGCCTTTGTCCGGGTACACGTTACACCAGTCTTCGTTTCCCACCTGTTCCATATACCAGTTTTCAGTGCTCTTTACAGTAAAAGTCCTTTCAGCAGACACCGGGGGAATGTTAAATTTGACAGGAATCACTACCAGGGTTGCAGCTTGATCATAAGGATTGCAGGAAGAAAGAAGAACAAGCCCCAAAACGGTTGTGAACAGTATCCTTTGTAAATAATGTCTTTTCATTGTTTTGTCACATATTTATGTGCGTAAAGTAAAACATTTTCCATGACAAAGCAAAACACGCTCCAAATGCTTACATTTGCAGACTCAAGGAACATTTTATGCCTGTAGTTACGGTTACAAGCGATTGGAATAAACGCGATTTTTATGCGGGGGCCCTGGAGGGAGGACTACTGGGCATTGCCCCTGTCTGTGAAATCACCCATCAGATCCATTCCTTTGACGTACGCATGGGGGTGTTTGTCTTGAGACAGGCCTTTACGAGGTATCCGGCGGGAAGCATCCATATTCTGGCGGTACAGTCGCAGGCAACGGACCAGTTGCCCATGTCGGTTGCTTATTATCAAGAACATTATTTTATTACGGTCAATGACGGCCGTTTTTCCTTACTATTTGACCATGAACCGCAATGGATACGGGCTGTTTTTGCTGCTCAGGGAACTTTTTCGGAGCTCGATGCCTACATCAAAGCTGTTAAGGCCATTGTGGAAGACAAGCTCGGGGAAATGACACTGCCTGCAGACATGAAGACCGAGGTAAGACCTTCTGCTGTAGCTGAAAAAGACTACATCATGGGACAGGTGATATATATTGATTCTTATGGCAATGCCATTACCAATGTCTCTCGTTCGCTTTTCGACAAGGTCGGGGCAGGAAGGGATTTTCGCATTTTTTTACAAGGTCCGTATACCCGTATTGAAAAAATTTCGGACTCTTATGGAGGAGTGCGTCCGGGACAACTGCTGGCCCTTTTCAATAGCGCCGGTCTGCTGGAACTAGCCGTTTTTATGGGCAGCCTGGCAACCCTGGAAAACATAGGATTATACGATGATATTCAGATACAATTCAACAAACATGGATAAAAAGCAGATATTGGACAGCTTTGGGAAGCTTTTGGATATTATGGACCGGCTGAGGGTGGAATGTCCCTGGGACAGGGAGCAGACTCTGGAAAGCCTCCGTACCCTGACCATTGAAGAAACGTATGAATTGAGCGAGGCCATCTTGAAAGGGGACATGGAGGATTTATCCAAAGAACTGGGGGATATCCTTCTGCATATAGTTTTTTACGCAAAAATCGGGCTGGAGAAAGGAGCATTTGATATGGGCGTTGTCATTGACAACCTTTGTGACAAGCTCATATTCCGTCATCCGCACGTTTTTGGCAACGTAAAGGCCGACAACGCCGGGAAGGTGATCCAAAACTGGGAGCACCTTAAAACAAAAGAGAAAAACGGGAACAAATCAGTCTTGTCCGGAGTTCCTGAGGGCCTTCCCGCCCTGATCAAATCCTTCAGGATCCAGGATAAGGCCCGTGCCATGGGTTTTGACTGGGAGAAACGGGAACAGGTGTGGGATAAAGTAGCCGAAGAAGCGAACGAGTTCCGTGCGGAGTGGGAAAAAGGAGACAAGGACAGGATGGAAGCCGAGTTCGGGGATATGCTCTTTGCCCTGGTCAACGCAGCCAGGCTCTATGGCATCAACCCCGAAAACGCCCTGGAAAGGACCAACCGGACTTTTATATCCCGTTTCAATTATCTTGAAGAAAAAACGATCAAACAGGGACACTCCCTGGCAGATATGACATTACAGCAAATGGACCAGATCTGGGAAGAAGCCAAACATAAACCGGGCATATAAACAATGGAACACTGGCTGAGTCGCTCTGAGCTGCTTGTAGGAACAAAAGGACTGGAAAAATTAAGTAATAGTACTGTTCTGGTAGCCGGCCTGGGCGGGGTGGGATCCTATGCAGCAGAGATGCTTGCCCGGTCAGGTGTAGGACATCTTATCCTGATTGATAATGATGTGGTTGCATCTACCAATCGCAACCGCCAGCTCCCGGCCCTGACCGGGACCGAAGGCGTGCTCAAGACACGGGTCATGGACGACAGGATCCGGCAGATCAACCCGGAAATTATTCTGGAAACGGTCAATGAATACCTGGACGAATCATCTGTGCCTGTTCTTTTAGATAAATATACACCCCATTATGTAGTGGATGCCATTGATACCCTTTCCCCTAAGATCGCCCTGATCTGTTACTGGCTTGGACGAAAAACCCCTCTTGTCAGTGCCATGGGCGCAGGAGCACGTTTTGACTCAACTGCTGTCAGGGTAGATGATATTTCCAGGAGTTACAATTGTCCCCTGGCTTTCATGCTTCGCAAAAGGCTTCGCAAATTGGGAGTCAACAAAGGATTCAAGGCCGTTTTTTCAACAGAACTGCCCCGGGAAGAGGCTATTGTGCCTTTTGAAGGGAAAAATAAGAAATCCATGACCGGAACCATTTCTTACCTTCCGGCCGTTTTTGGATGTCTCTGTGCCCAGACAGTTATTTGTGATATATTGGAAATTCGTACCTTTGAAAGGTTTATTACGGGAAAATCATGACTTTTAAAATAAAGGAAATCACCACCAGAAAAGAAATGAAGCGGTTTTCCCGCTTTCCATTGAAACTATACAAAAACCATCCCCAATACGTGCCCACCCTGGTCTCTGATGAAATAAAAAGCATCATGGATTCCCCCAGCATGAAGTATTGCAGCCGCAAAATCTGGATAGCCTGCGATGACAAAAACCGGATAGCCGGACGTATAGTTGGGATAATAAATCCAAGGGCCAATGAAATTTACGGCTATAAGAGGGTCCGCTTTGGGTGGTTTGATGTAATAGAGGATTTTGAAGTTGCACAGGCACTCATACGGACGGTAGCAGAATGGGGGGCCTCTCTTGGAATGACCGAGATTCATGGTCCGCTGGGCTTCAACACATGGAACAAACAGGGATTGGTGATAGAAGGTTTTGAAAACCTCCCGCAGTTCAATTGCCTTTACAACTACCCTTATTACCCCGTTTTCCTGGAACGCCTGGGCTTTTCAAAAGAAGTGGACTGGATCCAGTACATCATGACGGCCACACAGCCTGTTCCCGATAAGATAGAGCGAATTAACGAGGCGATCCTGAAACGCTATAATCTTCACGTTCTTAAATGGAAAAAACCTGGCGACTTCAAACCCTACCTTGACGATTTCTTTGATATGTACAACAAGAGTTTCATGACGGTACAAAATTTCATTCCCCTCACAAAGGAGGAAATTAATGAAAGTACCCGTTTTTACATGAAACTAATTAATCCGGATCTTTCTTTTTTTATTATCGACGGCAACAACAAAGTAGTAGCTTTTTCCATATCTTTTCCCAGCTTATCCAGGGCGCTGCAAAAAGCCAGGGGGTACCTTTTTCCCTTTGGATGGTTCCATATCCTGAAGGCCTTAATCTTTTACAAGGACATTGATCTGATGATGAATGGCGCCCATCCCGACTGGAAGGGAAAAGGATTGAGTTCAATATATCATTACCATACGAATAAAACCGCCATCAGAAAAAAACTGCGGTGGGCCGTTACCAATCCCCAGCTGGAAACCAATCATGCCATTGATGTATGGAAGGAATATAATACCAGGCTGCACACACGCAGGCGTTGTTATATCAGGAACATAAATTTTTAAAAAGTATATAAATGACAATTCACGAAATAGTATCGTTGGTGCAGGGAAAGATACTCTGTGGTAATGTGGGGGAAGAAGACTTCGTAGAATATTGCTTTGCTTCTGATCTTATGAGCGATGTGCTGACTGTACGCAGGAGCGATTTTATGCTCATTACCGGCTTATCCAATGTGCAAAGCATCCGCACGGCAGAAATGAGTGATCTTAAGTACGTGATGCTGGTGCGGGGTAAAACACCGCCACAGCCTATGATAGAACTGGCCGAAGAAAATGGGATTGTGCTTATCGTATGCCCATATTCCATGTTCAAAGCATCAGGGATTCTGTTCCAGGCCGGATTGAAGGGTGTTTTTTGATGGATTTGTCGTTTCACATACAGGGAGGTGATTTTACCTCGGCAGGAACCGCTTCCTCACAGGTCCGGCGCACCCTTAAAGAACTGGGAGTGGATGCATCGGTGATCAAACGTGTGGTTGTTGCCTTATATGAAGCCGAGGTTAACATTGTGGCTCACGCCTACCAGGGAACGATCACAGCCATGATCAATCCCGAACGCGTTTTTCTTCAACTGGTGGATGAAGGTCCCGGCATAGCCGATATTGAAAAAGCCATGACCCCCGGATTTTCAACAGCATCGCAGGAGGTAAGGGAAATGGGATTTGGAGCCGGGATGGGTTTACCGAACATTTGCCGTAATGCAGATGTTTTCAATATTCACTCAGTCCCGGGAAAAGGTACAACGGTTGAGATTACTATTCAAATAAAATGAGTATGGATCAAAAAATGAAGCCCTTTCATCACGCATTAAGGATCCGCAAGGAGATCTGCATAGGATGTTCACGCTGCATTCGCGTATGTCCGACAGAGGCGTTGCGGGTGAAAGACGGTAAAGCTACACTCCATCCCGAATGGTGCATCGATTGCGGGGAATGTTTCAATGTGTGTCCTGTCAGGGCTGTAGTGGTGGAAGATGATGACATAGCGCAAATTTTCAACTACAAGCACAGGATCCTTCTTGTTCCTTCCATTTTCTTCGCTCAGTTTGAAGAAAAGCTTACCCTGGACGCCATCAAGGGCATCCTTTACGATGTGGGTTTCACTGAGCTTTGCACCGTAGAACAGGGCGCCGACTTGCTGGTAGACGAAATCAACCGGTATATTGAAGAGTCAGAAGATGAAAAGCCGGTGATTTCCTCTTATTGTCCGGCGGTAGTACGGCTCATACAGGTACGTTTTCCGTCTTTTGCACACCGCATCATGCGTCTGATCCCTCCCCTGGAAATAACTGCCCAGTATTACAGGAGCGAGTACCAGAAGAACGGGGTTCCCCTTGACGAGGTTGGAATTTTCTATGTAACTCCCTGTGCGGCTAAGATTGCAGCCATTAAGGCTCCGGTTGGGGGGTATACCTCTCCCATAAACGGGGTAATCAACATGTCTGAACTTTACAACAAGGTTTTCCTGGCCTATAAGCAAAAAGGAACAGGTGAACACGAGCATTGCACCCTTACCCATTCCTCGCTATCCTCTATCGGGATCCGCTGGTCTACAACCGGCGGGGAAGCCGGCAATATCAGGGGAAGGGCTCTGGCCATAGACAGCATGCCCAATGTGATCGATTTTCTGGAACGGCTGGAAAATGAAGAAATAAAAGGGGTGGATTTTCTGGAATTAAGGGCTTGCGACATGTCCTGTTGTGGCGGGATCCTTGTTCAGGATAATCGTTTCCTGATAAGGGAACGCATAGAGAAGACGGCAGAGGAACTTCCCTTGAAACACATGCTGGACCAGGAGTTTAAAAATGTATGTTCCGGCCACATACCCATGGACCCGGTAGAGCCCAGGGCGATGATAAAATACCATTCAGACCTGGCCATTGCCCTGCAGCGCATGGAAGAGTCACGCAGGTTGCGGCGGATGCTCCCGGGCATTGATTGCGGCGCATGCGGTGCGCCTTCCTGCGAAGCCCTTGCAGACGATATAGTATGCGACCGTGCGACCCTGGACCATTGCGTGATCCTGCATGCACATCAGACAGGTCCTGATATGCTTGAAAAAATATGGGGAAAGACACATTTTAACAAAAAAAATCAAGATAAGATATGACAGTCAAAGAAATGGCAGAAGCCTTGAATTTACGTGTTTTCGCAGGAGAAGAAGGCTTGGAAAAACAAGTCGCGGGCGGATACACCTCCGATTTGCTGAGCGATGTAATGGGATATGCCGATGCGGGCATGGTGTGGATCACCCTGCAGACCCACAAAAACATAATGGCTATTGCTTCACTCAAGGAACTATCTGCTGTGATACTGGTCAAAGGTTTTGAGCCCGATGACGACACGCTGGCCCTTGCCAGGCAGGAACAGATCACTTTGCTGGGGACATCGGGACAGGCGTTTGAAACTTCGGGCCGTTTGTACCGGTTGCTTTACCCCTGATTATGATTAGCGCAAAAGCCGATCTGCATATTCATACTTTTTTATCTCCCTGCGGTGACATCGGGATGACACCCTTGAACATTGTCAGGCAGGCAAAAGCCAAAGGCTTGCAGCTTATTGCCGTGACCGATCACAACTCAACGCTTCAGGGACCCGTTGTACGCCGGGTGGGAGAGCGGGAAGGGCTCGCTGTCATTTACGGGGCCGAGATCACCACACGGGAGGAAGTGCATTGCCTGGCTTATGTGGAAACCGAAGAGCAACGGCTGGTTTTGCAGCATTACCTGGAACAGCACCTGCCGCCAGTTCCCAACAATCCCGACATCTTCGGGTACCAGTTGTGGGTTGATGAGAATGAGCAGGTTCTGGGAGAAGCTCCCTTTTTATTGATATCTGGTATTGACCAGGGTATTGACCAGGTCGCCGGTTTTGTTCATTCCATAGGAGGCCTTTTTGTTCCTGCCCATATAGAAAGACCGAGAAACTCCCTGATTAGCCAACTGGGATTTGTGCCACCAGGATTAACCGCCGATGCGCTGGAGCTTTCCCGTTTCACCAATCCTGTCGATTTTTGCAGTAAAAACACGTACTTGAAAAAATATACAATAATACAATCTTCCGATGCCCATTATCCAGGGGACATAGGATCGGCAAGCACATCCTTACTTATGGAAAAACCTGGCTTTGAGGGATTAAAAACAGCACTTACTACACCCCATGAATGATCTGGCATTGCATTTGCTCGACATAGTGCAAAACTCCCTGGGTGCCGGAGCTTCCTTCATTTCCATAGAGGTAAATGAAAATCCCGGGGAAAACCTTCTGACTATCAGTGTAAAAGACAACGGCCGAGGTATGAGCCCCGAACAACTGCAGAAGCTCAGTGATCCATTTTTCACTTCCCGCACAACCCGCAGGGTTGGCCTTGGTGTTCCCCTGCTAAGACATACCGCAGAACAAAGCGGAGGCAGCCTGGAGGTGACTTCGGAGCCGGAGAAAGGCACCCTCCTGACAGCACGGTTTCAATATGACCACCTGGACCGGCCCCCGCTTGGTGATGTGGCCAATGCGGCGGTATTAATGATCTCGGCAAATCCTGCAGTTGATTTTTCTTATAAATATTCGTACAACGGCAGATCTTACCAGGTAAGCACCCCGGAACTTAAGGAAGTTTTGGGTAATTTACCTCTTAATGATCTGTATGTTATGGAAATGATAGAGGAGATGATAAAGGAGAATCAAAGTGACCTGAAAGTTTGTCAAATTGAATAATTTGGGCTTACTTTGCCGATTCCTTTTTTAATATTGTATAAAATTGTTAATAGATTATGACAAAGATTAAATCATTGGACGAATTGCGGCTAAGAAAACAGCAACTCGAACAAAGTATGGAAATCAGGGAAAAAAGCGACCATCCCGAGAGCCTTGTACAAATTAAGGTTGCGATGGCTACATGCGGTATTGCCTCAGGTGCGAGGGCGGTTATGAATGCATTTGTGGAGAAGATCAAAAAAGAAAAAATTCCTGCAGTCGTTACACAAACCGGATGCATGGGCTATTGCTATGCCGAACCAACCGTCGAGGTAAAGAAACCGGGGATGGATCCAGTGGTCTTTTCCTATGTCGATGTTGCAAAAGCAGAAGAAATAGTTGACAAATATATACTCAATAACGAGTTGCTTGACGGTATCCTTCCGGCAAACTACCAGACCATTTAAAAATCCATTCAATAATTTAGATCATAATGTATAAAATGCAATTACTTGTTTGCGGCGGAACCGGATGCCGGGCCTCTGCAAGCGCAAAAATTGTAGAAAAACTGAATGAATCACTCGCATCTCACGGATTGACCTCAGACGCACAGGTGGTAACCACCGGTTGTTTTGGTTTCTGTGAAAAAGGCCCCATTGTGAAAGTGATTCCGGACAACACCTTCTACACGCAAGTTAAGCCCGAAGATGCAGAAGAAATCGTTGCCGAGCATATCCTCAAAGGCAGGAAAGTCAAACGTCTGCTTTATGAAAATCCCGAAACGGAGGAACACGTTACCGATTCAAAGCACATGGGATTTTATCAGAAACAAATGCGGATAGCCCTTAGAAACTGTGGCTTCATTGATCCCGAAAACATTGAAGAATACATTGCAAGGGACGGTTATTCCGCTTTAGCACAGGTTATTTCTGAACTCACCCCGCAACAGGCCATAGAAATGGTCAAACAGAGCGGATTGCGCGGACGGGGGGGAGCAGGTTTCCCCACGGGTATGAAGTGGGAGATTACCAGCAAGTTCACATCAGATCAGAAATATGTGGTATGTAATGCAGACGAGGGAGACCCCGGAGCATTCATGGACCGCTCCATCCTGGAAGGAGACCCCAACTCCATTATTGAAGCTATGGCCATCTGTGGTTATTGCATTGGAGCAAACAAAGGCCTTGTTTACATCCGGGCCGAATATCCCCTGGCAATCAAACGCCTTCAGGTAGCCATCAAACAGGCCCACGAATATGGTTTGCTGGGCGAGAATATATTGGGAACCAGCTTTTCATTTGATATGGAATTGCGTTATGGCGCAGGTGCTTTTGTTTGTGGGGAAGAAACTGCCCTTATAGCATCCATGGAAGGAAAACGCGGAGAACCAAGGGTCAAGCCGCCATTCCCTGCAGAAGACGGATACATGCATAAACCCACCAACGTTAATAACGTCGAGACTTTTGCCAATATTCCCGTAATTTTCCTAAAAGGACCGGAATGGTTTTCCAGCATCGGGACTGCAAAATCCAAAGGAACCAAAGTGTTCGCCCTGGCCGGGAAAATTAATAATGTAGGTCTTATTGAAGTCCCCATGGGAATCACCCTGCGTGAGATCATTTACGAGATTGGCGGCGGTATCAAGAACGGCAAAAAATTCAAAGCCGTTCAGACTGGAGGTCCTTCGGGCGGCTGTCTGACCGAAAAACACCTGGATACACCTATTGATTTTGACAGCCTGATAGCTGCGGGGTCCATGATGGGTTCAGGAGGGATGATTGTCATGGACGAAGATGACTGTATGGTTTCCATCGCGAAATTCTACCTGGAATTCATTGTCGAAGAATCCTGCGGTAAATGTACTCCGTGCCGCGTAGGCAACAAACGCATGCTCGAGATCTTGGAAAAAATCTGCCAGGGCAAAGGCAACATGGAAGATCTGGACCATCTGCGGAATTTCGCCAACGTGATCAAGGACACGGCATTATGCGGGCTTGGACAGACTTCTCCCAATCCTGTTCTTTCTACGCTGGAAAATTTCTATGACGAATACCTTGCACACGTCAAGGATAAAAAATGTTTTGCCAGGAAATGCAAAGCGCTGGCGCGCTACTCCATTATTCCCGAAGTATGTACAGGTTGTACCGTTTGTGCCAAAAACTGTCCCGTTGAGGCTATTACAGGCGAAAGGCGCCAACCGCACTTCATCAACCAGGATATATGTATCCACTGCGGGGTATGTTATACGAAGTGTAAGTTTAATGCAATCTTAGTTCAATAAGCGAGAATATGGAAACAGTAAAATTAACTATAGACAATAAACACTTAGAAGTTCCCAAAGGAACGACCATTCTCCAGGCGGCAAAACAGGCGGGTATCAATATTCCCTCGCTCTGTTATATGAACCTGCCCCACCTGGACCAGGAACACAAACCGGGAAGCTGCCGTGTCTGTGTTGTGGAAATCCCGGGGAGAAAGACCCTGGTACCGGCCTGTGTGACCAAATGTACAGACGGCATGGAAGTATTGTCCCATTCACTGCGTGCCATTAACGCCCGCAGGACCGTGGTGGAACTGCTGCTTTCAGACCACCCGAAAGATTGCCTCATATGTCCTTCTTCCGGGAATTGCGAATTGCAGAAACTATCCATAAATATGGGGATACGCGAGATCAATTCAGTGGAAAATGCAGCCATCTCCACCTACCGCAAGGATGCATCCCCCTCATTGATCCGCAACATGGACAAATGCGTTATGTGCCGTAGTTGTGAAACCGTTTGCAATGAAATACAGACAGTCGGAGCTCTCAGTGCAGTTAACCGCGGCTTTATGTCGGTAGTAGCCCCTGCCTTTGAACAGGATCTTGTCGATTCTCCCTGTACTTTCTGCGGTCAGTGCGTGGCCGTGTGCCCCACAGGTGCCCTTACTGCAGTTGACAATACATTCCACGTGATACGCGCTCTGTCCGATCCAACCAAAACAGTTCTCATTCAAACGGCCCCTGCCGTACGGGCAGCCCTTGGCGAAGAATTTGGATATCCACCGGGAACCCTTGTTACGGGAAAAATGGTGGCCGCTCTCAGAGCCCTTGGTTTTGACAGGGTATTTGACACAGACTTTGCTGCCGACCTGACCATCATGGAAGAAGGAACCGAATTGCTCAACAGGATCACTCGTTTTCTGAGCGGTGATAAGGACGTGCGCCTTCCCATACTTACCTCATGCTGCCCTGCCTGGGTGAATTTCTTTGAAACCAACTATACTGACATGCTGGATGTGCCTTCTACAGCACGTTCGCCGCAACAGATGTTCGGATCCATTGCAAAAACCTATTTGGCCGGAAAGATGGGCGTTAACAGAAAAGATATGGTTGTTGTGTCTGTTATGCCCTGCCTAGCCAAAAAGTACGAATGTCAGAGAGAGGAATTCAAGGTAGAAGGAAACCCCGATGTGGACTACTCCATTACAACCCGTGAACTTGCCCACCTGATAAAGATTGGAAACATAGATTTCAAATCGCTCAAAGATGAGGACTTTGACCGTCCCATGGGTGAATCTACCGGTGCCGGTGTGATTTTCGGCGTTACAGGCGGTGTTATCGAAGCTGCCACACGTACGGCTTATGAAATTTTTACCGGTAAAAAACTGGAAAAAGTCGAATTCAATGAGCTCAGGGGAATGGAGGGGATCAGAACCGCTACGGTCGACTTTAATGGAACAGCAATACACATCGGGATTGCCCATACCCTGGGCAATGCCAGAAAACTACTGGATGGTATCAGGAAAGGATTATATAACTTCCACGCCATCGAAATCATGGCTTGTCCGGGAGGATGTATAGGTGGAGGCGGGCAACCCCTGCACAGAGGCAACTCCATTGTCCTGAAAGCACGTATGGAAGCCATATACAAGGAGGACCGCAACAAAGTTATCCGAAAATCACATGAGAATCCTGAAATTGCAAGACTTTACGAGGAATTCCTTGGAAAACCGCTCAGTGAGAAATCCCACAAACTGTTGCATACCCATTATTTCAGTCACCCGAAAAAATAACCATTAAGTTCTATTCTTATGATTAAGTTTGAAATAAATGATTGTCACAAACAGACAATAAAAGAAATATGTGAATCTTTCGGGAACAAGAGAAGTGAACTGATCAACATCCTGCATGCTACCCAGGAGCATTTCGGTTATTTGCCCGAACCGGTCCAGCTGGAAATTTCCCTGAACCTGAATATGCCCCTTGCCAAAATATACGGGGTTGTATCTTTCTACTCGTTCTTTACGATGACACCCAAAGGCAAACATCCCATTTCCGTATGCCTGGGAACCGCCTGCTATGTTCGTGGAGCTGAGAAAATTGTAGAGACGCTTGAAAAAGAACTCAAGATCAAGGTGGGACAGGTAACCGAAGACGGTAAATTTTCTCTGGATTGCCTGCGCTGTATTGGTGCCTGCGGACTGGCCCCGGTCATGATGATTGGTGAAAAGGTCCATGGCCGCCTGGAGCCGGAAATGATAAAGGATATCCTGAGTCAGTACGAGTAACCAGGACTGCTAATCTTTCAGGGAGTGTGCCGGTCAGGTGCACTCCCTTTTTGTTTTCCTGAAAAAAAGTATCTTTGCGCGTTAAACATAGAGTATGCCTGAAAATTCATTATTGACCAAACTGGAAGGCGTCCGCCGAAAATTCGAATCGCTTGAACTGCAACTGTCGGACCACACGCTGGTTCAGGACATGAAACGTTATGTTGCCCTGAACAAGGAATATGCCGGGATTGAACCCATCGTCAGGGCAGGCGACAAGTACCGCAATGCCATGCGCAACCTGTCCAGCGCCAAAGAACTTCTGTTAACAGAAAAGGATGAGGAAATGCGCGAATTTGCCAAAGAAGAGATTGACAGGCTGGAAGAAGAAATTCCTGAAATGGAGCAACATATAAAATTCCTGCTCATCCCTGCAGATCCACAGGACAGCAAAGACGCCATAATGGAGATCCGGGCCGGCACAGGAGGGGACGAGGCTTCCATCTTTGCCGGGGACCTGTTCAGAATGTACAGTAAGTTTGCCGAGAAGAAAGGATGGAAACTGGAAATGACAGGAGTATCCGAAGGAACTTCCGGAGGTTATAAAGAGATCATTTTCAAGGTAACCGGAACCGGGGTGTACGGGGTACTCAAGTACGAAAGCGGAGTTCACAGGGTGCAGCGCGTTCCCCAGACAGAAACACAGGGCAGGGTGCATACATCTGCTGCTTCTGTTGCCGTCCTTCCTGAGGCCGATGAATTTGACGTGGAATTAAACGACAAGGACATCCGCAAGGACACATTCTGTTCATCCGGCCCCGGCGGACAGAGCGTTAACACAACCTATTCGGCCATTCGTCTTACCCATATACCAACCGGGATAGTGGTGCAGTGCCAGGATGAAAAATCACAGTTGAAAAACTATGAAAAAGCCCTTTCGGAGTTGCGGACCAGGATCTACAATATGGAATATGAGAAGTATCTGAACGATATTGCTGCCAAGAGAAAGACCATGGTCTCTTCAGGAGACCGCTCCGCCAAGATAAGGACTTACAACTATCCTCAGAGCCGCGTGACAGATCACAGGATTAATTATACCATGCATAACCTGCCTGTCTTCATGGATGGAGAAATCCAGGAAGTGATTGATTTGTTGCATATAGCAGAAAATACAGAACGACTGAAAGATGACCCGTCAAACACTTAATCAAACGATACACCGCAAAGGCAGCTGCCTGTGTGTGGGACTGGACATGACTCCGGTTTCCCTTGAAACCATACATAGGGTTGTAGAGGAAACAGCCCCATATTGCGTTGCTTTCAAAACAAATACAGCTTTTTTCGAAGCAACCGGATGGGAGGGCTGGAAGTGTCTGGAAGATACGGTGTCCTACATACGTACCAGGTTTCCGGACCATTTCCTGATAGCCGATGCCAAAAGAGGTGATATTGGCAACACTGCCAGAGAATACGCACGAACGTTCTTTGACAGAATGGATTTTGATGCTGTGACCGTTTCTCCTTACATGGGTTATGACTCAGTGGCCCCTTTTCTTGAATACCAGGATAAATGGGTCATCCTGCTGACTCTAACCTCCAACCATTCAGCCATAGATTTTCAGTTATCTGAGATCCCGGAGGGGACACCCCTTTTCAGGAAAGTTATTGAGACGGCAAATACCTGGGCAGACCGGGACAGGCTGATGTACGTGGCCGGTGCTACCAGGCCGGAAATGTTGCACCAGGTAAGGCAGGCCGCACCGGACCGTTTTCTGCTTATTCCCGGTGTGGGCACCCAGGGAGGTACCGTGGAAGAGGTGATACGTCATGCTAAAACAACCTCGGGAGATATCCTTATAAATGTTTCCAGGGCGATCGTTCAATCAGAAGATGGTCCCGGGGCTGCAGCTAAAGAGTTTGCCAGATCAATAGCCCGGTTTTTTTCATAATCTGATTTATTGATAAGCAACTTATCGTAAGACCTGTCAATTTTACCGCTATTCCCGTCACGAAGTGTTTGGTACCACTTTTGTATTTCTTGGAGTACTTGTGCCAATATCACATCCACATTGTGTTGTACCCCTGTTTCAAGAGCAATGGATGTGGGATTGGGAGCTCCCTGGAATTGAGTTTGATTTATATTCATCCCAAAGCCGATAATGCTGGAGGTGAGGTTGTTCCCTGAAAGCTGGTGCTCAATGAGAATGCCGCAGATCTTGTTGGAGCCGATATATATGTCGTTTGGCCATTTTATGCGCGGAGACAAGTCAAGGGTGACAAGAAAATCACAAATGGCCAGCGCAGTGCACTTTGAAATGAGGAATTGCCTGTTCGCCGGAAGGAATACAGGTCTGAGCAGCAAGGTGGCCAGCAGGTTCAGGCCTTTGTTGCTTTCCCACCTGCGGGTGTATTGCCCGCGTCCGTTTGTCTGGAAAGAGGCCGTCCAGACAGTCCCTTCCATGGCATGGTCCAGGTGGCGGCGAGCTTCTGAGTTGGTGGAATCGATTTCTTCAAACCGGATGATATGCAATTCAAACATAGTCGCAAAAGTACTAATTTATCCTTACCTTTGTAAGGGTTTGAAAATAACGAATGAAAGATGTAAAAATAATTACCGGGGCTATGCTGGACAAAAAAGCACAAGGCGTATGCAGTATGGATCTGAGGAAGCTGGACACCACCATTTGTGACTATTTTGTCATCTGTCATGCCGATTCCGGGGTACAGGTTGCTGCCATCGCAGATAATGTGGAAGAGCAAATGGTTTTAAAAGCCAGGCGACAGGTGAGGAGAAGCCAGGGAAAAGAGAACCGCTTCTGGGTAATCCTGGACTACAGCGATATTGTAGTTCATATTTTCCAGACCGAGTACAGGCGGTTTTACCGGCTGGAAGACCTCTGGGCCGATGCGGTTACGCAGCATTACAATTAATGTTATTATTATGAACGGAAACTATCCCAACAAGAACAAACCAAATAAATCACCACAATTACAGGTAAAAAGGCGCATCAATCCTTTTCTGTGGGTTTATGTCATATTGATCGGCCTGATTATCTATTTCATGTTTTCCAACCGGTCCGGAGATCCTGTGAAAACAGAATGGATTACGGTAAAAGAACAGATGGGACCCAAGGGTGAAATTGAAAAAATCATATACATAAGCAATCTGCAACGGGCAGAGTTGTATATAAAACCAGATGCTCTTGAACAATATAAGGCAAAATTCGGAGACAAAGTGCCAAAGTTTGCCCCACAGTTTTATTTTATTGTAACAGACAACTTTGATGCGGAAGCGCAATTTGAGTTATTGCGCAATTCATTGCCGGAGGAACAGCGTTTTAAAATTGAGATAGAACAACGCTCCAGTTACTGGGGCAGGATTATAGAATGGCTCCTGTTTCCTGTATTGCTCATCCTGATGTGGGTTTTTATGTTCAGACGTATGTCAAGGGGGCCGGAGGGTGGAGCCGGCGGGGGCGGTATTTTCAATGTAGGGCGCTCGCAGGCGAAACTTTTTGAAAAAGATAAAACCGTTGCTAATGTGACTTTCAAAGACGTGGCCGGATTGGAAGAAGCCAAGGTGGAAGTTATGGAGATAGTGGATTTTCTCAAGAATCCGGGAAAATATACGGACCTGGGAGGCAAGATACCAAAAGGAGCTTTGCTGGTGGGACCTCCGGGAACAGGAAAAACACTGTTGGCAAAGGCAGTGGCCGGAGAGGCGAACGTTCCTTTCTTTTCCATCTCGGGTTCGGATTTTGTGGAAATGTTCGTGGGCGTTGGGGCTTCAAGGGTCAGGGATCTTTTCAGGCAAGCCAAAGAGAAGGCTCCCTGTATCGTGTTTATTGATGAAATCGACGCCGTAGGAAGGGCAAGAAGCAAGAATACCGGCTTTACTTCTAACGATGAAAGAGAAAACACATTGAACCAACTCCTTACAGAAATGGACGGTTTTGGATCCAACAGCGGTGTGATTATCCTGGCTGCAACCAACCGCGCAGATGTTCTTGACAAGGCCCTGATGCGCGCAGGACGATTTGACCGTCAGATACATGTAGATCTGCCGGAGTTAAAGGAACGTCTCGAGATATTCAAGGTCCATTCACGTGGTTTAAAACTGGAAGAAGGATTCGACCTGGCCTTCCTGTCCAAGCAGACACCCGGTTTTTCCGGTGCAGATATTGCCAATGTCTGCAACGAAGCAGCCTTGATTGCTGCCCGGAAAAATAAGAACGCCATACAAAAACAGGATTTTCTTGATGCCATAGACCGCATTGTGGGAGGGCTGGAAAGGAAGAGCAAGATCATCAGTCCTCAGGAAAAACGCACCATAGCTTTCCATGAAAGCGGGCATGCGACTGTATCCTGGATGCTCAGGCACGCCAATCCGCTACTTAAAGTGACCATAATTCCCCGTGGCCGAGCGCTGGGGGCCGCCTGGTATCTGCCCGAGGAACGGCAAATAACCACTGTAGAACAAATGATGGATGAAATGGCATCTGCCCTGGGAGGCCGTGCCGCAGAGGAACTGATGATCGGTCAGATTTCCACGGGAGCAATGAACGACCTGGAAAAAGTAACCCGCCAGGCTTATGCCATGGTGGCATATTTTGGGATGAGTGATAAGATAGGGAATGTCTCTTTTTATGATTCTACAGAGAACGCCGGTTTCAACCTTGGGAAACCGTATAGCGAAACCACAGCCCAGCTCATAGACAGGGAAGTCAGGCGAATCATAGACCAGGCATATGACACGGCCCGTAATGTACTGAAAGAGTATAAGGAAGGATTTCTTAAGCTGGCCAACCAGCTTTTGGAAAAAGAAGTGATTTTTTCCGATGATCTGGAAGCAATATTCGGGAAACGACAATCGGCAGAAACACTGCACATAGAAGTAACTAATCCGGAAGAAACAATTGAGCACGCTGGTTAAAAGGACCTTAAGCGGCCTGGTTTTCCTGGTCCTGATGATCGCAGGACTGTTGCTGCACCCCTTTGGATATGCTGCCCTTATGACAGCCTGTGTGGGCATCATGGTCATCGAGTTTTACAGAATGTCCCTGGGGTCCTGGAACAGGACCGGACAGGTTTTCGGCTTTCTCTCCTCTGTCCTGCTTTTGCTTACTACTTACGTTATGGCCCGTTACGGGGCATGGACGGCTAGATACTTTCTTTTGACACTGCCGCTTCCTGTTACCGCAGCGTGGATTTCTGTTTTGTTCAACAAATCGGAAGATTCATTCCGTTTCGCGGCCTTCCTCTTCCTGCCCCTGGTGTATATCGCCGTTCCCTTTTCCATGTTCAACTTTCTGGTATTCAATTCTTTGGGAATGTTCCAAGGAATGTACCTCCTGGTTCTGTTCATCCTGCTTTGGGTATCTGACGTTGGCGGGTATATTATTGGAATGAGTTTTGGACAAAAAAACGGCCATAAAATGTGTCCCTCGATTTCTCCTAAAAAATCTTGGGAAGGATTTGCCGGGAGCCTTGTTTTTTCCATATCGGCCGCGCTTGTTTTGTTCAAACTCGAAATGCTGCCCTTTCACTGGTTTCATTGCGTTGTTTTAGCCCTGATCATTAGCGTTTTTGGTGTTATAGGAGATCTAACCGAGTCGGCTATGAAAAGGCATTTCGGGATTAAAGATACAGGAAAAATTATGCCGGGTCACGGAGGGTTGCTGGACCGTTTTGACGGAGCCCTGATAGCGATGCCTGTCGCTATAGTTTATGTGTTGTTTATCTTATTAAGAGGTTGATATCTGATGCGAATCCATAAAGAAGGCAGAAGCACTATCATTATAGTATTGATGGCCATAGTTGTTTTTCTTGCTGTAATCATTTCCTTTTCGCTCTACAATATATGGATACTCTCGCTGTTTATCCTGCTATCGATGTTGGTCCTGGCGCAGACGCTGATGTTTTTCCGCATACCAAACCGTGATATCCAGTTCCGGGATGACGGCATTGTTGCCCCGGCCGATGGCAGGATTGTCATGATCCAGGAGGTAGAGGTGAATGAGTATCTCCAGGAAAAAAGGTTGCAGGTGTCCATTTTCATGAACCTTTTTAACGTGCACGTGAACTGGTATCCGTGTGGAGGAGATATCATATATTATAAGTACCATCCCGGGGACAAAATGGTAGCCTGGCATCCCAAATCTTCGGACAAAAACGAACATACAACGCTGTTTCTCAATCAGGGAAAACATCACATAGGAGTCCGGCAGATAGCCGGGCTGATAGCCAGGCGTGTCGTCTGCAAAGCAAGAACAGGTAAACAGGTGTTGCAGGGCAGCGAAATGGGGATCATCAAATTTGGCTCACGGGTAGACGTCCTATTGCCATTGGATGCCGAGGTTATGGTCAGAAAGGGACAAAGGGTATGGGGATGCGAAACGTTGCTTGCTGTTCTCAGGTAATAGCATTGATTGCAGCTAACGGATCTTTTGAATTGAACACATAATTGCCGGCAACCAGGATATCGGCCCCAATCTGGTATAGCAACCGTGCATTTGTATCGTTAATTCCCCCGTCCACCTGAATAACAAAACATAACCCTTTTTCTTGCCTGATCCTGTGAAGCCGGCTAATTTTTTCAAGGGACTCCTCAATGAAAACCTGACCTCCAAAACCCGGGTTGACAGACATGACCAGCACCAGGTCTGCATAGTGAACTGCCTGTTCCAAAACAGAAACCGGTGTGGCCGGATTCAGTGCTACACCTGCTTTCATGCCCAAACGTCGGATTTCCTGGAGGTCCCTGTTCAGGTGGGGGCACGTTTCATAGTGCACAGTCAACCATTCAACTCCAAGGTTCCTGTAACGCTGATAATAGCGGGAAGGTTCAACTGTCATCAGGTGGGCATCCATTGGCTTTTTTGCATAACGTGCGATAGCCTGGATAATAGGAAAACCATAGGATATGTTAGGGACAAAAACACCGTCCATCACATCCAGGTGGAAACTCCACGCACTACTGCTGTTGATCATATGGCAGGACTTGGCCAGGTGACCAAAATCAGATGCCAGCATGGAAACCGCGACTTTTCCCATATCAGACCATTTTAAGGATTTGGAGCAGTAAATCCCAGAACTTTCGTGTACTATCTATGTCAAGCCTTTCTGCAGGAGAATGGACCCCTTTTAATGTCGGACCGAAGGAAATCATATCCAGGTATGGAAAGGCATCCAGAAAAATTCCACATTCCAGCCCGGCATGGATCGCTTTGACTTTCACTTGCGTGTTGAACAATGTTTTATACGCCTGCACGCACACCCGCAGGATGGGGGAATCGGGATTGGGTGCCCAGCCGGGGTATTCTCCCTGGTGCGTCACTTGCGCACCGGCAAGCAGGAAGAAGCTTTCGATCCTGGAGGCTGCATTTCTGCGTGCCGAGTTTATTGCACTCCGCTGACTGCTTCCAATACGGATCACATGGCTTTCAGGTTCAATTTTTACAGAAGCCAGGTTGGTTGATGTTTCCACCAGTCCAGGTATTTCTTTACTCATGGCCAACACTCCGTGAGGACAGGAATACAATGCAGATATGAGCCTGTGAGCTGTTTTTTTATCAATTACCGTTTTCGGGAGCGGGCAGGGTACAATCTTGCTTTTGAGTTCCGGATCGGTATGTTTGTATTCTTTTTCCCATTCCCGGGACAGATCCAGGAATAATTTCCTGAATGCGGCTTCATTTTTTTTTCTTACCAAACATACGGCATCGGCCTCCCTGGCAATTGCATTCCGTTTATTACCTCCCGACAGGGAGCTGATGTCAATATTCAGATCTTGCTGCGCTTTCCATAGAAAACGCGCCATAACCTGAACTGCATTGCACAGGTCCTTGTGGATCTCGTCGCCGCTGTGACCACCGGTTCCCCCGGTAATGCTCACATCAAAGGCAGTAAAGCCACGTAAAGGAACGATCCTGGTACGGTATGTAAAATGGGCCGTTGTATCTATACCCCCGGCGCAGCCAATAAAGACTTCTCCCTCATCTTCCGAGTCCAGGTTCAGGAGGATGGTTCCCTTAATAAAACCGGGTGACACAGCGCGTGCCCCATCAAGGCCGGTTTCTTCTGAAACAGTGAAAAGACATTCCAGCGGTCCGTGCTCCAGGGAATCATCATCCAGTACAGCAAGGGAGGCAGCGATCCCAATACCGTCATCAGCCCCGAGGGTGGTGCCCCTGGCCTTGAGCCAGCCATCCTCAATGTAACACTGTATGGCATCTTTGGAAAAATCAAAAACGGTATCGGCGTTTTTTTCGCAAACCATATCGGTATGGCTTTGCAAAATCACGCAGGGGCTGTTTTCTTTACCGGCCGAGGCAGCCTTCCGGATAACAACGTTGCCTGCCTTATCTGTCTGGCATTCCAGTTTACGTTCTTTGGCAAATTGTTCCAGATAGCGGGTCATACCCGATTCGTTGCCGCTTTCGCGGGGAATCCTGCATATCTCAAAAAAAAAGTTATAAAGGGAGGAAGGTTCCGGGGTGTTCATTATGATGCTGTTTAACCGTTCTTGAGACGTTTCTCAATATCGGTCACGTATTGGCGGAACATACGGTCTGTATCCATCAGGTTGCACACAGTATTGCATGAGTGCAGTACGGTAGCGTGGTCCTTTCCGCCAATCATGGATCCAATGGAAGACAGTGAATTCTTCGTCATATTCCGGCTCAGGTACATAGCTATTTGCCGCGCCTGGCATATTTCCCGTTTTCTTGTCTTTGACAGGAGAACATCCTGGGTTATGCCAAAATAACTGCATACCGTCTTCTGAATATCCTGCACAGAGACTTCCCTGGGTGTGGTATTGACCAGGCTGTCAATGATGCCCTGGGCAAGCTTGAGGGTTACGGGTTGCTTGTTGAAGGTTGACTGGGCAAGCAATGACCAGAATGTGCCTTCAATTTCACGAATATTTGTTGTTAACTGACTGGCAATAAACTCAAGAACTTCCCTGGGAACTTCCACGCCCTCGTTGTAACATTTCTTTTCCAGGATGGCCAGTCGTGTAGCATAGTCGGGACTTTGCAATTCGGCCGAAAGTCCCCATTTGAATCTTGACAACAACCTGTCGTCCAAATCTTTAAGATCTACCGGTGCTTTATCGCTTGTCAGGATCAGTTGCTTTCCGGATTGGTGCAAATGGTTGAAAATGTTGAAATATGCATTCTGCGTCCCCGGTTTTCCGGCGAAATCCTGTACATCATCAATGATCAGCACATCAATCATTTGATAAAAGTGCATGAAATCGGTGAGCTTGTTCTTAACATTGGCTGCATCCATGAACTGGATCTGGAACAGGTTAGCCGAGACGTACAAGACGATCTTTTCGGGCATCAGTTTCTTTATTTCAATCCCGATGGCTTGTCCCAGGTGGGTCTTTCCCAGGCCGGAACCTCCGTAAACAAACAAAGGATTGAAAGGCCCTCCCGGTTTTTCGGCAATACTAAGGCCGGCAGTACGTGCCAGACGATTGCAAGGTCCTTCCACGAAATTATCAAACGAATAAGCAGCATTCAGCTGAGGATCAATCTTTAATTGACGTATACCGGGGATAACGTAAGGACTGGCTACTTCATCCCGGTTTATCCTTGAAAAGGGTATGGTTTTGTTCTGGAATTGTGCCTGACCCTGCTGCGGAAGGGGCATCCCCTTGCTATGAGAGTCCACCTTGACACAGTATTCAAGTTTTGCCGTGCTCCCCAGTTCTTTTCTGATAGAATGACCCAGCAGGTCAATGAAGTGTTCTTCTATATACTCCCTGAAAAAATGAGAGGGGACCTCTATGGTCAGGACATTGCTCTTAAGTTTCAATGGTACTATAGGTTCAAACCAAGTGCTGAAACTAGAAGGTTGAATATTATCCTTAATGATATTCAGACAATTATTCCATACAATTTTGTGAGGGGACGGAACCATATTTTGATCAGGGGGTTTTGGTATACAAAAATGGTTGAAAAAAATGGTAAAAAAAAATGAAAAACACTTGGATTTTAAAAAAAAACAATAATGTTCTAAGAATCAACAAGAAAAAATCACAATCATTTAAGAGTCAGATTATCAAGTGTCTAGACAAAGTCAGTTTTCACTTTCTATTGACACATCACGATTTCGGACAAAAGTAAAATGTTTAGAATACTGTTATTCTAAGGTATTTTTTAGGATTTTCACTAATCAGACGTATCAGTGAATCTGCCCTGGAGATAACCTCGGTTACAGAATTATACAATCCGGGATCGGAGCCCAGCAGAGACAACGTGCCCTCCGGATCGCTCAGGTTGTCGAGCAACAGACGAAGGCCTTCCACAGTACCTGCAAGATCGGCATCCTTTAATCCCGCAGATATACCCTCAAAGTTATCCAGTGTGGCTCCAAGATCACCCATCGCCCTGTTCAGGCCAGTGGCCAGTGTGTCAACACCCAGGAATATCCTGTCTATGCCGGCTGCATTCTGAACCAGGGTTTCTGCCAGGGTGTTGATATGCCCCAGTGATGAGTTCAGGCGGGCAAGGCTTTGCCTGATATTATCCCTGTTCCCGCTATCCAGTATATCGTTCAGCTGCAGGACGGTTTGGTTCAGATTGGCTGTCAGAAGCGATATGTCGTCTTTGAGTGATACGATCTCTGTTGTTAGCATGCTTATAAGATCACGTTCAACAGATACTCCCAATGTATCGCCCGGCTTCTGCCAGCCTGGGGAATCACCCAGGAGAAGCTGTACTGCTTTACCTCCCAAAATATCTGCACTGTAGATCTGGGCTACGGTCCCCTTGGGTAAACGGAAATCCTTTTTCAACCTGATTGTCACAACCATATGCTGTTGTTCCTGGTCAAAGTCAATCCTGTCTATCGTTCCGGCCGCCAATCCCAGGACAGAAACAGGACTGGTAGGGGCCAGACCGTCGACATCAGGATATATGGCATAGTACGTGCTGGTCCCACGGAACAGGTCGTTGCCTTTAAGAAACTGTATGACAAAATACAAGGCTACAATAACTATCAGGGAAAAAAATCCGATCTTCAACTCACGGGAGAACTTGCTGGCTTTCATTATGATTTAGTTAACAGGGACCAATTGACCGTCTTTCACGGCAATGACAAAGGCATCCGGAAAATGACCGGATCGCAGTCTGTTGCAATGCTCCTGGGCTTCCTCAAGGCTGTTGAAATCACCCAGAGTATATTTATACTTGTAAATTTGCCCCGGGCACAGGATATATTGTATTTGAGGATAGGAGCTGAAGACACGTTCTGAGGCAGGGAGCTTTTCCATAGAGGCCATAACCTGGACCCGGTAACGTTTTTCAGCCCCTGCTTCCCCAATGTTATTATTCAAGTTGTTTTTCCCGTTTTCGGCGTAGGCCTCCATATATTTTTCAAATCCGAAAAAAAGCTGCAAGGCAAGGTTCCTGCGTCCTTCTTCTGAGTTAAAGACCTTCCTGTCTGTGCTGCTGTTTATGAAACCCAGCTCCACCAGTACAGCTGGCATGGAACAGTAGGCCAGAACCACAAAACCCCCCTCTTTCATGCCCCTGTCTTTTTCAACCCCCCTCAAGGGACCCTGCCTGAGGGATTGCTGAATGCATGTGCCCAGGATCCTGGATTGCCTCATGATGGCATCTTTCTGAAAGTTGAAGACAATCATCGATTGAGGGTTGTTGGGATCAAATCCCTCATACTTGGTTTTATAATCCTCTTCAAACCTGATCACTTCATTTTCTTTCAACACCACATCATAGCTGTCATCGTTTCTTCGACTCCTGTCCCCGCCAAACACCCAGGTTTCCGGACCCAGTGCCACCGATGTATTTCTCCTGGTAGAATTCACATGGATCGAGATGAAAAGATCCGCATGCTGTTCCGTTGCCAAAGTCCCCCTTTTATCCAGGTCTACGGCAACATCCTTATTACGGGTGTAAATGACCTCAATGTCGGGATAATTCTTATTAATGGCCTGACCCAGGTGTTTTGCAACCGACAGGTTGATGTCTTTTTCCCGGAGTTTCCTGTCCGGGCTCAAAGCCCCCGGATCATGACCTCCGTGACCAGGATCTATCACTACTTTACGGATAACAGGCCCTGAAACGCTCTGAGCCATGATGGCATACGAATTGCAAACAGTGAAAACGGCAACCAGCACAGGAATCAGTTTTTTCATATATATTTGCAACTTATGTCTGCTGCAGACAAAGATAATAAAAGTATTTTGCATACGGTATGTTGTCTGGTGTTCCTTTTCATGGGAACATCCATCCTGTACGGGCAGCAGAAACGGATTCCCGAAAACGCTATTGCTCCGGTAAGTGATTTATACAAAAAAAGCCTCTATGCCCCGGTAACCTCAAGACCGGCACATACACCCCTGGCGCTAATGTGGAAGGCTTTTAGCCGGTACACCGGACTGGAGCAGGCTGCAGTCGGTTTTTCTGTTGCAGATCTGGACAGTCTTGCCCGCCTGGACAGTATCCGTGCACACACCCAACTTGAAGCTCCTGCTTTTTCTACTGCACGGGACTCGGTAGTCGAAGATTTCCGGGACGGGAAAACCATGCTGTATTATTATGGAGATGTCAAGGTTACATATGACAACATGGAGATAACGGCCCAATACATGGAATACAATGCGGATACCAGGACTGTTTTTGCCACAGGGGTGATTGACTCAACCGGTGTCATGCAGGGAAAACCCGTGATGAAGGAGGGAAACAACAACTACGAGATGGAATCTGTATATTACAATTTTACTTCTCGCAAGGCCCGAATCAACAACATGGTTACCCAGGACGAACAGGGATTCCTTCATGGTACGAGCCTGAAAAAGATGCCCGACAACTCCATCAACATAAAAGGAGGAAAATATACGACCTGCGATGCGGAGGACCCCCATTTTTACCTGCATATGACCAATGCAAAAATTACGGCTGATGAAGAGGGGAATGTGGGCCAGACCATTTTCGGACCTTCCTATGTAGTAATTGAAGATGTGCCTACTCCCATTGTCGTGCCTTTCGGTTTTGTTCCCAAACGCCCGGAACGCTCCGGGGGATTGCTAATCCCTTCATACGGGGAAGAGGTCGCGCGTGGTTTTTTCCTAAGGGACCTGGGCTATTATTTTGTGTTTGGAGATTACCTTGATTTTTCCGTCACAGGGGATATATATTCTATGGGATCCTGGGCAGTTAAGGGAACGGCCAGGTATAAGAACCGGTATAAATATAATGGTAGTCTGAATGTTAATTATTCTAAGAACGTGACGGGCGAGAGAGGATCTGCAGATTACCAGGAATCGGGTGATTTTTCCATCCGGTGGAGCCATACACAGGATCCAAAGAAACGCCCCGGAACGTCTTTCAGTGCCTCGGTGAATTTTTCCAGTCCCACCAACAATCGATTCAACAGCCAGTCCATTGATGAAGCGTTGCAATCCCAGACATCTTCAAGCATATCGTATGCAAAAACGTTTGCAGGAACCCCTTTCAACCTTTCCATCAATTTATTGCATAGTCAGAACAACCGGGACTCATCCTACGCGTTGACTTTGCCTAACCTGACCCTTACCATGAGCCGGATCAATCCTTTTAAGCGGAAGGAACGGGTTGGGAAAAAACGCTTTTACGAGGATATCAGCCTGAGCTATAACACAGCTTTTCAAAATAAGTTGAATTTCAAATCTTCCCAATTCGGAAAGCCGGATTTCTGGGATGACTACAAGACAGGGATGCAACATAATTTCGCCATAGGACTTCCAAGTTTCACACTGCTTAAATACTTGAATTTCTCGCCTACGGTTAGTTATGGCATGAACTGGCATTTTATGAGCGAAACCAAATCATTTGATGCTGCGCAACAGAAGGTCGTTTCTGAAATGTCCAAACCCTTCAGTGAGTTTGGAATAACACAGTCGTATTCCGGAGGGATTTCTATGTCCACAAGGATATATGGGATGTTCAATTTCAAGCCTACAGGGAAACTCCGGGCAATCCGCCATATGATGACCCCCTCTGTCAGTTTCAGTTACCGCCCGGAACTGGGGACAAAAAGCAACGGTTTTGTAACCTTGGATTATACTGACAGCCTGGGCAGGGAATATTCTCTGGAATACAACAAATACACCAAATCTGTATATGGTCCTCCCTCTAAAGGCCGTACTGCGGCCATAAGCTTCTCACTGGGCAACAACCTGGAAGCAAAAGTGTTCAACAAGAAAGACACGACCGAAAACGGAGGTCTGAAGAAAGTAAAACTGATTGATAATCTTTCATTGAGCGGTTCTTACAATTTCCTGGCCGATTCAATGCGGCTGTCCAACATCAACGTAACATTATCTACTTCAATTTTTGAAAAACTCGGGATCAATGCCAATGCCATGTTTGATCCCTATGCAGTCAACGAACGCGGGGAGCGGGTCAATATCCTGAATGTTGCTAAAACGGGAAGCCCGGCACGGCTCACCAATGCCAGCTTTTCCACTTCCTACTCGTTTAACGGCGGTGGCGAAAAAACCAGGAACAATGCTTATCAGCTTATCTATGAAGATCCCCTTACAGGGGAATACATACCGGGAGGATGGGTTTACTATATGGACCCGGAGATCCCCTGGTCAGTCAATCTGAATTACAGCTTTTCCTATAATAGAACGTATACCTACGCTAACGAGAAATTAAACGTAAACCACAATTTCAACCAGACCCTTGGATTTTCCGCACAGGTTAAACTGACCAAAGATTTTAGCATCAACATAAGAAGCGGACTGGATATGATGAAATTCAAACTGACAACCACACAGCTCAGCGCCACTTATGACCTGCACTGCTTTCAGATATCCTTTTCCTGGGTGCCTAACGGCCAGTGGGAGAGCTGGAGCTTTCGGATAGCAGCCAAAGCTTCTGCCCTAGCCGATCTGTTGCAATACAAGAAGAATTCCAGTTTCTGGGATAATTAAAAAATTTTTCTATCTTTGTGCCATCTTAGCTTCATTCCGCAGCTTTAACCCAATTTATAACATTTTTTCTTTAATGTACGACATCATCGAGCTTAGCAGCAAGTCTATGGAGGAACTCCATAGAATAGCAAACACATTGGATATCAAAAAGGTTGAATCCTATGCAAAAAATGAACTGATATACCAGATCCTTGACGTTCAGGCCGAATCAGGGGCTACTTCCACTGCTTCTTCTGCCAATAAAACCAATATAAAAACCAAAACTTCCCATCGGACAAGGAAACCAAAAGCAACAACGCAGACAGGTGAGATATTCCCGGCTCCTCAGCAGGGCAAAGATAATAGGCCACCCCAGCCGCAAACAGGAAAAGCAGAAACCAAACCCATCAAGCCGGAAAGCGGACAGGGCCAGGTGCATGTACAATTGCAAGGACAAGCACAAGGACAAAAATCAGAGCACAAACATGCCCCCGGACAGGTTCACAAGCCGGAACACAAGCCGGAACACAAGCCAGAGAACAAACAGGTCCCGGCACAAATCAAAATGGAACCCGCAAGTGAACCAGTCAATGAACCCCCAAAAGAACCTGTATTGATACCGGCGGAAGAAGGCGGCCCGGTTAAGGAACTTAAGGGAGAAGATATTAAATCGGATCCCGGTAATACAGCAATAACAGAGGAACAGCCGGCTACAAAAGCAAAAAAAGGCAGGCCGAGGAAAACAAGGGAATCAGCAAATGCGCAGCAACCTGTACCTGCACATACCTCCCCGGCGCATCCTGCTCCGGCTCACAGACATCAAAACCAGGAACAGATTCAAGAACTTGCACCCAAAATCACTGCTGAAAAAAAACCTGAATACGAAGGAGTGGTCAGGGCGATTGGAGTATTGGAGATGATGCCTGACGGTTATGGTTTCCTGCGTTCCTCCGATTACAACTACCTGAATTCCCCCGATGATATTTACCTGTCCCAACAACAAATCAAAATGTACGGTTTGAAAACCGGAGACATGGTCAGCGGCGAGATACGGCCGCCCAGGGAAAGTGAAAAATTCTTTCCACTGGTAAAAATTCACGAGATCAACGGACGGGAACCGGAATTCATACGCGACAGGGTACCCTTTGATTTTCTTACACCCCTTTTCCCAGATTCAAAATTCGATATTACTTCCAAAGGTCACAACACATTGTCTAACCGCATTGTAGACTTGTTCACCCCTATAGGAAAAGGTCAGCGCGGCCTGATAGTGGCACAGCCCAAGACAGGAAAAACCGTTCTGCTTCAAGCCATAGCCAATGCCATTGCCGATAACCACCCGGAAGTTTATATGATTGTACTGCTGATTGACGAAAGGCCTGAAGAGGTGACTGATATGGCTCGTAATGTTAAAGCCGAGGTGATTGCTTCTACGTTCGACGAATCTGCAGAACGTCATGTCAAGGTGGCAGGGATTGTCCTGGAAAAAGCCAAACGACTGGTGGAATGCGGTCACGATGTGGTGATATTGCTCGACAGCATAACCCGCCTGGCACGTGCTTACAACACGGTCCAGCCTGCAAGCGGCAAGGTGTTGAGTGGTGGTGTGGATGCCAACGCCCTACAGAAACCCAAACGCTTCTTTGGTGCAGCGCGTAATATTGAAAATGGCGGATCACTTACCATTCTGGCCACCGCCCTGATTGATACCGGATCAAAAATGGACGAAGTCATTTTTGAAGAGTTCAAGGGTACGGGTAACCTGGAATTACAGCTTGACCGTAAACTTTCCAACAAGAGAATATTCCCGGCCGTGGATGTGACCCTCAGCTCAACCCGTCGTGATGACCTGCTCATGGAGAAAGAAAAACTGAACCGTATATGGATCCTGCGCAATTACCTGGCAGATATGAACTCGGTAGAAGCTATGGAGTTCATGAAGGACAGGCTGTTGCGGACACAGGACAATGAGGAGTTCCTTGCTACAATGAGTAAATAAGGCGAGTGGCGGCCGCCGCTGCCACTGCAAGAATTATCTTAAGGGCTTTTGATACAAAAAAGCCCTTTTTTGTTTCTGCCAACAGTGGAAGACCCGCGTGACCTTCCTGTACTATGCTGTTAGCCAATAGTATGCTCAATGGAATGCTCCCGGAAGCATAAAGGGTGATAAAAATTATGTGTGGTCCCGAAGCCGGGATCATACCTATCAGGATGGCTACCGGCAATACGATCCAGAACTGTTCCCGGATCCAGTCATTCAAGTCTATGTTGTTCATCAGAAAATGAATAACCAAAAGGGTTCCGAAAGTCCAAAAAAATATTTTCAGAAAATGGTGTTTTACAATGTGGTCCCAGATGTGTTCTTCAACAAAATGATCTGTGGCAAACATCGTGAAGACAAGTGTCAGCAGGGACAGACCCGCAAACACCAGGTTGAGCCACCTTTCGGAGAAGATAAGGTCCTGGTCCTGCCCGTGTGAATGATGTTCATGTTCCAGGAAGCCAAAAACAACGCTGGCAGCAAACAGTGCAAGTCCAAGGAACAATACCAGCCGCCTCCATCGCAGGGGCTTGAAATTATGACTCAAGCTTCCCCATATCTGGAATTCTTCCTGCTTGCCCTGCTCTTCCTTATGAACTGCGAAGTGTTCAGGACTGAATGGTCCCGAAATCCTTCGAATAAAACGGTCGGTAAGAAAACCTGATATCAAAGCCAGGACAAACAGTATGGCAAAAAGTAACAGTGATGTTTCAGGAATCATGGCCAGCATAAGAAATGCTTCATCTCCCACAGTGGCTATCATCATGGCAATCAAGGCACCAAACGATACCAGGTTATGGGCATACAGGCTGACTACCACAAATCCGCCACTGCAACCCGGAATGATTCCCAACAGTGCAGAAATCAGGATTTGAAGCGCGGGCCTGTTCTGCAGCCTCCTAAGCGCTGTTCCTTTGCTGGTGACGTTGATGTATTCAATCAGGATCATCATTACCATTACAAGGCCTGTAATGAAAACACTTTGTTTAATTACTTCCGTCAGCCACATACGATTTTAGAGATATTTCAGAAGTTCGGCAGCGGCACTGAAGGAGTCTGTTTCACCCTCCCTGACTTTGCTTTCCATTTCAAGAAATTTTCCTTTTACCCGGGGATTGGAGTAAAAGCGAGATAGCAGGGTGTCGTCAATGCTTTCACGCATCCAGTATACCGCCTGTTCTGCTCTCTTTTTTTGAAAATAGCCGTTATTTTTGGTCAGGTCCATATATTGTTCCACAGCCTCCAGAATCGTTCTGAGCCCTGTCCCTTCAATGGCAGAAGCGGTTAGAACCAAGGGCTTCCATCCTGAAGGAGAAGGGGGGAACAGTTCCAGGGCACCCTGGTAAAGTGTTCTGGCCTGTCGTGCTTTATCCATATTGTTTCCATCGGCCTTGTTAATGACCAGTAAATCAGACATTTCCATTATACCCCTTTTGATTCCCTGCAATCCGTCTCCTGCCCCGGCGAGCATGAGCAACAGGAAAAAATCGGTCATGGAATGAACAGCCGTTTCTGATTGCCCGACTCCTACAGTTTCAATGAAAATGGTGTCAAAACCTGCCGCTTCACACAAAATTATGGTTTCTCTTGTTTTGCGCGCCACCCCTCCCAGCGTTCCCCCGCTTGGAGATGGCCTGATGAAAGCCCAGGGATTGTTGGCCAGTGTTTCCATGCGGGTCTTGTCCCCCAGGATGCTTCCTTTTGTCCTCTCACTGCTTGGGTCTATCGCCAGCACGGCCAGTTTATGTCCCGCCGAGGTGAGATGTCTTCCAAATGCTTCAATGAAAGTGCTTTTGCCCACCCCGGGAACACCGGTAATGCCAACCCTGACCGAGTTTCCCGATAAAGGCAGGCAGGCTGAGACCAACTCCCGCGCTTTCTTTCTGTCTTCCTCCAGGGTGCTTTCAATCAAGGTGATGGATTGGGCCAGAAGAGACACGTCCCCTTTCCTTATGCCTTCCAGGTAAACAGGTACGGCCAGGCTTTTACCCGGCTTTTTTTTAATGATCTCCCGGGCCCTGGGGTTGATTTCGGGCGGCTGTGGCACACCCTGGTTTACTTTAAGGGCTGAATCCATGCCTTTCAGGGTTTAATTTTTCCGTAGACCAGCAGGTTCACGGTGGGTCTTGACGGCGCATTTGTGGTCAGGCTTATTGTGTATATAATTTCTCCGGTTATTCCCGTTTCCTTTCCAGGGATAACTATCTGTATGGGAACGGTAGATCCGGGGGCAACATGCCGGTCCATTTCTACCTTTATTCCGGCATGGCTCAGATCAATTTTATAAATTTCAAGGGGTGACCTTCCTTTGTTTGACAGTAAAAATTTGGTCTTAATCTCGGAACCAACCGGTGTCGGCGGAAATTCAACGGCACTTCGATCCATTTGCGGTATGGGGGCCATTTCCTTATCTTCCCGGGTCATACCGGAGGTATTCATTTTGATGGATCCTTTAACAGTCAGTACATTCGAGGGATCCCTGCGGTCATTGAGAACTACCTGGCAGGTATAGAGTACATTGCCCCATTCTTCTTTATTTCGTGTGTCTATGGAATATACAATCACACCGTTTTCTCCGGGACTAAGCCTGGATGGCCTGGCATTAACCAACAGGTTCTTGTCCTGACTTTCGAATTTCAGGATAACGGGAAGTTTTCCGGTATTGATTACCTGGACCGAATCTGTTCTGACGGCTCCCTGGCGGATCTGCCCCAGCTCCAGTTCTCTTTTCCGCAGCCTCAGGGAACCCATCACAACGGGATGAGTGTCTTCAAGGGTGAATTTTTTCTGGTGTACCACCCCCCTTATCCGCAATACGTAAGGTTCAGGAACTCCAGAAATGTAAACCGACATCATTTTGTCAAAGGGGTAGGGACCCTGGTCATTGGAATAGGTAACGGTAATGGTCCCTTTGCTTCCGGACTGTATGGGTTCCTTTGTCCATTGTGGAACCGTGCAACCGCAGGAAGAAATGACTGTCTGGATGACAATGGCTTTATCCGAGTTGTTGGTTAGGGCGAATGTATGCGTTTTTGGCCCGTCATTGATCCCGAAATCACCAAAATCATGAACGGTTTTATCAAAAGTTACGGGGCCTTCTTCCTGTGCCAGGGGGAATCCCTGGAATAAGCATGAAGCAAGTAAGAAAATGAGCAGTTTCATCTTATGAGATTGTCAGTTTACAAAGGTAGTAAGAATTTAATTCATATATTTGCAGCAATTATTTACTAATAACAGTCAACTTATCATGGCACACAAAATTACCGAAAACTGCACTGCATGTGGCACTTGTATCGATGAATGTCCCGTAGAAGCCATTTCTCCCGGTGACATTTATGTTATAAATCCAGACGAATGCATTGATTGCGGTTCTTGCGCTGCAGTTTGCCCGGTCGGCGCTATAGAAGCCGAATAACTTAAGGTCTTTACATGATCTTAAAAGGGGGTGACTAAAAAGGTCACCTTCTTTTTTTATCCAAGGCTGCAACCCTTTCCTGAAAACGGTCGCTGTCACCACAAGGCCGGGAAGCTTTTTCTTTAAGCCGAGGCTTCCCTTACCTTGTGGTGACACCGACCTTGCTGATTATTAGCATTGCTGTTCAAACAATCGCCCGGTGGTCTTCAAGGCTGATCTTCAGTGCGGTGCGCCAAAAGCTTTTGGCGCTTATTTAAGGCGCTGCTCCGCAGCACCTATCATTGTTCCCGGTTGATTTGTGGAAGGTGGTAAGTGATGGTTTTGTTGCAAAAACCCATAATCCGCTATTATTATGTGTGTTATCGGCGTGTATGCTATTTTGACAACTTACCACCTTCCTGGATTTCAGCGATTTTTAGGGAAGGTTGTAAGTAGCGATTATATCATAATATTCAGTAATGCGCTATAATAATACGCGTTACGAGTGTTCCCGTTTTTTCGTCTACTTACCACCTCCCGGTCAATCCCAACTTCAAAAAGTATTAAGACCTGGCTAGTAAACTAAATTCAGGGATAAGTCTTGTTCAGTACATTAAATTCAGGAATAAGACCTTCAGCCAGTCAACTGAAACCAGGAATTTGCGAATTTGCCAGGAAAGGAGGTTCCACCTCCTTCTTGTCTGGCGGGCGTTGCTGCCACGAGCAAAGAGACCGCAGGCAGAATAAACAGCGAGAGCCTCGGCGTTCATAAAAGCTCCCGGTTCTTTGTTGTAGCAACCACCTTATAATTCGTGATAATTTACAAGAATAATGTACCTTTGTTGGTTATAAGTACAAGATTTCAAATATGGCTTCATTAATTAATGTTATAGGAAAGATCTTTGGTTCCAAGGCGGACAGGGACCTCAAACAATTGACCCCTTACCTTGAAAGGATCAAAAAAGAATACGACAGGATAGACAAACTGGATCATGATGCGCTGCGTGCAGAAACGCAGAAAATCAGGCAAACTATCCAGGACCATATTGCCGAAGACGAAAAACAGAAATCAACGCTAAGGGAGCAGCTTGAAGATGTGGAGATTGAAGTGGAAAAGAAGGAAACCCTGGCTACCGAGGTGGATAAACTCACCAAAAGGATCGATGAAAAGATAGAAGAGGTACTGGACCGCGTACTTCCCCAGGTCTTTGCCATAATGAAATCTACTGCAAGGCGCTTTTTCGAGAACCAGACACTGACCGTGACAGCTACCGACTTTGACAGGCAGCTTTCCACTACCAAAGACCATGTGGAAATCAAGGGAGACAAGGCCGTATGGCACAACTCCTGGATGGCCGGCGGGAACCGCATCACCTGGGACATGATCCATTACGATGTTCAGCTCATAGGCGGGGTTGTGCTCCATAAGGGCAAGATTGCCGAGATGGCAACAGGAGAAGGAAAAACGCTGGTGGCCACACTCCCGGTTTTTCTGAATGCTTTAGCCGGCAAGGGAGTGCATGTGGTTACGGTTAACGATTACCTCTCAAGGCGTGACTCGGAGTGGATGGGACCCCTCTATGAATTTCATGGGCTCCGGGTAGATTGCCTGGACAAGCACCAGCCCAACTCGGATGAGCGCCGTAAGTCCTATCGCGCCGATATTACCTTTGGAACCAATAATGAATTCGGCTTTGATTACCTGCGCGACAATATGGCCATAAACTCCGATGACCTGGTCCAGAGAAAGCACCATTATGCCATCGTGGACGAGGTTGACTCGGTCCTGGTTGACGATGCCCGTACCCCCCTGATCATCTCAGGGCCCGTTGCCAAGGGAGAAGACCAGCAATTTAATGAATTCAGGCCCATCGTGGAGAATCTTTACCAGGCCCAGAGGTCCCTGGTTCAGCAATACCTTGCCGATGCAAAAAAAATGATCCAGGACGGAGATGAGGAAAACGGAGGAAAGACCCTGCTCAAGGCATTCAAGGGACTCCCCAAATACAATCCGCTTATCAAATACCTGAGTGAGCCGGGAATCAAGCAGTTGCTGCAGAAGACAGAGAATTTCTACATGCAGGACAACAACAAGCAGATGCACCTGATCACAGACGATCTGTACTTTATCATTGAAGAACAGCAAAAATCTGTGAACCTGACAGAAAAAGGCCATGATCTTATAGCCAGAAAAGTCAGCGAATCCAACTTCTTCATCCTGCCTGATATGGGCACCGAGATTTCTGAACTGGAAAAGAAAAACCTCTCTGCAGAAGAGAAAGCAGCGGCCAGGGATACCCTGTTAAATGAATATGCCATCAAATCTGAACGTGTTCATACAGTCAATCAATTGCTCAAAGCCTATGCAATGTTTGATAAGGATGTGGAATACATCGTGGTGGACAACAAGATCAAAATCGTTGACGAGCAGACGGGCCGTATCCTGGAAGGAAGGCGTTACTCGGACGGCCTTCACCAGGCTATAGAAGCCAAGGAACGGGTAAAGGTAGAGGCTGCCACACAGACGTTTGCCACGATAACGCTCCAGAATTACTTCCGGATGTATCACAAGCTGGCCGGTATGACGGGAACGGCAGAAACAGAGGCAGGCGAGTTCTGGTCAATATACAAACTGGATGTGGTTGTTATACCGACTAACCGTCCTGTGATAAGAAAAGACGAAGAAGACCTGATTTACAAGACAAAACGCGAGAAGTACAATGCGGTCATAGATAAAATTGACGAGTTGACAAAAGCCGGAAGGCCTGTGCTTGTGGGAACGACTTCTGTCGAGGTTTCCGAGTTGCTAAGCCGCATGTTGAAAATGCGTGGTGTAAAGCACAATGTCCTAAATGCCAAACAGCATGCACGGGAAGCCGAGATTGTTGCCGAAGCCGGAAGGGCTTCCTCGGTGACCATTGCGACCAACATGGCCGGAAGGGGTACGGATATCAAGCTCAGGGAAGGGGTTAGGGAAGCAGGTGGTCTGGCCATCGTGGGAACAGAACGCCATGACAGCCGCCGGGTGGACCGTCAGTTGCGCGGACGCGCCGGCCGCCAGGGGGACCCGGGTTCTTCCATCTTTTTTGTATCCCTGGAAGATGACCTGATGCGTCTCTTTGGCAGCGGAAGGATTGCAGCCATCGTGGACAAGATGGGTATGAAGGAAGGAGAGGTTCTGCAGCACTCCATGTTGTCGAGTTCCATAGAAAGGGCGCAGAAAAAAGTGGAAGAGAACAACTTCGGGATCCGGAAACGGCTGCTCGAATATGACGATGTAATGAATTCGCAGCGCGAAGTGATCTATACACGGCGTCGCAATGCGTTGTACGGTGAACGTGTAGATGTGGATGTGGCCAACATGATGTCCGATTTTGCAGAATCCTTCATGCAGCGCATGGATGGAACAGACTATGAAGACCTCCGTTTTGAACTGATCCGGCAGATATCCATTGAACCGGGATTTGACCAGGAAATGTTCCGCAAGGCCACCGCCGCGGAAATGGCAGAATCACTGGCAGAGCAGATACAGTCTACTTACAGCCGCAGGGCAGATGCGCTGGTGGCCCAGGCCTGGCCCATTATAAAGAACATTTATCAGACGCAGCGCGCCACTTATGAGAACGTTGTGGTGCCGGTGAGTGACGGGAAACGTATCTACCAGGTTGTTGTGAACATACAGAAAGCCTATGAAAGCAAGGGCAAGGAATTGATACGGGCCATTAACAAGACCATTAACCTGGTGGTGATCGATGAATTCTGGAAAGAGCACCTGCGCGATATGGACGATCTGAAACAGTCTGTGCAGAACGCCACCTATGAACAAAAAGACCCTTTGCTGGTATACAAGTTTGAAAGCTTCAAACTTTTCAGCGAAATGCTCGAAAAAATTGCCCGTGAAGTGTTATCTTTCCTCCTTAAGGCTCACATTCCGCTGCGCCAGGACCAGGACAGGCTGGACAAAGCCGGAAGCGAAAGAAAACGCACCGATCTGAGCAACACCCAGACTTCGCGCCCTGATTTGTTGACACAATCGGCCGAGCCCCGCTCCAATGCCCCGGTCCATGTGGAGAAACAGGTGGGCAGGAACGATCCGTGCCCCTGCGGGAGCGGTAAGAAATACAAACAATGTCACGGTAAAAACTAATCATTCCATTATTTGTCTATGTCATACGATTTGATAATCATTGGTTCCGGTCCTGCAGGCTATACGGCGGCAGTCCGTGCTTCCCAGTTGGGATTCAGAACAGCGGTTGTTGAAAGAGGTCCCCTGGGAGGTGTCTGTCTTAACTGGGGATGTATCCCCACCAAGGCCCTGCTCAAAAGCGTTGAGGTACTGATTTTTTCAAAAAATGCTCAAACCTACGGGGTAAAGCTTTCCGGAGGGGTGGAACCCGATCTGGCTGCCATTGTCTCCAGGAGCCGGGAAGTCTCGGCCCAGATGTCCAGGGGTATAGAATACCTTTTTAATAAGTACAAAATTGAAGTTATTCACGGGCGGGGGCACATAGAAGGCCCCGGAAAGGTTTCCGTGGGAGACAAAATATTGGAGACAAAAAGGATATTGATCGCAACCGGTTCAAAACCAAATTCACTTCCCGGAGCGTCCATAGACGGGAAAAGGATCATAGCTTACCGCCAGGCAATGGTGCCTGAAACCATCCCCGGGAGCATGGCCGTGATAGGCTCCGGAGCGATAGGCACCGAACTGGCCTATTTTTATCATTCCCTGGGAACAAAAGTGACGCTTATTGAATATATGGACCAGCTCGTCCCAACAGAAGATGCAGATGTTGCAGCACAGCTGAGCCGCTCTTTCCGTAAGGCCGGAATCAGGGTCATGACATCGGCCGGGGTTAAGTCTGCCGAAAAATTTGCAAAAGGATGCTGTCTGGAAGTGGAAACAAAAAAAGGAACCGAATACATAGAAGCCGATGTGGTTCTGTCGGCTGCGGGGGTGGTCCCAAACACCTCAAATATGGGACTGGAGGAAGCAGGGGTCAGGATGGTCCGTGGAAAAATTGTTGTGGATAAAGATTTTATGACTTCTGTTCCCGGAATTTATGCTGCAGGGGATGTTTTGCCCACACCGGCGCTTGCACACCTGGCTTCTGCCGAAGCCCTTTGCTGTGTGGAACGCATGGCCGGAATGCAGGTTCCCGATGTGGATTACAGGAATATTCCGGGTTGCATTTATGCAACACCGGAAATTGCATCAGTAGGGTTGCGCGAAAAAGAAGCAAAAGAAAAGGGCATTGATGTCAGAATTGGAAAATTTCCTTTTACCGCATCCGGGAAGGCAGCTACGGCCGGGGAGCGGGAAGGTTTTGTCAAACTCGTTTTTGATGCACTCGATAACCGCCTTTTAGGGGCCCATATCATAGGGGCCCACGCAACCGAGATGATAGGCGGACTGGTTGCCTGCATAGGAATGAAAATAAAAGACCATGACCTGGTCCGGACTGTTTTCCCTCATCCTACCATGAGTGAAGGCATCATGGAGGCTGCTGCCATCGCCTGCGGTCAATGTGTCAACATTTAAAAATTTTTTATCATGTACAGAAAAAACCTGGCATTGGTCGCTCATGACCATAAAAAGAAAGATCTTATAGAGTGGGTGCAATTCAACAAGGAACGTCTTTCCAGGCACAGGCTTGTATGTACGGGAACTACAGGCCGTATGGTGGAAGAGGCTACCGGGATAACGGTCACCGCTTTAAAATCCGGACCCCTGGGCGGGGATCAACAGATGGGAGCTCTTATAGCCGAAGGTAAGATCGACATGCTGATTTTCTTCTGGGATCCCATGCAACCGCAGCCTCACGATGTGGATATCAAGGCATTGCTGCGCATATCCAGCTTGTATAATATCCCGACTGCCTGTAACAGGTCCACAGCCGACTTCCTGATATCTTCCACCCTGTTTGACAGTTCCTATATCCCCGCTCCGGAATCGTTTGATGATTACCTGACCAGGCCCTTGTAACCTGCAGTCACTGCACTGCATGACAAGGTAGCTTTTTTCTTTAAGCCGAGGCTTCCCTGCATTCAAAGCGCAATCGCTACACCATAAAGAACGGAGAGCTTTTTTGTTAAGCCGAGGCTCTCCGTTCTTTATGGAGCAACGACTTAGCCATTGATCAGTTTTCCTGCTCCTGGCCGTTGGATCGTTGCTGGTGAGCGGTCGCTGATACTACTAGATAAGGGAAGCCTCGGCTTAAGGAAAAAGCTTCCCGATCTTGTAGTATCAGCGACCGCAGCAGACAGCAGAAGCAAGGAGAAGCCTCGGCAATAAGAAAAAACTTCCCTTTCCTGTGGCGTCAGTGTTAGCGTTTTTCCCTTATGTGGTAATGATTTCGTTCAGAGGCATTACGCGAAACCAGTTCCCCGATGAAACCCGCCAGAAAAAGTTGCATCCCCAGGACAATTGCCACCAGGGACAAATAAAAGAGGGGTTGGTCCGTGACAGCGCGGAACGGCAGACTGTGGGACTGCCAGTAAAGCTTCTGGATTATAAGCCACAAGGCAATGATACCACCTGCCAGAAACATGAGGGATCCGAAAAGCCCGAAAATATGCATCGGCTTTTTCCCAAACCGCGCCAGGAACCACAAGGTAAGCAAATCAAGGTAACCATTTACAAAACGGCTTAGTCCGAATTTGCTCTTGCCGTATTTGCGCTTGGCATGCATAACGGGTTTTTCCCCAATCCGGGCAAAACCTGCCTCCTTTGCAAGGTAAGGAATGTAGCGGTGCATTTCCCCGTAAACCTCAATACTTTTGATCACTTCGCTGCGATAAGCCTTAAGCCCGCAGTTCATGTCGTGGAGCCGGATCCCGGTTACCAGCCTGGCGGTTGCGTTGTAGATGCGTGATGGGATGTTCTTGGTCAGGACAGCATCTTTGCGTTTCTTTTTCCACCCCGAGACCAGGTCGTAGGTTCCGTCGGCCACCATCCGGTAGAGGGCAGGAATTTCGGCAGGGTCATCCTGCAGGTCCGCATCCATAGTGATTACCACCTTTCCCGTCGCGGTACCGAAACCGCAATAAAGGGCTGCTGATTTCCCATAATTGCGGCGAAAACGGATGCCATGGATCCGGGAATCCCCGTCTGCCTGTTTTGCTATGAAATCCCAGGAACCGTCCGTGCTGCCGTCGTCTACGAAAATGATTTCATATTCCGGAAGGTGTTGAAGGTTGGTTTCCAGCGGCGAGCCGAGCACCGTTCTGATGCGGTCTAGAAGTTCGGGAAGCGATTCCCGTTCATTATACAAAGCGATAACTACCGACAGGTCCATGAAGGTGCTTTATTTATTCAAAAGGCGTTGACGCAACTTTGTGCTTTGTCCCGTTAGCCAGCAGGGAAGACCAGAGCAGACCCAGGATGTTGAAGTAGATGAACTGGGATATTGTGATAATTACAGGCAAACGGGCTATGAATTTGTCTGTATTGAAATCTTCTTCATTAATACCGGCCTGTTCAAATCCAGATAGCAGGGCGTTGGTGATCTGGCCTGTAGTATCGGGAAACAGGAACATTACATGGAGATAGTAATAGGCGGCTGCAATTATGGAAGAACAAAACGAAACAGCAAGTCCGAATTTGAAAGAGTCTGAATATGTATAGCTGTCTTTTCCCTTGCCAAAATCTTTCATGAAGTAGAAAAGCAGGCCCAGTGTACCGGCCAGTTTAACTATCCAGAATAAAATATTCATCCACCGCTCAGGTGTCAGTACCGATTGCAGTACCATAAAAAATACAGAAACCAGGGCGAGCAGGATTCCGTAGATGGCGGCTTTGTTCCAAAAAGACTGATTCATGGACATAAGGTTAAGGTTTGATTCACAAAGTAACCAATTTTTTTAAAAAATACCTAACTTTACCGGTTGTTATAAAGTAGCACATTTCACTAAATGCAGAATATGATTACAATCACTTTTCCCGACGGGAAAACAAAACAATATGAAAGCCGGGTTACAGGTTATCAGATTGCAAAAGACATCAGCCCCGGGCTGGCGGCCGTCGTTCTGGGTATGAAAGTGGATGGAGTTTTGACAGACATTCGCGTCCCGCTCACAAAGGATGCCGCTGTACGTTTCCTTAAGTGGGAAGACGAAGAGGGGAAGCAGGTTTTCTGGCACTCTTCTTCACACCTGATGGCAGAAGCATTGGAGATTCTATACCCGGGGGTAAAATTTGGGATAGGACCGGCCATAGAAAATGGTTTTTATTACGACATTGATCTGGGAGGACGTCAGCTTACAGAAGCCGATCTGGAAACAGTTGAACGCAAGATGCTGGAAATGGCAAAGACAGGTCAGGTATTTGAACGCAGGGAGGTAAGCAAGGATGAAGCCCTTAAGACGTACCAGGAAAAGGGAGATCCCTATAAGTGTGAATTGATCAATGACCTGGAAGACGGTACAATAACATTTTATTCAAACGGTTCTTTTACAGACTTGTGCAGGGGACCCCACATTCCTGATACTTCTGTCATCAAAGCTGTAAAACTTACCTCCATTGCAGGTGCCTATTGGAGGGGGGATGAGAAACGCCAGATGCTCACCAGGGTCTACGGGATCACTTTCCCAAAAAAATCCCTGTTGGAGGAATATCTGAAAATGCTTGAAGAAGCGAAAAAAAGAGACCACCGTAAACTGGGAAAGGAACTGGAGCTTTTCACTTTCTCACAAAGGGTTGGACAGGGACTTGCCCTGTGGTTGCCCAATGGGGCAGCCCTTAGGGAGCAGCTTGAAAATTTTTTGAAGGGCGTTCAGAAAGTACACGGCTACCAACAGGTCATCACACCGCATATCGGCCAGAAAGAGCTATATGTTACCAGCGGTCATTATGCCAAATACGGAGCCAGCAGTTTCAGACCTATAGAGACACCGCAGGAGGGAGAAGAATTCATGCTCAAACCCATGAACTGTCCCCATCACTGCGAGATATACAAATCAAAGCCACACTCTTACAAAGACATGCCCGTACGCCTGGCTGAATTCGGAACCGTTTACCGCTATGAACAAAGTGGCGAGTTGCATGGTTTGACAAGGGTTCGTGGCTTTACTCAGGATGATGCCCATATTTTCTGCAGGCCGGACCAGATCAAGGATGAGTTCTGCAAAGTGATTGATATAGTGTTGTATATATTCAAAACATTAAGTTTTACCGAGTTTACGGCACAGGTATCACTACGTGACAAGAACGACACTTCCAGGTACATAGGGTCGGATGAAAACTGGGAAAAAGCAGAAAAAGCCATTATAGAAGCTGCTTCGGAAAAGGGGCTTCAGACTCAGATTGTATATGGGGAAGCAGCATTCTATGGGCCAAAACTGGATTTTATGGTGCGTGACGCTATTGGAAGAAAATGGCAATTGGGTACCATCCAGGTAGATTACAACCTGCCGGAACGTTTTGAACTCGAATATATTGGCGCAGATGATAGAAAACACAGACCGGTTATGATCCACCGGGCACCTTTTGGATCAATGGAACGCTTTGTCGCTGTCTTACTGGAACATACAGGCGGCAAATTCCCGCTTTGGCTGGCTCCGCAACAGGTGGTGGTCTTGCCGTTGAGTGAAAAATATAATGATTTTGCAAAAAAAGTTTGTGATTTCTTGAATAATTGCGAACTTCGCGCCTCGCTTGACGATCGTAACGAGACTGTAGGTAAGCGCATAAGGGAGAATGAGTTGAAGCGGATTCCCTATCTGCTTGTGGTGGGAGAAAAGGAGGAAACCTCAGGAACGGTGTCGGTTCGCCGTCAGGGAGAAGGAGATAAAGGAACCATGAAACCGGAAGCATTCGCTGATATGCTCCGGAAAGAGATAAAGGAATTGATTAACTAATACAGGAGGAACAAGTTATCGGAACATCGTACAGACCAAACGCTACGCCACAAAGAAGGAACAACCAGGGTAAAAGTTATCAGAGGAATTCACCTCAGGATGACGGCCCCAGGGTTAACAACGAAATTGATGTTCCACAGGTACGCGTTGTGGGAGACAATATTGAAAAGCCTGGAATTTATCCCCTGGCACAGGCTTTGAAAATGGCAGAAAAGATGAACCTTGATCTGGTGGAGATCTCGGCCCAGACTGACCCCCCGGTTTGTAAGATCACTGACTACCAGAAATTTTTGTATCAGAAGCGGAAAAAAGCCAAAGAGATGAAGGCTAATGCCTCCAGGATTATTGTTAAGGAAATCCGCTTCGGGCCCAATACAGATGAGCATGATTACCAGTTTAAACTCAAGCATGCCATTGAGTTCCTGAAAGAGGGCGCCAAGGTGAAGGCTTTTGTTTTTTTCAGGGGGCGCTCCATAGTATTCTCCGAGCAAGGCGAAAAACTGTTGCTCAGGTTTGCAGTGGACCTTGAAGATTACGGGAAAGCAGAACAGATGCCCAAGCTGGAGGGGAAACGCATGATTATGATGCTGGGGCCGAACAAAGCAAATATAAAGAAGAAATAACCATTAAGAATAGATTATGCCCAAAATGAAAACCAATCCCGGAGCCAAGAAGCGCTTTACGCTTACCGGAACCGGAAAGGTTAAGCGGAAACACGCTTACCACAGTCATATTTTGACAAAAAAAACCAAAAAGCAGAAAAGGAATCTGACTTATTCCTCATTGGTGGATAAGACGGATGAAAAGCGAATCAAAGAACTGATTTGCGCTTAATACTGCAAATACAATAACCAGACTGACCAGCCGGGAAGATTCTCAAAGGAGGAGAACGCTGCCAGTCGAAAAGAATTAAAATTATGCCAAGATCGGTAAATTCAGCGGCCTCTAAGGCCAGACGCAAAAAGATTCTAAAACAGACGAAGGGTAATTTTCTGGCACGCCGCAATGTCTGGACGGTTGCCAAGAATACGTATGAAAAAGGTTTGACCTATGCATACCGTGACCGTAAAAACAAAAAACGCACTTTCCGCGCCCTGTGGATTCAGCGCATCAACGCTGCCGCACGCATGCATGGTATGTCCTATTCACAGTTTATGGGCAAAATGAACAAGGCCAATGTGGGCCTTAACCGCAAGGTTCTTGCAGACCTGGCCATGAACAATCCCCAGGCATTTGAAGCCGTAATCAGCTCCATTAAATAATCAGGGTTTTGAACCGCTGGATCAGATTTTCACTGGTTGCTGCCGGTTACCTCTTGTGGGTTATCTGGCTGGGTAACTTTTGGTGGCTCTTTGGCCTTATAATTATATTCGATATTTATATAACAAAAAAGGTCAAATGGGCTTTCTGGAAAAAGAATCCCAAAAAGGATGCAAAACGTAACGTGCTGCTGGAATGGGTAGATGCAATCATATTTGCCTTGATTGCCGCGACGTTTGTAAAATACTTTTTCTTTGAAGCCTATATGATTCCCACGTCTTCCATGGAGAATACCCTGATGACGGGGGACTACCTGTTTGTGGGGAAATTGAAATACGGGCCAAAGCGCCCTCAGCACCCACTGACGATACCCCTGACACATAATGTCATCTTTGGGAAGGAATCATATTCCAGGCTTATTGAAAGGCCTTACAAACGCATGGCGGGTTTTTCCAAAGTCAGCAGGAATGACATGGTGGTTTTTAATTTTCCTCATGGTGATACGGTTTTGGTCAATTACCCTACCGATGATTATTATACCCATGTAAGGCTAAACGGCCGCAAAAACACCCTGGATCATTACGGTCCTGTAAAAATAAGGCCGGCCGGGAAAGAGGACAATTATGTAAAGCGCTGTGTAGCTATTGCAGGCGATACCCTGCATGTAAGGGATGGCAAGGTTTATGTAAACGGGCAGGCGCAGCCTTACTTTTCAGGTATTCGCACTACCTATACGGTAGTGACAGACGGACAAACCCTGAACCAGCGCCTTTTGGATAAATATGGCATTTCTCCGTCAGAAGCCTTTTATGACAACCGCATTCCCGGATACCCGTCGCTGCCTATGAATGAGGAAATAGCAGCGGAAGTCTCGGCCTTACGCAACATTGTATCCGTCACGCAGAACGTTGATGGTTTTCCTCCCGATTATCCCGATTCACAAATGATGCTTTTTCCCTTTGTTACGTCTACCGATTTTCCCTGGACAAGAGATAATTACGGACCTCTATGGATACCACGGGCAGGAGTGAAAGTGACACTGACACCACAGAATCTGCCCTTGTACAGGCGTATCATTACTGTCTATGAAGGGCATACGTTTGAGGAAAAGGAAGGCCTGTATTATATTGACGGCCAGGAGACGACAGACTATACTTTTGGCATGGACTACTACTTTATGATGGGAGACAACCGTCATAATTCACTGGATTCCCGTTACTGGGGATTTGTTCCTGAAGACAGGATAGTGGGGAACCCCGTAGTTGTGTGGTTTTCCACAGATAAAAACAAATCATTTCCATCCCGGATACGATGGGACCGTATCCTGAAGGTCAGGTTTAAATAAATTTTGGGTTTCCAAAAAAAATGCAGATATTTGCAGCCCCTTAAAAATGAATAAAATCAAATAAATTTAGATACCATGGCACGAGTTTGTCAAGTTACAGGTAAGAAGAGGATGGTGGGGAACAAAGTGTCTCACTCAAAGCGCCGCACCAAACGCGAGTTTGCCCCCAATTTAAGAACCAAGCGTTTCTGGTCCGAGGAGGAAGGCCGTTTCATAACACTTAAAGTTACAACTGCCGGAATCCGCACTATTAACAAGAATGGCCTGACTGCCACATTGAAAGCATCCAGGGAAAAAGGTTTGATTGACATTGTATAATATTTCGTTTTATGGCCAAGAAAGAGAACAGAGTGCAAATCATTCTGGAATGCACTGAACAGAAAGAGAGTGGAGTTCCGGGAATATCCCGTTACATAACCACCAAGAATAAGAAGAATACCACACAACGACTGGAACGTAAGAAATACAATCCTTACCTTAAGAAAGTAACCCTTCACAAAGAAATCAAATAGTATAAAAATTAAGCATTATGGCAAAAAAAGCGGTTGCAACACTGAAAGATAAATCGGCAGGAAAGGGCAGCGCGAAATGCATTCGCATGGTCCGCTCGGAACGTACAGGAGCTTATATTTTTAAGGAAGGTATAATTCCCCCGGAAAAAGAAAAAGACTTCTTTGCAGGCAAAGAATGACTGCGTCAGGGTGATATAAATGAAGACCGGCTCTGCAAGGCCGGTCTTTTTTATTTATATTTGCAATCTTATGCAGCAAGGTGAAATTCTTAATAAAGGCCTTGAAAAAACCAGGAGAGGACTGTTCAGCCGCCTGACCAGGGCAGTCACGGGACGTTCCAGGGTGGATGATCAGGTCCTGGACGAACTGGAAGAAGCACTCATTGCTTCAGACGTAGGTGTGGATACAACACTCAGGATCATTGACAGGATTGAAGAACGGGTACGCAGGGACAAATACGTGAACACTGAGGAGTTGAACAGGTACCTTAGGGAAGAGATAGAAGCGCTCCTGCTGGAAAACAAGGCAACCAACCAGGTTATGCCCTTTGATTTCTCAAAAAAACCTTTTGTGATCCTGGTTGTAGGGGTAAATGGCGTGGGAAAAACAACTACCATTGGAAAACTGGCTGCACAACTGAAAGCCTCAGGGAAGAAAGTCATGGTGGGGGCTGCCGATACATTCAGGGCAGCTGCCATTGAACAGCTCTCCATATGGAGTGAGCGTTCGGGAGTTCCGATAGTAAAACAGGCTATGGGCAGTGATCCTGCCGCAGTTGCTTATGATTCACTGGCCTCGGCCATATCCCGGGATATGGATGTACTCCTGATAGACACCGCGGGCCGTCTTCATAACAAGGTCAACCTGATGAATGAATTGTCCAAAATACGGAAAGTGCTGCAAAAACTCATCCCCGATGCACCTCATGAAGTGTTGCTGGTGCTTGATGGTTCTACCGGACAGAATGCCTACCAGCAGGCGAGCGAATTTTCCAAAGCCACCGATGTGACGGCCCTGGCGGTAACCAAGCTAGACGGGACTGCCAAGGGAGGGGTGGTTATTGGCATCAGTGACATGTTACAGGTCCCCGTCAAGTTTATTGGACTTGGAGAGGGAATTGACGATTTGCAGGTTTTTGACAAAAAAGCATTTGTAGCCACTATATTTGAATGATCATAACGTATGAAGATACTCTACAATTGGTTGAAGGATTACCTTCCCCTGGATATGTCTGCCGAGCAGACAGCTTCTGTGCTTACTGAAATAGGATTGGAAGTTGAATCACTGGAAATCACAGAAACAGCACCCGGAGGGCTTCGGGGTGTGGTGACTGCGCAGGTAGTCTCCTGCGGGAAGCTCGCGGGCTCGGATCACTTGTCTCTGACCACTGTCCGTACCGGAGAAGGAGATCCTGTACAAGTGGTTTGTGGGGCACCAAATGTGGCTGCAGGTCAGAAAGTGCTACTGGCCACAGTTGGCACACAACTAACTTTTGCCAATGGGAACCAGGTAACGATTAAAAAATCCAAAATACGTGGCACCGAATCCCATGGGATGATCTGTGCCGAGGATGAACTTGGGATAGGAACCTCCCACGAAGGGATCATGGTTCTTCCCCCGGAAACCCCGGTGGGGATTCCTGCTGCTGAATACTTGAATCTTCCCACCTATGAGGTTTTTGAGATAGGCCTGACTCCCAACAGGATAGATGCCGCATCACACATGGGTGTCGCCCGGGACCTGGCCGCCTGGTACGCCTCGCGTGGAAAGGAGGTAGCGGTTAAGAGACCCGATGTTAGTAGTTTCAGGGATGATCCTTCCGGATCGGGTGTTCATGTGGTAGTAGAAGCCCCCTGGGCAGCACCCAGGTACAGTGGCATTACACTCGAAAATATCAAAACCGAACCTTCTCCGTTATGGATGCAGGACCGCCTGCGCATGGCCGGGATCAGACCTATCTGCAATGTGGTGGATATTACAAATTATGTTATGCTGGAAACAGGCCAGCCTTTACATGCCTTTGACAGGGAACAAATTCAGGGAGACTGTGTGGTTGTGCGCATGGCAGATACAGGAAGCCGTTTTGTCACCCTCGACGGGCAGGAACGAATACTGGATGGACAAGACCTGATGATATGCAACCAGAAAGAACCCATGTGCATAGGGGGTGTGTTCGGAGGGCTGGGTAGTGGTGTTACGGATAAAACCACATCCCTGTTTCTGGAATCGGCCTGGTTTCACCCGACCTTTATAAGAAGAACATCAAAGCGCCATGGTTTAAAGACAGATGCCAGTTTCCGGTTTGAAAGGGGAACAGATCCTGATGCAACTATTTATGCACTTAAGCGGGCAGCACTTCTGATGCAGGAGATCTGCGGCGCACGTGTGGCAGGCAGGATTATCGACCTGTATCCCGAGCCGGTAGTTCCCGTGAAGGTGGAACTGAATTACTCCAGGATGTTCTCATTAATGGGAAAGAACATAGGAGAAAACGTGACAGACACCATTCTCAAGGCGTTGGAAATGAGGGTGATCGCAAAAAATAAACAATCTATCACCGTGGAAGTTCCTCCCTACAGGGTTGATGTGAGACGTGAATGCGATGTGGTTGAAGAGGTGCTCAGAATATATGGATACAACAACATAGAATTGCCAGGAAATATTTGTTCTTCTATGGGACGTGTGCCCAAACCGGAACCACACAGGGTAAGGGAAGCAGTGGCTGACCGGCTCTCGGCCCTGGGATTCCGGGAAATCATGTGTAATTCCCTTACAAGTGCGCTTTATTATGAAAGTCCGGGAACTTATGCGCCACAGTCGCTTGTCAGGATTCTTAATCCTTTGAGCGGAGATCTGAACGCCATGCGGCAGACACTTCTTTGGGGAGGCCTGGAGGCTATTGCCTATAATATCAACAGACAGCAGTACGACCTCAGGTTCTTTGAACAGGGCAACGTGTATGCAGTCAACGGGGCAGGAGATACACTGGAAGGTTACAGGGAACAACAGCGTCTGGGATTATTCATGACAGGTCACGACAGAGGCCAGAACTGGCACACACCTTCCCGGAACACCGATTTTTTCATGATCAAATCATATGTTGACCATATTGCCCGGGTATTTGGACTTGACCTTTTACGGGCAGAATGCATGCCTGCTCCGGATGACCTTTTTCAAGAGGGAATACGATATGTAGTAAAAGGAAAAGTGCTGGCAGATCTGGGACGTGTGAGCCGCACATGTCTTGAAGTGCTGGATATAAGGCAGGAAGTATATGCAGCCGAGATCAACTGGGACCTTTTCTTTAATCTGATCCGCAACAACAGGGCACAATTCACCGGGTTGCCACGTTTCCCCGAGGTACACAGAGACCTGGCTCTTGTGGTGGACGAAAACATTACTTACAGGCAATTATACGAAACAGCCCTTAAAACCGAAAAACGATTATTGAAGTCGGTTAGCCTGTTTGATGTCTACGCGGGAAAAGGAATACCTGAGGGAAAAAAGCAATACGCGCTGAGTCTTGTGTTCCAGGATCCACAAAAAACCCTGACTGATACCTATGTGGAGCAAATCACAGGACATCTCCTGGAGGCATTCAGGCAGGAAACCGGGGCTGTTTTAAGGTAAGTTCCACCACCTTTTCCATAATTGACGGAACGTGTTGAATTCTTCCTGGTAAACAAAGCCGGCTCCACTTCGCTGGGTATTGTCCAGATAGTTTGAATACTGGTCTGCGGCATGACTGAATGCCTTGAGGCGGAATTTTCCCTTTTCATCCAGCTTAAGTTCTATATCTACGTTTCCTACCAGGTCGTTTTCGTTGCGTGTATAGGGATTGTTGCCCATATTACCGTTGATAACCACCCTGTTGTTGAAAAGCCTTGTAGAAATGGCAACATCAAAAAGATCCCCCCTCTGACCGGGAAGGTAGTTGAATCCTACGTCCAAAGGTATGTTGAGCTGAGCCAGGATATTGTTTAATTGGTTGGATAGGATTTCGGTAGCATTGGAATAGAGGATGTTGGAGTTGTTCACGATTCCAGACTCCTGTTCCGGTATGAAGCTGCTGGATATCAAAAGAGTAACAAATTGACGCATCATTTTGTCCTCCGTGGACAAGGCACTTTCAACGCGTGCCCTGGTCATAGGGTCAATATCCTGGATATCAATATTGAAACCTAATGTGGGATTCATCAGGTTTCCCGACATAAGTATCTGACAATCCACATCCCGGCGGTTGCTGATCATGGTGGTGTCAGAGAGCAGGGTATTGAGGGATGCCTTGGTTTTGTAAGATGCAGTAAGATTTAGTTGCGTGTTCTCAATGTCCCCGTTAAAAAAAATGGTACCTCCCGGAACAATCTGAAAACGTTTGGATACGATCCCCTGAAGGCCGAAAAGATAATTGCCGCTTTCTACTGTACAGTCACCCGTAATGGAGAAGGAATCATCCCTCGGATCAACCCCCAGGTTGATAAGACCGGTACCTCTGGCTGTAATGACGTCTCCGGTAGTTTTATTTATTTCCAGCAAGATCTCTGCATCTGGTGTCAGCTCTGTCTTCATGTTAAAGGTAAGCCTGGAATCGTTCGCCTTTTTTTTCTTTTGTTCCAGGGCAGCCAGCGTATACGGATCCCTTCCCGTATAGGGGAGCGGGGGCTCGACAAATGTGAGCAGGCTGGTCTGTCTGGCCTGTGAGGCAGAAGACAAAGGAATGTGAATCATGGAATTGGGCTCCGGGCGGATGGATAGATCCACCAGGATATCATCCAGGGGGCCCTTTATAACCAGGTTACCTGTAGCGTAGGCTTTCCCATAAAAAGAGTCGTTATCCTTCTCACCCAGGTTCAAACCCTGGAAGTTATTGAAACTCATGCTCAGATCTGCCTTTATATCCCTGAATTGCCTATATTTCAAGCCTCCCTGCACAATGGCATATTGTCCCCGTGAATCCCTGAGTGTGTCTTTGGGGAGGTAGAGCCCTTCGGGTGTCAGATTAACCGGTCCTGACAGAACATAGGGAACTTTTATATAGTCAACGGTAAAATGTAATTTATCAACAGCCGTATTCCCGCTCACAAGGTCCAGATTTGGCAAAATGCCTGAAAGATGCATGTCTCCCGATATTTTTCCATGTACATCTGAAACCAGGCCGTTGAGGAAAGGGGCCACCAGTGCTGCTTCAAAATCTTTGAAAGTTGCTTTAAGATCCAGTTCTTTACCCGATGGCTTGTAATAACCGGCAACAAGCAAGGGTGTTTGCCCCCCGGGCAGGGTAGTACTGGCTTCAAGGTTCAGGTAGTCGGTCTGCGGGTCCCGCGAACTAGTCAGGTGAAGGTCTCCTGCCAGGGTGTTGTTTACGTACAACTGTGCCCCCACTATGTCTGCCAGGAAGCGCCGGTCTCCGTAAAAATCGGTCAGGTGCCCCGTTCCGGTGAAAGAGCCCCTGAAAGAAAAAGGATATGCAGCAGGCAGCAGGGTGTTGAAAAGGCTGGCATCAAACCTGGACAGTGTCACAAAAAGCGTGTCCTGCGGCTCCCTGGAGAGGGCTCCGTCTATGAGAAGGGACTCGGGATCTTCCTGCTCTTTATGGTGTTGTAAAAGTACGTTATTCAGGGCGAGCCTGCCCCCTGCCAGAACCAGGCTGTCTGAACGCAGCTTCCATGTTTTTCCATTTATCACAAGATGGTCAGAAACCAGATGTGCCTTTATCGCAGGAGAGTTCAATCCCTCTTCCCTTGAAAAAATGAAATCGGATTCCAGAAGGGCGTTGTTTTGATTTTCTGTTCCCGGGTTGTAGAACAGGTCAAGAGATACCCTGTCATTGCCTGCAGTAGCTTTAACCCGGAACGTTTCGGCTTTCAGCGGACCTGCTGACAGATCCCGGCATTGAATATTGGCTTTCAGATCAGTAACTCCGGCTACAGCTAAAATGTCAAGATCTCTCAGGTTGTGATCCAGATAGCCAAGTCTTTCCGAGCGTATAACTGAACGGATGCTGTCGTTTCCATAATCATTCAGTGATATGCTTGTCCCGGGAGAAATATAAAGTCCAGGCAATAATAATTCTTCAAAAAATACACTGTTGCGTACGGTCATATCAAGTACAGCTCTCCTGTCTGCGGATTTTTCGTATTCTTCATTTGACCGGGATGTGAAATAGGCAGGAATATACCTGAAAAGATTTCTGGAAGCAACACGTGACAGAAAGCCCATGACACCGTCCCCTCCGTTATAGTGAGCCTGCAGTGCATCGGAATCAATACGCATCCTGTAACCCGTCTGGTCCTCTGCTTTATCACTTTCAAGCGTAAAAAACTCCAGGGTATGTGTGCCGCGCGAGTTAACAAAGGAAAGGTCTGAGGCTTGGATGGTCCCTTCAATGTCTCCCAGGTTGTTGATGCGAGAAAAGTCTGCCCGTACCGTACCGCTGAGCACAGCCAGCGAATCGCTCTTATAAAGATTCAATCTGTTCAGATCGGCATAAGCGATGTTGGCAAAAAATCCGGCTGCCGTTCCTGCAGACCTGGACAGGTCTGCTCTTCCCTGGAACAGGAATTGTAAATTGGGATCAGAAGCGCTCATTCTTCCGTTAAAAATACCGTCACTCAATCCTCCAACCATTTTTATATCCCGGAATGTATAATTGTTAAAATCAAGACTGGAAAGCATAAGGGTATCCACATCGGCCCGGATATTGCGGATTCCTCCCTCCCTGATTGCCACACTGGCCTTTGTAAAAAAAGAGCATGGGCCTAATTGTGGTAATCCGGTAAAAAGCCCTGCGTCCAGGCCGCTGCCCCGGGCAATGCCCGAAAGTAAAACTCCATCGGGATACGCATTGTTGTTAATGACCATATCCACGGACAAGGACCCGAATTGCCCATCCAGCGTTCCTTCAACGGCAAAGTCTGTCAGCAACCCGGCCAGCCGGCCGCTGAATTGGAACGGAGTTCTGCTCCCGGCATTTTTTTCAATGCTATTCAGGTCAACACGGGCGATAGAGTACAGGATACCGTTCAGATCATTTAAGTCTGAACTGATATGGTCAAGATCAACCTGCAAGGTGGTTTCTTCTGATTCAGGCAAACCCTTGAGCAGAAATCCGCACCGGATATGTGTTCTGCCGGTTTCGGACCGTATGTCCAGGTTTTTTCCACCCAGGCTGCTCACCGTTCCGGTCACCTTTCCTGTAGCACGCACTGCCAGGACAAAGTCCCGGGGAAATGACCAGGCATAATAACCGATTGTCCTGAAGGAGAAGTATGCGTTATCCATATCAAGTTCCATAACAACCCGGTTCAGGTAATCGGAAAGATTCTTAGAATTACCATAATGCATCAGAAAATGACGAGCCTTTATGTGCGAATAATTATCCCGGATGACCAGATTTTTGACCAGGGCCTCCCGGCTGTCAACAGTTACATCTCCTTCCAGGTGCTGAACCCGGTATCCCGATTTCTCCAGGCATGCAAGATGGTCCAGGCGCGCTTCAACTTTCCCGTCATAATAACGTGCGTTCCGGATATCAATAGAAATGTCGCCTATGTGCAAGTCCGAAAAATCCATACACTCCGGGTTATCGTGAGAAGGACCGCTTTCCCTGTTAATCATATGGTAGGCGAAATCTTCCAGGGTCACACGGTTTGAACGGATATCCCACCTGAAAGGCCGGGAAGTGGTTTCTTTACTAGCCGGTTCAGGAAACAAGCTTTCAATATTGGTCGTGCTGTCCTCTATGATCAGGTGATAAGAACCTTCTGACAATAGGACACGGTTCAATCCGATCTTTTTTCCAAGAATGTTTACACGGCCAATACTGACCGACATTTTTTTCGAGTGAAACAAAGTGTCAGAAGGAGTGGTTCGTATCAACAGATCATTTATTATCAGTTTGTTAAAAAAGATAAAATTGACTTTACCTACCCTAACTTCAGCGCCGGTGGCTTCAGACAACCACAGTGCGGCGCGTTCAGCCATCCGCGTCTGTACCCCGGGAACCTGAATGACAATGGCTGTTGCTGCCAGTAAAATGACAGCAATGAAAAGAAAGGAACGCAGTATGTTTCTGAAGATCCCCATAGATAACACCTGAACTTACAAATTTACAAAAAAAATAGCCACATTTGCAGACTCAGGGACAAGACAATGGCGTATATTATTGGGATAGAATCTTCCTGCGACGACACATCGGCTGCTGTATTGCAGGACACACTCCTGCTTTCAAATGTCATGGCATCTCAGGAGGTCCACAAGATATATGGGGGAGTAGTTCCAGAGCTGGCCAGCAGGGCACATCAGCAGCATATTGTTCCGGTTGTCAGCCAGGCACTTGAAATTGCCGGTATCAGGCCCCGGGACATTGACGCCATAGCTTTCACACAGGGGCCCGGCCTGCTGGGGTCGCTTCTGGTGGGGACTTCCTTTGCAAAAGGTTTGTCATTGGCCACCGGGGCACCGTTGATCCGGGTAAACCACCTGATGGGCCATGTCCTGAGCCATTTCATAGAGGTAAAATCCCCATCGGGAAACGGTACGGAACCGGCATCGGGTCAAAAACCGGATTTTCCTTTTCTTTGCCTGCTGGTCTCCGGTGGCCATACGCAAATAATTAAAGTCACCGCTCCACTGGCTTATCAGATCCTGGGTCAGACCATAGATGATGCTGTTGGAGAAGCTTTTGACAAAGGCGCAAAACTCCTGGGGCTGGAATACCCCGGCGGGCCCCAAATTGACAGGCTGGCACGAACGGGAGATCCCGGGATATATGGCTTTTCCCGCCCGCATGTTAAAGATCTTGATTTCAGTTTCAGCGGTGTCAAGACCTCATTCTTGTATTTTTTACGGGATAAGCAGGCAGAAAACCCCGGTTTTATTGCCCAAAACAAAGCACACCTGGCAGCGGGCCTTCAGAAGACACTTATTGACATTCTTCTGGATAAAGTAGTCAAGGCAGTAAAAAGGACCGGAATAAACCAAGTGGCCCTGGCCGGTGGTGTATCGGCCAACAGCGGACTCAGGGAAAGAATGGTAATGGAATCAAAAAAAAGGCATTGGGAGGTTTTTCTTCCCCCCTTGCCTTTTACTACCGATAACGCGGCAATGATTGCGATTACCGGTTATTACAAATGGAAAGAGGGCCGGTACGCCGGACTGGATATTGCCCCGGTCACAAGAAGCAGCCTGATGACCGGAGAATGATTACACTTCTTGCAGGTTAGTCCTTTTTTGAAAATTTTAACTGCACCCGCTGCATCCGTTGCAGCTTCCGCCGCAGGATGAGACAGCGCGTTCTCCGTACAGGCCTTCAATAAGTTCTTTATCTGTTGCCTGACGTATTTCAACAACCTTGCCGCTAAAATTGAGTTCACATCCGGCAAGCGGGTGGTTGAAATTCATTTTTACCGTATCCTCCAATACTTCCTCAACGATGCCGTTCAGCTGGTTCCCATGGGAATCCTGCATGGGAATCACCTTGTCCTTCACCAGGAGACCGTCTTCAATTTTTCCGTTTACCTTGAAAATATCCTTTGAAAGTTCAACGATCGCGTTGGGATCAACCTCGCCATACCCGTCTTTTGCGCTTAATACGAATGCGAATTCATCTCCAGTTTTCTTGCCCTGGATCTTTTCTTCAAAGGCAGGTAAAAGGTAACCTTGTCCATATATAAAGCGCATGGGCTTTTCTTCTTTTACAGATTCAATCACATCACCGTCAACTACAAGCGTGTAAGACAATGAAACTACTTTTTCTTCTGAAATGGTCATGATATTTAGTTATTGTTTGTTGGTAATTTTCTGATCTTATACCCTATGGCTGCGGCAAAAAGTGAAAACAGGGGTGTTATTATATTAAAGAAACAATAGGGCAGGTATGTCATGGTGGCTACGTTCAGCACGGTGGACTGTGCCACCGCACAGGTATTCCATGGCACGAGTACGGAAGTGACCGTTGCAGATTCTTCAATGGTGCGCGAGAGCACTTCAGGAGCGAGTCCCCGCTTGCGGTAAGACTCGCCAAACATATTCCCGGGCAGGATGATGGCCATATACTGATCTCCCAGTGTCATATTGAAAAAAATGCATGTACCCAGTGTGGTGCCTATGGTGGAGAGGGTGTTACGCATAAGTTTGAGTAAGTTCTCGGTAATTGTATTGATCATGCCAGAGGCGCTCATCACACCGGCATAGGCAATAACACACAAAATGAGCCAAACTGTATTCAACATGCCTGCCATGCCGTTTGTAGAGGTAAGGCTGTTCAGGATCCGGTCTCCGGTTTCCACGCTGACATGGGAGCTGATGATGTTCACCGCTGCTGCAAACCGTCCCTGAGCGATCTGTTCGCAAATTTGCGGCTGAAACAGTACTGCTGCGATGGCTCCGGCAATTGCCGACAGGAACAAGGTGACAAAAGGGGGGACTTTCTTAAACACCAATACAATGGTTATGAGTGGAATGAGTAAAAACCATGCGGAAATATTGAATGTGTTCTCAAGTGCGTTAAGTTGCGGCTGAATATCAACCGCATTTTCCGTGGGGATGGAAAAACCGGCTATGGTGTAAATGATCAGGCAAATGATAAAGACCGGCAATGTGTTCACCAGCATGTACCGTACGTGGGTGAAGAGGGGAACCCCGCAAAAAGTGGAGGCCAGGTTGGTGGTATCTGACAAGGGTGACATTTTGTCACCAAAATAGGCCCCCGAGATGATGGCTCCGGCAAGCCAGGGAACAGGCAGACCTATGATCTGCCCGGCTCCAAGCAGGGCAACCCCAAAAGTTCCCACCGTGCTCCAGGAACTGCCTGTTACCAGAGATATGAGGCTGCTAATGACAAAGGCAAGGGGCAAAAAGATAGCCGGATGTATAATCTTTAATCCGTAGTAAATCATAGAAGGGATGATACCGCTGCTCATCCATCCTCCGGTAAGGGCCCCTATAGAGATCAGGATCAGGATGGCAGGGTACGTGTTTTTCAAATGGGAGAGCATGGACTCTTCAGCCAGGGACCAGGAAAGACCAAATTTCAAACGGGCAATGGCAAAGGTAATGACAGCCACCAGCAACAGGGCAAACTGTGAAGGACCTGCAGTAACCTTGTCCCCGAACACAAGGACACTCATAAGAAGAATGACCACCAGCAGGATTACGGGTATGAGGCTTGTGATGAGCGACGGTTTCTTCATATAGAATGTTTATAGTCCTGCAAACTCGATGTTGTCGAATAAAAGTGTGGGTATTTGCCAGGACATGGTTTTAAGTGCATCGTCACCCGCTGCCAGCAGTCTGTCCCATAGATCCAGCATATTGCCTGTCATTACCATTTCATTGACGGGGTATGTGATCTGTCCGTTTTCCACTTTAAAACCTTCAATTCCGTATGAGAAGTCACCTGTTGCCGTGTTGCAATTTCCCCCGTTGAATCCGGTCACAAAGATGCCATTTTTAATCAAACCCGCAAAAGTTGCCGAATTTCCCTTGCCGGCCTTCACAAACAGCAGGGAAGGGGAAGATATGGTGGGAGGCATCTGCATTTTAAGGGCGTGATAGGTGTTTAAAAAAAACGTATTCAGCCTGCCTGTCTCAATTACGGTGCGTTTTGCGGTACGCAGCCCTTCGCTGTCAAAGAACCTGTAGCCTGGCGATCCTTTCCTTCGTGGGTTGTCAATCAGTGTCAGCGCCGGAGAAGCAATGCTTTTTCCCAGTTTATCCAGCAGGAATGAATTCTGTTGTTGGAGTGAACTTCCCGACATGGCATCAATCAGGGGAGAGAGCAGGGTGGCCGCCACCCTGTTTTCCACGATCACCTGGTACCTGCCCGAACCGATTTTGCGGGGATTTCTTTTAGCCAGTGCCCTTTCAAGTGCCGAGGCAGCACATTTGCAGGGATTTCCCTGGCCCATCCCGATGTCCTCCGGTCTTATACCACCCTGGTAATCCCAGTCAGAGGGACGTGCATCGCCCCGTCCCCTGACGGCACATTCGACCGACAGGCTGTACCAGGTTTCTTCCGAGGTACAGTTTAATCCGTCAGTGTCTGCCAGGTGAAGCCAGCGCCTGTAGTCAGAATACCCGGCAGTAATACTGATCAGGGCAGGATCTTTGCCCCATATCGAGGCTGCACACCCGGTCAGGAAAGCTTTCTTTACCCCTGTATCCACGGAACCTCTATGGGCCGAATATAAAGGATCTCCCTCATAGCGCAGCTCAGCCGGGACCAGTTTCCTGAATGGATCGGGAGCCAGCAGCCTGACCGAGGCTATGGCATCGTCCAGCAGTTTGTCGATGCCCGACGGATCGGCCTTGTTAGTGGAACACGTCCCGTAACGCCCATCCACGAACAGGTGGATCATCAGGGAAGAGTCCACGGCTTTCTGGATCGTCTCTATGGAATCGTTCAGCACAGACAGTTCGTTGGCTGTATTGCTGATTGCAGCCACCCGGGCGTGTTGTGCTCCTTTCCGGAGGGCTCTTCCGAGGGCATAATCACACATTTGCCGAAGCAGATCTTTTTGTTTCACACCCGTCCTCCTACCGTTAGAGAACTTACCAGAACGGAGGGCATTCCGCAGGATACTGCACAACTCTGTTCCTTTCCGCACGTCCAGGTCCCGTCGTCAATGACACAATTGTTGGCCACGCCCGTGATCCTTGCAAGGGCTTCCGGTCCGTTGCCTATGATATTTGTATCTTTAATTGGCTGTGTAAGTTTCCCGTTTTCTATCAGGTACCCGCTTTTGACATAGAAGGTAAAGTCTCCGGCCCCAATCTGGACCTGCCCGTTGCTGAAGGTATCCACATAGAGGCCCTTTTTTACAGAGGCAATGAGTGCTTCTTCCGTGTCCCTTCCATTGTCCATGTATGTGGCCCGCATCCTGGGCAGGGGCATGTACCGGAAAGACTCCCTGCGCCCGTTCCCGGTTGGGTCAGACTGGAAGTAACGGGCCGAGATCCTGTCATGCAGGAACGAGGTGAGGATGCCATCGGTAACCATATAGGTTTTTTGTCCCGGAACACCTTCGTCATCTACGTTCAGCGAACCCCTGTTGCCTGCAATGGTGCCGTCGTCTATTACAGTGATGCCCGGATTGCAGACACGTTTGCCCATCATGTCGGAAAAGATGGACACTTTCTTCCGGGCAAAATCGGCTTCGAACGCATGACCTATGGCTTCATGCAAGAGTATCCCGGAACCGCCTGCAGCCATCACTACAGGCATTTCTCCGCCATTGGGCTGTTTTGCCCCGAAAAGAAACGAAGTGCGGGTAATGATTTCCTGTGCAAGTTCCCGTATCAGGTCAGATGTTAGAAATTCGCCTCCCATACGGAAGGAACGCGATGCCGATGCCGATTCCCTTTGCCCGCCCGATTCCATGACACAGGTAACAGACAACGAAGCCATGGGACGAACATCGGTGCAATGAATTCCCAGGGAATTATTAATTTCAATCCGGGAAGTGGAATCGGAAAGTTGCGCGGTGACTTTTTTAACGCGTTTGTCTGCACTGAAGATGCGGTCGTTCAGATCATAGAGGAAAGGCATTTTTTCCTGTGGGGAAAAATCCTCCCAGGGTTTCAGGATCCTGTAACGGTCGGGTAGGTTCAGGGTTGCAATTGGTGCAGGTTTTGAAGTTCTGATCAATCCTTGTGCAATATGGGAGGCCGTTCTGGCCGCTTCTTCCCTGTCCCGCGGAAGTGATGATTCTGTATAGGCATAGCCGGTATTTTGCCCGCTTACCACCCTGATGCCCAGGCCGCCCTCGTTGTGAGTCGAAGCTGCATTCACTTCCCCGTCGCGTAAAACTATGGAGTGAAAAGTGGTTTGTTCAAAATAGAGATCGGCGTAATCTCCTCCTTTACGGAGCGCCAGGTTAAGCAGTTTATTGGAATCCATGTCAGTCGCAGTTGTCAAATCCATAGCCTGGTTGCTGTGGACATATATAAACGGCCGGATTCCATACAGAGGGGGTCCAGCAGGTATGTTGTTTCACAATTTGGGGGATTGTTCCTGAAAGCCGGTTCCCCTGCACACGCAGCTGTGAGGTCACATCGGGAATGCCCGCCCATTCTTCAGGGATGGTTCCTGTGAAATTACAGTTTTCCAACCTGATGCTCAGGCGGTCAGCGTTTGTTTTCATATTGCCGAAGCCTGCTGGCAGGGGGCCGTTGAAATTAGCGTTCTGCTGGAACAACACAGAAGTGAGATTTTCCAGGTCAAATAAAGCATCCGGCAGGGGTAACTCCAGTTTGGTATTAAACAGGCCCAGGCTTCTGAGCACTTTCAATTGACCTATTTCCGGAGGTAAAGTCCCGGTAAATGGGACGTTGCTCATTTGCAGGTTGGTCAGCCGGGCAAGTTTCCCGATGTCCCCGGGAATGGGCCCCCCAAGACTGGTGCAGCCCACAAGGTTCAGGTCTGTAAGGGAAGTAAGGTTGAAGAGCTCGGCAGGCAGCCCTCCCGTCAGGCCGGTCATACCGCTGAAAGAGAGGCGCTCCAGTGCAGTAAGGTTGCCAACCCAGGATGGAATGTTTCCTGTGATCCCGGCATTGGATGAGATACTCAATCTTCTGAGCAGGACCAGATCTCCCAGAGCCTGGGGAAGTGTTCCGGTAAAATTGTTGTTGTTCAGGGTCAGTTGCTCCAGGGCGGATAGTTTTCCCAGACACGCCGGAATAGGACCTTTCCGGGAAATCACTCCGGAAGCCAGGGCCAGGGAATCCACACGTCCTGCTCCGTTAAGCCGTACTCCTTCCCATGCATTCATAGGGGCAGACAGGTCCCACTTGTTTTTAGTCCAGGTCTCTCCTTCAGTTTCCATAAAAAATTCAACCAGGGCCAGGCTGTCCTGCATCCTGGGATCAACTACAAAACCGGTCTGGGTCAAGGAGAATTCCCTGAAAAGGTTCAGGGCTTCATTTCCTATGGTGATTACGGCTGTTCGTGTCTGAGGGTCCCTGTTATCCCCGAAAGTTATCTCCAGAGAGCCACTCCCGTTCCCCGAAGCAGGCTGTATTGAACACCATGTCTTGTCGGTGCGGGCTTCCCACGGTAGGTTGGCCGTAATATTGATCGTATGGCTCCCTGCACGGTAGTCGTATTCGGCAATTGTGCCCGAGATGTCCAGCAGGGGCGGGATCCCTGCCTGTGTGATTTCAACGCTTACGGCCAGCACTCCGGCTTTTATGGTAAAACTGCCTGTGAGAAAGGTTCCCAGGTTGGGATTCTCTTCAACGCTCAGGCGCAGTGAAGTACTGCCTGTTCCCGATTCCGGCACGATGTGGTACCCCTGTGGATTCTCAAGATGCCAGGAAGTATTGGTGTAGACAATGATATCTACCCATCCTCCGCTCTGGGGAAGATTGATCTTGTCTGCAGACACTGACAGTTCAATCTCCTGCACCGGTTCCCTGCAGCCTGTGAACATTGTCAGGGATAAAGCAAGGGCAGCTAAACAATGTATGACTCCTGAAAATCCTCTCATGGAAAGCAAAAGTACAAAAAAAGTATTATTTTTACATCACAGAAAGCACTATGGAAAGGCCACGTCACAAATATCCGGTAATGTTGGTTTTGCTCTTGTTGATGACCGCTCTTCCGGGATGGAACTCTTATGCGCAACAGCAGCAGTTTGCCCTTTCCGGTATTATCAGGGATCAGGGCACCGGTGAACCTGTTCCCTACGCAACTGTTTACCTGGAAGAGATGGGGCTTTGGTATATTTCCGGAGAAGACGGCTCATTCCGCTTCACCGGGATCCCTGGTGGAACCCATACCCTTCGTGTTGAAATCCTGGGGTATGCCAAAAAGACCTTTATCCAAAAGCTCGACCGGGACATTGCGGGACTTGAGCTACAGATTGCCGAGGCAAGCCTCCGGCTGGAAGAAGTGGTGGTCACGGCCGAGGAGGGGGGAAGGCTCAATTCCTCTTCAAGGATAGAAAAGCAGGCATTGGAACATGTGCAGCCTGTCAGCCTTCGTGACATCATGCAACTGGTACCGGGCAATCTGACCGAAAATCCCGGGCTTAACCGTGTGAACCAGCTGACCATAAGGGATATAGCAACAAACAGCGCCAATGCCTTCGGGACAGCGGTGATCATGGACGGGGTAACCCTTTCCAACGATGCCAACCTGCAGGTGAGGAAAACATCTGCCATAGGTACTGCGGGGGAATCCACTGCGGGCACCGGGGTGGACGCCCGTCAGATATCTACCGATAATATACAAACCGTGGAGGTCATCAGGGGAATTCCTTCGGCCATATATGGGGACCTGACCTCGGGGGCTGTGGTCGTGAAAACCCGCTCCGGTGTTTCTCCCTGGCAGATCAGGCTTAAAGCCGATCCCCGCCTGAAACAGGTTTATGCCGGAAAAGGATTTTCACTTGGTCCGGAAAAAGGCGTGGTGAATGTAGACGCCGATTATGCGCTATCGTACGGTGATGTCAGAACACCTGCTGATGTATACAGGAGGGTCAACCTGCGGATTGGTTATTCACAGACAGCGAAAAAAAACCTGACCTACAATACACGGGTACGGCTGATATATTCAGATGCCGATAACAGGACAGATCCGGATAATTTTCTGGACAATATTTCCAGGGACAGGGATATGGGGATCGGGCTTGATATTAACGGAACATACCGTCTGAACAAAAAATGGATCACCAACCTGGAATTCATGGCCGCCGGGGATGTGACCTCCCAGTATTCGCGGGAGAAAACCTACCGCAGCCAGGGAAGGGTCCCACAATCCCTGGCCATGTCTTCAGGCGAAAACCTCGGCTTTTTTACTCCATACCGCTACTATTCCGACCTGGAGGTATTCGGGTTGCCCGTGAATCTTCAGGCCAGGGTGGTTGCCAACCTGTACGGCAAGTACGGTGAGATCACCAACAAGGTGCTGGCAGGGGTGGAATGGACCTCCAGGGGAAACAGGGGTGCGGGGAAAGTGTTCGATCCCTATCTCTCTCCCGACATCAACGCCTCTTCCACATACCGTGAACGTTCCTTCAGGGACATTCCTTTTTTAAACCGGTACAGCCTTTTTGCCGAGGACAAGCTGCGGGTTCCCCTGGGTCTTGTGCGTGCCCTGGAAATCCAGGCCGGAGTCCGCTTTAACGGCATCCTGCACGACGAACGTTTCAGCCTGGACCGGTATTTTTCGGTGGAACCAAGACTTAATGCCCGGTTCCAGATCCTGAGAAAGCAAAAGGGATTCCGGGAATTGAGCGTTAGGGCCGGATGGGGTATGAATTACAAGATGCCTTCCATGGTCTACCTGTACCCCGAGCCCACATACCTGGATGTAGTCTCATTCTCTTATAACGACATAGACGATAACGGGGTAGGGATGGTTCTCTTTACCACGCGCAAATTGGAACAGGAGGTCAGGAATCCGGAGCTGAAGCTTCAACAAAGTACTAATTTCGAAGCAGGAATTGATTTTGACGTTGAAAATGTGACAGGATCCCTTGTTTTTTTCAAGGAAAAAATGGTGAACGGGTATGGTTTTGCCACACAGGTCATGCCTGTATCCTACAACCGGTACGGATATATATGGGATAAAGGCAGTCCCTCGCGCATAGATGTACCTTCGGGAAAACTCCCCCAATACGAGAGCGGGGCTGTCTATGTGGACGGGACAGCGCTCCCTTTGATCCGTGATACGGTTTTTCTTTCGTACCAGAAACCGGTGAACAATATTGTACAGAACAAGTGGGGTGTGGAATTCACAGTGGCTTTTCCCGAGATCAGAAGCTTGCGTACCACCGTTTCACTCACGGGAGCCTATCTGAACGTCATATCCCAGGATGAATCCCTGGGGGCGATAACGGTTCCTGTACAGGTGGCGGGCAGGCCATATCCCTACGCCGGTATTTACGCCGGGGGAAACAAAACGAGTACAGGCTCCAGGAGGGAGCGCCTCAATACCAACGTCTGCTTTATTACCCACCTGCCGGCCGTAGGCATGGTGGTGACCCTGACGGCCCAGCTGGTGCTAATGGACAGGACCACCTATATTTGTGAATGGCAGGACCAGGTACAGACATATTATTACGATGATAAAGGTTCCCGCTACTCGGGTAAATGGGCATACAGTGACGACCGCTGGACCAAACGGGTGAATCCTTTGTATATAATGGATCTTTCCGGGAATATCATCCCGTTCACCCAGGAGATGGAGAACGATATCCGTTACAGGGAGCTGATAGGAACAACCAACAAGGAATCCTACTACTTGGGATCCCGCTATCCGTTATACGGAATTCTCAATATCAGGCTGACTAAAGAAATCGGAAGGTGGGCAGCTGTGTCTTTCTATGCCAACAATTTCCTGAACCTTGATCAGCTGGTTAAGGAAAAGATTTCAGGAACGGCTTATGCACGGAACCTGCCCTTCTATTTTGGGGCCGAGGTCAGATTAACTTTATAGGCATATGAACAGGCGTATAAAACAACTGCTTATTCTGTTTGCTGCAAGCCTGCTGCCGGTACTTCTTCCGGGTTGCCTGGAAGTTGAGCCGGTATATTCCACCCTGTCCATCACGGTGCAGCCGCCACCGGACCAGGCTGGTATCGATCTTACCGCTGTAAAAGTCAGGGCACAGGCAGTGGACGAACCGGTCTATTATGAAACATTTCCGGACGTCTCGGGCCATGCGGTGCTCAACGTCAGTCCGGGAAGGTATACCCTGCTTTTATCCGCACTGTATCCTGAAGGTTTTTCGGTTAGTGCATCGCAATCCGAATTTTTGGCGCTATCTGCGGAAACAACATTTTTTTCCTTCGAACTGGACCTGGCCCTTTCGGGGGGGATCATTTTCAGGCAGGTCTATTATGCCGGGAGCAAGACCTTTGATGGCGCCAATTATTCGAAAGATCAGTTCCTGGAACTATATAACAATACAGACAAGGTGTATTACCTGGATTCACTCTGTGTGGGGGCCCTTGCACCGGCCAATTCCACGGTATCCAACAATCCGTGGATGGGACTGGATACGCTGGGTCTGTTCCAGATGACCTGGATGATTCCCGGCGGCGGTACCGATTATCCCCTGGCTCCGGGCGAATCTGTGGTACTTGCTTTCAATGCCGTGGATCATACGGCCAGGGCCACCAGCGGACTGGATCTGTCACGGGCCCATTTCGGTTTTTATGACGAGGAACTCCCAAACCATGAAAAGCATCCCGATGTACCTGCCCTGAAACGGATCTTTGCAGGCCAGGGTACAGCCTACACGATGAGCGTACATTCCCCGGCGCCTGTCATTTTCCGCCCTGTGATGGGTGTTGCCCGTTGGCTGGCAGATGTGGAAAGATGGCAAAATTACCAGCCCGGAAGCACAAGTGGTCTGAAATACATGCATATACACCGTTCTTGGATATTGGATGGCGTAGAATGTGTGCAGAACCCGGCCAATGCGCTCAAGCGCCAGCCTGCCTCTGTGGATGCCGGATTTACCTGGCTCAGGCAAGGACAAAACAAGGGAAACGCTGTTGTACGAAGAGTAAAGGAGGTACTTCCCGGAGGAAGGATCATATACAGCGACACCAACAATTCAACCGAGGACTTCCTGTACGATGTACCGGCTGCACCCATTCTCACACCCTTATGGAAATGAAAAAGGTCTGGATCATAACGCTGGGTTTTCTTATGGGAAACATTACCGGGACGGCAGGACAGGACCTGGAACGGATCCTTTGGGATAATCCCTGGCAGAACGGGTTGGCCTCTGCAGGCATGGCTTTTTCGGACAGGAATTATTCCGATATTTCCCTCCTGGCCGGGTACCGGGGCGGTGAGTTCAGAAACATTTACGACCCGGCCGCATCATACCTGTACGGAATGCAAACACGTTCCTACAGGAAGCTTGGAAAAACAACCCTGAGCGGAACCTTTTCTTACAGCTACGAAGACAGAAAGGTCCAACGGTGGCTGGGAATCCTGGATCCTTACAGGACACCTTTCATGCTGGCGGACAGCGTGGCCGGTAATTATGTACTGGAATCGTATCATATGGATGCAGGCATGGCTTATCCCGTGTCCGGAAAGTGGACCCTGGGCTGCCGGATTTCCTATGACGCCCGCAATGGGGCAAAATACAGGGATCTGAGGAACAGTGATACTTACATGGACTTTATGGTTGCGCCTTCTGTTGTTTATGAAAACGGACCGGCGCGCATAGGGGCTCATCTTTACTTCAGACGCATAACAGAACAGATTGATTACACCCAGGTGGAGACAAGCACCAACAAGGTCTTATTCTCGTTCTCGGGCATGTGGTTCAACACCCAACAGGTATATACTTCCTCGGCACCGGGCACGCGCCTGCTTAGGGACCATCTGTACGGCGGAGGCATTACGTTGCATTACCGCCCCGGAAGGTTTTCCCTGTTCGATCATTTTTCGGCAGGAATAAGAAACCAGACACAGCGGGAAGACGTGGTACTGGCCCGCAGGTATGGAGATGTAAGCGAATGGTCATGGCAAAATACCCTGATGTTGTATTACACGAACAGGCACAGGATAAAAGCCGATGTTTCATGGACAGGACAGAGGGGATTCCAGCCCGTTCAGAGACAGGAACTGAACCAGACATCACGTCTGTGGGAGTGGGTGCAATATGGCACAATTCCCTCTTTTGTTCAGGAAAGAACATTTATGGACATCAGCTATTCTTATAGGATCGCTCAGGATGAACACTATGATCGCTGGAGGGTGACTGCCGGGATATCCCGTGCCCTGTTCAGTCAGCAGTGGATCAAATATCCTCTGGCCGTTCAGCGCTCGCTTGAACTGACACAGGCCTACGCCCTTGTGAGCAGGAGCTGGTTTGTCAGACGATGGATCATTGATCTGTCACCCGGAATTTCCTATGTGGCAGGCCAATTGGAAGAAACCACTCCGGAAGAATTGCTGGAGGCTCAAATACTGCACAACATAGGGTTTGAAAATCCGGAGGACTTCCGCCTCTGGGAACCGGCCGGCGTGGAAAATGATTTTATGACCGGCAAACGGATTGCCGCCGGAATAAAGATACGGGTAACTTTTTTTGCAAACCCGTCAAAGGGGCTCAATCTTTTTGCCGAAACGGGGTACCGTTATACACGGCGGCTTTCCGGCAACAACAAGATGTTTCACGAGGCTGGATTAAATATTGGCGTGATATTCTGATGCTTATGAAAAGATTATTATTATTTTTTCTCCCTCTCACCCTTGCCTTCACCCCTCTCAGATCCGACGAAGGCATGTGGCTTGTACACCTGATGGAGAAAAACCTGGTGAAGCAGATGCAGAAAAAAGGCATGAAGATCAAGCCAGACATAATTTATGACAATGACAGAACCACGCTGTCCAGTGCCGTCGTGTCTATGGACTTTGGATGCACAGGCTCAATCATTTCCGATAACGGACTGCTCATTACCAACCATCACTGTGCTTATTCGGACATACATGCATTCAGCACCCCGGAGGAAAATTACCTGGAGGAAGGATTTTGGGCCCGCAATGTTTCTGAAGAAAAACCGGTTCCTGGCAAAAACGTCTATTTCCTTCGCAAAGTATTCGATGTTACAGACAGGGTTCTGCAGCTCAGGGATACCTTGACCGGCAGGAGAATGTATGCGCTCCTGGAAAAAGAATACCAGCAAATGACAGGCTACGATTGTATGTGCGCTTCCATGTGGAGCGGCTCCCATTATTATATGTATTGCTACCAGAAGTACAGCGATGTACGCCTGGTGGGGGCTCCCCCCGTATCCATTGCAGCCTACGGAGGTGAAACAGACAATTGGGAATGGCCGCAGCATAAGGGCGATTTTGCATTGTACAGGATATACACGGCTCCTGACGGTTCTCCCGCTTCCTATCATCCCGACAACATTCCCCTGGTACCGGACATCAAACTGACCATCAGTGCCCGTGGTGTCAGGGAAGGGGATTTTGTAATGGCCATGGGGTATCCCTACCAGACAAACCGGTACAATTCCTCCTTCGGGCTGCATGAAAAACAATCAGTGACATATCCTGTGGTGGTTCGTAACTCAAAGACCCATCTTGATATCATGAACAGATGGATGGGATCTGATCCCGGTGTCCGGTTGCAATATGCCGATACATATTTTAGTCTGGCCAATGTATCCGAATTGCGGGAGGGAGAAGTTCTCAGTCTTATCCGTCACAGGTTAATCGACACCAGGCGGGAAGAAGAAGCCAGGGTGCAGGAATGGATCAGGGTCTCTGCGAAAAGAAGCGAGTTGTGGGGCTCGTTGTTTGAAGACCTGGAATATGCTTATTCAGTTACGGAAGAGCTGACAGCAGCACGTGAATGGTACAGGCAGACTCTCATATCTTCACAGTTTCTTCTGATGGCAAGAAGGGTAGCGGGTCTCAGGTCAGAAGTCAGGCGTGCGGGGACAGACACGGTGGATTGCACCAGGGACGAATTCAGCAGCTATTACAGGCGCATGATGAGTTATTACAACGGGTACCATCCAGAACTCGAAAAGGAATGGTTTGTGAGTGCTCTCAGGGATTTTTGCGCAAACGTTCCCCGCCGGTACTGGGGTGAATACCTGGCATCACTTTATGATCATTTTGACAGGAATGCCTTAAAGATTGCCGAATACATTTTTGACAACTCGGTGTTCCGGAGCCGGGAAAGCTTCCGGGAATATTTTCTTTCCCCGCATCCGATAGACGAGATACAAGCCGATCCCGCGTGTATGCTCAACCACAGTTATGACATCCAGCAATATAATGAAGAAGAAAAGCGATTGCTCGGAACTATAAATGCAAGGCATTCAGACACGCAGTATACCCGTGCCTTGTATGCTTTCAGAAAAGAGCAGGACATCCCGCAGTATCCCGATGCCAATATGACCATGAGGCTCACTTATGGAACAGTAGGGCCGCTTTATCCCCGGGATGGTATAACCTACAACTGGTTCAGCACTTCGCAAGGCCTTTGGGACAAATGGAATCCGTCCGATTACGAATTCCGGATTACTGAACCTTACAGGCGAACTTTGGAAGCAGAAGACTGGGGTGTTTGGAAAGACAGGAAAACCGGCTATATGCATGTGAATTTCCTGTGTGACCTTGATATAACAGGCGGAAATTCCGGATCACCGGTTCTGGATAGCCGGGGCCGGCTCGTGGGTCTTGCCTTTGACGGGAACAAGGAATCCCTGGGAGCCGATTCTTTTTTTCATCCCACCCTCAACAAATGTGTCACCCTGGACATCCGTTACGCTCTGTGGATAATACAGAAATACGCAAAGGCACAGTATTTGCTCGATGAAATGAACATTACTTTTTAACCCTTAATACAATTATTTATGAAAAAGTACGAATGCAATTTGTGCGGGTATGTATACGACCCTGCTGAAGGAGACCCTGACAATGGAATAGCCCCCGGAACAGCTTTTGAGGATCTTCCCGAAGATTGGGTTTGCCCTCTGTGCGGTGCCGGCAAAGAGGATTTCACTGCGTTGTAAAACGCTTATACCTGTCAGCCATGACGTCCAGCCCGGGCGGACACGATTATTGATAAGCCGAAGCAGTATCCGGATGTATTTTGCATTTTACTTGTGTACTTGAAACACCAAAATATATGAGATCTGTTATCAATTTATTGATCATGACTGTCCTGGCAGGACCTCTCACAGGATCCTGTTCCAAATGGAACAATGACGCACCCAAAGACAGGGAAGATATCGTACTTACCAAAGTACAACAGGAAATCCTGCATAACAGCAATGGTTTTGGCATTGATCTATTCAGGGAGATGTGCCTGGAACTGGAAGGGGAGAATATCTTCATTTCCCCATTGAGCGTATCTCTGGCCATATCAGCCGTAACCAACGGAGCTGCCGGCAAAACCCTGGAAGACATGAAGGCAACCCTGGGATTTGCCACATATTCCCCGGACCAGATGAATGGATTCTTCAGACATCTTGTCCCTGCTCTCAAGAAGGTTGACAACACCGTTAAATTAAGCATTGCCAATGCCGTTTGGATTGAAAAGACTTTTCCGGTAAAAAATCCTTTCATTCAATCCCTGCAGCAGTATTATGACGCCTCGGTCAACCTGCTTGATTTTTCAGACCCGAAGGCCCCTTCTGTCATCAACCAATGGTGTGCCGACAACACCAACGATCTGATCAAAAAGGTCATTGACCAGATTGACCCCGATAAAAGGCTCATTTATACCAATGCCCTTTACTTCAAGGGAAAATGGAAAGAAACATTTGACAAGAAAGTGAGCTGGCAGGGTTCCTTTACGAACCTTTCCGGATCGGACGGCGATGTGACCTATATGGAACAAACCAATGATTATGGGTATACGGCATCAAAAGGAGTGGCCGTTACTGAAATACCTTATGGCAATGAAGCCTACAGCATGGTCATTGTGTTGCCCGATACAGGTGTTTCCATAATGGAAGTGGTGTCTTCCCTGACCTGGGAACAGTGGTCGGAATGGCTTGAAGACCTTGCCCCGGCCGAGTTGAACCTGCGCATCCCGCGCTTCAAGGTGGAATTTGATTCAGAGGAAACGATGATCCCTGTATTGACGCGCATGGGCATGGGTATCGCCTTTGATCCTTACAATGCCGATTTCAGCAACATCAGCGACATCCCGCTTTTCATAAGCCTGCTCAAGCAGAATTCCTACATTCAGGTAGATGAGGAAGGGACAGAAGCTGCCGCTGTGACAACCATAGGGTTCAATATGACCAGCATTGGTCCCGGACAGACCATCCCGTTCCATGTGGACAGGCCTTTCCTGTATTTCATAAAGGAAAAGAGCACGGGGACCATACTGTTCTCGGGCCTGATGGCAGAAATCTAGAAAGATATTATTTCATGGTAGACGCGTATGGCAAAATTATCTGTCATGCCTGCCATGTAATCAATGATAGCTCTCCGGTATTGCACAATGTCAGTTATGTCGTAGATGATATCGTTCTCGAAACATGCTTCATTTCTTGCCCGTTTGTCCACATTGCTGTATTTGACCAGCCATTCGTGAAAATACCTTAACAGCGTGGGAAATTTGGACGTGTTGTCAGCTATGCGCTGCAACACGTCTTTGCCATAAAATCCCTCCAGGAAGTCAAAAATCGTATGGATGATGCACCGTGCGTACTCTTTATAGTAAAGAAGCCGCGGGTGGTAATAGATATGGCGGTAATTGAAATCCTTGACCTCTGTCAGCAGGTTGTAGTATTGGCAGGAAAAATGCATTCCTTCTTCAGGAGATGAATTGTTGCAGAGATCTTTGATGAAAAGGTCTATCAGGGCCGTGTTGTTTACCACTCCGGATGTTTTCGGGATCCTTTTCATCAGGTTGTTCAGTTCGTTGAGGCGCTCTGGTTCCAGCAGGTTCAGTTCAATCGCATCTTCTATGTCACGGCCCAGGTATGCGATTTTGTCCGAAAGTTTTACAACACACGCTTCCCATGTATAGGGCATGTACTGGTTGGGCCGTTCTATCTGCTCAAGATCAACAACTTTTTCCCGCGGATAAAGTCCATTCTCGTCAGTTTCCCCGCAATGCGATATGATTCCGTCACGTACGGCATATGTCAGTCTCAGGTTTTTATGGTTGCCAGAGGCATTGGGCAGGGTAGCAATCTTGTCTGCCGTGTACAGCCCGTTCTTTTCGTGCCAGAATGTGCCGTCCCATTTACGCATGATATCGGAAAGCAACGTTTCTCCTTCATGGCCAAACGGACTGTGACCAAGATCGTGACCCAGGGCAATGGCCTGTGTCAGCTCTGTGTTCAGTCCCATGTATTTTGATATGGTATAACTGATAGATGCCACATGGTTCACGTGTTCCATGCGTGTGCATATGTGGTCGTTCTGTGTTGCGAAAAACACCTGTGTCTTGTGTTTCAGCCTTCGATAAGAAGTACAATGCAGGATACGCGAATAATCCCTGTAAAACTGTGAGCGAGTGTCATCCTTTTTTTCTTCCGGCGGCAGGAACTCACTGCCTCTTTGCAGCGACTGCTCCCATTTGGGGTGTCCTGCCCTGAGCTGATGTTCCGTAAATTTACCGGGTACCATTTTTTTCTCCATAATCATAAATTAAATGATGCGGCGGATATTCCTTTCCCATGCCCAGGCATTCGCAAGGGTTTCTTCCAGCGGGCGTTCGGCTTTCCAGGAAAGCACCCTGTTTGCCAGCGATGTATCTGCCCAGACAGCCTCCACGTCTCCCTCCCTCCTTCCGGTGATCCGGTATTTCAAAGACACATTATTGACAGTCTGAAATTTTTTGACCAGTTCCATAACCGACAGCGGTGTTCCCGTCCCCACATTGAACACCTCGCACGATCCCGGTTTGTCGTGGGCCTCCATGCGTTTCAGGGCCGAGACATGGGCCGCCGCCAGATCCACCACATCAATATAATCCCTGAGAGCCGTTCCGTCCGGGGTGTTGTAATCATTGCCAAAGATCTGCAGTTCCTTGCGGATCCCCGCAGCTGTCTGTGTTATGAAAGGAACCAGGTTGTTGGGAATGCCCCTTGGCAATTCGCCTATAAGGGCGGAAGGATGGGCGCCTATGGGATTAAAGTACCTGAGGATGATCCCTTTCACGGAAGCATGGGCCTTTACTGTGTCAATCAGGATATCTTCACAAATTTGTTTTGTATTCCCGTAAGGGCTTGTGGCCGGCATTCTTGGGGTGTCTTCAGTAACCGGGAGCACAGGTGGTTGTCCGTAAACCGTGGCAGAGGAGGAAAACACCACATGGCCCCCTCCGTTTTCTACCAGGACCTCCAGCAGGGTGACCAGGGATAATACGTTGTTATAGTAATACATGAGCGGTTTTTCCACGCTTTCTCCCACTGCTTTGAAAGCAGCAAAGTGAATGACACCGTCAATCCTGTGTTCCCGGAAAATTTTCAGAAGCTGGTCTTTCCTGCAGCAATCGGCTATATAGAAAGGAATGTCCCTGCCGGTGATTTTTTTGACCCCATCCAGACAGGTGGTGTCAGCATTGGACAGGTTATCGGCTATGACCACCCCGTATCCGGCATGGATGAGTTCCACGGCGGTGTGGCTTCCTATATAGCCTGCTCCCCCGGTGATAAGTATGTTTTTCATAATGACAAAGATACGAAAAAGAAGAAAAAGGCTCCCCGGGGAACCTTTTCTTCTTTGTGGAAACAATCTGCTATTTGTTACAGATTTACATGGTTGCCCTGATGGCTGCCTGTGCTGCAGCAAGCCGGGCGATTGGCACCCTGAATGGGGAACAGGAAACATAAGTCAAACCCATCTTATAACAGAACTGGATGGATTGGGGATCCCCCCCGTGCTCTCCGCATATCCCTATCTTGAGGTTCGGGGTGGTGGAACGGCCTTTTGTGATTCCCTCTTCAATGAGCCTGCCTACAGAAGGCTCGTCAATATGCTGGAACGGGTCAAAGGGGAGGATCTTCTTCTGGATGTATTCACCCATGAATGATCCGATATCGTCCCTTGAGAAGCCGAAGGTCATCTGTGTCAGGTCGTTTGTCCCGAACGAGAAGAACTGGGCTGTCTTGGCCATCTCATCTGCCACTATTGTTGCCCGGGGTATCTCTATCATGGTACCATAGAGGTACTCAAGGGTGAGCCCGAATTGCTCCTGGACTTCTTTATGCACCCTGTCGGCGATGATTTTCTGGTCATCCAGCTCTTTCACACTGACTGTAACCGGAACCATGATCTCCGGTTTGGGGCGGAGCCCTTCCTTGATCAATTCGGCAGTGGCCGTGAAAATCGCACGGAACTGCATTTCAGAAATCTCGGGATATGTAATTCCAAGACGCACACCACGGTGTCCCATCATGGGATTTTCTTCGTGCAGCATTTCTCCCCGTTTAACCACATCTTCCACGCTGATGCCGAGTTCTTTGGCCAATTCTTTCTGTTTGTCAAGCGTATGGGGAACAAATTCGTGCAGCGGAGGATCAAGCAGGCGGAAGGTAAGCGGCAGACCGTCCATGACACGGAGCGTCTCTTTTGCAGCGGCTCTCACGTAAGGTGCCAGTTCGTGGAGGGCCAGTTTTCTTTCACCCACATTTTCCGAAAGGATCACCTTACGGAGTTTGCTCAGCGGGGCTTCTGAATTCAATCCGTAGAACATGTGCTCGATTCGGAAAAGACCTATTCCCTCGGCCCCGAAATTCAAAGCCATCCTGGCATCTTCCGGTGTGTCGGCGTTGGTGCGGACGCCCATGGTGCGGAAGGAATCCACCATTTTCATGAATTCCTGGAAACGGGGATTTTCAGAAGCATCCATGGTATCAATGGCTTTATCATAGACAAAACCACGAGTTCCATTAAGGCTGAAAACAGAGCCTTCAGGGTATTGTTTCCCGTTCATGATAAGCACGCGCTTTGCCAGGTCAATATGTACGGCTTCGCATCCTACTATAGCACATTTTCCCCAGCCCCGGGCTACCAGGGCAGCATGGGATGTCATTCCTCCGCGTGATGTAAGCAGTCCGTCGGCAGCACGCATTCCTTCCACATCTTCGGGATTTGTCTCTTCCCTGACCAATATGACTTTCTTGCCTTTCTTGCTCCAGGCGACGGCGTCTTCAGCCGTGAAAACAATCTGACCCACAGCGCCGCCGGGACCGGCCGGCAGACCCTTGCCCACCACTTGTGCGGCCTTTTCAGAATTGGGATTCAATATAGGGTGAAGCAGCTCGTCCAGTTGATTGGGCGCAACGCGCAGTACAGCGGTCTTGCGGTCAATCAGACCTTCCAGGAGCATATCCATGGCCATATTCAGGGCGGCAACCCCGGTGCGTTTGCCTATGCGGCATTGCAGCATCCACAGGCGTCCGTCCTGTATGGTGAACTCTATATCCTGCATGTCGCGGAAATGGGCTTCCAGGTTCTTCTGTATCTGATTCAGCTCACCATAGACTTTGGGCATGGTGGTTTCGAGCGAGGACAGGTGCCTGTTCTGGTCGTTCTTGGTAGATTCATTCAACGGGTTAGGTGTACGTATACCGGCAACCACATCTTCTCCCTGTGCATTGATAAGCCATTCACCGTAGAATTTGGCTTCTCCTGTGGCCGGGTTGCGGGAAAAAGCAACCCCCGTTGCCGATTTGTCACCCATATTCCCAAATACCATGGACTGGACCGTTACGGCAGTGCCCCATTCATCGGGGATACCTTCTATCCTGCGGTAGGAGATCGCCCGTTTCCCGTTCCAGGATTTGAAGACGGCGCCTATCCCGCCCCAGAGCTGTTCCATGGCGTCATCAGGGAAGGGTTTGCCAAGGACACGCACGACCTGTCTCTTTAACATGTCGCAGAGCGTGACCAGGTCTTCCTCTGTAAGGTCGGTATCGCTTTTATATCCTTTTTCTACTTTCATCTGATGCAGCAATCCATCCAGTTGCACACGTATTCCTTGTCCTTCAGCCGGTTCAATCCCCTCTGCCTTTTCCATGACCACATCGGAAAACATCATGATCAGCCGGCGGTATGCGTCGTAAACAAACCTGGGGTTGTTGGTTTTTTTTATCAGCCCCGGAATGGTTGCTGAACACAGTCCGATGTTTAGTACGGTTTCCATCATGCCGGGCATGGAGCTTCTGGCACCGGAACGGCAGGAAACAAGCAGAGGATTTTCAGGATCACCAAAACGGGCTCCCATAATATCCTCGGTTTTTTTCAGGGCCTGTGCGACTTCTCCTGCCAAATCCTTGGGGTAATTGCAATCCAGGGCATAATATTCGGTACAACATTCTGTTGTTATGGTAAAACCTGCAGGAACAGGTATACCCAGGAGACACATTTCAGCCAGGTTGGCTCCTTTGCCACCCAGCAGATTTCGCATAGAACCATCACCATCGGCAGTTTTTCCGCCAAAGCTGTAAACTCGTTTGATTTCTGACATAAAAATTATTTAGTTAAAAAATTGAAAATTATCGGATTTAGGGCTGCAAAAATAGCAAAAATGTTACAATATATTGCCTGCCAGTTCCGCCAATCGGCTCCTTTCCCCTTTAATAAGGTTGACATGAGCGAAAACATCCTGTCCTAACATCTTGTCTGTCAAATAAGTAAGACCATTTGAATGCATATCCAGGTAAGGTTGGTCGATCTGGTGTATATCTCCTGTAAAAATGAGTTTGCTGCCTTCCCCGGCACGGGTAATGATCGTCTTGACTTCGTGCGGGGTAAGGTTCTGGGACTCATCTACTATGAAGAATACTTTAGATAAACTTCTCCCGCGGATGTAAGCAAGCGGGGAGATCAGCAGTTTCTCATTTTTTACCATTTCTTCAATGCGTACGAATTCCCGGCTGTTGGGTTTGAGACTGCCTTTGATCACACTCAGATTATCCAGCAGTGGTAACATATAGGGCGCCATTTTTTCCTTTATGTCTCCGGGCAGGAATCCCATTTCCTGGTTTTGCAGGGGAATGACGGGCCGGGAAAGCATGATCTGGTCGTAATCCCCTTCCTGCTCAAGGGCTGCTGCCAGGGCAAGCAACGTTTTGCCGGTCCCGGCAATTCCTGTCAGGGAAACAAGACTTATTTCCGGATCAAGCAGGGCATCAAGTGCAAAATTCTGTTCCGAATTGCGAGGTGTGATGCCGTATGCCCTATAATCTGGTACGGGAATCAGGCATCGGGTCGAGGCCTTGTAGCGTGCCATGGCCATGCCGTCCTTGTTCTTTAGAATGTAGTATTGATTGCTGTGCGCTCCTTTCAGGTGGATATCCCTGGAGCTGAGACCTTCGCGTGTCTGGTACAACTTGGCTATGGTCTGAGGGGCAACACGGTTCAGTTTGATCACACCCCTTGAAAGGCTGACTATGCTCTCGTCACGAACCTTATCGGTAAGGTAATCCTGGGCTTCTATTCCCAGCGCCTTGGATTTAATACGCAGGTTGACATCTTTTGTGACTAGGATCACCCTTCGCTCGGGGTTGTTTTCTTTCATGTACTGCGCCGTGACAAGGATGCGGTGATCAGGGGTATCTTCATAGAAAGAGTCCTGCATCATATCCGGAAAAGGATGTCCCAGTTCTACTTTCAGGCGGCCCCTGCCGGGACCCATACTAATCCATCCATTCAACATCTGATCGCCCAGGATTTTATCCAGTGAACGGGCAAATTCCCTGGCGTTGTAGTTGATCTGGTCATTACCTTTTTTGAATTTGTCCAGTTCTTCCAGCACAATGATGGGGATGACCACATCGTTATCCTGAAAATTACCAAGCGCCTTGTGATCGTGCAGAAGGACGTTGGTGTCGAGTACGAAAATTTTGGGATTGTTTGGCATTAGTTCATATTTAACTGACAAAGATAGGAAAAAATATGTCTAAATTCGCGGCGTTATGGAATACCAGGAAGCCGTGTCATTTTTGATAGAGCACTTTCCCCAGTACCAGAAAATTGGGATTGTAGGGTACAAACCTTACCCGGCGCGGATGCTTTCACTTGCGGCCTGGCTGGGAAATCCCCAGGAAAAGTATCCCTGCATTCATATTGCCGGAACAAATGGTAAAGGATCGGTATCCCATATGCTGGCAGCAATAATGCAGTCAGCCGGGTTCAGAACCGGGTTATACACATCACCACACCTGACAGATTTCAGGGAACGGATCAGGGTAAACGGAATAATGATACCTCACCAGGAAGTGATTGATTTCATGGAACGGTTTTCCCGTGAAAGAATGAAGGAACTCAAGGATGAATTGCCTTCTTTTTTTGACATGACAACGGCTATGGCTTTCAGCTACTTTGCCCGGCAAAAAACGGATATAGCCGTAATTGAAACAGGTCTTGGAGGGCGGCTGGATTCCACCAATATTTTAACACCAACATCTGTTATTCTTTCTGTCATAACCAACATAGGCCTCGATCACTGTGACCTGCTGGGAGACACCATCACAAAGATCGCAAGTGAGAAGGCCGGGATCATTAAACCGGGCGTTCCGGTAGTGGTGGGAGAGTATGATCCGGAATCTTTTCCCGTTCTTGCTGCCCGTGCCGGCCAATTACATGCCCCTCTTTTCCGTGCTTATGACAGACCGGACCAGGTGTACTCCCTGGAAGGAGAAACCTTGTATCAGCAGAAAAATCTGAAAACAGTGCTTAGTGCAGTGGATGTTCTTAAGGAGACCAACCCTGATTTGTTAACCCGGCTGACACCCGAAGCAATTGTCCTGGGACTGGAACATTTTGAATCCGCAACCGGCCTGCGCGGAAGATGGGAACGTCTGTCCCGCCAACCGATGGTGATTGCCGATACAGGTCATAATGCACACGGGATGAAATACCTGAAGGAACAGCTTTCAAGGGAAACTTACCAGCGTTTGTTTATTGTCTTTGGTGTGGTACGCGGAAAAGACCTGCAATCCATCATTCCCCTGCTGCCCCGGGATGCATATTATTTTTTTACCCAGGCTCATATTCCCAGGGCGCTCCCTGCCTCTGAGCTGGCAGTGTGGGGAAGGGAAGCGGGCTTAGAAGGAGAAGAAGTGACTGGTGTGGCTGAAGCGTTCAAAAAAGCCTGTGAAGCAGCTTCCCCGCAGGATTTGATCCTTGTGGGAGGCAGTACTTTTACAGTGGCTGATCTGCTGGAAAACTTTTTTTGCAGGGAAAAAAAATAAACATATCTTTGCTGTCCCATTTAGCAGACCTTTGCTAATGCATCCGGGAGCTTAGCTCAGCTGGTTTAGAGCACCTGCCTTACAAGCAGGGGGTCACGAGTTCGAATCTCTTAGCTCCCACAACAAAAACGGCCGGCCAGAAATTCATTTGGCCGGCCTCTTTTTTCCCGGAACTCTTCATTCTTTTGCTGCCTGCTGCGGTCCGTGCTTCTGCTGCCTGATGCAGTTTATGCTTTGCTGCCTGTTGCGGTCACTGACACCACAAGATCGGGAAGCTTTTTCTTTAAGCCGAGGCTTCCCTTATCTTGTGGTGTCAGTGACCGCCCGACAGGAGCAATGCCAGCCAGCAGTAACTGCACGCCAGCAGACACACAGGTGGAACCTCAGTGCGCAATTTTTCATAGTCAAATTGTAAGCGCCTAAAATACAGGTAATTAATAATCTGAGTGTGATTTTGGCGCACTGAGGTTCCACCTCTGTTTGTTGTGTTGACTGAGAGGTGGTAAGTAGCAATTATTGCGTACGCGCAAATAAAGCCAATAATAACAGCATGTTACGAGATTTTATAACAAGACCGCAACTTACCACCTCCCTGCAAAATTGCTGAAATACAGGGAAGGTGGTAAGTAGTGAAAAACGTGACCGCGCCCATAATGCGCAGGGAAACAGAGTGATGCGTGTTCTTGTAACATGGTTGTTACTTACCACCTCCCCCCAAAAACATCGAAAAACGGCAAAAACCGGGGAGGGTGGTAAGTAGTGAAAAACGTAACCGCGTCTATAACGCGCACAAAAACAGGATGTTGTGTGTTTTTGTAACATAATTGTTACTTACCACCTCCCTGTAAAACCGCTGAAATCCAGGGGGGTGGTAAGTTGTCACAAGGCAGTCCATACCTATAACACACACAATAATTGCATGTTATGTGTTTTGGCAACAAAGCCATCACTTACCACCTCCTATAAAGCAACCAGGAACAATAATTGGTGCTGCGGAGCAGCGCCTTATTATGCGCAAAGGCCTTTGGCGCACCGCCTTGAAGATCAGCCTTGAAGACCTTCAGGCGGTTGTTGGTGCAGCAAACCGCATTAATGGCAAGGTCGCTTGAGTGCTAAGAACGGAGTGCCTTGGCTTAAAAGAAAAAGCACTCCGTTCTTAGCGCTCAGGCGATTGCCTGCAGGAAAGGTTGAAGCCTCGGCTTAAAAGAAAAAGCACTCCGTTCTTAGCACTCAGGCGACCGCCGGCAGGAAAGGTTGAAGCCTCGGCTTAAGGAAAAAACTTACCGTTTCTGAAGTTTAGGACCACGGAGCGCGGTACCCTACCTCAGTATGCAGTCTTCCCAACCCATTCCATTGACCATGCGCATCCAGTGCAGGGCTTCGCTACGGGTGCGGAAGTATTGTGATACGTAATGATAACGTCCGTCTTCTTCCAGGACTGCCGTGATTTCCAGTATAGGCAGCCTTTTTTTCAGGCGTATAAAGTAGCTGCTTCCACTTTCCAGGGGTTTGTCTGTAACCAGGAACTGTAAACGGTAACCTCTCTGGACAGGACTTTCGGGAGCCTTGGCAAGTGTTATATGCTTTGAGGGAGTAATCCCGGCATCATTTTTTTGTTCTGTCGATGGAAGCGGAGGCTTAACCGGCACAGGAGCAGGGGCGGGAGCAGCATCAGCAGTGTCCCTGGCTGGGGCAGTGGCCTGGGGCGCTACCTTAGCAGGTGCAGGCGGTGTGACTTTAGGAGCAACCTTGGCAGCGGAAGGTTCAGTAGCAGGGGAAGCAACCTGAATAGGAGCAGGAGCAGGAGCAGGAGCAGGAGCAGGAGTATTGGATTGAATCTCAAATTCCAGGTCATAGATAAAATCTCCGTCAACGCTGGGTTCCACGGTAAAGGGAATAAACGCGGGAGTGGCGGTCATGTTAAGTTTTCTCATCTGTTCCGGGTCTATGATTGCCGTGTAATCTCCCGGGGCCAGTCCCATATAACTGAAGTATCCGTCCGATTCGGAAAGTGTACTGCTTATCTTTACCGTATCGTTTTTATAGAACTGAATAGTGATCCGTCCCTGGCCACGCAGGGTGTTTTTTTCACGCAGGTAAACCTGTCCTGAAGCTTCTCCTACAACAACTACCGGAACTTCTATGCGCTTAAATTGGTTGGGATCTACTATTACGCTCATTGTCTGGTTGTTCATTCTCCAGGAAATGTTATCAAACTTGCTGCCGTTCAGGGTGACCAGGTACTGGGCATAGGGCTGCAGGTCATATATTCTTGTAATGGTGTCTTTTTCAATATACTGGATCCGGCCTCCACTCACCTGAACCTCCATGCCAAAGGCTTTAGGTTCTCCCTTATCCCGTTTTCCATTCCAGTTCAAATCCAGGAAAGGATACAGGATCATACCGCCCTTGCCCACGCTGCTTCTGCTATTGACAGTAATCAGCCTGGAACGGGGATCTGTCATGATGCTGCCGCTAGCTGTTTCGACAAAAGAATAGGTTTTATTACTCCTCCTTGCGGAATAGCCAAGTTGCGCGAATGAAAAATCATAGCGGAGTCCCAATTCCAAGTTCGTTATGTTACTCATAAAATTTCGTTCAAACGAAACGTTCAGGTAACCATCTGAGAATAATCGTTTTTCCAGCGCCACACGCAGAGAAACAAACTTCCCCTGGGTATAGTTGAATTGTGTCTGGGGGGTCAGTATAAATGATGCCGGAAGTCTTAATGCCAAAGAGAGGGAGCTGTATATGTTGGTTTTTGAGGTTGAAGAAAAAGTAGCAAAAGTGGTCAGGTTGGTATTCATACCCAGGATGCTCCCTGATAGAAGAACCTCAGCCGTGGTGTACCGGGTGGTAGGCATGATAACCTGGTTGAGGGTCATCCTGGAGAAGAGTGAAAACTGTTTTATCCTTATAGGAATGGACATGGCAATCCGCCTCTCTTCCAGATAATTGGTGTTGATGGCTGTTTGGTTTTTGTCGTAACGGGTGTAATTGACTTCCAGCTGTATGTCGGAGGGCAGCCTCCAGTTCAATATGCCTTTGGCATTTACCCCATGGGTATATTCACCGGTAAGCAACAATCCCGGGGCAAGCCTGACCGATGTGTGCACGAAAGGCATGATCCGGCCTGAAGTAACAGAAGAAAGGTATTCCACACCGGCTCCGATGGTCATGAAACGGGTAATCCCGTAATCCATGTCCAGCCTGGAAAACTTGCTCCATAGCGAATCTGAAACCACTCCGGCCGAGATCCGGTATTCAAAATTGCCTGCAGGAAGAAAATTGTAGGGAATATTGAGCGTTTGCTCTTTAGAGCGTTCTTCCCCCCAGGGACCGTAGAATTGTAATTTCACATTGGTACTGCCGTAGACCATGGGGACTTCAAAGGTATAAAAGCCCGAAGCGTCGGCCTGCTTGTAATCCACCAGGACGTTGTTCACATACAGCTCAACGGTCCAGCCGGGCTCTGTGACATCACTCAGGGTATAGGTCCCAAAGGACTGCCGGTAAGTGGTAGGTGTGTTAGTAATCTGAATGCCCAATACCGGTGAATTGATGGTAGCAGTGGAGAAGCTGTTGATTTTTCCGAGGATTACCTGTCTTAGTGCTTTATATTTGTTATTGGCATAACGCCACTGGTAAAACTGGTTTTTTTCCTGGAATGGAGCGTTGGTGGAATAATTCAGGTTTATGTTTGTTTCACCGCCGAGAACAACCCCGCCCAGATTCAGGGAAAGGCGTGCTTCCTTTGGCCCCTTGATCTCTTGTGTGAAGATAGCTGACCAATCAGCCATCCCGAAATGAATTAATGGGAATCTCCTTCCTATGACCGTATCAGCAACAATCTCGCCGCTGATCTGTCCCAGGCTTTTACGCATCTGTGATTGCCGCATTTCCCTGATTACGGGAAGTTCTATGCTTGTGTTCATGGTCACAGACAGGCTCCTGAAACTAAAGCTGCAGTCAAGGCCGAATACCTGGCCAAAGTAATCCGATTTCAGAAATATATTGGTCTCAGAACGGATGATGTCTCCTGTTTTGAGTTGGAATTCTTTGTCCCGGAATGTTATTTTGTTATTTATCCTGTCTATGTTGTAGGGAGCATCTTCGGTGATAAAGAAACCGTTTACAGAATCAAACCCGGCCGTATATGAATTTTTAATTTTTAGAAAATCAAAAATTTCTATTACAGATAAATAGACACTGGTTTCTCCGATTACAGCTGAAATATCAGTACCCCCTATGCGCGGAACAGAGAAATAAACGACCATTTCTTCCAGGTACTCTTCTTCCTGAGCCAGGCCCTCTGCAGGGAGCAGAATTCCGGTGATCAGCAGGAAAAAGGTTACGATCAACAACGCACGGCGGTGATGTAATGGATTCAATATCATCAAAAAAGATATATTGTAAATTTCGCAAAAGTAGAGAAATTTACAATATATCAGGCGGTTCTTTGAACTTTAACTTTCAATTATATGCGAGAATGACAGTATAAGACCCCTGGTAGAGGCCGGAAGGCTGTTCCCGCAAAACATTGACATTACCGTTCAGGTGCAGTGTCTGATCTGCATCTGTCTGCTGATGGCAGGGTGTTTCACCGGCGTTTGCAGCGCATTTTTCCAGAGAAGTTTCAAGTGTCATGCACTCCCCACAACATGCCGTAAGGGAAGCCGGCCTTATCACAACATCCCAGGCAACATCGGTACCTGAATGAACAAAAAATTCTCCCAATAAAACGGTTTCATAATTTTCTTGTTCTTCAAGGCCCTGGGACCTGGTAAATTCCATTTCATTGACAGATGCCGAGGAAATGCTTGCGGCATCCACTATTTCAGCGGTGATGTGACCAGTAACAACGACCTGAGACATTAGCGGAGACACGATAGTCAGGCACAAAATGGATAGGATAATAATGTTTTTCATAGCCGTATATTTTTTGGCTTGAACGTACAGTTCAAATATAAGGTTTTTATTTTTAAAAAACAAAATTTTTTATCTTTGTTTACAATGGTATCTGTCGTTATATCGACGTACAACCAACCCCGGTGGCTGGAACTTGTCCTGTATGGCTATAAATACCAGACTGTGAAAGATTTTGAACTGATCGTCGCCGATGACGGATCCGATCAGAGTACCCGCGAGGTCATTGAAACGATGAGGCAGCAGGTTGATTTTAGGCTTAAACATGTTTATCAGGACGATGAGGGTTTCAGAAAATGCGCCATCCTGAACAAAGCCATTCTGGAGAGCAGCCGGGATTACCTGGTTTTCAGCGACGGGGACATTATTCCCCGGAAGGACTTCATCCAGGTGCATCTGCAAATGCGGCAGATGGGCAGGTTCCTTTCCGGAGGGACCGTGAGGCTGCCCTGTGAGATTTCGCATATGATTGGTGAAAGGGAGATTGCAACTGGAATCTGTTTTGACAGGCAATGGCTGGAGGAAAGGGGGCTAAAACGTTCTTTTAAGAACAACAAGTTGGATTCTTTTGGTTTGAAGGCGCATCTGCTGAATCGTTTTACGCCGGCCGGTGCAACCTGGAACGGAGGGAATGCCTCGGCCTGGAAAAAGGATATTGTACAAGTAAGGGGATTTGACCAGAGGCTTCGCTACGGAGGAGAAGACAGGGAATTCGGGGAAAGGATGGAGAGGCTGGGCATAAGGGGGATGCAGATCAGATATTCTGCCGTTACGCTGCACCTGGATCATCCTCGTGATTATGTTCATCACCCTGCATGGGAGTTTAACAGGAAAGTACGCAGGGATAACCGGCGTAATAAAATTATTCAGACAGAATACGGATTAATTTTTAACTAAAACGATTGATTATGCAGATTATTGACAACATCCCCGAATTTAAAAGAGAACCCCTGGTAGTGCTCCTGTTAGGATTCATCACATGCGGCCTGTATCTTATATACTGGAACCTGCAAGCCGCCAAGGTTTTTAATGCCTTGAACGGCAGGGAGATACTGTCACCTGTTGTGGCAGTTTTCGCCGGTTGCATATGGCCGGTCAACATGTATTTTTTCTTTATCGTAGGCCGGGATGGCATGCCCGCCCTGGACCAAAGGCTGGGAATACCCGAAAGGGACCAGTCCATCTTGCTGATGTTGCTCGGGTTTTTCTTTCCCATGATCGCAGCCATGATCGTACAAAGCGAGATCAATAAACTATACAAATAAACCCATCGTGGGAAGCAGGCGTAAAATAATAGCAATAACAGCCTTGCTCCTTTTTTTGCTCATGCCCCTGGTGATCCTCCTTTTTGATCCCGCGGCAGATCATTTGCAGGCCAGCCAGTCATTCTGTCCATTTAAAATGCTGACGGGACTGCCATGTCCTGGCTGTGGCATGGTCAAATCCATGGTTTCCCTCTATAGGGGAGAATGGATAGAAAGCCTGGAATTCCACCTTTTTGGACCGGTGCTAGTTCTGTTTTTTGCATGTGCCCTGGTTGTGATGGCTGCCGGGCTGATAAGGGGAAAGGATTATTCCTTCAGATGGCTGTACAATCCCCGGGTGGCCTGGTCAGTAGCCATTATTTTAGGAGTGTGGCATCTGACAAGACTTGTCAGTTTTATCCTTACGCATGATCTGAACCAGATACTTAAAGAATCCATATGGGCATAAACGCAGCATCATGAAAAACTTTAATGACGAGAATTTTCTTTTACAGACCAGAACGGCGGAACGGCTTTACCACGATTATGCCAAGGACCTCCCCATCATTGATTATCATTGCCATCTCGACCCTTCTGAAATTGCCTGTGACAGGATATTTGAGAACATGACCCGCCTGTGGCTTAATGGTGATCATTATAAATGGAGGGCCATGCGGGCCCATGGCATTGACGAGCGGTACATAACCGGCCGGGATACTCCTGATTGGGAAAAATTTCTAAAATGGGCAGAAACAGTACCCTTCACCATGCGCAATCCTTTGTATCACTGGACACACATGGAGTTGAAGCGAGGTTTTGGGATCAGGGAATTGCTTGAGCCAAAGACGGCAGAAACGATCTACGGCCAATGCAACGACCTGCTACACCAGCCCGGGTATAGTGCCCGGGGACTCGTTCAGAAATTTGGGGTGGAGGCTCTTTGCACTACCGACGATCCGGCCGATTCTTTGGAACATCACGCAACACTGGTACGTGACGGTTATCCTGTAAAGGTGCTTCCAGCCTGGCGGGCAGACAAATCCATGGCCATTGAGGAACCTGCAACATACCGGAAGTATGTGGAAAAGCTTTCGGAAGTTTCCGGTATAACCATATATTCTTACACAACCCTGATGGAGGCCTTGCGCAAACGCCATGATTTCTTTCATGCCATGGGATGCCGCCTTTCCGATCACGGGCTGGAGGAATTTTATTCCCTGGAAAATACAGATGCCGGTACCGATGCCATTTTCCGCCGTGTGATGGATGGTAAACAACCGGACGAAAAAGAGATCCGCCAATTTAAAACAGCCATGCTAGTGGAGTTCGGGATTATGGATTGGGAAAAAGGCTGGACCCAGCAATTCCATTACGGGGCTTTACGAAATACCAATACACGCATGTTCCGCAGGATTGGCCCCGATACCGGGTATGATTCCATAGGAGATTTCACGGTTGCAAAAAATATGTCACGCTTTCTGGATATGCTGGACAGCCGTGACAAACTCGCAAAAACCATCATCTATAACCTGAATCCCCGGGATAACGAAATGGTTGCCACGATGGCCGGGAATTTCCAGGATGGGAGGATCCCGGGGAAGATCCAGTTTGGAGCCGCCTGGTGGTTCCTTGACCAGAAAGACGGGATGGAAAAACAAATCAATACTTTATCCCTGCTTGGACTTATAAGCCGGTTTGTGGGCATGCTCACAGATTCAAGGTGTTTTTTAAGCTATTCACGTCATGACTATTTCCGAAGGACTCTATGTAACCTTCTGGGAAACGACATAGAGCAGGGATTGCTTCCTGCCGGCGAAATTGATTTTATTGGCAGTCAGATTGTTCAGGCTGTCTGTTATTACAATGCCCGCGATTATTTTAAATTCTGACTATGGAAATGAAACAGGCAGCGGAAAAAATGACAAGATACCGGTGGACAATCTGTTCCATGTTGTTTTTTGCCACTACCATTAATTATCTGGACCGCCAGGTGCTGTCACTCACCTGGATGGACTTCATTGCCCCTGAATTTCACTGGACTAATGTGCATTACGGAAAGATCACGGGCTTTTTCTCCATCATGTATGCCATTGGAGTCTTGTTTGCCGGAAGGATTGTAGACAGGCTGGGTACAAAAAAAGGGTATTTGTGGGCTATACTGATATGGTCTGTGGGTGCCTGTTTGCATGCATTATGCGGAGTGATCACGCAGGCTGTGGTGGGACTGGACAGTGTCCAGGCGTTGCGGATGGCTCATGCAGTGGATGTAGTGGCACGGATAACAACGGTAAGCGTATCGCTGTTTATATTTGCCCGGAGCATTCTGGCGATAGGGGAAGCAGGAAACTTTCCGGCTGCCGTTAAGGCTACGGCAGAATACTTCCCGAAGAAGGACAGGGGATTTGCCACCAGCATCTTCAATGCGGGAGCAACGGTGGGTGCATTGGTGGCCCCGGTAAGCGTTCCGCTGATCGCTACAAGGTTTGGATGGGAAGCAGCCTTTCTGGCCATAGGTTCACTCGGCTTTATATGGATGGGTATCTGGATCTTTGTATATAAGAAACCGGAAGTGCACCCCAAAGTAAACAAAGCCGAACTGATTTATATACAGCAGGACGGAGAGGACGTGCCCACACCTGACATCAGGGCAACGGACCAGGACAGGATATCTTTCTGGAAGTGTCTGACATTCAGGCAAACATGGGCATTTGCGGCAGGGAAATTCATGACTGACGGGGTATGGTGGTTTTTTCTTTTCTGGACGCCTGCCTACCTGAGTTCAGTCTATGACCTCCCATCCAATAATCCTACGGCACAATTGCTGATTTTTGTTCTTTATGCCATAACGCTGCTTTCAATTATAGGAGGGTGGCTGCCTACATACTTTGTTGAAAAGAAAGGCATGGAACCGTATTCGGGACGCATGAGGGCCATGCTGATATTTGCATTTTTCCCTTTACTGACCATGTTTGCTCAGCCTCTTGGAAATATTTCTTATTGGATTCCCGTTATCATCATAGGAATTGCAGGAGCAGCACACCAGGCCTGGTCGGCCAATTTATACTCTACCATAGGGGATATGTTTCCCAAAAGCACAATTGCTACAATTACCGGCATAGGTACAACGGCCGGGATGATTTCTTCTTATGTGATCAATCGTTTTTCCGGAGCCCTGTTCGATCACGCTGCCAACACGCAAATGACCTTTATGGGATTCAAAGGTGAACCTGCAGGATACTTCATAGTTTTCTGCATTTGTTCGGCTGCCTATCTAATAGGTTGGGTAATCATGAAAACGCTGGTTCCCCGCTACAGCAAGATCATTGTTTAGTTCTTACCCGGGCAATTGCTTCCAGGGAGCGTTTACACAGGCCGGATATACTATCCCAGTTTTCTGCATTTATGAGCTCATTGGTGAAGAGTGCAGAACCCATGCCCACACATGTGGCTCCCGCCCTGAACCATTCCTGAAGGTTGGCTTCTTCCGGTTTTACCCCTCCGCTTATCAGGAACAGGCTGCGGGGCATCGGAGCTTTCAGGCTTTTGACAAATGAGGGCCCGCCTATTTGGTCTGCCGGGAATATCTTACAAATATCACATCCTGCTTCCTGGGCATTCCCCACTTCTGTGGCAGTAGCGCAACCGGGAATGTATGGGATTTGTCTTCTGTTGCATAAAGCAGCTATCGAAGGATTGAAATTCGGCCCTACTATAAATGAGGCTCCCAGCTGAAGGAACAAGGCGGCCGTGGCCTGGTCTGTAACCGTGCCGGCTCCAAGGATAAGGCCCGGACATTTTTTTGCTGCGAATATTTCAAGGGAGGCAAACACATCGTGTGCGAAATCCCCCCGGTTTGTGAATTCGAATAAGCGTACACCTGCCCTGTAACAGGCATACATAGCTTTTTCTGCTGTTTGTGTATCGGGATGGTAAAAAACCGGGATGAAACCTGTCCCAAAAATTGCTTCCATAACCTCCCATTTGCCAAATCTTGCCATAATGATAGAATTTATCTGTTTACCCGTCCCGAGGCATCTCCCTCCATAAGGGTTTCCACTTCTTTAACTGTGACGCGGTTAAAATCGCCGTGAATGGTATGTTTCAGACACGAGGCGGCTGTGGCAAAACGAAGGGCTTTTCCATGGTCTGACGGCCAGGTAAGCAATCCGTAAATCAATCCGCCGGCAAAAGAATCGCCTGCGCCAATCCTGTCCACAATATGGGTGATGTCGTATACGGGGGCAGTGTGCAGGGTCTTGCCATCCCAAAGTATGCCGGACCATGTGTTGTGATCTGCACTTAAGGAACCCCGCAGTGTGAATGCAATGATACGGGCCTGTGGGAAGCGCTTGTTCAGTTCCCGGCAAACAAAATCAAAGTCAGAGGCAGTCGCTTTTCCGGCAGTCGCACTAAATCCTTCCGGTCTGATATTGAAAATCATTTCGGCGTCTTCCTCGTTCCCTATAATAATATCACATTCCTCTACCAGGGCTGTCATAACCTGGGAGGCCTGTTTGCCGTATTTCCACAATTTTTTCCGGTAATTCAGGTCACAAGATACCATTATGCCCATTTTTTTTGCAACCTTCACAGCCTCCATGCAGGTGAGGGCTGCTCCATGGCTTACAGCCGGTGTTATGCCTGTCCAGTGAAACCATGTAGCCTCTTTCAGCACCTCTTCCCAGCGGATCATGCCCGGGTTGATTTCGGCAAAGGAAGAATGTTCCCTGTCGTAGATCACCAGGGATGGCCTTGCAACTGACCCTGTTTCCAGGTAGTAAAGTCCCATGCGATTACCTCCTGTGATCGCATAAGAAACGTCAACCCCATGAGAACGCAATTCTTTCAGACAAGCAGCTGCAAGGTCATTGTCGGGGAGCCTGGTTATAAAGGAAGCAGGGATCCCATAATGGGAAAGGGATACTGCAACATTGGCTTCACCGCCCCCGAAAGTGGCATTAAACCTGTCAGACTGTCCCAGGCGAAGGTGATGGGGCACAGCCAGCCTGAGCATAATCTCTCCGAATGTGACAACTTTTGCCATGAACTTACTATTTGCGAGTCATGACAAATATACAAAAAACGGAAAGAGAAGTCTTAACGGCGCCTGGAAAAAAGTGTTATATAATAAAATAACGTGGCTAACGAGCTGATAGCTGCCACAAAATAAGTATAAGCTGCCGATTTCAGGGCATCTTTTGCCATAGGGTATGTTTCGTAGTTTGTGATCCCAGTGCTGTTGAGCCAGGCCAGTGCCCTCTGACTGGCATTGACCTCTACAGGCAGCGTGATCAGACTAAAAAGGGTAGTGAGGGCAAAAAGGATGATCCCTATGAGCATCAGTTGCGGAAAAGTATTGATGACAAGCATGCCGGCCACAATGACCCACATGACCCACTGTGAGGCAAAACTTACAACCGGGACCAGGGTAGAACGCATTTTCAGGGGAACATATCCTTTAGCGTGCTGCAGGGCGTGTCCGCTTTCGTGTGCTGCGACAGCAGCTGCCATAATACTGTTGCTGTTGTATACCCCTTCGCTCAGATTCACCGTTTTGGTCGCAGGGTTGTAATGGTCAGTCAGCCTTCCACGTGTGGAAGTGACCTGGACATTGGTGATTCCGTTCTCCTGTAGCATCCTGCGAGCCACCTCTGCTCCCGTAAGTCCTGAAGAAATAGGGACTTTAGAATATTTCGCAAATTTTGACTTGAGGATTAACTGTACGATCCAGCTTAGTAGCATGGTCCCTATTAAAAGGATCCAATACATAGAAACAGGTGATGTGGGTTGCATTATCAATTATTTAATAAAAAATAGTTAGCAAATACAGTGCCGCGGGCAATTATTTATACCTTTGCATTAATAAAACCATGATTATGCAACGTTTACACAAATTCACAACTGCCGTTTTGACACTAATCGCCTTTGGTGTCATACTATCATGCGGACCCCGTTACAGCTACCAGACTGTCGAAGGAGATCCGCTCAATGCGCGCATATATACACTGGACAATGGTCTTAAGGTATATATGACAGTAAACAAAGAAACCCCCAGGATCCAGACTTATATTGCCGTCAGGGTCGGGGGAAAGGACGACCCGTCAGAGACAACGGGTCTTGCCCACTATTTTGAGCACCTTATGTTCAAGGGAACGACTAAATTCGGGACCCAGAGCTATGATATGGAAAAGTCCCTGCTGGACCAGATTGAAGTGCTGTTTGAGGAATACAGGATAACAACTGATCCGGAACAGCGGAAAGCCATTTATACCCGCATTGACAGTATTTCGCTGGAAGCCTCCAGGTATTCCATACCCAATGAATATGACAAGCTTATGTCGGCTATCGGTGCAACAGGAACCAATGCCGGTACAAGTTACGACCAGACGGTATATATCGAGGACATTCCCTCTAACCAGATCAGGAATTGGGCCAGGATCCAGGCAGAACGTTTTTCTGACAACGTGATCAGGGGCTTTCATACAGAGCTGGAAACGGTTTACGAAGAAATGAATATGTATTCGACTATGGATAGCGAAAAAGTGATAGAAAAACTTTTTTCCGCTCTCTTCCCTTCTCATCCTTACGGAACACAAACCATTATCGGAACGCAGGAACACCTGAAAAACCCGTCCATAACCAATATCAAAAATTATTATGCAACTTATTACGTTCCAAACAACACGGCCATTTGCCTGTCGGGAGATTTTGATCCGGACGAAATGATCGCTATAGTTGATGAATATTTTGGTTCCTGGGCACCTAACCCCGAACTGCCCGAGCGTGTCCTGACGCAGGAAGAACCCGTTTCAGGGCCGCTGTCGGCTGAAGTATGGGGACTGGAATCGGAATATGTGACCATGGGCTGGCAGGGACCTCATATTGCCTCTGCAGAAGACGCTTTGTTTACCATTCTTGGAGAAGTGCTCAGTAATGGAAGAGCCGGTATTATGGACCTGGATCTGAATCAACAGCAAAAAGTGCTGCAATCGGGGGCATTCGCCTACATGCTTGCCGACCGGAGTACACTGGTCTTTGAGGGAAAACCCAGACAAGGCCAGAGCCTTGACCAGGTAAAAGACCTGATGCTTGGAAGTCTGGATAAGGTCAGACGAGGAGAGTTTGATGACTCCATGCTCAAAGCTGTGGTCAACAACTACAAATTCAATATGATGCGCAGGCTGGAGAGCAACCGCGGGCGTGCCAATATGTTTGTCAGCTCCTTTGTCAACGGAATTCCCTGGGAGCAGGAGGTTCGGTTTATTGACCGGATGGAAGCTGTTACCAAAGATGATCTGGTGGCATTCGCCAACCAGTATTTCAAGGACGACAATTATGCTGTCATTTATAAAAGACAAGGTCCCGACACATCTTATAAGAAAATTGAAAAACCAGAGATCACCCCTATTTACACGAACAGGGATACTTCTTCGGCCTTCTTGAAAGAGATCATCGCCTCTGCGGTTGAACCCATAGAGCCTGTGTTTGTTGATTTCGAGAAAGATTTTATGAAAAAATCACTTCGCCAGGGAGTCAACATGGTCTACGTGCCCAACACCTTGAACGATCTGTTTACCTTGACGATAGTCTATGAAACCGGAAGTATAAATGACAGGGCTTTGCCCGTTGCATTTGACTATCTGAATTACCTGGGGACAGCCAATAAAACAGCCGAGCAAATCAGTACTGCATTCTATGAACTGGCTTGTACTTTCAACACCTTTGTATCGCAGAACACTTGCACCATAAGCCTGAACGGATTGTCCGAGAACATGCAGCCTGCCCTGGAACTTCTGACAGAATTGATTGCTGGTGCACAGGCAAATCCGGACGTATACAAGACACTGACTGCCAATATCCTGAAAAGCCGTTCCGACGCCAAGGGAGATCAAAGGACCAATTTCCAGCGCCTGCAGAATTATGTGCAGTACGGACCCCGGAATCCCATGACCAACATTGTATCTGAAAATGAACTCAAAACAACGGATCCGGCCTTGCTGATAAACAAGATTCAGGATCTTCTAAAATATCAGGCAGATGTCTATTATTTTGGACCTGCAACCATGGATCAGGCAGGAGAAATCTTCACTGCTTCTTTCCCGATGGCCGATACTCTAATGCCGGTGCCTGAAAAAGAATATTTCAAACCACAGATCACCAAAGAAAACAAAGTATACCTGGCCCAATATGATGCCAACCAGATGTACTACTCAACGTATTCGGCAAGAGAGAACGAAACTTTCGATAACATTCCCTATGCCAAGGCCAGGATGTATAACGAATATTTCGGATCTTCCATGAACGCCATTGTTTTCCAGGAAATGAGAGAAGCCAGGGGTTTGGCGTACAGTGCCAGTGCCCGGTTTGCCGAACCGGCCCTGAACAAGGAAGGTTTCCCCTATGTTTTCACCAGTTTCATTGCCACCCAGAACGATAAGATGGCTCAGGCCATAGAGGCTTTTGAGGATATCATAAACAACATGCCCGAATCTGAGAAATCATTCTCCCTGGCGAAAGAAGGTCTGATCTCTACCCTGAGAACAGAGCGCATTACCGGAAGAAACCTACTGAATTATTACCGCCAGGCAAAAGAAAAAGACCTTTGGACAGACATGAGAAAGGTTGTTTTTGAAGAAGCCGACTCCCTAACATTGCAGGATGTAGTGGAATTTCAACGTCAATGGATCAGCAAGAGACCTGTAACTTACTGTATATTAAGTGATATTAAGGCGCTCGATTTGAAACATCTTGCCTCTTATGGAAAAGTTGTAAGGCTTTCTTCTCAGGATATATTTGGGTATTAGAATTATCATGAAAATTATTTAGTTGAAAAAAAAGGGCCGTTCGTATATGAAAAGGATGGATTGGTTGAATAATGTCCGTTTCAAAGAAATTCTGCTTGTATAAATTGAATTGGACAATTAACTTTGTGATTAGGATAAATAATGAATGGTTTTTTGAACTAAAAACGTACACAAAAAGATGCGAAATCTTTTTTACAGGTGGGAGATCTAAATCCCGCCTTTTTTTTTATTAAGTCCCGGCTTAATTGTATATTTGCGTATTAATTCCTATGACAGAACCTCGCGTATACGAAGTTAACCGGGAACTTAAAAAACTACGCCGGCTGGAAAATCTCACACTATGGGGAATCATAGGAGTAGCTTTTCTCAGCCCACTGTTGATACAACAGAACATCTTGCCATCCTGGACTATACTGTTGCCATTTTTTATAGGATTGCTCATTCACCACTATATATACGTTCCGCTATTTCTGCTAAGGGCCAATTATTTCACCTATTTTTTTCTTCTCTTTATCCTGCTCCTTGGCATCGTTTTTTCATGCGAAGCCGTCATTGATATCCTGGATGAGAAATTTGGAATAAAATGGACCAATTTAATGCCTTACGAATCCACTTTGCTGAGCAATTTTGTGGTTGCCATGCTACTTATGGGCATGAATGTGGCTATCAGAATTGTTTTCAATAACGTTAAGGAAAAAATGCTGGCCCACGAGGCAGACAACAAGCTGATGAACTATAAAATGGAATTTCTCCAGTTCCAGATCAGTCCCCATTTTTTAATGAATACACTAAACAATATACACGTGCTGGTCGACACAGATGAAAAAAAGGCAAAAGATGCCATTGTGAGCCTGTCAAGACTTTTACGTCACATGTTGTATGAAAGCACACCGGGTGCCAAAGTTTCCCTGGAAAGGCAATTGGCCGTATTCAGGGCTTACTGCAACCTTAACCTGTTGCGATACGGTGAAAATGTAAAACTTAGCATTACAGTGCAACGGGATATACCCAACGTACAGCTGCCCCCGCTGATTATGATTGTTTTTATTGAAAACGCTTTCAAGCACGGAATCGTATACGGGGAAGAAAACCATATAGACATGAATTTCTGGGTAGAACCGGGTTTCTTCCATTTTTCTATTTCCAACACTGTGTTTCCCGATAAACCTAAAAGTGCCAAACCGGGAGGACTGGGTATAAAGAATGTAAAAGAACGACTGAACCTGCTTTATGGTGATAGTTATAAGCTTACCATGGAGCAGACGCAATCAGAATATATTGTACATTTGCAATTGCCCCTATAGTTTATGAATTATGAACATCAGGTGTTTAGTCATTGACGATGAGCCACTCGCGCTTCAGCAGCTTGTATCATATGTGGGTAAAATTCCTTACCTGGAACTTGTAAAGGCCTGTTCCGGTCCGACGGAAGCAATGCAGGTCATGGCCAGTGAAAAGATAGACGCGATATTTACAGATATTGAAATGCCCGATATCAACGGATTGGAATACATACGTTCCCTGAAGAATAAGCCCATAATTGTTTTTGTTACCGCTTACGCCGACTTTGCCATAGAAGGATTTCAGGTAGATGCAACCGATTATCTTTTAAAACCATTCAGTCTCACTGATTTTATGAGAAGTGCAGAGAAGGTCAAGCAGCAGTTTGATCTTCGCAATGCTGTATCATCAGGCAAGGAAAAAGTTGGCTTCACAGTAGAAGAAACTGACGACAATGGGGAGAAAAAGGCTTCGGCAGGATGGGAAAGCGAATATGTGTTTGTTCGTGCCGATTCAAGAACGGTAAGATTGAAGATTTCCGATATCCAATATATTGAAAGCCGCAAGGAATATGTAGTTATTTTTTCCGAGAACAGCATTCCGGTTATGACGCTATTCAGCCTCAAATCCATTGAAGAAAAATTGCCAAAAGATATTTTCATGCGGGTACATCGCTCTTTTATCGTTAATCTGACTAAGATCACTGAAGTAGTTCAGAACCGCATCGTATTTGGCAAGGATGCCAGCGTTCCGCTTGGAGATCAGTACAAAAAAGATTTTCAAAATTTCCTTAACCAATATTTCCTGAAATAACCGGTATGTTGCCTGTACTGCAAAGTATACGCCCCCGCACACTGTCCTTATCTGTTTCTTCTGTGTTGGCAGGTACTATCCTGGCAAGGGCACAGGGTCATTTTTCCTGGCTTGTTTTTTTGTTATTGCTGTCAACAGCGTGCCTGCTCCAAAGCTTGTCCAACCTGGTCAACGAACTGGGTGACTGGAAAAAAGGCACAGACAAAGACCAGTCAGGACGTAAGTCCCTGAGCCTGCAAAGTGGCAGGTTGACAGAACAGCAGCTTGTATTTACCATGCTTGTTGTCGCCACACTCTCCATACTGTCGGGTTTGGGCTTAATCCGGATTGCCTTTGGGACACTTCGCGATACAATCCCCATGCTCTTTATTGTTTTAGGAGCTATTGCCCTGTTGGCAGCAGTGTTTTATTCAGCTGGTAAAAGACCTTATGGTTATTACGGGGCCGGAGATCTATCTGTATTTCTTTTTTTTGGCCTTGCAGGAGTGGCAGGCAGTTATTACCTTATCACGTTATCTGTAGATACCGGGGTTTTGTATATTGCTTCGGCAATGGGATTACTTATCACTGCCGTATTGAATGTGAACAATATAAGGGATTTTGAAAACGACAAACGCCATGGTAAAAATACTTTTGCCGTACTTTTATCCCGGCTTACCAAAAGTGAGTCTACTGTCCCTGCAAAGATTTATCAAATGGCCCTGATTTCCCTGGCTATGATCTTATCTGCAATTTATGCGTTCACATCTGAAACAGGGACTTTTTTATTCCTGATCTCTTTGCCTTTGCTGGCTATACACCTTTTCATGGTAATCAAAAGAGAGGGTGCCTCTCTGGACAGCGCATTGAAAATGCTTATTTTAGGCGTATTCGTATACGCTCTCTCGCTATTTTAGCCGTTTTCTCTTTGGATAGGTTATACGGGAATGGTACATTTCCTGAATCTGAATTTTTAAGGTGTTTTCTATCCGGCGCAGGTTTCTGTAGGTGATATCTGCATTCTGAAGCTGGTCTTCAGATACCCTTTGCCGTACCATCCTGTTGACCATAGCAGATATGCTTTCCGGGGTATAATCTTTCAGGCTTCTGCAGGCGGCTTCGACTGCGTCTGCCAGCATAACAACTACGTGTTCCGGGGTCGTGGGCAGTTGCCCTTCATAGGTAAAGTCCTCCACATTTGACGGGTCTCCACCCTCGTTGCACCAGGTAGTATAAAACGATTCGGTACGGGTGCGGCCATGGTGTGTTTCAATAAAATCGCTTACCAGAGAAGGAAGACTGAATTTTTTTGCCAGGTTTTTCCCGTCTTCCACATGCTGGATCACGATACGGGCACTTTCCCTGGGATTTAGCAGGGAGTGGGGATTGAAACTGGCGGTTTGGTTTTCGGCAAAATACTGTGGGTTGTTTATTTTGCCAATATCGTGATACAGGGCACCAACCCTGCAAAGGAGAGCGTTCGCCCCGATCGTCCGTGCAGCAGTCTCGGCCAGGTTGGCTACCTGTAAGGAATGCTGCATTGTCCCCGGTGCTTTTTCTGACAATTCCCTAAGAGCTTTGTTCCCGGTATCTGCCAGATCCCTTAACCGGGAAATGGAAACAAAACCGAAAATCTTTTCAAATAAGAAAACAAGCGGATACGATGCGATCATAAGGACTGAAGCTATCCCGTAATTTCTGAAAACCACTCCGTATAACCGTTCTAAAGTGCCTTCCGAGATCAGGTGAATTGCCAGGTCAATAAGCAAATAGGCTATAAAAACGAGTAAGGCAGACAGAAATTGCTGCCAGCCCCTCCCCCAGAAACGGAATACGTATATGGCAACACTACCGGCAATTATATTGATCATGGCAATGTGGTAACTGTCAGTGATCACAGCCAGTGGTATTAAGAAGAAAATGTATATAGGAAGGGAAAAACGGGTCGGGAAAAACGAATCCATAAACAGGACAATCACAGGGAAGGGGAGCAGGTACAAGGCAGCCGGATCAATTTTATATGTTATTGATGACCCGGCCACAACAAGTACAAAAAGGAACAGTGTGAAAATCAATTCCGGAATGTTGTGAAGCATCTTTGGAAAGATGGCCTGGATCAGAATAAACAATATAAAAAGTGAGAGAATGATAATCAGGCTCTGTCCCACTATCAACAACAGGATACTGCCTGAAAAACCTATTTTTGAGTTGAATTCTGCACGTAGGGAGTTCAGGATCTGTTCCGTTGTCCCGGTGACGACTTCTCCCTTGCTGATTATCCGTTGTCCCGTGTGCACGATCCCTTTGGTCAGGGATATATCCTGAAGACTGCTTGATTGTACTGCAAGGGTGGTGCTTTCGTCATAGAGGAGGTTGGGTACCAGGAATACGGTATAATCGATACCGGAAGACCTCATTTCACGATCTTCCTGTCTGGACAGTGTTCCCAGATTACTTAGGAAAAAATCCTTTGCTGTAGTAAGCGAGAATACTTCTGTATGGGCTTTTTTGTCAGCCATTTTTCCCTGTACTATGGCAAGGCCTGTTTCCGGGTTTAGTTCAGCGTAACGGGCATTGTCCATAATGCCCCTGCCATATATTGATTTGTAAAGGGTAAGCAATTTACCCTGAAGCTCGTCCGAAAGTCCAGCCTGTAAAGCATCTTCTGAGAAAGTTCTGAGTTGAACCGCCTCAATATCTGGTTTTAAAAAAAAATATGGAGTAAAAAGCCTGGAGATTTTCTCACGTTCCAGGCGTAATTCTTCTTCAGTTTTCAAAACAGGAAAATCAAAGGTTGCGTCCAGGTTTTCGTACATCCAGGGACTGCCTTTCTGATATTGGTATTTAAACTGTCCTTCACGGGGCAGTGAGATGACCATAATGACCGCAGCCAGGCCGAACAGCAATAGTATGATAATGTTCTCTTTCTTTTTCTTAGTCATTGTACTTTTCTCTTTGGCATATAGAAATGAAGGGACATTGTACGCAATTATCTACAAAATCTGTTTGTTTGAACGGAATGTTAAAATTAAACAATTCTTCCAATAGATTGCTTAAAAGAGCAAGAAACTGCTCCTCAATTTCTGCAAGATCCTGCCTGTTATTCAGGTTGGCCCTATTATAACGGATTTTCCCGGTTGTCTTACGGGAAAAGGGGGAGTTCATGTAATAGAGAAGCGGTAAAGGAAGTCCGTCGGATGTAAAAGTCTGTCCGTACAGAAATACGTAACAAAGTATCTGGAAGGCATCTCCGTTTTTGGCCGACAATTGGGGATCAAAAAGGTCTTCAACCCGGCTAAAGGAATTTTTTTCCGATCCTGTTTTGTAATCTACCAGGAACAGATCCCCGTTGCGGGTGTCTATGCGGTCTATTATGCCCGAAATGACTGTTTTCCCATAAAGGCATCTGAATTTTTTCTCGACTGCCAGCAGATGTAACGGCGCCTGTTCAGCATCATATCTGATAAACCGCCCGGCATAGAGACCGGCAACTTCAGAAAACAGCACCTGTCTTCCAGGTTCTATATGTATTCCTTCTCTTCCTTTTTTTTGCAGGTATTCTTCCGTCACTCCGGAAACAAGATTACGGAAAGACTTACCGGGTTGAATCATGTGCAGTAATCCTTCTTTATCGACTGTCTTCCCGATATAAGGCCTGTAGAGGTTTTCCAGCACGGTGTGTAAAATATTGCCTATATGCAAGGAATCAGACTCTTCTGTAATTTCTGCAGGCTCTTTCAGGGATAACACGTGCTTGTAAAAAAATTTTAGGGGACACCGGATATATGTTCCCAATGCCGTTGGGCTCAGGGTTTTTTTTCGGGCAGGGTCCATGTACTCCTGTAACAGATCTTTTACGGTCTCTGTTTTTGGGACTGTCACCTGCCTTATTTTCGGCAGTGTATAATCATAAACCAGGGGGGTGGTGATTACCGGGGAATCTGGTAGTTCAAAAGATATCTGGTGGACAAAACGACTGACCTCACCCCGGGCAGGGCCATCGGGGTTGCAATTCCAGACAAGAAATACTTTTTTTGCACGTTGTAGCAACCTGTAGAAATAGTATGCCTGGACTGCTGTATGCTGTTCAGCGGATGGAAGGCCGAATGCTTTGCCAACGTTACGGGGTATCAGGGAATTGTCTTTGAACATCTTTGGCAACACGTTTTCCTGGGCAGAGACAATAACTATGTTCTCGAAATCCAGGCAACGTGTTTCCAGGAATCCCATTATTTGTAGTCCTGAAAGCGGTTCACCGCTGAAAGGGATGGTGGCAAAGGAAAGGTGTTGCCTGATTAACCGGGCAAACAATGCCATGTCTATCTCAATTGAAGAACGGGATATGGCCAGGTGCAGTTTGTTGAGTAGTCTTCTTGTTTCTCTGGTAACTGGCGACAGCATCACGTCGTTTTGAGGCAATGTGTCCGACTCGTCTATCATATCCAGGATCCGGAGAAACACAGAGTATAATTCCATGGTGTTTCCCGGTATTTTTTGTATAGATTTAGCAATACCAAGTGCCTGTATGTAAGGATGCATGCTTACCGGCCTGAAATCCTTTTCGGTACCGGGCCGGTCATAATACCGCAAAAGCAAATCAAAGAGACCGAAAAGAGATGTCTGGCGGAGCGGGAAACCCATGGTTACATTCATTTCCCAATTTTTTTCCTCCTGTTGTCCCAGCCCGTAAAGCAGCGGAAGGAGAAGATTTTCATCTCCCAGGACAATAGCTGTTCTTGTGTCCTTCGGGAGGTTATTATCTTTTATGATCTGGGAAACGATCTTTGCCTGCATGACGTAGGAAGGGACAGGAACTACCCTTATCTCCCTGTATGCAGACAGTGGGGAATAGTCCTTGCGATACCCTCCCGGGGGGGGAAACTCCTTAAGATTTTCTCGTAGGAACAATCCGGATTCCTGAAATGAATCTTCAATATAATACGGATCGTAATCCCAAAAAAAGTCTGCACTATTTTTATCTCTCAAGAACCGGAATAATTTTTTTTCACAACTATTGAGGGCATTGAAGCCGATAAAAACAAACCTGTAAAACCTGTTTAAAAAAACACGGGCCTTTTCCTCTTCCAGACTTTCAGCCATTTGTCTGTAAATCATTCCTTCGTAGCAAAGGTCCTTTTCCTTGAGCACTGTGTTGAACTGCTGATACAATTGAGGCAATTTTTCCCATATCGAAATGAAGTGCTGGTTCAGCGGATGGCCAGGTTGTACCTGGAATGAGGACCAGAAAGACATCAGGAGCTGTTGTTGCTCGGGAGAAAGAAAACTGAAATCCTGCCCGATCCTTTTCAGATCCCTTACATTGTGGAATAATTCTTCTGCGTTGAGCAGGTATTTGTCGGCCTGGTCAAAATCATGAAGTATGATGTTTCCAAGGGAATAAAATCCCAGCAGGCTCTCTTCCTTGCCGGTAAGGCTTTTGTAAAGTTTGTAGAGTTCTGCCAGCAGGAACAGGTGTTCTGTCTTTTTTTTGCCTGTTATCTTTTCTGCCAGCTGGTTGATTCCTATAAGGGATGGCATCCAGATGTCCCGTACAAGATAACGTGACAATTCTTTCTGAAAAAAAAGACCGGCCCTGCGCCCGGGAAAAACCAGGCAACAGTCCGTTATTTTTTCCCCATATGTTTGATAGAGTGTTTTGGCAACGGAATCCAGAAAAGAAATCCCGTTCATCTTTTAAGCCTGAAATACTCCGCTGTACCGCTATGTCCTGGGAATGTCCCTGTATCACCAATATAGTAACCAAGCAAAGATTGCATGTTGTTATAATAGAATACAAGGAGATAGGATGCTTCGGGATCCTGAGTTACGGGTATGTACCGAGATTCTACTGTGTTTCCGTGACTATCACATATATAGGCGTATTGTCCCATTAAAGACCAGGAGTCGTTGTCCTCATCCCATTTTTCTTCATCTTCAGCCACAATCTTGCCTTTCTTGTCATAAGTTCGTGTGTAGCGGAATTCAGGTTTCCAAGCATTGTTTGCATGGTCCCACCTGTCTACCTGGTCTCCTGTCATTACTCCGTCATTATCATAAAGGTATGAATCCCTGATGAAATTTTCCCACTCGGTAACAGGGGTAACTATATGCGCCTTGATGAAAAATTTTCCGCGCAAATTGATATCCCGCTCAAATTCCCCGTTATTCCATTTTTCACGTACGACATATAGTAAACGTCCGCTTGCATCATAGATATAGTGGTCTCTTAAAGAGTCTTCCCAAAGGATGGTATCTGAGCGATAGATCTGATGGGTTTCTGTTTCCAGGCGAGAAGTTTCCGGTGAGTAACCGCAAATGACCCTTGACGCCGGAACCCACTTCCCGGATACGTTATCTCTTTTTTCCTTCAGGGCTCCCGTACGCATGCCATAAATGTCATATGAATAGGAGATCCTGTAGTCCCTTAACCATGTTTTGGTTTCATAGTTCCAGGTGTCCCCGGTTTCTGTGAATTTGTTACCCCGTTCATCGTATGTAAACTGATACCTGCCCACAGCCTGACCGGTCTGATCGCTTGTAATGATGGTACGGGGTTCCCACCATGAATTTTGCATACAACCGGTAAGGATTAATGCTGATAAGATAAAATGAATCTTTCTCATAGTTTCTTGTTTAATAAATCCATTCCGTTGTTGTGGAGATGGGCGGATTCGAACCGCCGTCCAAACAGCGCATCCAAAAGCTTTCTACACGTTTAGCCTGCATTTGTTTGTCGGGAGGATACTGCCTGCAAGCGGGCCATATACCCCGTATCTCCTGAAATCTTATTGTAAAGCCGGAGATACTTTACAACCAGCCCTTCGTAGACGATACCCCATATGCAAAAATCCGGAGGGCGGAAATTTCTGCGGGATACTCGTCACCCCGGGCCTGGCCCGGAGTGATTAAGCGATCAGTCCTTAGGACGATCAGGCAGCGAGTGCGTAATTGTTGTTGCCAGTTATGGCTTGAGTCCTGATATTAGGGAGCCGGGACACGAAGCTCCACGTGCTTACTTTCCAATGTCGTCTGCTGTCAAAGCCAGAACATCCCCATTGTTATTGCAAAGATATATAAAAAATCAATGTATCAGGGTCCGGAGCAAACCGGAGAGACCTTTTGTCGCTGCCACCATACCAAGAACCATTATGGCAAGACCGGCTACACGGTTAATGTTCCATAATTGCCTGAGTCTGATTTTCTTCCTGAAAAGGCTGATGATTGTACTTAGTAAGAACCACCATGATGAAGAACCAAGAAACACCCCCATTAGAATAGTAGAAATGATATAGGAACCGGAATTCCTGTCCACACTGGTTCCAAGAAAAGCAAACACCCCGATAATCAGGAACAGACATCCCGGATTTGTAAAAGACATCAGAAACCCGGTAAAATAATCTTCCCAGAATTTTTTAGATTCCCGGTTCTGTCTCAATTGCTTTACCGGGTTGGTGGAATAAATGGCAATCCCTATGATCATCAACCCCAATCCACTAATTAAAAAAAGCGGGTTTTTATTATTTTCTATAAGATTTTTTATAAAAGAAAGACTCAGGATGGCCAGGGAAGCGTAGATAACATCCGAAGTTGCAGCTCCCATGCCCACAACCAGTCCGGAACGCTGTCCTTTGCTCAGAGTTCTTTGAATACACAATAAACCTGACGGGCCAAGCGGCATTGAAACCGAAAAACCGGCAATCATTCCTAACAGCAGATTCAGTGGAAAATCATTCATGGCGCGCAAAGTTATCAAAAATAAAAAAATAAATTATAATTTGTAGATTTGTCTTATGAATACAGCACGTAAGAACCTAACATTGTCCGTCTTATCGGGCATTCTTCTGAGTATCCCATTCCTGCTTCCACAAACCGGCCTTGTCATGTTATTCGCTTTTGTCCCTCTATTATGGATGGAACATGCCTTTACCTTATCCGGTAAAAGAGGATGCTGGAAATACTACGCTTTGACTTTTATAGTCTGGAATGCACTGACTGTTTTCTGGATATCCTACAGTACGCTTGTTGGCGGTATCCTTGCCATTCTGGCCAATGCCTTCCAGATGTTTGCAATTTTTGCTGTTTTCAGGAGGGTCAAAAGATGGTTTTTACGAAAAGGAAAGCCGGATTTTTTCGCTTATATATTCCTGGCTGCTTTATGGATTGCATGGGAATTTTTTTATTTTGATGCCGAGATATCTTTCCCCTGGCTGGTCCTTGGCAACGGCTTTGCCACCAACGTCAGTCTGGTGCAATGGTATGAAGCGACCGGGATTTTGGGTGGGAGCCTGTGGATCTGGGTGCTTAACCTCTTGTTTTATTATGGATTCAAGGGCAAACTTCGGGGCTGGAGATCATTGGCAACAATAATTACCTTGGCCGTTCCCATAATTTTTTCTCTCGTTAGATTCTACACCTATAAAGAACCAGAACAGCCCGTGGAGGTGGTAGTAGTACAACCCAACATTGATCCCTGGCATGAAAAATTTTCCTCCATGCCCCAAGGCGAGCAGGATAAACGGATTTTAGGTCTTGCCCGAAGCCGGATAACGCCAGGTACGCAATTGGTTGTAGCCCCGGAAACCAGTATAAGGGAGGTAATTTTAGGGAATTATTTTTCTGCACCATCTATGGTTCTGTATAAAGAACTGGTAAACGAGAATCCAAATTCCGCATTTATCTTTGGTGCCACCATGGTGGGTTTTCATCCGAAGTCAGAACGAAGGCCAACAGTAGCATCCAGGCCCTACTCCGGCGGCTGGTACGAAGTATTTAACTCGGCCATCATGCTTGATACAACAGATCGTGTACAAATATATCACAAATCGAGGCTTGTCACCGGATCAGAGAAGATGCCGTATACAGACCTGTTTCCAATAATTGAGAAATTGGCTCCGAACCTTGGAGGAACTTCCGGCACGCTGGGTACTCAAAGTGAACGCACCGTATTTTCGCCTGCAAACCAGGACTTTAATGTAGGTGTAGCCATCTGTTATGAGTCTGTATACGGGGAATTCATGACAGGCTACGTGAGGAAAGGCGCTAACCTTATGGCCGTCATTACAAACGACGGGTGGTGGAGGAATACACCGGGTTACCGGCAGCACGTGAGCTATGCTTCTCTCAGGGCAATAGAAACAAGACGCAGTGTGGTGCACTGTGCCAATACGGGAATATCGGCTTTGATCAATCAGAAAGGGGAACGCACCATACAGACAAAATGGTGGGTTCAAACGGCTATCAATGGCACAGTAAATCTGAATGAAAAATTGACTCCGTATGTAAAATATGGTGATTATACGGGCTGGATCGCCGTCTTTATTATGATCCTGACAGGCCTTTATTCGCTTATCTGTGCATTTCCGGGACGCAGGAGGGGCTGAATGGCAAGAGAAGGGGAGCGTACCGGGCCTCCGATTTTCAACCGTTCCCAGTAGCTATCCACTTTCCTAATTGTCTCTGTGGAAGAGCAGCACACATTGGGCCAGGGCCTTGTAACACCCCGGTCACCCTTTTTCTTGATGCAGGCATCTACGTATAGAATCCCGTTTTCTATCCTGACGTCCCGTATGGGATCGGCTTGGTTGATAGCGACCCAATAGCACATTTGACGGTTTTTCAGATTTATCTCCTCATCTACTGCAATCAGGATACGGGCTTGAGGATGGCTTAGCAAAGGATCGGCCTCTGATTTATGGTAAAACTGGCAGGGATTATCGCTTCTCACAGAGGTTTTTGACAAAGGGACGGATTTATCGGTTGCATCTATGCACATTTTCCCCCCGAACCCTCTTTGAGGAGAAGCATGGTCGGTAAAACTCAGCGGACCCCTGCTGAAGAAAGTGTCCCGGGAAGGATTATAATGCTTCCTTAAGCAATCGTTTATCTGGTGCTGGTCAAAAATATTGACATGCTCATCTACAACAATAAGCAATTTGTTATAAGGTGTAAGGTTCGATCCCCAGATGGCATGGGCAACCTTATGAACTTGCCCGGGATAGAATTTTCTCAATGCAATAATGGCAGCCGAACCCTGGTTGGAAAAAAACGGGAAACACAATTTCCGCACTTCAGTGGCTAAGGACTGTTCAATTTTTGCTTCCATAAAAACAGAGAGTGCTTTTGTGAAAAAATACATAGAACGGTTCAATCCCAGAGAAGGTATGCTCAAAGGAAGAAGTGGCCTTTTCCTGTGGGTGATACAGGTAACATGCATCAGGGGCTCTTTGCCTCCAATAGAATAAAAGCCGGTATGTTCACCGCAGGAAGCAACAGGAACAGTTTGTGCATTCTTATCTATATATCCTTCAATAACGAGGTCGCTTTCTTCAGGAACTTCAAGCGGCTGGCTTATGCAGGGTGCCTTGATAATGGCTTTTTTACGTAAATAGCCTGTCAGAAGCAACGGGTCAATATCTGAAGACTGAGGAATAATGCCTGTAAGCGTGTATAGTGGGTCTCCCCCGAGAAACAATGCCAATGGTATTCTGCCTTTAGGGGAATCGTGGATAAATCCGGCAGTATGGGACCCGGGTTCCAGCCTTATCTGGATGGTTGTTTTGGAGTGCCACTGGATCCGGGCTGATTCAATAATATAAGAATTCTGGTATGGATTCTTAATTATAAAAGGCACGTCGTACAGGCTGTGTGCCTCGTCAAAAGGACGATTCCGCAGAAAAGGGATCCTGTTCAGATCAGGGGGAAACAGAGCGATCTCCTGGCAAGATCCCGCAGTTGTTGTTCTTGGAATATAATGGGCCAATTCAGAAACAGGAGATTTTCTCATGAACCTGCCACCGGCAGGGTAGTGAGATATGGCTTCATAAAACGCAGAAATCCTGGTAGTGACATCATCAATAGTATCCAGACCAAAGGCCAATGCAATTCTTTTATGAGAATTGAAGATGTTGGTGACAACAGGGAAACTGGTTCCATTGTTTTCAAACAGCAGGGCTTTGCCTCCATGGGGCAGGCTGGCCTGCCTGTCGGTAATTTCGGCAATTTCCTGGTTAGGATCTACAAAATGGTTTATGGTAATCAACTCATCGTTCTGTCGGAGGAATTTCAGGTATTCATCCAGGTAATGAATCATACTAATTATTGATTTAGTTGATTGATAATCACGCTAAGAGCACCGGTAGAAAGGTTGTCTGCCACAATGCCTTTTTCTTCATCAAGCAGCAATATGATGGGCGGATCAACCACGTTGTAATGCTTATGAATACGGTCATCAGAGGAAGGGTTCCAGGCATTTATCCAATCTGTATAGCCTCCTTCTATCAGCCATTTTTTCCAGGACAGATAATCGTTGCCTGTATAAACGGAAAAAAAGACGATGCCCTTGTCCTTTGCGCTCAGGAACAACTCATATAAACGGGCAGTCACCAGGCCGCATACAGAACACGCCGGATCATAAAAATACAGAATTGTGTAGGGAGCCCTTACCCCATACAAGGTACAAGGGGTCCCGTTATCTGTTTCCAGCAGAAGATCGTGTGCTTTGGGAAGGACAACCTCCTTTGTGCCTCTGTGATTCCGGATCAGTTCATCCAGGGTTTCAGTGTTCAGGTCCCTTCCAATTATTGTCTTGTTCTTGTCCAGAAGGTAGATCCTGGGGGTGCTCCTTACATTGAATTTTTCGTGAAATCCGGAACTGAAATCCGGATCCCAAACAGTGGTCCAGTTTGAAGGAAAATAAGCTGCATACCTGGTCAGGATATCTTTGTTGTCTTGTGTATAAACCGCAAAGTACTTCACGTACGGATCGTTATTTTCTTTGGCAAAACGGGTGAGCTTAAGTAGTTCACTGCTACAGGCAGGGCAATTGTCTTCAAAAAAGAACACAACGGTATACTGCGCCTCTGTCTTGTGTAGTGACTGCATCCTGCCATGCACATCGGGCAGGTTGAGCTCCTGAGCCTTCATGCCCAACAGGCATTGTTTGTTAAAGCGGACAAAAGCTTCCATCTCGCCCGTCAGATCAGGGTCCGGACACAGGGTAGGATCTGCCAGCAGCCATGTTTCCGCCATATGAACCGCAGCACTTTCCATCCCCATAATCTCACTGGTAAAAAACAAGGTGAACAGGTATCGGGCAACATAGCCTTTTACCTTTGGATGTATGTCTCCTTTCAGGATCCGGTCTGCATGAAAGATCAGGGAATCGGGCAGGGGAGGCAGTATCCCGGTAAAGTATTCTTTGAGTCTTAAAGGCAGTATGGAAGTGTTCAGAATCCGGGGATCTGTAAAATCAATATTATCCAGGTAGCGAATTGCTGTTTCCGCTTGTGCGGCTTCAGGAGTGAACACATTTTTAGCGATGATCCCGAGCATATACCCTTCATACTCCCGGGCAAGAAAATCCGTATATTCCCTTATGGTCGATTCAAGACGCTCCACGTCTGCCAGTGCCTTTTCCGGATCGCTTGCCTGTTCCAGGATTTCATTGGCACGGGCATAATGCTCCTGCAGGAAACGGTTAAACCGCAGATAGGCGTTGTTTTCTTCTGAACCTTCTGCCTGCACTTCCAATGTACGTCCTTCTTCCAGGCGTGCAGAAAAGGACAGCTTCACCTCCCCGGGACCGGATATCAGAAAATTGAACAATCTCTTGTTGTTCTGGACAAAGACATACTGTCCGGCCTCAAGTGGGGTATCTCCTTCAAACCTTACACAACCCTGGTTGTCCGGACTTAGCGTATCCACCGGGATCACGTATTCTCCCTGCTGTACCGCCAGAATCACCGGTACATTGCTTCCCCCGTTCATACATAGGGAAATGCTGTAGGAAAAGAGAATTAAAAGAGACCACATACGGGTCTTACATTTTTAAGTATTTTTTTAAATCAAGTCCCGGAGGCAGCATACAACCTGCATCCCCCCCGTTAAGAAGCACATCCCGTACCACAGTGGAAGATATGAAAGAATATTTAGGACCTGATGGAATGAAGATCGTCTGGATTTCGGGAGCCATCTTTGAATTGACCTGGGCAATGACCTGTTCCAATTCAAAGTCAGTGGTGGTGCGGATTCCCCTGAAAATGAAATTGATTTTGTTTTTTCTGCAGAAATCTATGGTCAGCCCGTTAAAGGAACATACTTCCACATTGGAAAGGTCTTTGATCACTTCCCTGATGATGGCAACCCTGGCTACAGGCGAAAAAAGGCTCACCTTCTGTTGGTTAATCCCAACAGCGACGATGATTTTTTCAAAGAGTTTTCTGGCAGAAAGCAGAACATCCAGGTGTCCGGAAGTAAAAGGATCGAAGGAGCCGGGGAAAACGGCGGTTTTTTCCATGTTCGGAATGATTTGGTTGTGTTCCCAAAATTAATAAAAATATCGGACTTCCTCTCTATTGCTGTTACAAGCGCCAGTCAACCGGCTGCAATCCTTTTGATTCAAGATAAGAGTTGGTGGCCGAGAAAGGCTTTGATCCCAGGAAAGCTCCCCGTGCAAGGGGGGATGGATGCGCAGCTTCCAGAATGCAATGCCGGGAAGCATCAATAAGACCCTTTTTACTGCGGGCAAAATTTCCCCACAACAAAAAAACCACGTTCTCTTTTTTTGCGGATACTGTCCGGATCACGGCATCTGTAAATTCCATCCAGCCTGTCTTGCTGTGGGAGGCTGGTTTGCCTGCTTCTACAGTGAGTATGGCGTTGAGAAGCATAACACCCTGTCTTGCCCAGGCTTCCAGACAGCCGTGCCGGGGAGGGGAGATCCCCAGGTCAGCTTTCAACTCGGCAAATATGGTCTGAAGCGAAGGAGGCAGCGGCATATTGCCGGGCACCGAAAAGGACAAGCCATGCGCCTGCCCGGGCTGGTGGTAAGGATCCTGTCCAAGCAGGAGGACTTTCAGGGCAGGAAAAGGCGTCAGTTCAAAAGCGTTGAATATAAGTTTGCCGGGGGGGTATATGGTTTTTCCCTGTTTTATCTGGTCATGAAGAAAAGAGGCAATCCCTTCAAAATAGGGTTTGGAGAACTCGGGTAGCAATACATTTTTCCAACTTTCCTCAATTTTTACATCCACCTTACAAGACGTATTTAATGACTTCGGGTATGGTTTTCATAAATTTGAACTCCAGTCCTTTGATAAAATCCGGTTTGATTTCTTCAATGTCTTTTCTGTTATCTTCGGATAATATGATGATCCTGATGCCGGAACGTTTTGCAGCAAGGATCTTTTCCTTGATTCCACCCACCGGAAGGATCCTGCCGCGCAGGGTGATTTCCCCGGTCATGGCAACGCCTTTTTTGATACATTTGTTCAGGAAAGAACTGGCCATGGAGCAGATCATGGTAATCCCGGCAGAAGGACCATCTTTAGGGATAGCCCCCTCAGGAACGTGCAGGTGGATGTCTGTTTTTTCAAACAATTCCGGGTCGAGTCCCAGCAAGTCAGCATGAGCCTTCAGATACTGTTGTGCAATGATGGCCGATTCCTTCATCACATCTCCCAGGCTCCCGGTGGTGGTAAGGGTGCCTTTTCCCTTGCTCAGGCTTGTTTCCACAAATAAGATCTCACCTCCGGTCTCGGTCCACGCCAGTCCGGTGACCACCCCCGGAAACTCGTTGCCTTTCTGCACATCCTGGATGATCCGGTGCACACCCAATATTTCACGTATGTTGTCCGGTGTGAGCACTGGATTGTATTCTTCTCCGAAAGCAATCTTTTTTGCCACGTGCCTGGCCACCTTGGCCAATTGCTTGTCCAGGTTCCGCACTCCGGATTCCCTTGTATATTCATTGATGATTACATCTATGGAATGCCCGTTCAACTTGAGTTGGGACGGTTTTAATCCATGTGCTTCAAGTTGTTTGGGCAAGAGGTGTTTCAGGGCGATCGTCCTTTTTTCCTCGGCCAGGTATCCGTTAATGGGAATCATCTCCATCCGGTCACGCAAGGCCGGCTGGATGCCGCCAATGTTATTGGCTGTGGTGATGAACAGCACCCTTGACAGGTCGTAATCCACATCCAGGTAATTGTCGTGGAATGTATTGTTTTGTTCCGGATCCAGCACTTCAAGCAAAGCCGAGGAGGGGTCTCCCCTGAAATCTGTGCCCACTTTGTCTATCTCGTCCAGAACAATTACCGGATTTGATGATTTGCTCCGCTTAACGCTCTGGATGATCCTTCCGGGCATGGCCCCGATGTATGTCCGCCTGTGGCCCCTGATCTCAGACTCATCGTGAAGTCCGCCCAGGGATATGCGTGCGAAGTTTCTTCCAAGTGCCCGTGCCACCGATTTGCCCAGCGATGTTTTGCCGACTCCCGGAGGACCGTACAGGCAGAGAATGGGAGATTTCATGTCTCCCTTAAGCTTGAGAACGGCCAGGTGTTCCAGGATCCTTTCCTTGACCGTGTCGAGTCCGGAATGGTCCTTGTCCAGAACCCTGCGGGCGCGCTTCAGGTCCAGGTTGTCCTTTGTATATTCTTCCCAGGGCAGGTCTACCATAAACTGCAGGTAGTTGAGCTGTATGCCGTAATCGGGCTGATGAGGATTGGCTCTTTCCAGCTTCTGGACCTCCTTTTCAAATATTTCTGCAATTTCCTTGCTCCATTTCTTTTTTGAGGCTTTTTCCCTGAGGTTGTCTATGTCCTCCATGTCCTGAGTTATGCCCAGCTCGTCCTGAATCGTTTTGAGCTGGTTGCTCAGGTAATATTCTTTTTGCTGCTGATCGATCTCACCCCGTACTTTCTGGTGGATCTGTTCTTTGAATTTGAGCAATTCCAGGTGCTTGTAAAGCAATTCCAGCAGGTATGAAGCGCGGTCCTTGAGCTTGTCGGTAGCCAGCAGGACGAGTTTTTCCTTTATCCCGTCCAGGTATATGTTGGACGCAACAAAATTTACCAGGAAATCGTCCTTTTCAATGTTTCTGAGTGCGAACTCTGCTTCTTTGGGTATGCTTGGCGTGAGTTGGAAGATCTGTGCAGCCACTTCCTTGATGCCATCGACAACCGCTTTGTAACCGGTGTCACCTTCTACAGGTTGTATGTCGGACAGAAAGCTTACCTGGGCCGTAAAGTATGGTTCCTTCTGGACAATGCGGTCAATCTTGAAACGGCTGAAACCATGCAGTATAACAGTAATGCCTCCTTCCGGCATTTCTATGATTTTCAATATTTTTGCCAGACACCCATGGTCGCTGATCATAGTTTCATCCGGGTCGTCATCCAGCGGATCCATTTGCGTGACCGTCCCCACCCACTTATCTCCGGTCAGACTTTCCCTTACCAGTTTAATGGATTTTTCCCTGCCTACGGTTATTGGAATCATAGTGCCCGGAAATACAACCGCATTGCGCAGTACCAAAAGAGGAAGTATCTGCGGCAAAGTGTTCTTGATCATATCTCCTGCAGGCTCGTCCATGTCCATTTCCATTAAGGGAATCACGGTCATTTTATCACTTAGAATTAGATTCATACAATTTATCCTCTGCAATATTCAGTCAATCTTCGTGCCAGATAGCCCTACTGACAAAATGACCGACAATCAAATAAACGGAACTTTTATGGAAAAAAAGAAATTCTTCCAGGAAAAAAAGCCGTGATTGCACTGTCTGTTGACCGAATAGTCAATCCCGATAACCATATCATAATAGGTAACAAGGTCCAGGCCAAGGCCTCCGGAGTAAAGCCATTGGTTGCTCAGGGAATTCAGATGGTAGTCCCATTTGTTCTTTGCGTAACCCACGTCAAAATGGGCATTTGCGTATATGGACACGTGGATCTTGTTGAATTTGGGCAGGAATGAAAGCCAGTTGAGTGTGAAGGTCTTTTTCTTCAGAATATTATATTTCAATGTGTTATTGGATATGACAAAAGACTGGCCGTCCGCCACGGTGTATTCGTAACCGCGCAACATGTTGTTGTCATACCCTATGGCTTTTTCCAATATATACGCCTGGGTGTTGGAAAGTGAGTAACCTCCGGAAAAAACGGTAGAAACATACCAGCGTGAAGAGGATATCTGTTTAAAAACCTGAAGTCCCAGGGTAACCTGGGCATAGCGTACAGTAGCATCGGAGGTGATATAGGTATTCAACCCTGCCTGGAGAAAATAGCCGTTCAGGGGGTAAGGGTGGTAGTCCCGGTGATCAAGGCGGTACCTGTAATTGAGCCTGAATGCGTTCCTTCTTAGCTGGTCATTCCCCCAATAATGAGGATTGAGCCTGAGTACAGTATCGGCCAGCATGGTGAATTCGTGCATAAAGGAAACGTTATGGATTGAGCGGATGTCAGGCCTGTATGAATAATTGATACGGGTATCGATGGTTTTTTCCAGAAAAATGTCCCGGATGTTAAAACGGGCCGGTTTGTCCTCCTGTGTGAATATGTCCAGGTTGTGGCTTATGTTCCCCTGCAGGTCCAGACTCATGAAATGCTTTCCCTGCCTGTCCAGGGAAATGTCCCGGTAACCAAGAAAGACCCCCCACTGGTAACCTCCGTGTGCAGCAATTACCAATTTATGCTTCAGTCCCAGAAAGTTGTCAATACGTGCACCAGCTTCTATGGTGATTTTGGAGAAATCCCAACTTTGCAGCCAGGTACTCAGGTTGCGCTCCTCCAGTTTTACTTCTATCAGCGGCCAGATATACCATCTTTCTTCTACCTGGATGATCACTGTTACCAGGGAAGAGTCATTCACAGACCGGAGGGGTGATATTTCCACATAGTTAAAAAGAAGCAGGTTGTTCAGATTTTCCCTTGCCACCCGAATTTTTTCAGAAAGATCATTTTCGGGGATCGTGTCACCCGCTGAAAAAGGCAGTTCTCTGAATATGATAAAATCCTTTGTTACCTGGTTCCCTGTAATCTGAATCCCGTCAATACGCAAATTCCCGCTCCATCCGGCAAGCGGGACCAGGGCGAAAAAGGCTGGAATCAAAAGGCGTAGGAACAGGCTGGATTTCATAGGGCGGCAAAATTATGAAAAAAATTCAGATATTTTTCTGTAAGTCTGGATATTGCATACCGGTGTATATCCTTCCGGTCAATCCGGAGATACTCTTTTTCAAGTCCCGGAGCGGGACGGCTGAGTTTGATCTTGTAGAAAACCGGATAAATAATCTGATGTGTCAGTTTGTGGGGACTGGCATCATGGGTGCCAATCATTGTAAGGGTTGAAGAACCAAACAATTTCACGAATTGCTCTGTCTTCTCCAGTTCAGGAAACCCTGTCCTCTGTGGGGTTTCTATCAGGGGAAATTCATAGAGACCTTTCCATATGTCTTTGCCCGCTCTTTGCCTTAAGTAGGTGGTTTTCCCCAATTCTATGTCCAGGTAATTAAAATATCGTAATCGGGATACATTTTTTTCCTGCTTTACGGGTAATTTGTCAGTCAGTCCCTTTTGGTATGCAAGGCACGTATTTGTCATAGGGCACAATGAGCATACAGGCCGGGGAGTGCAGACAAGAGATCCGAAGTCCATCAGGGCCTGATTGAAAGAGGCGCTGTTGTCAGTCGGAAGCAACGATTCTGCCAGCTCGGAAAAGACTTTTTTTGCCCGGGTTGTACCCACTTCCAGGTCTATGCCAAAAACCCTTGCCAGGATTCTGTATCCGTTCCCGTCAAGGGCCACAACCGGCAATCCGAAGGCAAAAGAAGCAACGGCAGCAGCGGTATAGTCACCTATGCCGTGAAGACTTCTTAAAAGAGAAACATCTGCCGGGAACGTACCGTTGTGTTCTTCCATCAACCTTTTTGCGGTCTTATGCATATTTCGTGCCCGGGAATAATATCCCAGTCCCTGCCACAATTTTAGCACCTCATCTTCTTGTGCCTGAGCAAGATGATGAATTGTGGGAAAAGCTTCAAGGAACCTTTTGTAATAATGTGTTCCCTGCTCAACCCGGGTTTGTTGCAGGATCACTTCAGATACCCATACAGAATAAGGGTCTTTGTTTTTTTTCCAGGGAAGGTCCCGCTGTTTTTTGTTATACCAGTCAAGTAGGAGGCTTGTGAAATCCATTGCGCAAAGATATGTATAAAGACGTTTTTTTTGTTTTTTTGACTGAAACGTCTTGATATTAAGAATAAAATGTTACTTTTGCAGTCCATTTGGAAATGCAATCTATTTAAATAACTCTTAAATTTATCGTATTATGACTAAAGCAGATATCGTAAATGAAATTGCCAAATCTACTGGCCTGGAGAAAATCGTTGTTCAGAAAGTTGTAGAAAATTTTATGGATAACGTTAAAAGCTCTTTGATTCAGAATAATAATGTATATCTTCGTGGTTTTGGAAGCTTTATCCTGAAAAAACGCGCTAAAAAAACGGCTCGCAATATTTCGAAAAACACCACTTTAGTTATTCCAGAACATTACATACCTGCTTTTAAGCCGGCAAAAATTTTCATGGATAAAGTAAAAAACAGCGTTAAATAATTTTAATATGCCAAGCGGAAAAAAAAGAAAAAGGCATAAAATGGCTACGCACAAACGGAAAAAACGTTTGCGCAAGAATCGTCATAAAAAGAAATAAGCCATAATGTCTGATGAACCTGGAAACCTAAAGAAACTTTTTTCTAAAAGACACTTTAGGTTTCTTACTTTTACCACAGAATGGAGAAAGATTTAATTATTGATGTTACCTCTTCTGCAGTTTCCATAGCGTTGTTGGAAAACAAGAGGCTCGTTGAATTGCACAGGGAAGAGACAAGCGACAATCATTTCTCGGTGGGCGATTTGTATCTGGGTAAGGTCAAGAGGATCATGCCGGCTCTGAATGCTGCTTTTGTCGATATTGGCCATGACAAGGATGCTTTTATACACTATCTGGATCTGGGATATGCCTTTTCTGCAGTCAATTATTTTACCCAACAGGTAATTGCCAGAAAAAACCCACCCGCCGAAATCTATTCCAGCCTTAAGCTGGGGTCGGTGTTGCCCAAGGAAGGCAAGATCTCGGAGGTATTGAAAGTGGGACAGGCCATACTGGTCCAGATTGTCAAGGAACCCATCTCTACTAAAGGGTCGCGTTTGACATCCGACATATCCATTGCCGGAAGGAATATGGTATTGTTGCCGTTTTCCGAAAAGATTAACCTCTCTTCAAAAATCAGCCTCAAGGAAGAGCGGGGCAGACTGGAACGTCTGGTTCAGAGCATACTGCCTCCCAACTATGGCCTTATCGTGAGGACAGCTGCCGAAGGTAAAAGGGCAGCAGTCCTGGACGCCGAACTGAATTCGCTGATCCATAAATGGGAAGAATCCTGGTCTGTAATGCGTAAAGGGAAAGTCCCTTCCCGTTTACTGACAGAAAACAGCCGCATAACTACTGTTATCCGCGATCTGCTCAACGACACCTTTACAAGCATACACGTCAACGATAACACGGTATTTGAAGAGATCTGTTCCTATATTTCCACCATAGCCCCGGAAAAGGAAAAGATTGTCAAGTTTTACAAAGGAAAAGATCTGATATTCGATGCTTTTGATATCAGCCGGCAGATCCGGAGCTCCTTTGGCAGGGTGGTTCCCCTAAGGCAGGGCATCTATATCATCATAGAGCATACAGAAGCTTTACACGTGGTTGACGTCAACAGCGGGATCCGCTCAAAAATAGCAACCGGGCAGGAAGATAATGCCTTTGAGGTGAATATGATTGTTGCCGAGGAACTTGCACGGCAACTCAGGCTCAGGGACCTTGGCGGTATCATTGTGGTTGATTTCATAGATATGGATACCGCTGATCACCGCCAGAAACTTTACAAAAAAATGCAGGAGCTCATGGCTACGGACAGGGCAAAACACAGCATCCTGCCCCTGACAAAATTTGGACTTATGCAAATTACGCGTCAGCGGGTAAGGCCGGCCATGGAAATCAACACCAGTGAAAAATGTCCCAGCTGCAATGGAACGGGAAAGATTGCACCCAGCCTGTTGTTTACAGAAAATATTGAAAACCAGCTGGCTTTCTTTGCCAACGAAAAGAAACTGAAAAGCGTTATACTGGAAGTTCATCCCTTTGTAGAAGCTTATCTGACCAAGGGGTTCGTGTCTAGAACCAAAAAATGGTCCAGAAAATACGGATGCCGTCTCAATGTCAGGATAGCCCCTGAACTTGCAGTAACGCAGGCCAGATGGCTGGATGACAATAACGAAAAAATTGATGTTTAAGGCTGGTTCAGGGTTCTGGCAAAAGAGTCTTTCAAAATACAGATCCTGTTGAACACCGGTCTCTCCGGTGTTGAGTCGTAATCAGGTACAAAATAACCCAACCGCTCAAACTGAAAGCGGATACGCGTGTCGTCCTTTCCACTGACCGCTTCATTAGCCAGGAGGGCTGCCTGGTTGTCTATATATGCCTGCACAATCTTCAGGGAATCAGGATTCAGATAGCCCCTGTAATCCTTGTCCTCTGGAATAGAACCCATATAAGGTTCTGTAAACAGCCGGTCAAAAAGACGTACCTCACCGGCAATGGCGTGCCTGGCCGACAGCCAGTGGATGGTTCCCTTTACACTACGCCAGGTGCCTGTCCCCGGTTTTGTATCCGGATCCAGCGTGCAGTGCAGTTCCACAAGCTTTCCGTTGTTGTCCCTGACTATGTTTTCACATTTGATGATATAACCGTATTTAAGCCGGACTTCTCCCCCTGGCATCAGACGGAAATACTTCTTAGGCGGATTTTCCATAAAGTCATCCCGTTCAATATAGATCTCGCGGGAGAAAGGAATCAGCCTTTCCCCGGCCGAGGGGTCTTCCGGGTTTAGAGGCGCTTTCATGAACTCTTCCCTGCCTTCCGGGTAGTTGGTTATGATCACCTTTAACGGATCCAGTACAGCCATATGGCGGGGTGCGGTCTTATTCAATTCTTCCCGTATGCACCATTCCATAAGCGCAATATCTATTACATTATCCCTTTTGGCAACGCCAACCTTTTCAGCAAACAGACGGATTGCAGAAGGGGTATATCCCCTTCGCCTGAGCCCGCATATGGTGGGCATCCTGGGATCGTCCCAGCCATTGACAAGACCGGTCTGCACCAGTTCCAGGAGTTTCCGCTTGCTCATCACCGTATGGGTTATGTTGAGCCTTGCAAACTCGTACTGGTGGGAAGGAAATATGTCCAGCTGCTCTATGAACCAATCGTAAAGCGGCCGGTGTACATCAAATTCAAGGGTGCAAACAGAGTGGGTGATCTGCTCTATGGAATCACACTGCCCGTGGGCATAGTCATACATAGGATATATGCACCAGGTATTCCCGGTGCGGTGGTGTTCTGCGTGAATGATCCTGTACATCAGGGGATCTCTCATGAGCATATTGGGATGGCTCATATCTATTTTGGCACGCAAGACCCTTCTGCCATCGGGAAATTCCCCGTTCCTCATCCGGGTAAACAAATCAGCGTTTTCTTCAATGCTCCTGTCCCTCCACGGGCTGTCTTTTCCCGGGGTGGTCACGGTACCTCGGTTCAGACGGATCTCGTCCTGTGTCTGATCGTCCACATAGGCCAGGCCCTTGCGGATCAGGACATGTGCCCACTGGTACAATTGTTCAAAATAGTCCGAGGCATAGAATTCATTGGCCCACTGAAAGCCAAGCCAGTTTATGTCTTCCTTGATGGAATCCACGTATTCTGTATCTTCCTTTGTGGGATTGGTATCGTCAAAACGAAGGTTGGTTTTTCCTCCGAATTTCCGGGCCAGTCCGAAATTCAAACAAATACTCTTGGCATGGCCTATATGAAGGTATCCGTTGGGTTCCGGGGGAAACCTGGTTATAATGGACTGGTGTTTTCCCTGGGTCAGGTCTGCCTGGATGATCTCTTCAATAAAGTTCAGGGAATGTTCCAATGAAGTCTGTGTATTTTCTGCATTCATATGCCGGGATGATTTTGTTGGGCAAAAATAATCATAATAATGTATATTTGCTGAAAATTAGATGCAAATGATTCGTTCAATGACCGGTTACGGAAAAGCCGAAGTATCATATTCCGGGAAAAAATTTACCGTTGAGATTCGTTCCGTAAATGGGAAAACGGCAGATATCGGCTTTAAAACATCCCAAATACCCAGGGAATATGAACATGAATTACGTAAAAATCTAATAAACAGGTTACAACGTGGCAATATCGATCTGTTCATAGGGATTGACCAGGAAGTGGCTGAATTGGGAAATACTTTTAATGTCGTACTTATCAGACAGTATTATAAAGAATTACAGGAAGTATTCAGAGATATCGATCAGGAAGTCAGTCCTGCAGAGCTGGCCGCTGCCCTGTTGAGGATGCCCGAAGTAAGGGAAGTGCAGAAGAAAGAAATGGATGCCTTTGAATGGAAAGTACTTGAAGAGTGTATTTATAGGGCGGCAGACAACCTGGATGAATTCAGATGCCGGGAAGGGGAAAGACTGGGACAGGACCTGTTGTCCCATATTGACAATATTGAAAACCACCTCCTGGAAGTTGAAAAACTGGACCCTGGCCGGATCGTGTCTGTCAGAAAACGACTGGATGACAAATTGTCCGGATTGGGTGAGGATGTAACGATAGACCAGAACCGGCTGGAGCAGGAATTGATCTATTACCTTGAAAAAACGGATATCAGTGAAGAACGTGTGCGGTTAAGCCAGCATTGCACCTATTTCCGCCAGACAATGGACCAGGAAGCATTTGCTGGCCGGAAACTCAACTTCATTGCACAGGAGATGGGAAGGGAGATCAATACGCTGGGTTCCAAGGCAGCTCATGCCGGGATGCAACAATACGTTGTGATGATGAAAGACGAACTCGAGAAAATTAAAGAACAAGTGCTCAATGTCCTATAAAATCATACTACTTCTGGTGGCTTTCATGATGCTCACAGCTTCATGCATAGAGCAGCGGGAGAACACGTATACCTATGCAGTAGAAGGGGAAGTCAGGAATATTGTCAATTTGCCCCTGGAAGGTATCCGGGTGATCATGAACAGAACTTATAGCGGTAAAATGGAAGCAGATACGGCTTATACCGATTCACAGGGCAAATATCTGGTTTCTCTGACCGTTATTTCCCGCCAGCGGGTTTTCCTGGTTGATTATTCAGATCCAAAGCTCAAATACAGGGATACTTTAAGGCGATTTACATTTGAGGATCAGGGTAAACTCTATGATTCCATGATGCTCAGATCCCGGAACCAGGTAGATCCTTTTTAGCGGGGAAGGAACATCATTCAGGAAATCTTGCTGAAATCGGCTCGTCTTTTTCCCAGGATTTCAAGCTGAAACCGGAGAATTTTATTTTTTTCCGAGTCAAGAAGTGGATCATCATCCAGGATTTTTTGTGCTTCCATTCTTGCCCATTCAAGGATTTGTCCGTCTCTGGCCAGACTGGCAATATGAAGATCAAAAGCCAGACCGCTCTGCGCTGTTCCTTCCAGGTCGCCGGGTCCCCGGAGGCGCATATCTGCCTCGGCAATCTCAAAACCATTATTGCTTTCGCACATCAGCTTCAGGCGCTGCCTGGCTTCTTTGCTCAGGGCATTGCCGGTCATCAGGATGCAATATGATTTTTCAGCACCGCGTCCTACACGTCCGCGCAATTGATGGAGTTGTGACAAACCGAATCGTTCTGCACTTTCAATAACCATCACGGTGGCATTGGGGACATCTACGCCCACTTCTATGACAGAGGTGGCAATCAGAATCTGGGCCTGTCCCTTTACAAACATGTTCATGTCAAAAGCCTTGTCTTCCGGTTTTTGCTGACCATGTACCACAGCAACGGAATAAAGGGGGGCCGGGAATGCCATGGCAATATCGCGATAGCCTGTTTCCAGGTTTTCGTAATCCATTTTTTCAGACTCGCGGATCAGTGGATATACAACGTAAACCTGCCGGCCTTCTGTGATCTGTTTTTTAAGGAAGGAGTATACAGTTCCCCTTCGTGAAGAAGGATAATGGATAGTCTGTACAGGCTGTCTTCCCGGCGGCAGCTCATCTATCACCGACACATCCAGGTCTCCGTAAAGTGTCATGGCCAGTGTCCTGGGTATAGGAGTGGCGGTCATCACCAGGATATGGGGCGGAGAACCTTCTGTTTTCTCCCATAAACGTGCCCGCTGTTCTACTCCAAAGCGGTGTTGTTCGTCTATGACCACAAAACCAAGCTTTTTAAATGTAACCGTATCTTCTATCAATGCATGGGTTCCAATGAGCAGGTGCAGCGACCCGTCCTGCAACGATTCGTGCAGGACTTTGCGCTCAGAAGCTTTGGTCGAGCCTGTGAGCAGTCCCACTTTAATATCCTGCCCCTGCAGGAAGCGGGAAACGGTATTGTAGTGCTGATTGGCCAGGATCTCTGTAGGGGCCATCATACAGGCCTGGTAGCCGTTATCTGCTGCGATCAGTGCGCTCAGTAAGGCAACCAGTGTTTTTCCACTGCCAACATCTCCCTGCAGCAGGCGGTTCATCTGGCGCCCACTTCCCAGATCGGCCCTGATCTCTTTAATCACCCGCTTTTGAGCACCGGTCAGCTCAAAGGGCAGCTTCTTGTAACAATTGTTGAAAGCCGCGCCTACTGTGGAAAACCGCAGACCATCTTCGGCCCTAAGCCGGACAGCACGTTGTTTAAGCAAGCCGAGTTGAATGAAAAATAATTCCTCGAATTTCAACCTGGTTTGTGCGGCTTGCAGGTTTTTAAGGTTTCTGGGAAAATGAATCTCTTCCAGAGCAAGGGACAGGGGCATCAACTTGAGTTGCCTGAGCATGGCCGGGGTGAGCGTCTCCAACACGTGGCCTTCAATACGGGTAAGGGCCTGGGCTATGAGACGGGAAAAAACTTTTTGGGTAAAGCCCTTGTCCCTGAGCGACTCTGTGGTAGAATATACTGCCTGAAGCCCCGCGCTGCCCCTGAGGCTCTGATCGTCGGGCAGGTCAATCTCGGGGTGGACCAGGTTGATTCTTCCGTTGAATAAGGCGGGTTTTCCAAAAACAATATACTCTGTATTCAGTTTGATCTTATCCCTGATCCATCGGATTCCCTTGAAAAAAACAAGGTCCACACTTCCGGTGGGATCAGCAAAAAGAACTACCATTCTCTGCTTCCGTGAGCCAGCCCCAATGATTTTCATATCCCTGACCTCGCCCCGTATCTGGATGAATGCCAGGTCGGGATCTATTTCCCGCACAGAGTAAAAGCGGGTCCTGTCTATGTAGCGGAACGGATAATGATGGATCAGGTCGCCAAATGTTTTTATATTCAGACCCTTTTCAAGTTCCCTGGCACGCACCGGACCTACTCCCTGGAGAAATTGTATGTTCGTGTCCCATACAGAAGTCATAGCCATGCAAATATAACGATATCTTGCGTATATTTGCGGTATGAGCATACTGGGAAACATACTCTGGCTTCTGTTCGGAGGATTTATTATTGCCCTGGAATACGTCATTTCAGGTCTTTTGATGTGTATAACCATCATAGGGATCCCATTCGGGGTTCAAAGTTTCAAATTGGCGGCCTTTGCACTCTGGCCGTTCGGAAAAACCACCAGGTCTGTTGAGCCGGGAACGGGCTGCCTGAGCACGGTTTTGAATATTTTATGGATTTTCCTTGGGGGTATCTTGATCGCACTGAGCCATCTTTTCTGGGGTGCATTTTTGTGTATAACCATAGTGGGAATTCCTTTCGGAAAACAGCACTTCAAGATGGTATCCCTGGCACTGACCCCTTTCGGGAGGGAAATCATCGACAAAAATTAACACATTATGCATAAAAAAATAATTGTAGGGATCACGCAGGGTGATACAAACGGAATAGGATATGAAGTACTGATAAAAGCCCTGGCCGATACCCGCATCAACGAAATGTGTACCCCCGTGATTTATGGTTCGTCCCGTCTGCTGGGGTATTACAAGAAATTGTGCGCCGGGGTCGAAAATTTCAATGTCCATATCACGCAATCGGCTTCAGACCTTCATTTCAAGATGGTGAACCTGATTCCCTGTGTTTCGGATCAGTTTATAGCCGAACCGGGAAAAATGACCCGGGAAGGGGCACAGGCAGCCATGCAATCACTCGAACGAGCCGTAGAGGATCTTCGCAGCGGGAAGATTCAGGTGCTGGTGACAGCTCCCTTTAACAAGCAGGGCATGAACCGGGAGGGATTTGTTTTTCCCGGTCATACCGAGTACCTGGGCAATGCCTTTGGGGTATCAAGTCCTTTGATGATGCTCTGCAGTTATGGCCTAAGGGTAGGTGTGGTTACTGGACATATCCCTTTGAGCCGGGTCCCTGCAGAACTCACAAAAGAGAAAATCGTGCAGAAGATACGGCTGATGGATGATACACTTAAAAAAGACTTTACGATCATTCAGCCCAGGATAGCTGTCCTGGGACTTAACCCGCACGCCGGGGACGGAGGGCTCATTGGTACCGAAGAAGGGCAAATCATTTTACCTGCCATAGAAGAAGTCAATCAATCAGGGATACTGGCTTTCGGTCCCTATCCGGCCGATGGTTTCTTTGCTGCTGCAGGGTACAGGAAATTTGACGCCGTTCTTGCCATGTATCACGATCAGGGACTGAGTCCTTTTAAAGCTTTGTCTTTTAGTCAGGGGGTCAATTTCACCGCCGGATTGCCTGTCATCAGGACATCTCCCGACCACGGGACAGCTTACCGCCTTGCCGGTGAGGACAAGGCATCTGCCGAATCCATGCTGGCGGCGATCTTTATGGCTTGTGACATTTACAGGACGAGGAGGAGGAACCAGGCCATAACAGGTGGTGTGCATGAAGGTTGATATTTTTACCGATGGATCTGCCCTTGGAAACCCCGGCCCCGGGGGATACGGGGTTATTTTGCGAAGTGGCCGTCATTATAAGGAAATCTCTGCCGGTTACCGCAAAACCACCAATAACAGGATGGAACTGATGGCCGTCATTGCCGGCCTGGAAGCATTAAAAAAACCAGGAACAGAAGTCTGTATCTATTCAGACTCTTCGTATGTTGTAAGAGCCGTTGAGGAAGGTTGGCTTCAGAACTGGATAGCCAGGAATTTCCGTAATAAAAAGAATACTGACCTCTGGAAACGTTACCTTGACGTCGCCTCTAAACATAAAATACGCTTTGTCTGGGTTAAAGGCCATGCGGGCCACCCACAGAATGAAAAATGCGACCGACTGGCTGTTGCCGCCGCTTCTGCCGGGGAAGAATTCTTAGAGGAAGACCGGGGATTTATGGACGCGATTTCATTATCGCCTGAAGCGCATCCGGATGAACTACCTGGTTGGACGAACGGCTGATCAGCACAAAGTCGGGAGCCCCGTTGTCCCAGTAAAAAGGCACCATACCGTGCCGGATTGCAGCCTCTGTAACATACTCCAGGTAATAGGAACGGCATTTTTTATGTTCCGTCAGGTCCTCTCCGGTAAGCTTTAAGCGGTACAGCGCCCCATATTCCCCCAGGATCACCGGGAGGCCGCGGTCAGTGAATTTCTTCATTTTCCCAAAGGCCGTTTCCACCCAGTCTTCCTGGCCCCAGGCAGTAACAGGCCCGGAGGCTAGGGAACCCCAACGAAAATCATACGGGTCATCCTCCTTCAGAGAGAATTCGTAAGGATCGTAGTAATGCACTTCCACCATGAGCCTGTCGGGGGTGGGGTCCTGTGGAATGATGAGTGATTTGTATGCCAGGTCAATATTGGTAAGATAACTCTGTATGACAAGGTGCCGTTTGAGGTTGCGTCCTCCTGTTTCCCTTACGGCATCTACAAAAGTCTGGTTGAAAGAGTTCTGTACAGACAAATATTCAGCCGGCGGATTGGAAGACCAGTCCCCTTCCATATGGACCTCGTTGGAACCGGCAAAAAGAAGCCGGTCATCATAATCTTTAAAATACGTGGCTATCTGTGTCCAGATGGCATGGAGTTTACCGTTTATCTGTTGCCGGCTGCTTTCCCTGGGATCGTTCATCCATCCGTTGTCCCAGTGGATATTGATGATGGCATACATATCCTGGGCCAGCACGTAATTGACCACCTGTCCCACGCGCTGCATCCAGGCATTGTCAATCTTGTGTGTGCCCTGGTCTGAAATATGCACAGACCATGATACGGGGATACGTACCGAGGTGAAACCTGCTTCCTTAACCGCCCTGATCAGGTCTGCCGTAACCTTCGGATTACCCCAGGAAGTCTCTCCTCCTGTTGCTTCCAGGGTATTGCCCAGGTTCCATCCAATGCCCATGAGCTTTGATAATTCCATGGAAGTCATGTTGCGCATGGCCGGGTCGTCACCGCCGGTTTCTTTTTTGCACCCGAAAAACGACAGGCAACAAAGCAGAAGGATTGTGTAAGTTTTCATAAACACCTATCTTTGGATAAAGATTAATTAACGGAATCAAAGATATGAAAAAATGGTTTTTTGTCCTTATGTCGGGACTTTTATTATTGTCCTGCACCGGTGGCCTGATGGTTGACAGTAAAAGCGTGACAGTTACCCTGTCTGACAAGTCAAAGGTCAGGATCCAGCCTGTGAGCAGGCAGATTATCCGCGTGTCGGCTGTACCTGAAGGGGCACTGTTCTCTGCACGGCCCAGCCTGATGAGGGTTACCGGTGAGACTCCTGCGGTGCCGTTTGAATATGTGGAGGAAGAACGAAGTGTTATTGTGAAGACTGAATCCCTGCAGGCAAGTGTGGATAAAATTACAGGGGAAGTGGTTTTCATGGATTTGGAGGGCCATGTGATCCTGCAGGAAAACAAAGGGGGAGGAAAATCATTTGCACCTATAGAGATAGACGGAGACAAGGGATATACCGTCAGGCAGGTTTTTGAATCTCCTGCCGATGAAGCCTTTTACGGCCTGGGACAACATCAGTCTGATGAATTCAACTACAAGGGCAAAAATGAAACCCTGTACCAATACAACACTAAAGTTTCCATTCCGTTTATTTTTTCAAACAAGCATTACGGGTTGCTGTGGGACAATAACTCGCTTTCGCGGTTCGGGAATCCTGAAGACTACAAGCAGCTGGATGTGCTTAATCTGAAGGATATTGAAGGAAAGGAAGGCGCACTTACAGCCATTTATTCCAGCCGTGACGGGAATACGGAATACCTGCGCAGAAGGGAACCGGTCATTGATTATACAGATCTGGACAAGGTGAAAAATTTCCCTGAAGGGATTCCCTTCCATAATGCCCGGATTACCTGGGAGGGAACGATAGGGGCAAAAGAAAGCGGGATACACCACTTTTTGCTCTACTATGCAGGGTATACTAAGGTCTTTTATAACGGAGAGGAAGTGGTAGGGGAGCGCTGGCGGACAGCCTGGAATCCCAATAGTTACAAATTCACAGCGGAAATGGAAGCCGGTATCGAATACCCCCTGCGCATAGAGTGGGTACCCGACGGAGGGATTTCCTACCTGGGCCTTTCGCTCTATACACCGGTTGATCCCCTGGAACAGGAAAAGCAATCCTGGTGGTCAGAAATGGCCGATATGATAGATTATTATTTTATCTATGGACAGGATAGCGACCAGATCATAAGCGGGTACCGCCAGCTGACGGGCAAAGCTCAGATCATGCCCCAATGGGCCATGGGGTACTGGCAGAGCCGGGAACGCTATAAAACCTCAGATGAGTTGCTGGGGGCCCTCAATGAATACAGAAAACGCAGGATTCCCATTGACAACATGGTACTGGATTGGTTCTACTGGCCTGTAGATTCCTGGGGAAGCCATGAATTTGACAAAGAAAGGTTCCCCGATCCCAAAGCCATGGTTGACAGTGTCCACGCGCAGAACGCCCGGATCATGATCTCAGTATGGCCCAAATTTTATCATACCACAGAACATTACAAGGAATATGAGGATAATGGGTGGATGTACACCCGGGCTGTGGAGGACAGCATCCGCGACTGGATCGCACCGGGGTATATCGGCTCATTTTACGATGCTTATGCTCCGGGGGCGCGCAAACTCTTCTGGAAGCAAATGGAAGAACATCTCTATCCCTTGGGATTTGATGCCTGGTGGATGGACGCCTCGGAGCCGGATATCCAGTCCAACGCCAGCCTGGAATATCGTAAAGCGCTCTCCACGCCTACCGCTCTGGGCCCCTCTGCAAGATTCCTGAATGCATATCCCCTGGTAAACGCCCAGGGTATTTACGAAGGACAGAGGGGAACCGACCCGGATAAACGTGTATTTTTGCTTACAAGGAGCGGATTCCCGGGGTTGCAGCGTTATTCCACCGCCACATGGAGCGGGGATATAGGAACGCGCTGGGAGGACATGAAAGCCCAGATTTCTGCCGGCATCAATTTCAGTATTTCCGGGATCCCATACTGGACTATGGACATAGGAGGATTCTGTGTAGAGGGACGTTATGAAAGAGCACTGGAAGGCTCACCCGATATGGATGAGTGGCGTGAGCTGAATGCCCGCTGGTTCCAATTTGGAGCTTTTTGTCCGCTTTTCCGCAGTCATGGTCAATATCCTTACCGCGAAATATTCAATATTGCCCCTGAAAGCCATCCTGTATACAAAACCATGGTCAAATACGACAAACTGCGTTACCGGTTGATGCCTTACATATACACGCTGGCCGGAAAGACCTGGTTTGAAGACTATACCATCATGCGGGGTTTGATTATGGATTTTGCAGAAGACGACAATGTTGTTAACATATCCGATCAGTATATGTTTGGCAGCGCCCTGATGGTGTGCCCCGTATATGAGTTCAAAGCCAGGAAACGCGATGTGTACCTCCCCCGGCTGAACGACTGGTATGATTTCCATACCGGAAAATACCTGCCCGGAGGACAACAGTTCACAGCAGATGCACCCCTGGACATAATGCCCATTTTCGTGAAAGCAGGTACCATTTTGCCGGTTGGTCCGGAAATTCAGTACACAAGTGATAAAACCGAAGGTCCGATCACTTTGTGCATATACACAGGGGCTGATGCCAGTTTTACGCTGTACGAAGATGAGGGGGTAAACTATAATTACGAGAAAGGGGATTTTACAAAAATTCCCTTTCAATACGCCCAGGAAACAGGAATCTTTACCATAGGGGCCAGGGAAGGATCCTTTGAAGGCATGGCTACCACCCGGGAATTCCAGATCCGGAAAATTACCCCCCAAAAACCCGGAACCCCCTTTACGGGAGGAGAATCGCTCACGACTGTCATTTATAACGGGGAAGCCCTGACCATACAACTTTAAGGCTTATGAAACGATGGTATATCATAGCAGCAGCCATTCTGATCTTGGCATCATGCAACAGGGATTCCCTTCGGGAAATCACTGATTTTAACGACAACTGGGAATTTGCCAGGACTGGAGGGATAGATGATCCACTGGTATGGCAGGTGGTTGACATCCCTCACGACTGGAGCATAGAAGGTCCTTTTGACAAGGACCACCCTGCCACTCCTGGGGGAGGTGCCCTGCCCGGAGGCAAAGGTATTTACAGAAAAGTTTTTACCCTGGGACCCGAAACGCAGGAGAAACGAATATTCATTGAATTTGACGGTATATACCGGGACAGCCGTGTCTTTGTGAACGGCCGCCTGGCAGGACACCGTCCCTGCGGATATGCTTCCTTCAGCTATGAGATCACCGCGCTGTTGAATCCATCAGGGACGGAGAACAGGGTGGAGGTTACCGTGGACAATTCCCTGCAACCCAATTCCAGGTGGTACACAGGATCTGGGATTTACAGGAATGTGCGTCTGGTGGCAACTCCCGTGGTTCATATTCCATATTCGGGAACTTACGTTACCACACCCTATGTTTCGCCGGAACGTGCACAAGTCCTGATCAAGACTAACATTTCCTATCCTTCCGCAGCAGCCGGGAATTATTACCTGCTCACAAAAATCCTGGATCCTTCCGGACTTACTGTCGCCAAAGAATGCCGTTATGTGGACCCTTCACCGGAAGGTGAAATCCTCATGGAACAGACACTGGAAGTAAAAAAACCGGCTCTCTGGGATGTTGAAGATCCCAATCTTTACACGGTGAAAAGCCTGTTACTCAAAAGCGGTGAAGTCATAGATGATTACAAGACCACTTTTGGGATCAGAACGTTCCGGTTTACAGCCGATTCGGGTTTTTTCCTTAACGATCGTCCCCTTAAGATAAGGGGAGTCTGCATGCACCACGATCTGGGAGCACTGGGAGCCGCCGTGAACCGCAGGGCAATGGAGCGGCAGCTGGAAATGCTGGCCCAAATGGGATGTAATGCCATCCGGACTTCACACAATCCCCCGGCTCCTGAATTGCTGGACCTCTGTGATAATATGGGCTTTCTGGTTATGAACGAAGCTTTTGATGTCTGGCGCAAGAACAAATCTGCCTACGATTATGCCATGTTCTTTGAAGTATGGCATGAAAAGGACCTGAGGGATTTTATCGCGCGGGACCGAAACCATCCTTCTGTAATAATGTGGAGCATAGGGAATGAAGTACTGGAACAATGGAACAATCCCCAGGCCGATACGCTGGATTTGCAACAGGCAAACCTGCTCTTGAACTTCATGGCTGGCAACGACAGCCAGGTGGATGGCGATCTTCCCTTTGATGCGCTTTTGACCAGGAAGCTGGCCACCATGGTTAAGGAGCTGGACCCGACCCGCCCCGTTACGGCGGGGTGCAATGAACCGGGAGTGTACAACAACCTGTTCAGGGCCGGGGTGCTGGACATCATAGGCTATAATTACCACGAAGGCGATTACCCTCAGGTGCCGGTGAATTTTCCCGGGAAACCGTTTATTGCCGCAGAAACAACCTCTTCGCTCCATACGCGGGGTTTTTACCAGATGCCCTCTGACTCGGTAAGGAAGGAACCAAAACAATGGTGGCTGACCTATGATACCCCGCACCACATGTGTTCTTCCTATGACAACATGTGTGCGCCCTGGGGAAACACCCATGAAAGCGCCTGGACACAAGTCCGCGACAACGAATTTATCTCCGGCATGTTTATATGGACAGGATTTGATTACCTGGGAGAACCCACTCCCTACTGGTGGCCGGCCAGGAGTGCCCATTTCGGGATCATAGACCTGGCGGGATTTCCTAAAGATGTGTATTACATGTACCAGAGTGAATGGACCGATACTCCGGTACTTCATTTGTTTCCCCACTGGAACTGGAATCCGGGAGAGACGGTAGATGTTTGGGCTTATTACAACCAGGCGGACTCTGTAGAATTATTCCTTAACGAAAGGTCGCTCGGGTTCAGCGCGAAGGATTCCGTGAGACTGCATGCCTGCTGGCGCATCCCCTATGAACCGGGAACGCTGATGGCAGTCTCTTACAGTGACGGTAAAGAATTTTTACGCCGGAGTATATCAACCTCAGGAGCACCGGCCCGCCTGAAACTCACCTCTGACAGGGTTATCCTGGAGGCCGGAGGCGATGACCTGGCTTTTGTTACGGTAGAAGTTCTGGATGAAAACGGGAACCTTGTGCCTTATGCAGACGATCTGGTCACTTTCCGCCTGGAGGGCCCCGCCACCATAGCGGCCGTGGACAACGGCAGTCCCATAAGCCACGAGCCGTTCAGGGCCGATTACAGGAAAGCCTTTCACGGTAAGTGTCTTGTCGTGATCCGTTCTGGAAAAACGGCAGGGAAAATCAGGCTGACTGCCCTATCAGAGTCGTTCGCGAAGGAGAGCACCCTGGACCTCGAAACCCGGCTTGTCCAATAGCGCGAACATGTTTTTTTTGTAGGCTTCCACACCTTCCTGGTCAAATGGATTCACTTCCAGGACATACCCGCTTATGCCGCAGGCTTTCTGGAAGAAATAGAGAAGTGCTCCCAGGTTGTATGCATTCAGGCAAGGCATTTCAATGCGCAGGTTGGGCACGCCACCATCTGCATGGGCCAGGCAGGTGCCCAGTTCAGCCATTTTATTGCAATGATTTATGGACTTTCCTGCCAGGTAATTGAGCCCGTCTGCATCTGCATCATCACGGGGTATCCCCGTAGAACGGTTGGGATTGGCAACGCTGATAACCGTTTCAAAAAGATGGCGTTCCCCCTCCTGGATATACTGTCCCATGGAATGCAGGTCGGTGGTGAAATCTACTCCTGCAGGGAAAAGGCCTTTGTGCTCTTTTCCTTCACTTTCTCCAAAAAGCTGTTTCCACCATTCTGTGACGTAATGCAGTTTGGGGTGGTAATTTACCAGCAATTCAATTTTTTTTCCACTGTTGTACAGTGCGTTGCGCAGGGCCGCATAGTTGATGGCGGGATTCCGGTCTGTTTTCTGAGCTGTGATTTTTTCCATTTCCAGAGCCCCAGCCAACAATTCTTCAATATCAATACCTGCCAGCGCTATGGGAAGCAGGCCTACCGGGGTAAAGACAGAAAAACGTCCCCCCACGTTGGCCGGGATGATGAAACTGCGAAAACCTTCGCTGTTTACCATTTTACGTAAAGCACCGTGAGACTTGTCTGTGATGGCCACAATACGACGTTTGGCCTCTTCCTTCCCGTAACGGGAGAGGAGGTGCTGTTTTACCAGGCGAAAAGCAATGGCTGGCTCTGTTGTGGTTCCGGACTTGGAGATTACTACGCAGGCGACCGACTTTGTGGCCATTAGATCTTCCAGTTCTGCCAGGTAATCTTCCCCGATGTTCTGACCGGCAAACACAATGCGTGGCCCCGAAGATGGCATCAGGGCTGAAAAGGAGTGGGAGAGGGCTTCAATGACCGCCTTCGCTCCCAGGTAGGATCCTCCTATGCCAATAACCACCGCCAGTTCAATATCTTTCCAGTCCCGGCAGATACCTTTGATCTGGCTGATAATGTCCGGGTCAGTTTCAGAAGGGAGGTGAAGCCATCCCAGAAAATCCGAACCTTTTCCTTTGCCGGACTCAAGGAGGTCAAGCGCCTGAAGGGCTTTTTCCTGCCAGGCGGGGTATTCATTATGGGGAATAAACCTTATGGCAGAACGTTCGTAAACGGTGATGATGTTTTTCATGTGTTATTTCAATTGTTCGCTCAATGCCTTGAAAACGATGGCGGGCGAGCGGTATTCATGCAGGATTTTGTACATTGCTTCTGCAATGGGCATCTCGGCTTTGTATTTTTTATTGATCTCATGGATGCACAAGGTCGCGTAATAACCTTCTGCCACCATGTTCATTTCCAGTTGCGCTGCCTTGATCGAGTATCCCTGGCCTATCATGTTGCCAAAGGTACGGTTGCGGCTGAATTGAGAGTAACAGGTAACCAGCAGGTCTCCAAGGAATCCCGAGAGTGATGTGTTCCGTCCTTTATCCGGATAAGAGCAGTTCAGGAACGACCGGATTTCCTGATAAGCACAGGAAACCAGCACAGCCTGGAAGTTGTCCCCGTATCCCAGGGCGCGGCTCATCCCGGATGCTATGGCGTAAATGTTTTTCAGGACAACAGAGTACTCAAGGCCGTATATATCTGTGCCGATAGTGGTGCGGATGTAAGGGCAACGGAACGCCTCGGCAAGCTTTTTGGCCGTCCTTTCCTTTTTGCAGGTGACACTCAGGTAGGAAAGCCGCTCCATGGCAACCTCTTCTGCATGAACAGGACCGGCTATCACGCCCATGTTGTCGTAAGGTATGTTGTGGATGCGGTTGAAGTACTCGGTGATTGAGATGTTTCTTTCAGGTATGAGTCCCTTTATGGCGGTGACAATGAATTTATCTTCCAGTGAAACGGTCAGGGGAAATACCTCGCTTATGAAATATGTAGAAGGTATGCAGAAGATCAGCACGTCTGCCTGGTCTGTGATCTTGTTGATGTCAGAGCTCATCAGCAGGCGGGAAGTGTCCAGTTCGACGGCCTGGAGGTAGTGAGGGTTGTGTTTGTTCTGATCTATGAAATTGATCATTTTCTGATCCCGGACAAACCATAGCACTTCCTTTTGCGTATCGAGCAGGATCTTAATCAGGGCCGTTGCCCAGCTTCCCGATCCGATGACTGCATACTTTGTGTTTTTGCTAAAATAGCCCTTCATAGTTTTCCTGTATGGGTCAGCAAAGATAATCTTAATTTGTCTATCTTTACGTTTTGAAAAATATGATGGTAAATTCCTATTGTTCCGACAAATATCAGTATACCATGGCCAAGACCTTTGTAGATAAAGGTTTAGATAAGACTGTGGCTATATTCAATATGTTTTACCGTACTGCACCCGACAACAACAACTGGGCTGTAGTAAGCGGTATCAATGAGGTACTTGAAATGATAGGAGGCTTTGGGACTCAACCAGAGTCTTTTTTCAGAAAATTCCTTCCCGGTGAGAACTATGCGGACTTCTGCAGGATGCTGACAACAGTACGTTTTACAGGGGATGTGTACGCTATGGAAGAAGGACAGATAGCGTTTCCCCGACAACCCCTCATCACAGTGGTTGCCCCATTGCTCGAGGCTCAGATCCTGGAAACCCCCATGCTGTGCATCATGAACCACCAGATGGCTGTTGCCACAAAGGCATCCCGGGTTACCCGAAGTACCACCAAACCGGTAAGCGAATTCGGCTCCCGGAGGGCCCATGGTCCCTGGGCTGCCCTTCACGGGGCAAAGGCCGCCTATACGGCCGGTTGTGTGAGTACCTCAAATATTCTGGCAACAACGGAATTTGACATTTCCAGCACCGGAACCATGGCCCATAGCTACGTTACAGCTTTCGGCTGCAGCGTAAGGAAGGAGTATGATGCGTTTGATGCCTACATAAAAAGCCACAGGGGAGAAGGGATCATATTGCTTCTGGACACCTATGACACGCTCAAGAGCGGTATACCCAATGCCTTGAAGGCTTTTAAAGACAATGGCATAGACGATTCCTACCAGCCTTTCTACGGGATCAGGCTGGACAGCGGGGATTTGGCCTATCTTTCCCGTAAATGCCGTGAAATAATGGACAGGGAAGGATTCACCAAATGCATCATCTTTGCCTCGAATTCGCTGGACGAGTATCTGATCTCGGACCTGGAGCGTCAAAATGCAGCCATTGACAGTTATGGTGTGGGAGATGCCATTGCCACCAGCAAGCACAATCCCTGTTTCGGGAATGTTTATAAAATGGTGCAAATTGGAGATACCCCGGTCCTGAAACTTTCAGAAGACAAGGCAAAAGTCATCAATCCCGGATTCCAGGTCACCTACAGGATATACCAGGAGAACGAGAGCAAGGCTGATGTTACCTGCCTGCGCTCAGACAGGCTGGCATGTGCCATAGAAGAAGGGAAGGAGATCATGCTCACAGACGAAAACGATCAGACCAGGAAGACAACTTACAGGGAAGGGTCCTATACCGCAGAAAAATTGCAGCACAAGGTAATGGAAGACGGTAAAAGGATCAGGCCCGATACAACACAGCAGGAAAAACGCGAAAGATACCTTTATGAATTGTCACGCATGAATCCCACTGAGCGCAGGATCATCAATCCCCATTATCACAAGGTAGATATCTCGGACGACTTGTACAATTTAAAAATGAAACTGATCTATACAATTAAAGAGGAACTGAACCATGTATGAACAAACCAGAACCCACATAGTGGTGGATATGCTGAACGATTTCATATCAGGGTCTATGGCTTGTCAGAACGCAGAGAACGCCATGACCCACAGTATCAATTACATTAATATGCACCCAGGGGATAAGGTCGTATACATTTGCGATACACATCCTGAGAATCACTGCTCCTTTACGGGATGCGGAGGACAGTGGCCCCCGCACTGTGTGATCAATACCTCCGGCCAGGAAATCCACCTGTCCTATTATACACGGGTGAACGATCCCAACATGAGGCCGCACCTGATGAGAATATTCCGAAAGGGCACTTCCGCCATAAAAGAGGAATATTCGGGATTCAATGCCGTCCGCTCAGACGGCAAATCCCTGAACAGCATCCTTACAAAGCAGGTCATAGTGAGCGGTATTGCCACCGAATATTGCGTTTTTGAAACGGTCAAGGATCTTGTTGAAGCTGAGTATGATGTACAGGTGTTGCTGGAAGGGCTGGCTTATGTGAGCCAAAAGGACCACCGTGCCGCCATTGAGAACATGAAAAGCCTGGGTGTTAAATTTGTTTGATAATAGAGGGTCTGAACTATGCAAGCTATTGGTGTTGATCTGGGCGGAACAAAGCTGCATGCAGCGCTCTTTTCCCTTACGGGCGAAATCATTGCCGACCGCACCGTGCTCCTGGAAGGACGTACAGGGCAGCAGGTAGCCGCGTTGATAGTTACAATTTGTAACGTACTGATGGAGGAGCAGGGAATCTCCCCTGAGGATGAAAAGAGGGTGGGTATATGTGTCCCCGGGATTGCCGACACACGCACAGACAGGGTTTGGGCGCCCAACATACCGGGGTGGAACAGTTTTCCCCTCAAAGAATACATCACCAATGCCATGCCCGGCACTGAAACCATTATTGCCAGCGACAGAACGTGTTACATACTGGGAGAGACATGGCAGGGTGTTGCAAAAGGATATACAGATGCCATTTACCTGAGTGTGGGTACAGGGATTGGAGCGGGGATCATGACAGATGGCCGTGTTATACACGGAGCGGCAGACATAGCAGGCGCTATAGGCTGGATGGCGCTGCAGCCGACTTTTTCAGATGAGTACAGTAACAGTGGTTGCTTTGAAACATATGCCTCCGGGACAGGCATTGCTGCCCAGGCGCGCAAATTCTCCGGTCAGCCTGGGGTGTACCAGGATGCACGATCGGTTTTTGATGCCTACGAGCGGGGAAATACGGTGGCTTTAAGGGTTATAGACAAGGCGGTTGAATGCTGGGGTATGGCCTCGGCAAACCTGGTGAGTCTGTTTAATCCCCAGATAATTGTCTGGGGAGGAGGCGTTTTTGGTCCCGCTGTCCGTTTTCTGGACAGGATCTATTACGAAGCATGTAAATGGGCACAGCCCATAAGTATCAGGCAATGCCGCTTTGAGGCTTCCTCCCTGTCCCAGAAGGCAGGTATCCTTGGAGCGGGCCGCCTGGCAATGGAAGCAATGAAAGTATATGAATAAACGTAGTATTCTGGCTGCCGGTTATGCCGGCATCTTTTTTTTCGGTATCTCTTTTCTCACCCTGGGATCGGTCCTGCCATCCCTGAGGGAAACACTCCATCTGGACATGGCCCAATCTTCGGCACTGGCAGGTATCCTGCCTTTTGGCGTATTGGCCGGTTCTGTGGTATTCGGACCCTGGTGTGACCGCTACGGGTATAAAATGCCTTTTCAATGGGCAGCCGCCATGGTGGTTCTTGGATTCATAGGATTGTCAACCTTTACGGCTGTATCCTGGCTGGGTACCTGTGTGTTCATTACAGGGGCGGGAGGAGGCATTCTAAACGGGGCCTGCAACGCCCTGGTTACCGATGTGTCCGATGACCGTAACCGCAGTTCAAACCTGAGCATTCTGGGTGTTTTTTATGGTTTGGGCGCCCTGATAATGCCTTTGATACTGGGAATATTTGATTTTATTCCCTACTCGGCCATTCTTCGTTACATGGCTGTTTTCCTGTTCCTGGTATTTGTATATTTCAGTATAATACGCTTTCCCGAGGCCAAAGTCCGGCAGGGATTTCCCATCAAGGAGGGATTGTCCATGCTTCGACAGCCGGCATTGCTCTTTTTCAGCTTTATCCTTTTTTTCCAGTCTGCCCTGGAAGGATTATGCAGCAACTGGATCCCCATTTTTTTACAGGATAGTGCAGGTTACAGGCTGTCCCAGCAGAATGCGTTATTTCTGCTAACCTTTGTGGTAGTGGGCATGACTGCAGGCAGGGTTCTTTTGAGCTGGCTTGCATTCCGCTATAAACCCTGGAAGATCCTTTGGTGGTATCTGCTGGTGTTGGCTGCAGGATTTACGGGATTGGCAGCCGGGTTCAAGCCGTTGGTACCTGTGATACTGATAGGGACAGGACTTGGGGCAACATTTCCGGTTATTGTTTCCTATATCGGGTCCCGGTACAAATCACTGTCCGGGACAGCCATAGGGATAGCCATGGTCATAGCCCTGGCCGGCAATACGTTATTGAATTATTTACTGGGTTTTCTGCCTATTCGCGTTTTTCCCATATATTTGCTGGGTATATGGGCTGTAATGGCACTTCTTTATTTTTTGATGACCTATGGAGGAAAGCTTGAAAAAACATAATATGAATATACTTGCTATAGAATGGCTGGACAAGGTCCGGGAACTGCAGGACAAGATCCAGGAAACACAGATGGATAATATACAAAAAGCGGCAACCCTGATGGCCGATAGCATAGAAGCCGGCCGATGGGTGCATACTTTCGGATGTGGCCATGCCACACTCCCCATTGAAGAGATGTACCCAAGGATCGGGGGATTCGTGGGATTCCATCCGCTGATAGAACAATCCCTTACTTTTTTCACCCGCATCACGGGAGAGAGCGGAATCCACCAGTTCCTTTTTTTGGAAAGGGCAGAAGGATACGGGACAGCCATCATGAGTTCCTGGAATTTCGACGCGCGTGATACGCTCTGGATTTTTTCTCATACCGGCATCAATGCAGTCAATATTGATGTGGCACTTGAAGCAAAAAAAAGGGGCATGAAAGTGATCGTTTACGGTTCTGCCGCAGAGACTAAGGGGAAAAAACCACGTCATTCCTGTGGAAAGAACTTATTTGAGCTGGCCGATATTGTGGTGGATTCCTGCGCACCCCTGACAGACGCTTCGGTTACACTCAAGAACCATTTTGACAAAATCGGCCCTGTTTCCACCATGTGCTTTGTGACATTGGTCTGGATGACCGTAACCACCTGCGCCGGCATCCTCGCAGACCGCGGGGTGAAACTGCACATCCATCCTTCGCACAATGTCCCGGGGGACACTACGGCAAGGGAACGCCTTGACGGGTGCATAGAGGCCTATAAAACCAGAACATTCGGATTATAAATTTAATATGGATCGTATATGAAAAAACTGATTTTAAGTCTGTTACTCATGGCTTTGGCATTTAGTGCCTACGGACAGGAAAACAAATCCGCCATTCCACAATGGTACAGAAATGAGTTGTTTCTGGACCCGGCCCGTTTTTTTGAAGGGACTTTTGTCCTTGGTTACCAAAGAAACTTTTACAATTCGGCCCTGTCCCTGATGCCATCCATAACCCTGATGGGTGAATCGATTTTCCGTAATGAAGATGATTTTTACAGCGAAATGGAAGGTTTCGGGATGGAGGGCGTATACAAGGTTTATTTTGCACGCATGCCGCGTAAAGCACAGATTTACCTGGGGCCCTATGTCGCCTACCGCTACCTGAAAGAAAAGAACAGGTTGCCGGATTATGTTGACCCCCAGGAACTGCCCAACATCATGCAAAGTGATTTATATACACGTTATAATACCGTTATGGCCGGGGTATTGTTTGGCGTTCATTTCATGTGGGGACGTTTTACTATGGATATTAACGTAGGAGGCGGAATTCGCTATCCTTCCATTTCCGGGTTCAGAACAAAATATCCGTCCATCGTTTCAGTGCCAACCGGTTTTGCGGAGTTCGGATATAAGGGTGTGGTACCCAAAGGTAATTTTACCCTGGGTGTAGCGTTCTAGTTATGAAAAGACTTCTTTTGTTTTGCCTGGGGACTTTATTGTCTTCGGCAGTTATTGCACAGTATATAGAACAACCGGCCACGTGGAGCCAAAGTGTATCTGCTGTTGAAGAAAACATATATGAGATACGTTTTCAGGCCACATTAAGAGAGCCTTGGCACATGTATGACCTGGGACCTTATCAGGATGGTCCCAAACCTACGCGTTTTACTTTTGATTTGCCGGAAGGTGCATATCTGGAAGATTCCATGCTTATGGAATCGCCTCCCGCCAAAGAATACGACCCTTTGTTCAATATGGAAATCGGTTCGTTCGGAGGGAAAGGGGTATTTATTCAGAAAATACGTCTTGAAGTTCCGGCGGTCCTGCTTCGGGCCGTTGTAGAATGGCAGGTATGTGACGGGACGTCCTGTCTGCCTCCGGAATCAGAGGAATTTGAGATCCGGCTGGGAGAGGGACCACTTGTTGCAGGTGATTCGGGTGAATTAGAAGCGGAAACAGCAGTTGATACCGCAAGTGAACCATCTTCCTCGCTTTGGGGTATCGTACTGCAGGCGGTCGCTTTCGGATTGGTGGCCCTGTTGACACCCTGCGTCTTTCCCATGGTTCCCATGACCGTTTCGTTTTTTCTCCGTGGAAGTGAAAACAAACGCAAAAGCCGCCTGCATGCGGCTTTATACGGGATTTTCATAGTACTTTTATATACGGTGCCCATTGCCGTGATCATTGGGATCACTTATTTTTCAGGAGGGGCATCGGTTACCGCCAATATCTTCAACTGGCTCGCTACGCACTGGATCCCGAACATCATTTTCTTCCTGTTATTCCTGGTATTTGCCGCTTCCTTCTTCGGAGCCTTTGAACTGGTGCTCCCGTCAAAATGGACAACAAAAACTGATTCGAAAGCTGACAAAGGGGGTATCCTTGGAATCTTTTTCCTGGCACTTACGCTGGTACTCGTATCTTTTTCCTGCACAGGACCCATAGTAGGGGCTGTTCTGATCAAATCAACCCAGGGGGCCGTCTGGGAACCCATACTGACCATGTTCGCTTTCTCTGCGGCTTTTGCTCTCCCCTTTACCATACTGGCTTTTGTACCCTCCCTGCTGCAGAAGCTTCCAAAGTCTGGCGGCTGGCTCAATTCGGTGAAGGTGATACTGGGGTTCATCATACTTGCGCTTTCCCTCAAGTTCCTGAGCACTGCTGACCAGGTCTACCAGTGGGGGATACTTGGACGGGACATTTTCCTGGCTTTGTGGATTGTCATCTTTTCATTGCTTGGTTTTTACCTTTTGGGCAAAATACGTTTCCGCCACGATTCGCCTTCGGACCATGTGGGGGTTTTTCGTTTTTCTCTTGCCATAGCTGTTTTCTCTTTTGTGGTGTACCTGATCCCGGGTATGTGGGGTGCACCGCTCAAAGCCCTGTCCGGTTATCTTCCCCCGCTGGGCACACAGGAATTCGTTATGGACCGGACTGCCCAGGCACCGGCTCCAGTTCAGGAGGTTCAGCAGACAGACAGGAAATACAGTGATCTATTTCACCTGCCTTATGGTCTGAATGGTTTCTTTCATTATGGGCAGGCAATGGCTTTTGCAAAAGACGTCAACAAACCCGTATTCCTTGACTTTACAGGTCTTGGTTGTGTCAATTGCAAAGAAATGGAAGCCAGGGTATGGAGTGATCCCCGTGTACAGGTATTGTTGAGGGACCAGTTCGTGATTCTTGCCTTGCACTCAGATGCCAAAAACCAGGCAGATCAGGATGACTGGGTTATTGACGAACGAGGGAAGGAGTTGCGTACCCTGGGAAAGATTAACTCCTGGTTTGTACGCACCCGGTATCAGGTCAACGCACAACCCACCTATATCATTCTGGACAGGGAAGGGAATCCGCTGCTCCCTCCCCGGAACTATGATCTGGACGTTGAAGAGTATATCAGGTTTCTACAAAAAGGACTGGAAGTTTACCATAAATAATGCAATATGCAAGGCATCCAAATTTTTTTCAACAATCTCAGCAGTGTGTTGTGGGGCTGGCCCATGATTATTCTTTTACTTGGCACCCATATTTTTCTGACCATCCGGTTAAAATTTCCACAACGTAAACTATTTAAAGGTATTGCCCTATCGGTCAAGAGCGATGGTGATTCCAAGGGTGATGTCAGTCAGTTTGGCGCCCTGGCCACAGCATTGGCCGCTACCATAGGAACAGGGAATATCATCGGGGTAGCCACAGCCGTTTCGCTGGGCGGTCCCGGGGCCGTACTATGGTGCTGGCTTAGCGGGGTTTTCGGCATAGCCACTAAATATTCGGAAGGGCTGCTGGCTGTAAAGTACCGGGTTACGACCTCAGACGGCACCATGCTGGGGGGGCCCATGTATGCGCTGGAACGTGGTCTGGGCATGAAGTGGCTGGCCGTCCTGTTTTGTGTTTTTACCATTATTGCTGCCTTGGGGATCGGGTGCTCTGTCCAATCGAATTCCATAGCTACCATGCTTAAGGAGACCTTTAATGTCTCACAATATGTTTCCGGGTGCATTATGGCAGTTTTGGTTGCCCTGGTTATTTTTTTCGGCATCAAGGGAATTGCCAGGGTATGCGGTTTTCTGGTCCCTTTTATGGCTTTCTTTTATGTTGTGGGTTGTATTGCTATCCTTATCATGAACGCTCCTTTCCTGGGACGGGCGCTGACTTTGATCGTCAAATCAGCTTTTTCCGTTCAGGCTATCGGGGGTGGCATGGCAGGCGGAGGCCTTATGATTGCCATGCGCTATGGAATTGCGAGGGGATTGTTTTCCAATGAATCGGGCATGGGTTCCGCACCGATTGTTGCCGCGGCAGCAAGAACAAGGAATCCGGTGAGGCAGGCTCTGGTATCATCCACGGGAACTTTCTGGGATACAGTTGTTGTTTGTGCCCTGACAGGCCTTGTGCTGGTCACCAGCATTATCAGGTATCCGGATATTAATTATACAGACGGTGCCCTGCTTACAAAAATGGCTTTCAGCAAGATCTCTTTTTTCGGACCTCTTATCCTTACAGTCGGACTTATTACGTTCGCTTTCTCCACCATCCTGGGCTGGTGTTATTATGCAGAAAAGGCCATTGAATACCTGGGAGGCAAGAAGATAATTGTATATTACCGGATACTTTGGATCGTGGGAGTCTTTCTGGGATCTGTTGCCAACCTGTCCATGATGTGGGACCTGGCCGATACCATGAATGCGCTTATGGCCATTCCCAACCTGATATCGTTATTGCTGCTTACAAAAGTCCTTGTTAAGGAAACCAATAAATATCTGTGGGGCAACAAACTGGATGCCTTTGACCTGGACATGGTGTCCTAAAAGGCCCACTCCAGTCCAAAGCTCAGGCTGTTAGAAATCGCAGACCCTTTTTGTCCCGCCAGGTAAGCCGCGTTCAGGGACAGCCCGCGGAAAGTGAACCCAAGTCCAACGCTCAGATGAGGCGGGATCCCTTTTTCCGGATCGCCATAATGGCCTCCCAGGCGGGCCGAGACCATCCCGTTGTAAACATATTCCAATCCTATACCGGCCGTAAATCCCGAGTTTTTGACTAAATACCCCGCCTGGGCAGCTGCGCAGAGAAAATGCTTTTCCCCGGCATGGAAACCGTAGCCTGCTCCCAGCCTGATCTGTGCCGGAAGTTCATACGGCCCGTAACCATAATCCATTTTGGAGCCGATGTTTGTGGCGGTAAGTCCCAGGGAAAAGTTCCCGGATCTATACATCACACCCAAATCTGCAGCGAAGGCTCCGCCAGAAGCATCCTCTCCCATTCTGGAAATAACATAACGAAGGGTGGCCGCTGTGGAAAAAGTTTCTGTAATCTTAAAGGCATAACCCAGGTCAATGGAAAATTCCATAGGTTTATAGGTCCCCGTTATGCTTCCATACTCATTGGTAATGTTGTAGGGAGAACTCAGATGAAAGCGTGATCCTATTAAAAAGGCGCTTTTTTTACCGATTTTGAAAAAACCGGACAAGTTAGCCAGGTTGCTGCCTGTGGCGCCGGATTGCCAAAGGGTATAGGACGCCGCTAACGCTCCCTTCCAGGGAGAAAGGGCAGCGGCCGCATTGTTGTTATACAGAGAAAAAGCATTTGCCGGAGCCACCACACCGGTTCCTCCCATGGACATTGTCCTGGCATCTGTGGACAGTGTCAGGAACTGAGCCGTTTGGGCCAATAGAGTATTACAGGTAGCAAAAGTTAAGATTATTAGGAAAGTATAGATACGCTTCATGATTGGTTTACAGTTTCACGATATTTCTGGTGATTATTACCCCTTTTATGTTGATGCTCACTGCGTACACGCCACCACTGAAGGCCGTCATATCAATCTGGGCGGGTTGAAACGGGGATATGTCAAAAGTGCCTTTGAACACCCGGGCCCCGTTGGAAGACGTAATGGTTATCTCTGCAGGAGTAATTTCTCCGGTTCTGATATTGAGCGTATTTGTTACCGGATTGGGATAGAGGTCCACCGGTTGGTTCCCGTCACGGGTAAGCACCAGAATATCAACACTGCAGCTTGCATTTAACGCATCAGTCGCGGTAACGGTCATGGTTGTCAGCCCGAATTTCTTTCCCGTGACATTGAGCATTCCATCGCTTATAGCAGCGGTGGCAAATCCCTGGGGACTGAATGTTACTGTAAATTCCAGGATTTCTCCGTCATCGTCTGTGAAATAATCGGTCAATTTTACCGTTTTGCCTGCCCCTGTTCTGTTTAAGTTTATGTTATCGGGAGTAGACAGTACCCTTGGGTGCGTGTTGGGCAGCACGGTATAATTGATTTCAACCATTGTCTTACCACCATAGGGATCGCTCACTTTCAGGAATACAATGTAACTGCCTGCCTGTGCAAGCTTCCCGTCAACCTTTACAGTTACCAGGGTATCCTTAATTGCAATTGACAAGGCAGCAGAGGACGGTTCCAGCGCAGCAGTCAGGCTGTGTCCATCCGGGTCAGAGATCTTGAATGAAAGTGTTTTTTCCTCGTGGGCCTTAAGGACCAGCTGGGTTCCGCCAAGCGGTTCAATGACGGGAGGATTATTCTCTTTTGTACGTACAAGTAAGGGTTCAGATGCCTCGGCCCGGTTCCTGGCGTAATCGCTTGCCGTGATTGTAAACAAATAGGGAGTATTGAAGTCAAGGCCCGAAACCTCCAGGGAAACAGTTTCCCCGGCTTCCTTGTCTCCAGTCTTCACGTGGTCAAGCTGCAGACTGTCCCCAAGGGCAGATGAGGTCAGCACGTCAAAGCCATAAGCTTTTACATCGTCATCGTCTTCCGGTACTTTCCAGGTTAATGTTATGTTATTGGAATAGGCCTGGGCTATGATCTCATCTACTGTATGCGGAGGGATGGTACTTAAAGAGGCAATGGAAGCAAATGCATCAACCACCCCGCTTCCCATGGAATTTACATATTGTGGAAAATAACTGAACATAACAGGGGACGCGTTATCCGTCAGGATATGTTTTAGATCATCGCACGTAAAACCAGGCCCTCCTGCGTGTGATACAACCAGGGCTGCCACGCCGGATACCTGGGGACACGCCATGGACGTTCCCTGCATAAAGCCATATTGGCCATTTGTCAGGGTGCTATAGATTTGACCCATCGAATAGTTTGCATCACCGCCGGGCGCGCTAATGCCAACCCAGTCCCCATAATTGGAATAATACGCTTTTTTATAATCCGGAGCAATGGCGGCCACAGAAAGGACTTTTTCGTACATGGCGGGGTAGGAAATATCGGTGTTATCGTTTCCTGCAGCAAATACGACCAGGCCGCCGGCCATAGGGCCTGTCTGGTTGCCATTTTCGTCATAGCCCGCATAAGTTATAAAGTAATCGATGGCTTCTTTTGTGCTCTGAGGCAAGTAGCTGATATCACTAAAGCTCCAGCTGTTCTGGCATATGACAGCCCCGTTGTCTGCAGCGTATTTGATTCCCCCGGCTTCATCCCCTATGCTGTTGTACTCATCCATGATCTGGCATATCATAAGCCGTGCGCCCGTCCCGTCACCGCTTCCCCCTGCAACCCCGCATACTCCCAGGGAGTTGTTATTGGTTGCCGCCACTATGCCGGCCACATGTGTCCCGTGTTCTTCAGCCCTGATAAGTGCTGTCTGGGTTATGAAATTGGCCCCGTATATATCGTCAGTTATGCCGTTGCTGTCATCGTCCACACCCTCCACGCCGTGCAACTCTGCCTGGTTGACCCATAAATTATTCACCAGGTCCGGGTGGGTGATGTCCACTCCGGTGTCCACTATGGCCACAATAACCCGGTTGTCCCCCGTTGTATAATACTTCCAGACATCCTTTACGTTCACGTCTGCTCCGGCAATGAATTCGGAACTTATGGAGCCGTCGTTATAGAGGTGCCATTGTTTTGAAAAAAAGGGGTCATTAAACGGGAACAAGCCGCCAGACGTTTCCTGGATTTTTTTTCTTGGAATATATTCCACCAGTTGCACCCCTTCAAGCTCCGACAAACTGATGGCTGTTTTGGTCAGGGGTCTGTCCTGATCAAAGGTGACTGTATACCACAAATGAAGGCCTGCTTCCCGTGTACGCGCTTCGAACTTTCCGGCATAAGGAAAAACGCGATGGAAAGAACGGACATCAAGCCCTGCAAAAGCCTGCTCAGCAGTTGAAGGAGATTTGCATAAAAGCTCTGCCATCTGGCTGGTGACTTTAATACGGGCAATACCGGGATAGACATGGGCAGTATCCAGCAGTCGTTCCTGGTCCTGATTGCCTGCTTGCGGATCGGTAGTTTTTTTCTCACATCCGGAAAAAAGAAAGCCAAAGATCAGAAGCCAATAAAGAGTATTTTTCATAGGGAGTTTCATTACTATGCAAATATAAGAAAAAGCCCCTTGTCAAAGAGGCTTTTTCTTTTATAGAGGTCTATGCAAGACTAAAGTATGTCGTACAGATTTGGTCCGCCGGGCAACGAAACAAAGGAATAGTAATCAGAGCTTGCCCATCCACCTATATCGATAATGTAAACGGCGGGACGTAACTGCACTACTTTATCCTGGATAAACTTGCTCTTTGCATCGTGTACATCCAGGGATGTTACATTTAATATATCCCCTAATGCAGAAGGATAATAAAATCCGATCATATCATCTGCACCACCTTGATATAGCAATCCTGCATACCAGACTGTATCCCATTTAACATGTTTTTCATCATCAATTACCCAGAATTCAATATAATCACTTTGAGTTCCGCCCAGCCAGCCATCCCATTCAGCTTCAAGGAGCAATTCCTTGGTGTAGGGTTTCATGACCCTCCAGCGGTCGAATCCTTCAGCCTGAAGGATCTCAACAGTGGGAATGCTGTACAAAGTAAAGCTGTCATAAAACTGTCCATTGCCAAGTGAAATCCAATTGTATGCCAGGCTCACTTTTAAATCTATAGCACCAACCCCTCCTACGGAAACTTCTTCGGAAGACAAGGTGAGTTTGAGGTTATAGATTAACCCAATCGCGGCTTCGTTTGTCAGGGATACTGTCAGGTCAGCAGCTCCTTGCCCGTCTTCAAAAGTCAGGGTAGAAGGGACTGTGAATACATTTGCTGAAGGTGTGGCAGCAATATTGACAGTACCTGAACCTTCAGTAGTGTTCCTGAAAATCCTTACAGAAAACACAGGATTGGTAGCAGGAAGGGTAAAGTTTCCAGCTTTATTGATAAAGCTGTAGGCCACGCCATCCGGTTCATAGATTTTTGTGATTTGCTCTGTGTTGCAAGATGCCAGAAGCACTGCAGACAAAGAAACTACGGCAAATATGTTAAGAAATTTTTTCATAGTAGTATATATATGCTTTCAATTAAACACCATCACCCATAGGATTCTGATCAACAGACTGATCCAGGTTTTTGTTGCCGTCAAACTCAGCCTGGGGTATGGTCAGTACCCATGCGTAGGATTCCGGATTCTGTGTATTTGTACCGGTAATTAAAGCAGCTTTGGGCCATCCCATTTCCAGAGTTCTTGTGAAACCTTGTTTCAGACGTCTGATGTCATAGATACGTCCGTATTCACCCCAAAGCTCTATGCGGCGCTGGATCAGGATCTCTTCAAGCAGGGAGCCGGTCTCGTCCGAGGTCAGGGCACCAAGGGCGGTGCCGGTTTTGTTGACTGTGTAGTCGGGGTCACGTTTTGCCATCAGTTGCATCAGCAGGTCGCGGGCTGCCTGTTCGTTCCCAAGGCGGCATTCAGCTTCTGCCTGGGTAAGGAGCATTTCTTCATTACGCATCCATATATAGTCGCCCGTATAGAGGGTCATGTCTAACCAACGGAACTTCACTTGCTGGTAGGGACCACTTGGATGGTTTGGATCCCACCATTCGGTGCGAACGTCATTGGGACCCAATTTGGCATACAGATTTTTGTTGATGCGTTTGAAAGCTGTGTTGCCGTAGCCGGGTGAATTGGAATCCATGTGCATCAGGAAAGAGGCATAAATACCGGACTGGTCAGAAATGATCTCGGCACCCCACATAACGTTTTTAGGGGTTCTTGAGTTCATACCTGCAGTAAGGTCAGCAGGGTCGCCGATGCTGGAATTTTTGCGGGCTTCGGCAGCTGCATCCCTGGCTGCACTCCAGTTTTCCATGGTAAGGTAAATTCTGGCAGCAATACCCTGGGCAACGTAGTAGTCAATGTGTGATTTGTGTATCTGCGGTTTGGCATCTTTGAGCAGGGCAACACCCTTTTCAATATCAGCTACGATCTGATCATATACCTGCTGCACCGTGGCGCGTGGCTGACCTTCAGTACCGGCAGCACTGGGTTCTGTATAAATGGGAACGCCCTTGTCGGATTCGTGTCCTTTATAGGTGCGGGCAAATGATTGTATCAGCATAAAGTAACTGTAGGCACGAATTACATAACCCGCCCCAATGACATAATTCACGTCGCTGGGCAAACCTTCCATGGTTTCTTCGGCTGCAATGATGTAGTTGGCATTGGCAACCCATTTATAGTATGCACTCCATAAGTCATAGGAACGCCATGCCCCTGATGTATAGCGGGATTTGACGTTGTACGTGCAATCGTACCAGAACCAGCCGCTGCCTTGTCCGGACATGATGTGGTCTTCACCCATCACATCTGCCATAAGGTTGTAGGCGGTGATCCCAAAGCACTGGTGTGTGTTGCCGGTGGTGGACCATCCGGGAGTATACATAGAACGGTAAATACCGTTCAGGGGCACCATGGCTGCTGTTGCATTTGTGAACAGGCCGTCCCCGGAAACAGCGGTAGTGGGGGAAGTTTCCAGTGCATCCTTGGAGCAGGAAACTGTGGTAACTGCCACCGCTAACGTTATGATAAGAATACTGTATATTTTTTTCATATTCGTTTTCCTCCGTTAATTAAAAGTTAAGATTAAGACCTATTGTGTATGTCTTGTTAGGAGAATATACATAGTCAGTAGCACCAGAGAAATTGTACTGCGGGTCCATTCCGTTAAGGTAATTGAACATTCTCATATTGTCCAGGGTAACATAGATCCTGAGCAATGACACGCCAACTTTCCTTGCAGCGGAAGCGGGCAGGGTATAACCCAGTGTGATGTTCTTGATGGCAAAGTAAGAAGCATCAATCAGGTAAGAATCGTTGGCAGTGTATTTGGCGTTAATTCCGGCACGGGGAACGTCTGTCCTGTCACCCGGTTTCTGCCAGCGGCGTAAAGCGTTCGCGCTCCATGTGTTTCCGGTGTACATGGGGTTCATAGCTCCAACGTAAAGGGCATCATACATCTGACCCCCTATGGAATAGGTGGTCATGATACTCAGGTCAATGCAGTTGAAGAAAGACAGTTCCATGCTGGCACTACCATACAGTTCCGGGATACGGCTTCCGAAGTACCATTTGCTTACGGCTGCCTTGGCATAGTCGGAACTTATGTAAGGATTAATGGGTTCGCCGGTCTCTTCGTCTTTTTCATCATATACCCAATACAGTCTTGTACCGTTTGTAGGATCTACCCCGGCAGATTTTGCCATGTAGAATGTCCTGATGGGCAAACCTTCCTTGAAAACAACGTTTCCGCTGACGATTTGAGGAGCGTCTTCTGTCAGAGACAGGACTTTATTTCTCACCCTGGATCCCATGAAGGTGAGCCTCCATCCGAAGTTGCGGGTATCAATCAATTGGGCAGAAAGTGTCAATTCAAGCCCTTTGTTGACCATGGTTCCCACGTTGGCATCGTATCCGGTGAAACCGGTAGAGAGCGCCATGGGATAACTCAGCAACATGTCCGAGGTCAGACGGTTAAAATATTCAAAACTCAGGTCTAACCGGCCGCCAAACAAGCGGGCATCCAGCCCGACGTTGAAGTTGGCATTCTTTTCCCACCTGAGTTCTTTATTTTCCAGTGATGATATCATGGCGCCTGTATAGCCTGCGTTAGGATACCCAAGGTCGTAGAAACTCTGCCAGGCATATAATGTTCCCAGGTCGTCATTACCTTGTACACCATAGCTGACCTTCAGTGCCAGGTTGTCTATCCATGTAACATTCTGCATGAAATTCTCCTGTGTAATGCGCCAGTTGGCTCCAACAGACCAGAAATTTCCCCAGCGGCTGTCCTTGTAGAACCGGGAGGTACCGTCTGTACGGAATGATGCGGAGAAATAGTATTTGTCCTTGAAGTTGTAATTCAAACGGGACAGGTAAGATTCGATCTTGTAAGTATTGGAATAGGAGTCAGCATCGGCAATGGTTGTGCCGGGGCGAAGTTCCAGGATTCCGTCCACCAGGTTGGTCTTCTGGGCCGTCAGGTAGCTGTAGGTATAGCTGTAAAACTCGTGGCCGGCAAGCAGATCAATGGTATGGTTGCCGAAGCTGCGGTTCCATGTTAACAGCTGGTTGAAGGTGAAACTTAAGGTGCGGCCGTTGCTCTTGGTGAGCCGTCCGTTGGAGCTGGCGGCGTTCCCATGATACATATTATAGAATGTTGTATTGTTGGAGCTAACGTAGTCAACGCCGAAGTTGGCCGTCAGCTTGATGCCTTTGAGCCATCCTGCCTTGTCCTGGTCCGATCCGATGGCCACGTAGGTACGGCCACTCACGTTATCGCCTGTATTAATGAACTTGTCATCGTAAAGTGTACCCACACTGCTGAAGTCATTCAGGTTCGGACGGGTAACCCCATAGTCAAGTTGTTTGTTTCCAAGCTCGTCCAGCAGGTCATTACCGGCATCATCCTTAAGCCATACAGGGTAAATGGGGGCCATGAACTGGGCGCTGTACCAAACGTTGGCGTAGGCAGATCCCGTGTAACCCGATGAGTTGGATTTTGTCATGGATGCAGACAGGTTCAAGCCTGCCTTTACCCAGTCGTTCACCTGGCTGTCCACGTTGGCACGGCCGGAAAAGCGCTGGAAAGAAGTGGTTTTCAGAACACCGTTTTCATCCAGGAAACCGAGTGACATCAGGGCTTTGGTCCTGGCGCTGCCACCGGCAACCGTTAACTGGTGTTCGTGGCGGAATGCGTTCTGTTGTTCAATCTCGTCCATCCAGTTTTCATCATAAGCAGATACGGCATCGGCCCTTACAGCTCCGGTAGCCGGATCGATGACGGTTGCCCAGGTGTAATTCTTGAAGGGATTGTAGAGTTCTCCCCCCAGGGCGGATGACAAGTCATTCATGGCATTCTGAGATGCCTCTTCCCACGGGTAACCGTTGTCAAAAGCGTAGGTGTTGCGCAACGATTCATAGGTCATGTTCACGAAGTCCCTTTGACCTACCATGTCATAACGTTTGAGTGCACGGTTGGATATACCGGCGCTGCCGTTATAGGTGATACTTACTTTTTCTGATGTTGCCTTTCTGGTGGTGATCATGATAACGCCATTGGCGCCACGTGCACCGTACAGTGCGCCGGAGGAAGCATCTTTCAAAACGGTCATGCTTTCAATGTCAGCAGGGTTGATGGCATTGAGATTTCCATTGAAGGGGATTCCGTCCACAACATACAACGGGGTTTGGCTTGCATTGATAGATCCGTATCCGCGAATGATCACCGAGGCTCCCGAACCGGGCTGTCCGGAACCGGAGGTGGTAATAACACCGGTGGATAGGCCATCCAAAGCCTTGGTCACGTTGGATACAACGCGTCTTGCCAGCTTCTTGCTGTCAACGACTGTTGCAGAGCCGGTCAGCGATTCTTTCTTAGCTGTACCATAAGCGACCACAACAACGTCTTCCAGTGCTATTGCATCGGGATACATGATAACATCAACTACCGCTCTGCCATTGATATCTGCAATGACAGTCTGCATCCCAACAAAAGAAAAACGGAGGGTGTTGCTGCCAGCCGGCACATTAATTGAATAGACACCATCCAGATTGGTTTGCGAGGTAATAGTTGTTCCCGCTACAACCACTGTCACATAGGGTATTGGAGCACCATCTTCAGAGGAAGTCACCGTCCCGGTAACCCTCTGTTGAGCAAACAATGCTGTGAACCCCATTATGACTGACAAAGTCAATAAAAGGAATTTTTTCATCTGTCTTTTTTTTAGGTTAGTAAATAGTTTATAGGGTTTATCTTAAAGTTCCAGGTAGTTTACAAAGATATAAATTTTTTTCAATTAGTAAACCTTTACCCTGCTATGATTGAATTTTTGTGGACTAATTTTGGAGAATCAAAGTGATTTTACTTATAAAATGAAAGAATTAACTACAATTTTCAGCAAAAACCATAGAGAGTATCCGTCTTCTTATATCAGTTTATATCAGAGTAACAGATTTTAGGTAATAAAATCCGTATTTTTTAAATTTGATTGTTTTTTTACCTAATTCTTTAACCTAACTTCTTTATGATGAAAAAAACCAAAACTATCCTGACCGTTTTTTTCCTGGGTGTCTGTACTATTTTAACGGCACAGAACATCCAGGTGACAGGCAAGGTTACGGACGCGGTTGACGGACAACCGCTTCCTGGTGCGACCATCTTTGTACAAGGTGAACGCACTGCTCAAGTTACCGATAACGACGGTAATTACGTAATCACATGTCCTCCGGACGGCATCCTTATGTTTAGTTACGTGGGATATCTGAGTGTCGAGATTGAAGTGAACAACCGATCTGTCATTAACGTTGAGATGCGTGATGTCAACGTTCTGGAAGAAGTGGTTGTTACGGCACTTGGTATTACCAGGGAAAGAAAGTCTATCGGAGCGGCTATCCAGGATGTGAAAGCCGAGCAGATCACCAAATCGGGGCACCTGAGCCTTTCTTCAGCGCTTTCAGGGCGTGTGGCAGGGATGCAGGTCACCCAGGCAGGTGGTGCCATTGGGGCTTCAAGCCGTATTGTCGTGAGGGGAAACTCTTCATTAAGCGGCAATGAACCTATGATCGTTGTGGATGGTATACCCATTTCCAACGACAACTACATGCAGAATGCCGTGGACTACGGATCGGGCCTGACCGATATCAATCCTGAAGATATCGAGAACATTGCCGTACTCAAAGGCGGATCGGCTGCTTTGTATGGTATGCGGGCTGGTAATGGCGTTGTACTCATTACAACAAAATCCGGTAAATCTGCCAGAGAAGGTCTTTCCATCACGTATAACGGCAGCTTTACGGTAGACAACGTTTACAACCTGCCCCCTCTTCAGAACCTGTATGGACAGGGATATGAAGGGGCCGAATATGAATACGAGAGAAGCGGGTATAACGGAACTTACCAGGACTGGGTTTACAATGAACTTGGTTACAACGATCTGGCCAGTTATATTGGAGCTGATGAAAGTTGGGGTCCCCGGCTTGATATCGGGCTTAATATTCCCCAGTGGGACAGTCCGTATTTGAACGACACCCACCTGGCAACCCCCTGGGTTTCGCGTCCAGATAACATTAAAAGCTTCTTTAACACCGGCTACTCGCAAAGTCATAACGTATCAGTAATAACCAAGACCAAAGGGGCCACCACACGTGCATCCCTGGGCTTCCGGGACCAGAAAGGAACCCTTCCCAATACAGACCAGACACGTGTGACCGCACAGGTTAATTCGAATGTGGATATAAACAAATACATCTCGTTCGATCTGGCCATGAATTACACAAGGACCCAGAGTGAAAACCTCCCGCAGGGAGCATACAATGCCGGGAACCCCCTGCAATCATTGCTTCAGTGGTTCGGACGCCAGGTAAACATGGAATCCCTTAAGAATTTGTATGATAAAGGGAATGACCCGTACACGGGCCTGCCTTACAGCTGGTGCCCCGATTATCACCAGAACCCTTATTATACCATGTATTACAATACCAACAGCTTTGAACGCAACAGGTTCTTTGGAAAGACATCGTTATGGTTCAAACCAACAAGCTGGCTCAAATTTGAAGGCCGTCTGGGTTATGATTACTACGACACGTATACAAAGCAGGTGGTTCTGTATCACACCGACTATCCCGACGGGGGTTTTTGGTCCTACAACAGGAAAAATGCCGAGATCAACGCCGATTTTCTGGCCTATTTTGATAAGACGTTCGGCGACAATCTGTTGAGTGTGAATGCCGTATTGGGAGCCAACTACAGGGATCTGGACTATAAGACATCCTCTCTGTCGGCAGAAGCCTTGATCGTTCCCGGTTTGTATACCATATCCAATGTGGCAGGAAGTCCCGGTACAAGCATGGGAGGATCCCATATCCGTTCCAATTCTGTTTATGCCAACCTTTCACTGGGTTTCAAGGGAATGCTTTATATAGATGCCTCTGCCCGCAACGACTGGTTTTCAACCATTGCGGATCCTTTCTTTTATCCTTCTGTATCGGGCAGCTGGATCATTACCGAAACATTCCCCGTTCTCAAAGGGACGGTACTTGAATTCCTGAAATTGCGCGGGGGCTGGGCAAAGATCGGAGCAGCCACCGGGGCTTATCAGACAGACCGGTATTACTCTTCTGTGGGATACAATATCCATGGGGTGGGACAGTTCTACAACCCCACCACGTATCCGCCCGCAGGGCTTCGTCCCGAATCTGTAGAAACTTCAGAAATAGGTCTGGAAGCCAGGTTCTTTGATAACCGGCTGGGCTTTGATGTGGCTTTGTATAACAAAAATACTACAGATCAGATCCTTAACGTAGAGGTATCACGTGCCACAGGGTACAATGCCATGATAATCAATGCCGGGGAGATCAACAACAAGGGTATTGAAGTTCAACTAACGGCCAATCCGGTGAGAACCAGTGATTTTAACTGGAACATCACCCTGAACTGGTCCATGGACAGAAGCAAGATCCTTTACCTGTATGAGAATGAAGAATCCAATCAGCTGATAGATGTTTACACCATAGGCTCCTCCTGGTCTGTATATACACAGGCACGCAAGGGTGAACCCTGGGGTGCCATTTACGGGACAGGATCTGTAACAGATGATGACGGGAATATCGTTGTAGGCGCCAACGGCCGTGCAAAACGCCAAAGCAAGGTGCTGGGCAATGTCAATCCGGACTGGATAGCAGGTCTGTCAATGGATTTCACCTGGAAAAATCTTTCATTGGGAGTGATGTTTGACTTCCGCAAAGGAGGAGATTTTTTCTCAGTTTCGCAGATGTTCGGTGCTTATACCGGGATTTACGAATACACGGCAGCCAACGGGGTGCGTGAAAACGGTGTGGTCTTTGGTAAAGACATCCTCACCGACAAAAAATTTGTGAAAGAAGACGGTTCGGTCAACGACATTGTAGTTGCCCCGACATCTGCATTTTCAGATTTTTACAGCAACCGTTCTTACTCTGTCATTGACGGTTCTTACCTTAAATTGAAGGACTTTTATATCACCTACACAATTCCTGCTTCAAGAATATCCAAGAACAGCCTGATTAAAGCGTTCAATGTGTCTTTGGTTGGTAATAATGTAGCCATCCTGTGGCTGCATAAATCCAACATTACCAGGGTTGATCCTGAATCGAGCATGAATTCCGGAAACAGCGGTGTGGGTATGGAATCCAATGCTTATCTGCCTACCCGCAGTATCGGTCTTAAAGTAGGTATCACTTTCTAACCCCAAATAATTGAAGAAATGAAAACAAAATTGTATAAATTAACTGTTATCGCCGTTTTCGGTGTTCTGTTGATGGGGTGTACAAAAGATTTCAAGAAAATCAACACAGACCCCAACGCCGCTGCGGATGTGCCCATAGCCAATGTATTTGCTTATTGTATCCGGTATACCTGCAGCACACATTTTGACGCCTGGGCAGATTTGAATGAGCCGAGCACCTATGGCGGTCATATTGCCAAGAAACAATACATTGACGAAGCCCGTTATGTTTTCCGTCCCGCTGTCGTACAGAATAACTGGACGTATCTTTACAGGATCCTGAATAACCTGAGGGATATCAGGAACAGGGCCGAAGCGGACAACCTCACCAATATGGTCAATGTAACCAAGATCTGGGAAGCTGTCGTTATGCAGCTTGGAACTGACCGGTGGCGTGACCTGCCCTATTCAGAGGCAATCCAGCTGGAAAGTGGCGTAGTCGCTCCCAAGTACGACACCCAGGAAGAGATCTATCCTGCCCTGATGGACTTGCTTAAAGAAGCTGCAGACGGACTGAACGCCGGTGGCACCGATGATATCAGTGCCGGAGATATTTTCTACAATGGAGATACAGATGCCTGGCTCCGTCTGGCCAATTCCATCCGCCTGCGAATGGCCCTTCGCATCGCCAATGTCAATCCCACAATGGCAAAACAGGTAGTGGAAGAGATAACGGGTAATCCCGGAACATATCCTCTCATTAAGGAAAACAGCCAGAATGCGTTCTTCTACTGGCCGGGGTCTTCCCCTTATTTTGAGCCCTGGGCAGATGATTACCGGACCCGTGACGACCATTGCATCTCGGATATCCTGGTAAATGTATTGCTAGACCTGGACGATCCCCGGCTTCCTGTTTATGCACAGCCAAACGGTTATGGCGAGTATGCAGGGTGCGAGATCGGAGGACCCGATGCCATAACTACCGGGCATGCGATGAAATACTCTCTGATTGGTACACGTTTCCGTGAAGATATGGGCGGCTTTTCGCCTATCTACCGCGCAGCTGAAACCCATTTCCATCTTGCCGAAGCCGCTGTCCGCGGCTGGAATGCAGGTATCTCGGCAAAAAGTGCCTATGAAGCCGGAGTGGCCGCTTCCATGGAAGAAAACGGTGTTGAATCAGAGGTTGCCGCGTATCTGGCCGGAAAAGCCGCCTTTGACGGATCGCTCAACCAGATCTACCTGCAGGAATGGATCTGTCTCTTTAAACAGGGGATGGAAGCCTGGTCCCTGTACAGGAAGACCGGTATTCCCACCACCCACCATATTGCCAGATCCATGGAGGAAAGCGGTTATACAGGACATAACACACCTCCACTGCGTTACCCCTATCCCATCATTGAGTCCTCGCTCAACGGAGCCAATTCAGCAGGACCCATGGCTGATGTTGTTGATGATTTCTGGGGAAAGCAAATGTGGTTTGACACCCGTACCGGTTTAAAATAAAACCGATGATGAGGCGGATCCGTGATGCGCAGCCGGGTCCCGCCTGACAAGTTCGCTGCGCCACAAGAAAGGGGAGCTTTTTAAGAAGGCTCCCTCTTTTTTTGTGGCTTGGGCCACCTCCTTACCGGAAATTCCAAATTAAAAATAACGCATATATTTGCAGGCATGAAATATGCCATGAATTTTTTCCCCTTGCGTGAGGTCAAACGTTTTGACCTCGCCCGGATGCCCAGGCCGGTAAGCTGGTATTTAAGGCCCATAGCATGGATGTTGAGTTTTCCTTCTGTCTGGCGCCACCATACCAGGATCAGGAAAGTGGACATGGAGGGAGTCAAATCCCCGTATTTACTGCTGTGCAATCACAATGCCTTTTATGATTTTATGGTTGCTACCGTAGCTACCTTTCCCCACCAGGCATTCTATGTAGTGGCAGTAGACGGATTCATAGGCAGAGAATGGCTTATGAGGCGTATAGGATGCATAGGTAAGCGCAAATTTACCAACGATATTGCTCTGATACGTCATATAAAAACAGTGGTGGAAAGGGGAAAGATTGCCGCCATATATCCCGAGGCTCGTTATTCCCTTTGCGGGACCAATGCAATATTACCAGAGTCACTGGGCAAGCTTGTCAAGCGTCTTAATGTGCCTGTTGTAACCCTTATTACCTATGGACACCATATCAATGCTCCTTTCTGGAACACGAAAACACGCGGGGTAAGGACCAAGGCAACCATGACACGCATCATAACCAGGGAGGAGGCTTCGACGCTACCGACAGATGAGATTAACCGGAAGATAAACCAGGCTTTCGAATACGATGATTTTGCCTGGCAGCGTGAAAACAAGATACCGGTACTTTATAAAGAAAGAGCCCGCGGGTTGCATAAAGTGTTGTATCAGTGTCCCGGTTGCAGGACAGAGTACAGGATGGATTCAGGTGGAAGTGAAATCTGGTGCAATCATTGCGGCAAACGCTGGAGCATGTCTGAATACGGCGAATTGAAAGCCCTGGATGGGGAGACACATTTTGCCCATATTCCCGATTGGTATGAATGGGAAAGAGAACAAGTACGCAGGGAAGTTGAGGAAGGCCGTTATTGTTATATAGGGAACGCCACAGTCAGGATGCTACCCAATTCCAAGGGTTTCATTGATTTTGGCAAGGCCGTGCTGACCCATAATATGGAGGGTTTCACACTAGATGGAAGTGATCACGGGGCCAATTATACACTGAATATCCCGGCCCAATCTGTCTATGCCTGCCATATAGAATACAATTACGGCAAATACAAAAGAGACTGTGTTGATCTCAATACCCTGAACGACTCTTATTGGGTTTTTCCGGAAGGCGATGATTTCTCGGTGACCAAGATATCCCTGGCCACCGAGGAATTATTCAACTATAAGAAATTATAAGCTTTCCCGTAGGATAATTGTTGTTGCAGGAAATCCTCGGCATATTCCAGTTTCAGGTCTTTGATCTCACCTTTCCTGTTGTATACCGGAATGATGTTGGGATTGAGGAAACCCCCGTAAGGCCTCAGTTCCAGGGCAGCGTAACGTTCCAGCACTTCCCTGTGCAACTCCTGGTCTACCTGAATAGCGTATTGTTCAACCAGGGCTTTCCCCGCCTTGTAATCCCCTTCTGATCTGATCCTTTGTATTTGTGCCAGCAATGTGGCAAACAGCTGGCGGAGTTCTCCGTAATCATTGATCACAAAGTAAGTTTTCCCATCCCTGACCTTTTTTTCAATGGCATTGCCGTTTTGGAATACCCACGATGCGATCAGTTGACGGCATTGCATGTGCGCCTGTGTGATGTTCCTTCCTGGTTCTATACGTACCAGCTGGGTGAACAGGCCATTGCGGATGTAATTGATATATTCTGCTTTATAAGCTTCCGGATCGGTCAGGACTCCCAGTTCAACCAGCTTGGGGTCTGCAAGGTAATACAAGGCAAACAGATCTGCCCGCGATTCTTCCAGTGCAGAATAGTATTCTCCCAGTGACGTTGAAGATACACCCGGCAACAGCTGGCCGGAACCGTGCCCCAGGCATTCATGCAGGTCTGTGTGCAGATCCCCTGTTTTTGTTCCGAATTGCTTTACAAGAGCCACTTCCTGCTCATCCCAGGAGAACTCGTCAAGCATGTTTTTTGGCGATTCCTGCGCCGCTTTGTCATAGGCATTGGTGATATTGGCAATGGTAACGGATTTGGATCCGTATTCCTTGCCTATCCAGTCCGAGTTGGGCAGGTTGATGCCTATGGGCGTGGAAGGGTAGGAGTCTCCTCCCAGCATGACCACGTTGATCACTTTGGCCGAGACTCCCGTCACCTGCTCTTTTCTGAACCGTGGGTCAATCGGGGAATTGTCTTCAAACCACTGCGCATTTTGACTGATGATTGTCGTTCTGCGGGAAGCCTCGGTGTCCATGTAATTCACGTTCCCTTCCCAGGAACCTTTTCTTCCCAGGGGGTCTCCATAATATTCAATAAACCCGTTGATGAAATCTACAAAAGTATCGGTGTCCTGCACCCAGGCCACATTGAAGGCATCCCAGAGGGCCAGGTCTCCGGTTTGATAATAATCGATCAGTGTTTTGATGTAAGAGGCTTGTTCAGGGCTCTCAGCCACCCCGGCGGCTTTCTCAAGCCAGTGGCAGATCTGTTGGATGGCAGGTCCGTAAAGCCCGTCGGCCTTGTAAGTTTCTTCAATAACTGCTCCCTCTTTCCATACCAGACGGCTGTTCAGACCATATTCAACAGGGCGACGGTCACTGGTGTCCTCCATGGCGGCGTAGAACTCCTCGGCCTGTGTCCGGCTTACACCGTCGTAAAAATTGGTTGAGGATGTAAGGAGCAGATCACCTTCCCTGCCCATGCTTTTACGCATCTTGTATAGCCCGGGGTTGCACATGATCTCTACCATGGAGTCTCTGTCTGCATGCACATCCGAATTTTCCAGGAGTTGTTTCATGTAATCGGCCGAACAGGAAGGCAGGATCTTTTCTTCTGCATAATGGTGGTGTATGCCATTACTGAAAAAAACCCGTTTGGCATAAACCAGGAATTCTTGAAATTCAGGAGTTTCTCTATTGCCCGTATAGGTTTCAAGTATGGCTTCAAGGCATTTTCTCACTTCCAGGTTGTGTTTGAAATTCTGGTCCCAGAAAATGTCCCTGCCACATTTGACGGCTTCTCCCATGTAGTAGATAAATTTCTTCTGCTGCAAATCCAGGTCGTCCCACCCGGGGACCTTATACCGGATGATCTTAATATCTGCAAATTCTTCTACCAGGTATCTGAATTCAGATTCCTGGTTTTTAGTCTCTTTCGGACCCTGGTTACAGGATAATCCCGCTATGCCTGCCAGACAGGCAAAAGCAATTTTCATTGTATTCATTGTTATGCTAATGGTTACGGATTCTTTGCACACTCCTGTTCAGATGGCGCACCAGGGTGAAGGCTGTAATAGCCACCGGAATGATCAGCGGAAGCCAGGAAAGGACTCCGCTGCCTTCCGGCTGCAAGAATTTCCCGGCAGAAAAACCGTATGGGATACTGTCCCGGAAGCGGTCTTCCACACCCTTAATATGCCATTGCAATGAATTGCGCTCTGCCCTGAGCTGTTCAATAGTTGTGATTTGTGAATAAATGGTTTTTCTGCTTTTCATAGGTCATTCCTCCCGTTATTGGGGTCCTTTTCCTCAAAGAACATTTTTGCGAACAACCTGACAAAATTATTAACAAACAACTTCTTTCTCAGCAGGAACAAGACAAGGAACAAGAGCAGAAAGAAACCTCCCGTTATGTAGGAAGCTGTTACGGCATTGTCAAGTACTGTACCAAGCCATTTATTGAACCCTGTGGCCAGAAAAACCAATGCAACCAGAAGCACGAGCAGCAGAATAAAAGTACTAAGGAACCGGTTGATTACCAGACTCAGGTTTTCAACCAATCCCAATTTGAACGCATCTGACTTCAGGCCAAGGTATTCCTTAACCGATTCTTTAATGTTCATTGCGTTTTTCTTTAGGCTTCCAGGCCTTCTTCCTGGTTTTTAGGGAAACGCTTGTGGTATTCTTTTTTTATCCCGTCAACTCCTTTATCTACGGTCTCTTTGATTTTTTCCCTTGTTTCACTACCTTTTGCAGGAGCAAACAACAGTGCCAGCGTGGCCCCAATCACTGCGCCACCCAGTAATGCGAGTACATGTGAACTTTTCATAGTATAGGAATTTTTTGATTATTTGTCTTCTTACAAAGATAATAAAAAATGGATTATCTTTACATTATGAAGAGGGTTAAACTTTTGTGTCTGTTAGGTTTTTGCCTGCTATTCCCTGCTTGCGAAAAATGTATCATACATTGTGACAGGTATGAACATAACCTGCTGATATATATGGCTGCCGATAACAGCCTGTCTGATATCTCTCAGACCAATATGACGGAGATCGTGACAAATGCCGCAGTTCCTTCAGATCATGCACTATTTGTGTACATAGACAGAAAAAACCAGGGAGCCTTCCTCATCCGGGCCAAAACGCGCAATAGTATACTCATACTGGACACCCTCCAGAGGTATGGAGATGTCAACTCAATGGAACCCCAACTGCTAAGCCAGGTGATAGGACAAGCCAGGGACGAATGTCCCGCAAAGACTTACGGTCTGTTGTTATGGTCACACGGAACAGGCTGGCTGCCCCGGGGACTGTATGGAGAAATCCCGCAATACCCCATAAAACCCTTGTCATTAATTACTCCGTTTGAATATGATATAACCGATCCCGCCTACCCCCGGACAAAGACTTTCGGACAGGACGGCACGACCGAGATGGAGATCAGTGGCCTGGTAACAGCGCTACAAAATTATCATCACGATTATATTTGTTTTGACGCCTGCCTGATGGCCGACATTCAGACGTATTACCAACTCAGGGATGCCTGTGATTACATCATGGGATCTCCCGCCGAAATAATTGATACCGGTTACCCCTACAACAAACTGACCTCTGCGTTGTTCCCCTATAAAGGCCTGTCCAGCCTGACCGCACTGTGTGATGCTTTTTATGATAAGTACAATTCTAAAACAGGATATAACCGTTCCGGCACCATATCCCTGGTCAGGACAGACCGCATATCAGGTTTGGCACAGGCTTTCAAGACCCTCGTCAAGAATGGAGGAGTTGATCCCCAGGGATTGAACAGAACCGATCTGCAGACGTATGACCGCCTGACTGAGCATGTTTTCTGGGATATTGACCAAATGGCCGGATTGCTGGGAAACGCCACTGATTATGCTCAATTCAGGACAGAGCTGGAAAAGACAGTAGTATACAAAAAAACAACGGAAAAGTTCATCACCATACCCATAAACCATTTTTCCGGATTGGCAGCCTATCTGCCCACTACTGTTCTTCCCCGGACACAGTCGGCTTTCCGCTCCAGCAGCTGGAATCGTTTCCTGGAATGGTTGCCTCTGTCTGATTGATTTTGCAAAATCCCGGATTTTATTTACTTTTGCGCGCCCTGAGCGGACCTTAGTAAGGTGCCATGGGATTCGGGAATATTCCTGGATTGAGTAACACTATCAACTAAACACTGTCATGAAACAATTTGAAATCAACGCCCACAAACGCGGAAACTTCACAAAAGCAGCAGTAAAACAACTGCGCAGAGAAGGAATGGTACCTTGCGTACTATACGGAAACGAGACGGAAAACATCCATTTCGCAGTTCTGGAGAAAGACCTGAAGGACCTGATCTATACACCTTCATCTTTTATCATATCAATAAATATTGACGGGAAAAAGAGCCTGTGCATCCTTCACCAGACGCAGTTTCATCCGGTATCAGAAAGGGTCCTTCATCTTGATTTTCTGGCCATAGATCCTGCAAAACCCATAACCATCCAGGTGCCTGTGTCCATATCAGGGAATTCTGAAGGAGTTCGCCAGGGAGGTAAACTCCAGGTCCTTAACAGGAAACTTCTTATCAGTGGCTTTTTGAAAGACCTGCCCGACCAACTCAATATTGACGTTACAGACCTTACTTTAGGCAAAACCATCACCGCCGGAGACCTCAAATATGATAACATCCGGATCATGTCCCCGCGGGGTACAATCATCTGTATGGTCAAAATGACACGGGCTTCTACTTCTGCTACTGCAGCTACTGCTGAAGAAACTGAAGAAAAGCCTGCCGAGTCATAGGCATTTTGCTGAATCATGTCTTATCTGGTTACAGGACTGGGAAACATAGGCACTGAATATTCCGGAACACGTCACAACATCGGTTTTTCAGTTCTGGATGCCTGGGCCTCGTTGCGAAAAACAACTTTTTCCACCCTTCGGTATGGGTCACTGGCCTGTATAAAACACGCAGGAAAGGAAGTATGGTTGCTTAAACCTTCAACTTATGTGAATCTCAGCGGTAAAGCCGTCCGCTATTGGATGAAGGAAGAAAGTATCCCGCAGGAGAATCTGATTATCGTATTGGATGATGTAGCCCTGCCTTTCGGGAAGCTAAGGATGCGGGCACGGGGGAGCGATGGGGGCCACAATGGCTTGAAACATATTTCTTTTATTCTGGAGACAGAAGAATATGCACGCTTGAGAATCGGGGTTGGAGGTGATTTCCCAAAAGGATACCAGGCAGACTATGTGCTGAGCCGGTGGAATGATCAGGAAATAAAGGAGTTGCCTTTTATATGCAACAATGCCATTGAGGCGCTGGAGCTTTTCGTCCGCCAGGGGATTGACCGTGCAATGAACCTGGTCAACACAGCAGATCCGGGGAACTGAACCTATGCGAATAGACAAATACCTTTGGGCAATCCGGGTTTTTAAAACCAGGGCAGATGCCGTTGATGCCTGCCGGGGATCTCGTGTTAAAATTGAAGGGCAGTGTGTGAAACCTTCCCGGGAAATTCGCCAGGGCGATACCATAGTTGTAAGGAAAGGAGCTGTCTGCTATGAATACCTGGTGCTTCAGCCGGTTGAGAGGCGTCAGCCGGCAAAGGACGTTCCCCTTTATGTCCGGGATGTTACTCCTGAAGAAGAGTTGGAGAAGCTCAAACTGCCCACTGAAACAATAGTTATTTACCGTAAAAAGGGTACCGGACGTCCCACCAAGAAGGAACGCCGTCAATTGGACGAAATAATGGACATTAACGGGTAATTTCCAGGAGTTTAGTCTTGCCCCGGGGGATGATTTTCCAATAATCCAGAGATGCCGGAACAAGCAGACACCCATTTTCGGAACTGTAATTAATTCCACTTGTTTCTATGGCCGATGAGCCTTCCAATTCCAGATAGACCACAAATTTGTCTGAAGCAGATCCGTCTATATCCATTTGTCCGTCCAATTCCAGTAAACGCACGGAAAAATACGGTGAATCGGCCAGAACACCGGAGGTGGTCGGATCCGGAATGTGTTTGCTGTAATTAATCGCGTCCAGGGCCAGTTCCAGGTGCATTTCCCTGGCCGTCTCCCTGTTGTGTTCCCTTCCCCAGTCGTACACCCGGTAAGTGATGTCCGAAACCTGTTGTACCTCGGCAATGGTCAGTCCGCCCCCGCATGCATGAATCAGCCCTGCCGGTATGAAATAGCACTCTCCTTTTGCAGGGGTAATACAATTCATGACTTCGGGCAAGGTTTCATTTTCACAATGGGAATAAAACCCTTCAGGAGTCATGTCCCGGTTAAAGCCAAGATAGAGCAGGGCTCCGGGCTTGGCATCCAGGATATACCACATTTCAGTTTTCCCGTAAGCATGATGCATGGCCGCGGCCCTTTTGTCGTCAGGATGAACCTGGACTGAGAGGAAATCATTGACGGTCAGATATTTTATAAGCAAAGGAAACTCATCCCCGCAGGCATCATAAATCCCTGCACCCACCAGGTCGGCCAGGTATACTTCAAGAGCCTCGTTAATGGTGTTCCCTTTCAAAAAGCCATTCTCAATTACCGAGGCATCTCTGTTCAGGCCGCTCAGGACCCAGGTCTCGGCCCCCCATACCCGCTCTTTGAAGATGGGTTTAAAGCTAAGAGGATACAGATTCGTGTTGTTGTTCATAGGTAATGTTCAATTGTGGGGCAGGAGCCAGGTATTTATTCAGATAGAGCAAGCTTAAACCAAGCAGGATCACAGAGGCAGCCAGCGCAGTGAAAAAAACTGTATCGCCTGTCAAAGACCTCAGGGATGCATCAGCAGACATCTGGGGGAACAAACCTGCCAGCAGGAACGATAAACCGTTATTGATGGCATGCAGGGCTACGCAGGTCCAGTAGGAACGTGTCCTGTAATAAATCCAACCTAAAAGACAACCAACCAGGAAAGCCGGGATAGCTTGCCAGGGATTGGCATGGATCACGCCAAACATCAGGGCAGACCAGGCTATGGCTTTCCAGGGCGCCATGTGCTGCAGCATACCCTTTAGGGCAACGCCCCGCAGCAGCCACTCTTCCAATATGGGAGCGGCAATAACAACGGCAACAAAGGTGGGCAGGTTATTTTCAGACATTTTAGAAAAGATCTCCTTTATAAAATCAGGCATTTCCAGCCAATCGGTAAGGGGATCCATGATTACGGATAAAGTAACGATCAAAACCGGCATTATCAGGATGAAAACAGGCAGGGGTACTCTGCCCAGACGGGGGCTTGGGGTGGGATAGGGTGGTTTGTCCTGTGCTAACGCCTGGTAGTAGTTATTCCGGGCGCGTAAAACAAGGTATAAATATACAAAGATGAAAGGGATCACATAGATCACAGGGGTGCTCCACCCGGAAGCTTCGGTCATAGAGAGGGTTCCAGGGCGTATCTGGTTGATTATAAATACTAATGAAGCAGTAAGGATGGTGCCTCCAACCAAAAAGATAGCTAGCAGGATAAGCCATGATTCTCCCAATTTGGGACGGTAGTAGTCAAAATATTTTTTCATTGGACGAAGTAGTTTGCTAAAATAATGGATTTGGGTATAAACCTTCGCGGTGCAGGGACTGTAACCTGGCCACCACACCATCCCGGTCTTCCCTGTAGGTGACACCAAACCAACGGGCATTGGTCTGCAACACGTGACAATTTCCTTCTCCTGATCTGATAATCTGGTTTACCATGGTAGGAAGGTGATATTCCGAAGCCGGTTCCTGTACGTGCTGTTCCAGGAATTCTGTTACCAGGCGCTTTGCTTTTGGATAAATATCGGGAAGAAATCCCCAGCAATTCATGGAACATAGATCCCCGGGGCTCAATTCCAGCAGTTCAGTCTCTTCCTTATTGCCTGGGATAGTGCAATAAATGTTTCCATTGTCGTACCGCCGGATTTTGAATCGTTCCACTACATCTGTCAAAAATCCCCGGGCGTTGCTGTGACATATGCCCCTTGATACAGGACCGGAAGGGGAGAGTGTATTTTCCAGCCGGTACCCGACCATGGCGCAGGAACCCTCATCAATGTCTTTACGGACCAGGAAGTCATGCAGAACGCGGAAAGCGTCTCGTCCGTAAAAATCATCTGCATTGATGATGCCAAACGGGGAGTCTACACATTTTGCCGTTGTAAGCAGGGCATGCCCCGTTCCCCAGGGTTTCTCCCTGCCGGCAGGCGGGCTGAAGGGTGCCGGGATATCTTCCAGTTCCTGTGTAACGAATTCAAAAGGGAAGTTTCTTCCGTATCGTGCTACACACACGCGGTCGAATGCTTCCCTGAATGACTCTCTTATGACAAAAACAATCTTCCCAAATCCTGCCCCAAGGGCATCGTAGATGGAGTAATCCATGATTGTTTCTCCGTTCGGGCCCAGTCCGTCCAATTGTTTAAGCCCGCCGTAGCGGCTGCCCATGCCGGCAGCCATGATAACCAATGTTGGCCGCATATTGAAAATCCTCTTATATTTGTTGTGGAAAACCCATTCCTATGTCTAAACGTTTCACATATGACCGCTTTTTGAAGTTGCTCAGAAACAGGTATTTTATTGTGACTCTGGTCTTCATAGTCTGGATGCTTTTTTTTGACAACAACAGCTTAACAAGCTGGGTACGAACGCTCGGAGAATACTCCGCAAACAAGTCTCAGCAAAGATACTACAAAGAAAAGATACATCAAACCGAAAGCAAGTTAAGGGAACTGCAATCCAATAAAGATTCCCTTGAAAAATTTGCCAGGGAAAATTATTATTTTCACCGGCAGGACGAGGACGTGTTTATTGTTACGCCAGGTCCAGAAGATCCCTCAGATCGCTTCCCATATAAGTAGGGCCCCCATCGCAGGGCAGTCCTTCCGGGTTATAATAGTACTGATCAATCCCAAAAACCTGGGCTCCTTCAATATCAGTCTGAAAATTATCCCCCACCATAAGGGTCTCTTTTTTCTTCCCGTTGATAGAGGTTATGGCCGCGGCAAAAATTTTAGGGTTCGGCTTATGAAATCCCACTTCCTCGGAGATGAACACCCGGTTACCGAAAAAGCGGTCAAGCCCGCAGTTCCGGACCTTGTCGTATTGTACCTGTCTGAATCCGTTAGTCAGCAGAGCCATCTGGCAGCCTTTATCCTGAAGGTATTCCAGTACCTGGGAGGCATTTGGCATCAACTTAGTTTTGGTTGGCATCAGTTCCAGGTATTGCTCTCCAAATACAGGACCCAGTTGACTGGCATCGGGTATTCCGGCCTGTTCAAGCGTAATGACAAACCGTACGTCACGGAGTTTTTGTTGTGTTATCTGCCCCGCCTCATACATTTCCCATAGTTGCCTGTTGCTGGCACGGTACATTTGATAAAAGGCTGCAGGATCGGCGATGTACCTCAGAAGACCGTGCTTCCTTATCAATTCGGTAATGCATTCCTGGGCGTTCCCTTCAAAATCCCATAGCGTATTGTCCAGGTCAAAAAGAAAAAAACGGTACTTCATTGAGATCCCGATTGCTAATGGCCTGTATAATTGAGTGGTGTGATCTGGAGCAATTCATCTTTCACCTCCTGGCTAATGTCCAGGTTGCGGATAAAGGCATGAAGATATTCTTTATCTATGTGCATGTTGGTGCGGGTGAGCACTTTCAGGGTTTCGTAAGGCTGGGGATAGTTTTCCCTTCTGAGAATGGTCTGTATGGCCTCAGAAATAATGGCCCAGTTCTCATCGATATCTCTTTCAATAGCTGGTCTGTTGAGCAGCACCTTTTCGAATCCCTTTTGCAACGCTTTGAACGCCAATAGTGTATGTGCCAGGGGGACACCCAGGTTACGCAAAACGGTGGAGTCTGTCAGGTCACGCTGTAACCGGGAAACAGGCAACTTCTCGGCCAAATGTCCAAAGATGGCATTGGCAACCCCAAAATTGCCTTCTGCATTTTCAAAATCAATAGGGTTGATCTTATGGGGCATGGCCGAAGATCCGATCTCCTGGTCTTTAATATGTTGCTTGAAATAATTCATAGATATGTAAGACCACATATCCCTGCTCAGGTCAATACAAATGGTGTTGATGCGGCTCAGATTATGACAAAGGGCGGCTATATGGTCGTAATGCTCGATCTGTGTTGTTGGGAAAGAACGTTGAATTCCCAGCGTATTGTTCAGGAATTTTTCAGCAAACTTATGCCAGTCAATCTGTGGGTATGCGACGTTGTGGGCGTTAAAGTTTCCTGTAGAGCCCCCGAATTTTCCTGTGAAGGGAACCTGTTCTAGGCTTTTGAGCTGCTCTTCCAGCCGGACTTTGAAGACCTGGATCTCCTTGCCCAGCCTGGTGGGTGAGGCAGGCTGCCCGTGTGTATGGGCCAGCATAATTACCGGAGCCCACTCCCTGGACCTTTCTTCCAGCATATCTATGATCTTTCGCAACAAAGGGATGTATTCTTTTTGTATCCCGTGTTTCAGGCTCATGGGAATGGCCGTATTATTGATGTCTTGTGAAGTCAGTCCAAAATGTACAAATTCACAATACTTGTCCAGCCCTAGGGCTTTCATTTTATTCTTCAAAAAGTATTCAACCGATTTCACATCGTGGTTTGTGACCTTTTCCTGTGCTTTGATCACCTTGGCATCGGTTATGGAAAAATTTTTGTACAAATTACGAAGAATGGGGAACCAGCGTGAATCCACATCTTTTAACTGGGGAAGGGGCAGTTTGCACAAAGCAATGAAATATTCTACTTCTACATGAAGCCTGTAACGTATCAGTGCAAACTCCGAAAAATACTGATTCAGGGGAGCTGTAACGGCGTAATACCTTCCGTCAATAGGGGAGATGGCCAGCAACGGGTTAAATTCCATGGTGAAATAATTATATTAATGATCAAATATACTCATTTTTCTGTACAGCGTAACCATCTGTACGGCATGTGCGACATCGTGAACACGAAGAATGGATACCCCTTTTAACAGCAGCTGCAGGTGCAGGGCCGAGGTGCTGACCAGCGCGTTTTCAGGCGTTGTGCCCAGGGGGAGATATGTCATTCTTTTTCTAGATATCCCCGCAAGTAAAGGGGCGCAGGGCTCACCTTTTTCGTCCTTTGGGACCAGAAAACGCAGTGATGAGAGCACCTCAAAATTCTGGTCGATATCCTTGTTGAATCCAAATCCGGGATCCAGGATGAATTTCCTGATACCATACCTGGCTGCCTCTTCCCTAACCTTTTGAAAAAAAAGGGTAATTCCCCCGGGTCCGGCATAAGGTTCCTGGTGCATGGCAATCCATGGCAGGTCAAGAGATGCGATCAAAGGCAGCATGGCCTTGTCAAATTTCCCTGCAAAAATGTCGTTTACGCAAAACCGGCCAAGTATTGAATAGGCTTTTTCCACAATCACAGGCCGGAAAGTGTCAACAGAAAAAAGAACATCGGGATATTTTTCTCTGGCCAGTTTAAGCACGGGTTCGAGCCTGTTCCATTCTTCAGCAGGAGTTGGCCATGATGCCCCGGGCCTGGTGGAACAGGCACCAATATCCACTATGGCTGCTCCTTCCTGCAACATATTTTCGATGCGTTCAAGAGCGCCGGCCGGGTCCATGGCACGCGAGCCGGCGTAAAAAGAATCGGGGGTACAGTTTACCACCCCCATAACGGCTGGGAAGCTGATATTCATATAACAAAAGTAATAAAAAACGGGAAAGGATTTTTTTATATAATTTTGTACTATGTTGATTGTCCTGGAAGGTTTGGACGGAGCCGGCAAATCCACCCAGCTGAAAGCAATGGAAGCGTATTTCAAAGAGCGCACCCTGACGGTGCACTTCTTGCACTTTCCCTGTTATGATACACCTGTGTACGGGTCTTTGATCGCCCGGTTTCTACGCGGTGACAGTGGCCCGATTGATTCCGTGGACCCATATCTGGTTTCACTGCTCTTTGCCGGAAACAGATTTGAAATGGCTGGTCTGATAAGAAACTGGTTGGAAAACGGAGAGGTAGTGCTTTTGGACAGGTATGTGTATTCAAACATAGCATTTCAATGTGCAAAACTTGAAAATCAGCAGGAAAGGAACCAACTCCGTGACTTTATTCTGAAAATGGAATACGACCATTTTGGAATTCCAAGACCCGATGTGAATCTTTTTCTTGATGTTCCTCTTTCTTTTGTCAAAGAGAAACTCCAATCCCCCAGAAAAGGCGAAGACCGCTCCTATCTTCAGGGTAAGGATGATATACACGAAGCATCTGTGGAATTCCAGCAACGCGTCAGGGATGTGTACATGGAACAGGCAAAGGAAGATAAATCATTCAGAATTATTCCCTGTAGCGATGAGCAGGGCAGGATGGCTGATTGGAAGGTAATATTTAAACGCATTGAACCATACCTGCCATGAGAAAAATCTCCAGAGTACTGCTTGGGTTGCTTTTTGTGTTTTCGGGGTTTGTGAAGGCAGTGGATCCGGTGGGATCATCATTGATTTTCAAAGAATATTTCCACGCTTTCGGGGTTGGATTCCTGGAGCCTTTATCCTTGATCTGCGGCATCACACTGTCTGCCATTGAATTCACACTCGGAGTCATGGTACTGCTGGACTTTCGCAAACGGATCGCTGCCTGGGGGATGTTCCTGTTCATGTCTTTTTTTACGATACTGACCTTGATCCTGGCAATTTTTGATCCTGTGCAGGATTGCGGATGTTTTGGAGATGCCGTAAAATTAACCAACTGGCAGACTTTTTTTAAGAACCTTTTTTTCTGGCCCTTTGCCTTGTTTCTTTTCTTACAAAGAAACAGGACAGCGCCTGTTGCCAGGGGAGCTGCGGAGTGGCCGGTCTGCATTTTCTTTGCATTAGTCATCACTTCCGTGTCGGTATACAGTTACAGGCACCTTCCCCTGATTGATTTCAGGGGTTATAAAATCGGGAACAATATTGCCGCCCTGCTGGAAGAAGCCCGTATGAATCCAGAATTTGTCTATACCACAGAGCTGATATACACTCGTGACGGAGAAGAGAAAATTTTTCTGCCGGACTCCCTTCCCGACAGCACCTGGACATTTGCAGATTCGCGTACAAGAACGACGGCCACAGGTGTACGTCATAAAATAACCGATTTTTCAGTTCTTGACAATTCGGGGAACTCCGTTACCGATTCCATCCTGAAGGACAAGGAAACTGCCTTGGTGTTGCTCATTGCCTCTGAAGAGAACCTTCAGGCGAAAGTTCTGGCCTCCCTGGAGCCGCTCATAGCAGAAAGGCGTGAGCAAGGTCTTCCTTATTATGCCATCAGTGCCCTTCAGGGAGTTACCACACAGGAGCTGTTGCTGGAATACGGGATTGACATGCCTGTCTACATGGCAGATTTAAAGACAGTGCTTACCATGATCCGCTCCACACCCGGATTGATGGTGATGAAGGAAGGGGTGGTTCTGGCCAAATATGGTTTCAGGGATTATCCTGACCCCGGAACGTGGAGTGAACTGGTGAAGGAAGATCCGGAACTGGTAGTTGCCAGCATCAGTATCCGTAACAGGTTGAGAACGCAGCTTTTTGTCGCCGGCCTGCTTTTGCTAATCTTTCTGTTGCGCAAAGGATTCTGGTTTGCGCGGTCACGTTTCTGATCAGAGTTTCCTCTTGACTTCAACAATGGTGTAGGCTTCTATGATATCACCGGTTTTGATGTCGTTGTAACCGTCTATGTTCAGACCGCAATCGTAACCGGCCTGCACTTCCTTGACATCGTCCTTGAAACGTTTGAGTGAGCCCAGTGTACCGGTGTATACGACAATGCCGTCACGGATTATCCGTACCTTGGCACTGCGAGTGATCTTGCCTTCCTTTACCATACAGCCGGCAATGGTACCCACTTTGGATATTTTAAATATATCCCTGACCTCGACGGTTGCGGTAATTTCTTCCTTTTCCACGGGTGCAAGCATACCCTCAATACCTTTTTTGACATCTTCAATGGCATCATAAATGACTGAGTAGAGGCGGATCTCAATCTCTTCCTTTTCTGCCAGTTTCCTTGCCGAGGCAGAGGGCCGAACCTGGAAGCCTATGATAATGGCATTGGATGCCGTGGCAAGGAGCACATCGGTTTCAGAGATACCACCTACAGCCTTATGGATGACATTGACCTGAACCTCCTCGGTTGAAAGCTTGATCAACGAATCTGAAAGGGCTTCTATGGATCCGTCCACATCGGCTTTTACAATGATGTTCAGCTCCTGGAAATTACCGATGGCAATGCGGCGTCCGATCTCTTCCAGGGTTATGTGTTTCTGTGTTCTGAGTCCCTGGATCCGGATAAGTTGCTCTCTTTTTGCTGCCACTTCCCGTGCTTCTTTTTCATCTTCCATTGCCAGGAAAATTTCTCCTGCGGCAGGAGCTCCGTTCAGGCCGAGAACAGAAGCGGGAGTAGATGGTCCGGCTTCTGTGATCTTTTGGCCCCTTTCGTTGAACATGGCTCTGACCCTTCCGGTACAGCAGCCACTCAGGAGGACATCACCCTGGTGCAGCGTTCCATTTTGAATCAAAATGGTGGCCAGAAAACCCCTTCCCTTATCCAGGGATGATTCAATCACAGTGCCGGACGCCCGTTTGTTGGGATTGGCGCGCAATTCCAGCAGATCTGCCTCCAACAGGATTTTTTCCAGCAATTTATCTACGTTGGTACCCTTTTTTGCAGAAATTTCCTGGCATTGGTGTTTTCCGCCCCAGTCTTCCACCAGGATATTCATATTGGCCAGTTGCTCGCGAATCTTGTCCGGGTTGGCTCCCTGTTTGTCGATTTTGTTTATGGCAAAGATCATAGGTACACCCGCGGCCGAAGCATGGTTAATCGCTTCTATGGTCTGAGGCATGATGGCATCGTCGGCCGCTATGATGATAATGGCCATGTCAGTGACTTTGGCGCCACGTGCCCTCATGGCTGTAAAGGCCTCGTGTCCGGGGGTATCAAGAAATGTTATCAGGCGGCCGTTTTCCAGCAATACACTGTAGGCCCCGATATGTTGCGTTATACCTCCCGCCTCTCCGGCAATCACATTGGCATCGCGAATATGGTCCAGCAGGGATGTTTTTCCGTGGTCAACGTGTCCCATAACTGTTACGATGGGAGGTCTTTCACTCAGGTCAGCAGGATTATCCTCTTCTTCCTGGACAGCCTCCTGCAATCCGGCTGTGACAAACTCAACCTGGTATCCGAATTCTTCTGCAACCAGGACCATGGCTTCTGCGTCAAGCCGCTGATTGATGGAAACCATAAGCCCAAGGTTCATACAGGCGTCAATAACTTTCACAACTGGTACGTCCATAAGCGTGGCCAGCTCGTTTACGGTCACGAATTCAGTCACCCTGAGCAGATTGCTTTCCATTTCCCTGCGTTCCTGTTCTACTGCCATCCGCTGGGTTACGATTTCACGCTTTTCACGGCGGTGCCTGGAACCCTTTGTTTTGCCCTTGCCTTCGGTCATGCGGGCATAAGTTTCTTTAATCTGTTTCTGGATAACATCTTCATCCACTTCCGGGTGAATGGGTTTAAACCTTTCTTTTCCCCGTCCTTTTACACGGCTGGCATTATCGGTTTTGCGGGCAGATACTTTGTTCACGTCCACACGTTCACGGTGTGGCTTCTGGATTCTTTCTCGTTTAACTTTCTGCTTGTCGGCTCTTGATTTATCCTTATCCTCGGACGGCTTCTTCCTGTCAAACCGGGAGAGGTCAATTTGTCCGGTGATCTTTGGCCCGGCAAGTTTTTCAAACTCAGTTTCTATATGGACCGGTTCTTCCGGCCTGGGTGGGGAGACAGGTACAGGTTTTTTTTCTTCTGTCGGTTTCATCCCGGTCCGGGGCTTGGGAGCAGTTTCCTGTGGCACCGCTGCAGCTGTTTTTTCCTCTTTGGGCTTTTCAAATTGAGTCAGGTCAATCTTTCCCACAACTGTTGGACCTTTTTCAGTAGCAGTTCTGATTTCAGGACCGGACGAGGCCTGGGACTTAACTTCTTCTTTATGTTGGACAGGAGTTTCTTGTGCAGCAGGGGGTTCCTGCCTTATGACCGGCTCGTGTTTGATATCTGGTTTGGATTTTACTGCTGGTTCGGGCTTTGTTGCAGGCTCCTGTCCGGCTGCCGGTTCAGATTTTTCCACTGACCCGGTACTGGCTGCCGTTTCCGGTTTGGCTGCAGGTTCCGGTTTAGCCACAGTTTCCGTCTTTGCTGCGGATTCAGGTTTAACCACAGGTTCGTGTTTTGCAGCCGGGGCGGGTGCAGGAACGGATTCTGATTCTGCCTTGACTTTGGGCGCAGAGGTAACAGGCTGTTCTTCCTGCGAAACATCTTTCACCTTAAGTATGATCTTTCTGGATTGTTCCTTTAGCTGCAGTTCCTTGTTAAATTCCTTTTCAACAAGCGCATAAGCTTCCTCGGAGATTTTGCTGTTGGGGGATGAGTCCACTTCAATTCCCTTTTTTTTCAGGAAATCGGTAAGGGTGCCAATCCCAATGTTAAACTCCTTGACTACTTTGCTTATACGAATACCTTGTTTTTCCGACATATAATCTCCTTATTCTTTTGTATCGTTTTCAAATTCTGCCCTCAGGATGCGTATCACTTCGGCTACAGTTTCCTCTTCCAGATCGGCACGCTTGACAATTTCAGGTATGGGTATGACCAGAACGCTTTTTGCTGTATCGCAACCGATTTGCTTAAGTGCATCGATGATCCACTGATCAATTTCATCATTGAATTCATCCAGCATTACGTCCTCTTCATCTTCGTCCATTTCACGGAACACATCAATTTCATAACCTATGAGCATTCCAGCCAGCTTAATATTGGACCCGCCTTTGCCAATGGCAAGGGATACTTCATTTGGCTTGAGGTATACTCCCACACGTTTTGCCTCTTCATTAATCTTGATGGATGAAATCTTTGCAGGACTCAGCGCCCTTTGTATAAGCAGTTGGGGGTTGGTGGTCCAATTGATGATATCAATGTTTTCGTTCCGTAATTCCCGGACAATCCCGTGGATCCTGGAACCTTTCACTCCGACACAGGCCCCTACAGGATCAATCCGGTCATCGTAGGATTCCACAGCGACTTTTGCACGCTCACCGGGTATGCGTACGATTTTTTTGATGGTGATCAGGCCATCGTAAATTTCAGGGACATCCTGCTCAAAAAGCCGTTCCAGGAATTTTGGTGATGTTCTGGACAGGGTAATGACCGGTGTGTTATTCCTCATTTCCACACTGGACACAACAGCCCTGACAGTATCTCCCTTACGGAAATAATCGCTTGGGATCTGCTCCGACTTTGGCAATAAAAGCTCGTTTCCTTCCTCATCCAGCACGAGGACTTCTTTTTTCCAGACCTGGTATACTTCGCCTACAACAATATCACCCACACGTTCCTTGTATTTGGCATACGTGTTGGCTTTTTCAATATCCATAATCCGTCCGGCAAGATTTTGCCTGAGTGTCAGGATTCCCCTGCGTCCGAACTCGGAGAGTTTCACCTCTTCTGTAAATGATTCACCAACCTCGTAGGAATCATCAATTCTGGACACTTCCTTGAGTGAAATCTGAGTGTTTGGGTCTTCTACGGTCTCCACTACCTCCCTGTTTCTCCAGATCTCAAAATCTCCTTTGTCGATATTGATAATGATAACAAAATTATCTGCATTTCCATACATTTTGGCAAGCTGGGAACGGAAAACATCTTCCAGAACGCTCATCATAGTAGGGCGGTCGATGTTTTTCAAATCCTTGAATTCGGCAAATGTACTGATCAGATTTAAACCTTCCATTTTGGGTAATCTTTTTGTTTGTAATAAAAAAGAGGACCAAGGTCCTCTTGCACGTTGTCCTAATCGGCTGCAAATGTAATCATTTTACTCAATCCCGGCAAATTTATTTAGTAATTTGCATTATTTCATAAATGGAACGAAATTTGCTCGGATTTATTAATTCATAAGTAAAATGGAACTGACTGCCGGTATTATTGCCAATCATCTGAAAGGTGAAGTATTAGGGAACCCCGATGTTGTAGTTTCGGGCATGGCACGCATTGAACAGGGAAAACAAGGCACGGCCTGTTTTCTTGCCAATCCAAAGTATGAAAAGTATTTGTATCAGACCAAAGCATCGTTAGTGCTCATCAACAGGGACTTTTCCCCGGCCAGGGAGGTTCCCGTCACACTGATCCGGGTAGACAACGCTTATGAATCTGCTGCAGTCCTTCTGGGATTGTTCTCGTCTGAAAAAAAGAAAACAGGATGGGAGTTTCCTCACAGCATTTCGCGGAAAGCTTCCATTGGAAGGAAAGTATATATCGGAGCGCACAGTTATATTGGTAAACGCTCGCGCATAGGAAACGGAGCCCAGATCTATCCGCAGGTTTATATCGGGGAGAATGTGAAGATAGGGAGCGGAACCATTCTATACCCGGGAGTGAGAGTGTACGATGATTGCGTGATAGGTGAACGCTGCATCATTCATGCCAATGCCGTGATAGGATCGGATGGATTTGGATTTGCACCTACAGCAGAAGGTAAGTTCCGGAAGATACCCCAGACAGGAAATGTTATCATAGAGGATGACGTTGAGATTGGAGCCAATACAGTCGTTGACCGGGCAACTATGGGCGCAACCATAATCCGGCGTGGTGTGAAACTGGACAACCTGATCCAGATTGCCCATAACGTAGAAGTGGGAGAAAACACCGTAATGGCTGCCCAGAGTGGCATAGCCGGTTCTTCTCATGTTGGGGCGAATTGCATGATCGGAGGGCAAGCAGGCATTGTAGGGCACCTGACGGTCGCTGACGGCACTCAGGTGGGAGCACAGGCCGGGGTAATCGGCTCTGTTAAAGAGGGGGGAAGTGTCCTTCTGGGAATGCCTGCCATAGATCACAGCCAGTATATGAGGGCGTATGCCCTTTTCAGAAAATCGGGAAAAAAAGATAAATGAAGCAACAGACGATTTCCGGCGAAATCCGGTTTGAAGGAGTAGGCTTGCATTCAGGAACCACCAATGAAATGATTCTTTGCCCGGCCCCGGAAGGATTCGGCATCCGTTTTCAGAGAACGGATATTCCGGGAGAACCGGTTATCGGGGCACAGGCAGATCTTGTTGCCAGGACAGAAAGAAGTACCGTTTTAATACAGGGTCAGATTAAGGTTGGCACTCCGGAGCACCTCCTCGCTGCCTTTTTCGGTATGGGTGTTGACAATGTTCTGGTAAAACTGGGTGGACCGGAGGTCCCCATCATGGACGGGAGTGCATATCCTTTTGCAACCGCCATAAAGTATACGGGAGTCCGGGAGCAGAAGACAGAAAGGCTATGCTATAATCTGAAGAGCCCGGTATATTTTTCGGACAAGAACTCCGGCACAAAGGTGGAGGTAGTTCCTGCCGACTCTTTTTCTGCGCGGGTGATCCTGGATTTTGATTCCGGGGTACTTGGCAAACAGGAATTTGTTTATGACCAGGATATGGACTTTCTTTCAGCCATTGCGCGCAGCCGGACATTTGTATTCCTGCATGAAGTCCTGCCTCTTTTAAAAAGAGGATTGATCAGGGGAGGGGACATGGACAATGCACTGGTCATAGCAGATAAGGATGTGAATGAAGAAGACCTCGCCCTGTTACGAACAATGTTCAATAAGCCGGGGTTAAAACTTCAGCAGGGATATCTGAACGACTCGGAATTGCATTTTCCCAATGAATGTGCCAGGCATAAAATGATGGACCTGCTGGGAGATCTTTTATTAGCCGGAAGGCGTATTAATGCCTCTGTAACAGCTTACAAACCCGGACATGCAGCCAATACTGCGGTTGCTCTGATGATTAATAATCAAATGAAGAAAAACGGTTATGATACATAAACTCAGTGTTGTTCATCCTAAAGCCATATTGGGTAAAGACGTAGAAGTAGGACCTTTCACCACCATTGCCCGGGATGTTGAAATTGGCCCGGGGACTGTAATAGGGCCCAATGTGACCATTATGGATTACGTACGCATAGGGGCCAATTGCAGGATCTTCCCCGGGGCGGTGATAGGGGCAATACCCCAGGATCTGAAATTTGCCGGAGAGGTTTCTTCCGTAGAAATAGGGGATAATGTAACGATCCGCGAATATGCAACCATCAACCGCGGAACGGCGGCAAGCCATATAGGGGTAACCAAAGTGGATGATAATTGTTTAATAATGAGCTATGTACATATAGCGCATGATTGCCATATCAGAAATAATGTCATACTAACTTCCTACGTAGGATTGGCCGGAGAAACCCAGGTCGATGAACATGCCATCATTGGCGGGGCCTCGGCCGCCCATCAGTTTACACGCATAGGAACCCATGCCATGGTATCGGGTGGTTCCATGATAGGCAAGGATGTGCCGCCGTATGTACTGGCAGGAAGGCGTCCGCTCTGCTACAGGGGGATCAACATCATTGGCTTGCGTCGCAAGGGCTTTACCTCGGAACAAATTGAAAGGATACACGATATATATCGCATCATTTACCAGGTTGGGTTGAATATAAGTGATGCCTGCCGTAAAGTGGAAGAAGTTCTGGACGTGTCGGAAGAGAGGAACACAATCCTTTCATTCATCAGGGCTTCACAACGGGGTATTATTCCTTACAAAGCCAAATTCATGGAAGAAGAATGACAGCATGAAGGCCATTTTCACAACGGCATATTGGCCTCCTGTAGCCTGTTTTGCAGCTTTGTTTCCCGGCGGTGAATGGGTAGTGGAACAACACGAACATTACCAAAAACAAACGATTCGAAACCGCTGCTCCATATGCGGTCCCAACGGGACTCAGTGGCTAATCATCCCTGTCATACGCAATCATGGATTTAAGACACCCATACGCGAAGTCATGCTTGATTTGTCCGCCAACTGGCAGCGTGTCCACTGGCTGGCCATAGAATCTGCTTACCGCTCTTCTCCATATTATGAATACTACCGGGAAGAGATCAGAGTTTTTTACACACACAGGAAATCGATGCCTCTTTTGGAATACAACACGGCCATTCTAAAGTGGTGTGCCGAAGCGTTGGAAACGAGCATATCTGTCTCATATACAGAATTATACAATAAGTCGTATTGTGAGAACGATTTTCGTCATCATTTGCCTGCTTATAAAGCCATCCCGTATTACCAGGTTTTTGCCCGGAAACACGGCTTTGTCCCCGAACAAAGTATTCTGGATTTGCTCATGAATGAAGGCCCTGAAGCCTGGAAAGCTTTAGAAGCGAAAGCCAAAGGTGAACAGGAGCCTCAATTGCGATAAGGTATTGAGTCCTGGTGTCCCGGGACTACCGCTATCATACAATGAAAAGCCTTCACTTTCTTTCAGGCGGTATGAAAAGCCCAGGTCTGCATAAAACTGGTTACCACGGAAGCCAAGCCCGCCGGAAACCATATGCGTGGCTTCATAACTGCGTTCGGGGGCCCCGTAATAACTGTACCCGCCCCTGATAGCAAGACTGGATATGCGGATCTCGGCACCGGCACGAAAATTATGGGCATATTGAAATCCGAACTCTTCAGATCCGTAGCGAATGGCTTCGTTGTCCTCTTCAAAGGCCCATTTGTCATGCTTTTCGGACATTTTCATGGTCCTGTAATCGGCTCCTTCATAATCAAAACTTATCAGGCCCACTTTTCCAATGATAAAAGCTGTACCTGCACTGAAACGCCAGGGAGTACGCACTTTATAGGAATAGGAACCGACCGGGCTGCTGGCATTTTTTTGCATGTCCAGAAAATCAGCCGTCATGTGTTCCTGCCATTCGTCGGTCAGGGATGTCCATGTGGGCGTAGAGATGCTTGCCCCAAGCCTCCAGTTGAAACCAGACAGGTTCACCGGTATGGCAATGATCCCCAGGTTCATATTGAAACCAAGACCGGTAGTGGTCTGATCATAGGTGTGGGTAAAATCTGAATACCCTGTCTGGAATGCTTCCGGGTCCTGAGCAGTTTCTATGAATTTTTCAAATGTTCTGTAGTATACATTTCTGAAATTCAGGCTGTAACCCACAAAAAAGCGGTTGCTGATATTGGCTCCCATATTCAGGGTGTATTCACCCATACTTCCAATGGATTCCTTGGTAAAACGCTGGTCAAGGGGGCCCCCCACGACAATTTCTTCCCCATAGATATTTTCAGGAGCAGCAATGTACTGATCGTGTGTTCCCGGGAGTGTGTCCAGCAGAAAGGTGTTCCATGCAAGAACGGACCTCCAGGATGCTTCTGAATCGTAATACGGATTGTAGCTTTCACCATGCTCAAGATCTGAGGAGACAAATCCGTTTGTCATGGTAGCAACCGGAGTGAGCCAGCTGGATTCGGAATTATTACGGCGAACGGAGGTGCGCAATGTATAATCCTGAACTTTATTGTAACCGGCCGAGAAAGAAAGTGATACCAGCCCCGAGCTGTTCGAGGTATTCCATGATCCGGTATATCCAAAGCTGGATAACCCCGGACGGGTGTAACGGTCGTTGGTCCTTTGGCTGAAGTAATCCACTTCNNGCAGGATTCAGGGTTATGGAACCAAAATCGCCACCCAGTGCCGTTACGGCATTGCCCAATGCAAGAGAACGGGCAGTACCCTGGTAATTAATTTGGGAATAACGCAAGGCATCCCAGGCATTTTGTCCTGCAAGGGTAAAAGGAATTACAAAAGCGATCAGGAAAAAGAGCTTTTTCATTGTTTTGGGATCATATATTATGTTAATCTATGTACCGGCTATCTGCGGTACGAGCCGCCGGAACCGGAACGTGAGGCACCACCGCCTCCGCCTGTACTGCCCGAGCTGCTGCTCCTGGAAGCACCTGAACTTACGGAACTGCCCATGCTGCTGCTTCTGGTGGCAGAAGAGGAAGAACTGCTCCTGTAAGAAGAGCCGCTGTTATAGCTTCCCGTGGAACGGCTGCCTGAAGTGCTGCCGGATGAGGAGCGGACTGAACGTGAGCTTCCGGTACTGCCCGGATTAACAGTAGTTGAAGGCCTCTGAGTGCCTCTGTAAAAACTGCGGCTGCTGCCCGGGTTGGTAGTTGTGGCAGTAGATTCTGAACGGGTATTCTCACGGGTTCCCTGAGACAGGTTGGACGATCTGCGGTAGAAAGTGTTATCACTTTGGGTTCCCTCTGTACGTGCTCTTGTTGTGGAAGCAGGGTCCCTGTATACGGCAGAAGAACCGGTGGTCCCGGTCACCCTCCTGTAATTGGTGGTACCGCTTTCTGAGGTAATTTCAGTTTTATTGTCAACCTTGTTGTCCACGATGTCTCTTGTCCTCTGATTCCTGTTCCCCGAGACCTGTTCGATCTTTGGATTGGTCCTGGTGTAGGAACCTCCCGAACGGACCGAGCCGGCAGATGAAGCACCGGGTGCGTTACGGACTAAATCCTGCCTTCTGTTGTTACTGTTATCCCGTCTTTCGTTCCTGTTGTCCCGCCGTTCGTTTCTGAAACCCCAGTACTTCAAGTAATGAGGGTCATGATGATGCCCATAGGGATACATGCCCCATATTCCGGAGTATGACCACATGTGATACCATGAAGGATAGTACCAGTAGTTGTAGAAATAGTCATTATACCAGAAATCGCTGTACCAGGTGCGCGGGTACCAATACCAGCTATCCCAGTAAGACATGGGCATATACCAGTACCTGTGTCTGTTCCACCCGCCGTACCAGTAGTTATCATAGAAGGGATAGCCCCACCAGTCGCCATAATCAAAACTCATGTTGATGGTCAGGGAAAAACTGTCATCCGGGTCATCGCTGAACATCTCCAGCTTTCGTTCGTAGGAATCGTCCTGGGAGTTCATGACAAGATATGTAGTTCCAGGTTCAACGTCAATATTGGCAACACCCTGGGGATCTGTATATACGGTCTCGACTTTAACCCCTTCCTTTTCAGCATTTATTATGGTTTCATTTATCAATGCTTCTGCCTCCTGGGCAGTAGCAAGCATGTGGACCCGGGCGGTAACGTCCGGTCTGAAGTAGGTAGCATCGTCGTATCTGGAGGATGCTACTTGATATCCTGATCCGCAAGAAACTGCAAACAGTCCTGTGATCAGCATCAGATAGGGAAAAAACTTTTTCATTTTGCACCTCCTAATTATTTATTGTGGCAAATTATGTACTTTTGCACCAAATATACAAAAAAACAATAATAAAACAAACAAATTTTGTACCAATAAATCCAAGGTGGCATGGCAAAAGAGATAAGGAACAGGGATGAAAATTATTCGGAATGGTATAACAACCTGGTAATTAAATCGGAACTGGCTGAAAATTCGGCTGTTAGAGGTTGTATGGTGATTAAACCTTATGGATATGCCATATGGGAGAAAATGCAGGCCGAACTTGACCGCCGCTTTAAGGAAACAGGCCATGTCAATGCCTATTTCCCCCTGTTTATACCCAAGTCGTTTTTAAGCAGGGAAGCCGAGCACGTGGAAGGATTTGCAAAAGAATGTGCCGTGGTCACCCATCACCGTCTGATGGCCGATCCGGGCGGAAAGGGACTTGTGGTGGATCCCGAAGCCCGTCTGGACGAGGAACTGGTGGTCCGTCCCACAAGCGAGACAATCATTTGGAACACATACAAAAACTGGATCAAATCCTACAGGGACCTGCCCATTCTCTGCAACCAGTGGGCCAACGTTGTCCGCTGGGAGATGCGGACAAGGCTTTTTTTGCGTACAACAGAATTTTTGTGGCAGGAAGGCCATACGGCACACGCCACCAGAGAGGAAGCTGTGGAAGAGGCACGCCGGATGATTAATTTATACGCTTCTTTTGCCAAAGATGTAATGGCTCTTCCTGTTTGGACCGGGCCCAAAACAGCCAGTGAACGTTTTGCCGGAGCCGTTGACACACTTTGCATTGAGGCTTTAATGCAGGATGGGAAGGCATTGCAGGCAGGCACATCCCATTTTTTGGGACAAAATTTTGCCAAGGCCTTTGACGTACAATTTGCCAACAGGGATGGCCAGCTTGAATACGTCTGGGCAACCAGCTGGGGTGTATCTACCCGGCTGATGGGAGCCCTGATCATGGCTCATTCGGACAACCACGGTCTGATCCTGCCTCCTGCGCTGGCTCCCATAAGCATTGTTCTGGTCCCCATTTATAAAGGAGAAGATGAAAGGACGGCTATCTGTACGCATCTTCAAACCATCAGTGCCCGTCTTCAGGCCCTGGGAGTATCTGTTAAACTGGATGACAGGGACAATGTCCGGTCCGGATATAAGTTTTCCGAATGGGAGGTCAAAGGTGTTCCTGTCCGTATTGCCGTTGGCCCCAGAGATCTGTCGGCAGGTACCGTTGAGGTAGCCCGCCGCGACACATTGGAAAAGCAAATTATTCCCCTGGAAAGAATTGAAGAATACATACCACAGCTAATGCGGGATATTCAGGGGAATATTTACAGGAAAGCGCTTGATTTCAGGGCCAGGAACACCTTTGAAGTTGACAGCTACGATGAATTCCGTGAGCGCATTGAAGAAGGGGGATTCTTTCTCTGTCATTGGGATGGGACTGCCGAAACCGAGGCAAAGATCAAAGAAGAAACCAAGGCTACCATACGGCTCATTCCGGAGGGGGAAGACCCCCGGCCAGGCAAATGCATGGTTACCGGAAAACCTTCACCCCAAAGGGTCGTATTTGCCAGAGCTTATTAAAATAATTATGACCAACTCAGAAATACGCGCTGCAAGAAAGCAGATCATCCAGGGACTGAACGAAAAGTCTCAATTAAAAAACCAAGTGTTTTTGCAAACCCTGGAGGTGTTCAATCTTACAAAGGAAGTGTTGCACGAGATGAGCAATGACGTGAACGAACTTCTGGAAGACGGCGAAAACCGCCGTGTCCGTTTTGAATACCGCGACAGGGGCAAATTTGAGGCCGAACTGAAATTTGCAGATGATATACTTTTATTCAGTATGCACACAGATGTATTTCAGTTTGACAGGGATCATCCCGTCTGGAAAAAGGATTATGTAAAAAAAGAACCTTTTTCTACATATTGCGGGATGATATCTGTATACAATTTCCTTACGGATTCATTTAAATACAACAGGAAGGATGACTTGGGCTACCTGGTGGCCCGGATCTTTATTAACAAGGACAAGAGTTATTTCACTGAAGGCAAGCGGCAGCAGACAAGGGACTTGTCGGATTTCGGCAAACGGACGATAGACAAGGCAGCCGTTGTGAACATAGTGGAAACAGCCGTTTTATATAGCCTTTCATTTGATCTGCTCGCCCCTCCTTATGAAACAGTCGCCCTGGCCACTGTAGAACAGATGAACGCCAAGATTGACAGTGCTAAAATGCAGACAGGCAAACGTCTGGGTTTTGATTTTTGTGCCGATGACGTTAAAGCCGGCCAGGAGTAAAAAACCTTATTTTTATGAAAAAAATTGCATTTCTTGCTGTTGCCATCATGCTTACAGCAGGTATTTCCAGCGCTCAGGAAAAGGTAAGGATTGATTCTTTGGGAAAGGATACCGTAAAGGTTCCCACCTATGAAGAATTGACAAGAATGGTTTCCAGGCTGACCGCCAGGGTGGATTCGGCCAGGCAAAGGGCTGTTGAAGATTCAATACTGATAGCCCGTTTTGTTGAAGAGAGCCGCCAGGCAGCCCTGGCCAGTATGCCCCCGCCCAAAAAGCCAACATTCTGGACCAATTCCTTACTTTCCCAATTGAACTTTTCACAGACATCGCTTACCAACTGGGCTGCAGGAGGAAACAGTTCAATTGCCCTGGGAGGGTATGTAGATGCCAAGGCCAATTATGAAAAGGATAAAATCCTGTTCCAGAATCGTTTCCAGGTAGGGTACGGATTTGTTAAAATGTTTGGGGATATTCTCAAGAAAACAGATGACAGGTTGTTGCTGGATTCAAAATTTGGTTACAAAGCTACGGAGAAGCTCTATTTCTCAGCAGCATTCGGTATAAAAACACAAATGGCAAAAGGGTATAAATATGCCAAAACTGACACAACACAGGTTTCACAGTTTGCCGCGCCCCTTTATTCTACACTGGCCCTGGGTATAGATTACAAACCTTTTACATGGCTGTCGGTGACATTTGCTCCATTGACCGGAGGTATTGTTGTAGTAACTGTACCGGAATTGCGGGGAAGTTACGGGAACAAACCCGATGAAAAAGTACGTAAAGAGTTTGGAGCCCAGTTAAAAGTAAAGCTTGACAAAGAAGTGTTCAAAAATGTCAAGATCGATACGGAGCTTATCCTTTTTTCGGATTATCTCAACAAACCTCAGAATATCCAGGTAAACTGGGATCTTTCCATTTCCATGAAGGTAAACAAATTCATGAGTGCCAATATCCGTACCAACCTGATATACGACGACAACATCCAGATTGCCGATAAATTCGGTGTCAAGGCCCCGAGGGTGCAGTTCCGGGAAGTGTTGTCCATAGGGCTTTCCTATACCATATCAAATAAATAGCCATTTAGTTAAAACAAATAGCCATTGAGGGCGGTTGAACATACTTTCAGGGCGGCAGCCGGAAGGTTGCTGGACGGGTCCTCCGAAGGGATCCTGCTGGCACTCAGCGGAGGCGTTGATTCTATGGTAATGGCCCATTTATTTGTAAAATGGCTGGGATACGGGCCGGGAAAACCACTACGCAGGAAAGTCGCTGTGGCTCACATGAATTTTTCGCTGCGCCAGGCAGAAAGTGACGGTGATCAGGAGTTTGTTGAAGCATGGTCCCGCAGGAACGGGTTCCCGTTTTATGTCAAAAAAGTCCAGACTCTTGAATATGCAGGGGAAAAGGGGATATCCACAGAAATGGCGGCCAGGGAACTGCGTTATGACTGGTTTGAGTCGCTGTGCCGTGAAAACGGATTTTCTTTTATTGCGGTAGCTCACAATGCTAATGACAGGGCAGAGACCATGCTGTTGAACCTGACCAGGGGAACCGGGCTACGGGGGCTTTGCAGCATGAGAGAACAGAACGGTAAGGTTATAAGGCCTTTGCTTGAAGTGCCCCGCACCGGTATTATGGAATATGCCCGCGAAAATGAAATAGCCTACAGAACAGACTCAACCAACCTGGAAACCATTTACGCCCGCAACAGGATCCGCCACCTGGTGATACCCGTACTGGAACAGATTACACCCAATGTGGTACAACGCATGGGAAAGAACGCAGACAACCTCTCGCATGCGCTGTTGCTGCTGGATTCGCTGAACTCAGAAAAACGTGAGACCTGTGCAACCGCAAGGGGTTTTTCCATCCCCTGCCTGAAACGCGGGGGAAATGTGGATTACTGGTTGTTTCAGCTACTCTCGCCTTATGGATTCAACTCTTCGCAGATACGTGGAATTGCCCTTTCCATGGAAGGTCAGAGTGGGAAAAAATTCCTGTCTCAGTCTCACGTACTCTGGATTGACAGGGAAGAACTGGTCATCAGGGAGCTGGCCGATCAGGTTACACTGGCTAAGCTGGGTGTGGAACAGGTTGAAAGGACTCCCGGTTTTGTAATACCCGGGGATCCGGATTTAGCTGCGCTGGATGCCGGTAAACTGCAGTTCCCCTTGGAAGTAAGGACGTGGAAACCAGGGGATAAGTTCGTGCCCCTTGGCATGAAGAGTTTCAAGAAAATCAGCGATTTTCTTATCGATCAGAAAGTTCCCGGATGCGATAAAAATGAGGTCTGTGTCCTTTGTTCGGGAAATGATATCGCATGGGTCATCGGATGGCGCATTGACAACCGCTTCAGGATCACAGAAAAGACTACCACGATAATGATTTTTCATCAAAAGGCAAACGAGCCCGGATCCCGCCTTCTCCCAGAAGATCAAGTAGTTGTCTCTCAATAAGGCCCTCTATCCCGGGATTGCTTTTCCTTCCCCTAATATCGATCATATCTATTATCCTGAATGGCTTGGGGTAGCTGACCAGCCTGTAGCCCGTTACGCCGGCCATATCAGCTGCTACCCGTATGGCATCTGCCAGACCGCCCTGCTGGTCTGCCAGCCCGTTGCTGATGGCTTCTTTTCCGGACCAGACACGGCCCTGGGCTAGATTTTCAACAGCCTGCCTGTCCATGTGCCTGTTACTGGCCACTGTCTCTACAAACCGGTCGTAAACAGATTCAATCTGCTCCCTGACAATTTGCAGTTCCTGTTCACTTTTTCTGTGATAAAGCGAATTGAAATGGCTGTATGGGTGGGTGTCAATCGTTTCGTTGCGGATGTCCAGGATATCGGACAACGTCTTTTCCCCGTTGAAAGAGATGCTGTAAATCCCGATAGAACCGGTCATACTGGAGGGTTGAACCAGGATTCTTGTTGCAGCACTGGCGATCCAGTATCCTCCCGAAGCCGCGATGTCTCCCAGGGAAGCTATGACAGGCTTTACCATTGCCGTCAGTTGGATTTCCCGGGTGATGATGCCGGCGGCCATAGGATCTCCTCCCGGGCTTTCAATACGGAGAACAACGGCTTTGACCGTGGTGTCGTTCCGGTATTGTCTGAGTTGTGATGCATACTCATCGGCAAAAACCTGTCCTGTGCCTTTGCCCATGGTGATATCCCCGGTGGCATAAACTACCGCGATTTTTTCCCTGGCAGGTTTCTGCCGGTTCATTTCCAGGTGCCTGATGTAATTCCGGAGCGGCACAAAGGGCAGTTTCCTTTCGGGCAATCCTTCGTAAACAGAGGACAGGTAAGAGATTGTTTCATCCTGGTGCCAGACTTCATCTGCCAGCCCCGTTTCTTTGGCGTAGGCGGCATCTGTCAGGAATGACCGGGTACAAAGGCGGTCAATGGCTCCTTCGTCCAAATGCCGGGCCTGCTCCATCCCGGCTGACCAGTGTTCCCAGGCAGTTGTAAGGTAGGTTGTCAGTTGTGTCCGTTCCTGGTCACTCATCCGGTTTGCAGTAAATGGCTCACCCCCTGTTTTGAAGCTCCCGTGGCGGATAACCTGGGCTTCCAGGCCCAGCCGGTCAAACAATTCCTTGTAATAATTGACCGAAACGCTAAATCCCTGCAGGGTAATGTTCCCTTCAGGGTTTATGATCAACTTGTCTGCAGCAGTGGCCAGGTAATAAGCCTGCTGGGAATATGCCGAAGCGTTACTGATCACGGGTTTCCCGCTTTGGCGGAAAGAGATCAGGGCATTGCGGATCTCTTCAATATGCGTCATTTGGGCATTCAGATACTGCGGATCCAGGAATATCATCCGGATTGAAGGATCTGCAGCGGCTAGTTCTATGGCATGCGCGATACCCAGGAAACCTGTGCCGCCCTGTTTGATATTCAGCTCGGAGGGGAGGAAGCCCAGCGATGGCAGGTCTGAATCCTGCGTGGCTACGCCTTCCTCAAATGTGATGTGCAATATGGCATTGCCGGGAATGGCAGGAGCCGTTCCGGCCAGCCCCATGCTGATCATCGTAGTCAAAGATCCCACCAGAAGGAAGAATCCGGCTAACAGAACCAGTGCACTACCCAGGATAACGGCCGCTAATGTTTTGAAAAAATCTTTCATAGCCGAGTCATTAGTTATTTTTACAAAAGTAAATATTATCTTTGCAACCAGGAATGAGAAAATTACCTGATATTTTTTTCTGCCTTTTGATAGGGATTTCCTTTCTTACTGCAAAAACGGGATTAACAGTTCACCATTGCCTGCGGGAGGATTCTTACCGTGTGGTGCTGATGGCCGCCGATCCTTCCTGCAGGGCGATACATGCACAGGACGACTTTGGCGACCCCGGCTCTTGTTCACAAATGCACAATCAGAAATGCTGCAGTACACAGGTGTTTTCCCTGGAAGATCCTACCCTGATCAGTCACGGTACAGATGCCCCGGAACTTATACGGGAGCTTGTTGACCAGGAGTTTTCCCCGGCCCCTTCTTTTGGTTTAGGGATTGAGACAGCAGGGATCACGGCTGTCCGCTTACTGCATCCTTTGCCGTTGGAATCTTTTATTTATCCCGGTAATCATTTGGTGCCCTTGCGTTTGTAATGAATTGTACTAAGTAAGCCAGTCAATTCAATTTATTACCAAACACAAGTACCAAAATGAAAAAGATCCTTATTAGTTTATTTATTTTATTGCCATATTTTACCAACGCACAAACAATCCGCGGGAAGGTATTGCTTTCCGTTGAACAGGGAGATGCCCAACCGGCCGCAGGGGCTGTTGTTTATTGGGTTCCGGAGCAGGAGGGAGGCCGTGTGGAGCACGTGGTGTATACCACAGATGATGGTGTGTTCAGCATTCCGGCCGGAAAATCACGGAAGCTGGCAGCATCCTATATGGGTTATATAGACGATACCATCGGGGTGGGTTCCGGGCAGGACCCTGTTGAATTCGTTTTACAGGAGGATGCCGGTACCCTGGATGTTCTTAATATTACAGGAAGAAGACAGGCAAATTTCATTTCCCGCCTTGCATCTGTCAAAACAGAGGTGATCACAGCGGCCGGCCTGTGCAAAATGGCCTGCTGCAACCTTGCCGAGAGCTTTGAAAACTCGGCCAGTGTCTCTGTGGGATTTACCGATGCCGTCACCGGAGCGCGCCAGATCCGGCTGCTGGGGCTTAGCGGGAATTATACCCAGATGCTGGAAGAGAACCGGCCTGCCATGCGAGGCATCCAGGTTCCTTTTGGTCTTTCCTTTATTCCCGGTCAATGGCTGGAAAGCATACAGATAGCCAAGGGAACCGGATCTGTTGTGAACGGTTGCGAAGCCATCACCGGACAGATCAATATGGAATTCAGAAAACCCACCGCAGAATTGCCGCTTTTTGTGAACCTTTTCCTGAACGATGCATTGCGCACCGAGGCCAATGTAGCTTCTTCACTTCAGTTGAATGACCGGTGGAGTACCGTCGTTCTGGCCCACGGTTCGTTAGACCTGATGCGGCATGATTCCAACGGGGACGGCTTTATGGACGAACCGTTAACCAATCGCTATTCATTGGCAAACAGATGGTTGTATGCCGACCCGTCCGGCCTCCAACTCCGTTTTGGACTCAGGGGACTGTACGAAGACAGAAAGAGCGGAGAAATGGACAGCGACTGGGTACTGCCAGGGCAGGCAAGAGACAATACGATCTGGGGATCCCGGATCATCAATAAAGGAGTGAATGCTTATGTTAAACTGGGAATTCCCCTTGTCAAACATGACCACAACCATAACCATGTACAGGTACCCGTACATGAACATGAGCCTGGAGAAGATCATGAGCATGAAGGAGAACATGACCATGAGCATGACATGGAACTTGCAACGGAGCAGGAACATGAGCACGGTGAGGATCACGGACATGAAACTGCTGATGCAACTGAAGCTGCAGAAGAAGATAGCCACATTGACCCGAACATTGCCCTGGTACTGGATTACAACCTGCACAAACAGGACGCCTATTTTGGTTTGAAAGATTTCAATGCCCTGCAAAGTGACTTTTTCGCCAACGCGATCTTCATGTCGAGCCTTGGGAAGCATCATAAATTAACGGCCGGTATCAGTGCTTTGATGGAGGATTTTGACCAGGTACTGACAGACCGGTGGCCTGCCGGCGGAGAGGAATCTTTTGACCTGGGCCGGAAAGAAGGTGTTTATGGAGCCTACGGGGAATACACCCTTGAATGGGGAGAAAAGCTGGTTTTCATAGCCGGGGCAAGGGCCGATTACAACACCCTTTATGGCTGGCTGTTCACACCGGGCGTAAACCTGCGCTATAATTTTACGGAGAACCTGGTTTTCAGAGCCAATGCAGGAAGGGGGTACCGTACTCCATACAGCATTACCGACAACATCGGGGTACTGTCGACCGGACGCAGGATACTTTTCCAGGAAACCCCGGATGTAGAAGAGGCCTGGACCTACGGACTGAACCTGACACTGGGACTGCCTTTTGGTTACGGAGGGAACTCTTCTCTGAGTGTTGAATATTTCCGCACCGATTTTATGAACCAGCTGATAGCCGATCAGGAATACCTTTGGGATGCAGAGATCCCCTCCATTCTTTTCTATAACCTGGAAGGCCGTTCCTATACCAACACCTGGCAGGCCGACTTTACGACCGAGCCGTTTGACGGATTTTCTGTTATGGCCACATTTCGCTACAACGATTCCAAGGTGCACCTTAAAGGACAGGGATTGGTGGACCGTCCCCTTACCAGCAAGTTCAAGGGAGTTTTGAACCTGCAATACACCACACCACAGGACACCTGGGTGTTTGATGTGACCGGGCAGATTAACGGTCCGGCCAGGATCCCTTCCTTTGCAACAGATACAGAAGATAAGACCTCTCCTGTTTTTCCCATGTTCTATGCCCAGATTACCCGCAAGTTCAAGAACATAGACATTTATATTGGAGGGGAAAACCTGCTGAATTACAGGCAGCCGGACCCCATCATCTCTGCAGATGATCCGTTTTCTCCCCATTTTAATGCAAGCATTATCTGGGGACCGCTGATGGGAATCAGGGTTTACGCAGGGTTGCGTCTTTCCCTGTTCAGGTAAGAGTCAGATATTGGCTTATATTTGCAGGTGAAAACAATTAAAAAACAAGCCATATGAGACGTTTTTTCACATGTATGCTTTTCTGCCTGTTTTCCCTGCAGCCAATGACAGCACAGGAAACCGGGGCCTGGATACGGATCAATCAGGCCGGTTATCTGCCGGAAGATATTAAAGTGGCCGTGCTGATTTCAAAAGAAGAAGCGTCTGCCGTCGCTTTCCGGATCCTGGACATGAGAACCGGGACGTGTGTTTTTTCCGGATCGGTGGAAAAAGGAACCATGATAGAAGTCCCAGGCGAAAAATGGGGCATGGCCTCGGCTTTCCGCCTGGATTTTTCCGGATTAAAAGAAGAAGGCGGTTACCGGATCGTGACAGACATTCCGGGGAAGGGGACGGTGGAATCGCCGGCTTTCAGGATCGGGACCGAGGTATACGAGGGAACAGCCGATTTCCTGCTCACTTACATGCGGCAGCAACGTTGCGGCGACAACCCCTTTCTGGATACACTCTGTCATCAGAACGACGGTTACATAGTGCTGCATCCCGAGCGCACGGGAGAAAAGATCGATGTAAGGGGTGGATGGCACGATGCCACCGATTACCTTCAATACCTTACCACCAGTGCCAACGCCACATTCCAGATGATGTTCGCCTATACGCAGACAGAAGACAAAACCGTGTTCAAAGACCGCTTTGATGCTTCCGGAAGGCCTGGAGCCAACGGGATCCCCGATATCCTGGACGAGGTTCGCTGGGGCCTGGAATGGCTCTTGAAAATGAATCCCGAAGACAAGGTGATGTTCAACCAGATCGCCGATGACCGGGACCATGTGGGCTTCCGGCTTCCGGTGGGCGACAAGGCCGATTACGGGTGGGGACCGGGCGGGGGACGTCCCGTCTATTTCATTACAGGGGAAAGGCAGGGATTGAGGGAGCACATCAACCGGACCACCGGGGTGGCCTCCTCGGCGGGAAAATTTGCCTCGGCTTTTGCCCTGGGGGCCGAATTGTTCAGGGAGCTGGACCCCGTTTTTTCAGAAAAAATGAAGGCCAAAGCACTGCCGGCTTATCGTTTTGCCGAGGAAAAACCGGGTAATACGCAGACTTGTTGCGTGGTCTCTCCCTATTTTTATGAAGAAGACAATTATGTAGACGATGTTGAACTGGCTGCGGCCGTTTTCCACCACTTGGGAGCAGGGGAGGAATGGCTGCAAAAGGCCGATTACTGGGGGCAGCTGGAAGAGGTGACCCCGTGGATGGAACTGGGCCGTGCCAGGCATTACCAGTTTTACCCGTTCATCAACCTGGGACACTACTACCTGGCATTGTCGGACACACCCATTGCGGAAAAATACACGGAATACATGCGCCGGGGCCTGGAGCATATCCGGCAAAGGGGAGGGGATTGTGCCTTTCAGAACGGGGTTCCCTTCATGTGGTGTTCCAACAATATGGTGGCAGCGGCCATCACGCAGGCCGACCTTTATTACAGGCTTACGGGGGACACCACATACCGGGAGATGGAAGCGTCCCTGCGCGACTGGCTCTTTGGGTGCAACCCATGGGGAACGTCCATGATCGTGGATTTTCCGCGGGGAGGCGATTATTCCGAACGGCCTCATACTTCCTACCTGCCCACGCTGGGCAAGAGCACTCCGGGCGGGCTGATTGACGGTCCGCAGCTGAGGGAACGCCTGAAAGACCACAGCCAGTATATTTCCCTGGCCGATGGGGCCGAGTCTTATGCTCCGTTCAACCAGGGGGTTGCCCTGTACCATGACGAGACGTGGGATTATGCAACCAATGAACCCACCATGGATGGGACGGCCTCGCTGACTTATTACCTGGCCAGAAGGGAAGCCGAAGGCAGAAAGGAAGCCGCCCGGCTTGCAGCAGACAGATCACGTCCGGCCACGGAAAGAGACCAACGCGGGGGCATCATCCGCATGAATCCCGGATCCCCTGAAATCTATCTGACTTTCACCGCCGATGAACGTTTTGAAGGGGGTAGGACTGTGCTGGAAACATTGAAAAAGAACGGGATAAAGGCTTCTTTCTTCCTGACCGGCAAGTGCCTGCGGGATCCTCAGTGGAAAGAACTGGTGCAGGACATCATAAGCCAAGGGCATTATGTGGGGCCTCACGGAGACATGCACCTGCAGTACGCTCCCTGGGACGGGGACATTGAACAGTCGCTGGTTTCCGGCGATAGTCTCAGGAACGACATTGCCCGCAATATGGACGAACTGTCGCGTGTCGGGCTGGATGTCTCGAAAATCCGCTGGTTCATGCCTTCCTATGAGCATTTCAATACAGAGACGGTCCGCGTGACCGCATCCATGGGAATGGAAGTGATCCATCTGACTCCCGGCATCATGACCCTGGCGGATTACACTACTCCGGACATGCCATCCTACAGGAGCACCCGGGAACTGCAGAAGCAACTGTATGACTTTGAAAGAGAAAAAGGACTGCATGGGGCAATCATGCTCATCCATCCTGGAACAGAACCTTCCAGGACCGAAAAACTGTATGACCGGCTTGACCAGATCGTAAAGACCCTGAAAAGAAAGGGATACGTTTTCCGGCGGCTGCCCTGATGCTCCGGACGATGCTTTTTTTATATCTTTGCCCCGTCTAAAAATGATTCCCGTTTATGTACAAAATCCTTAAGAAAAGAATCCTGGCACCTGACATCTGCCTGATGGAAGTGTCGGCTCCCCGCGTGGCATCCAGTGCTCAGCCCGGACAATTCATCATTGTCAGGGTAGGGGAAAAGGGGGAAAGGGTACCCCTGACCATCTGTGATTTCGATCCAGTGAGCGGCTCGGTTACCATTGTGACACAAAGGGTGGGAGCCTCATCCCGCAAAATATTTGCCCTTGAAGAAGGGGATTCTTTTAACGATTTTGCCGGACCCCTGGGTGTTCCTTCCGAATTCATTCACGAAAGTGAAAAGGTCCTGAAGCAAAAGAGATATCTTTTTATTGCAGGAGGACTGGGTACGGCGCCTGTTTATCCCCAGGTTAAGTATTTGCATCAAAAAGGTGCGCAGGTAGACGTGATCATTGGGGCAAAAACACGCGATCTTGTCATCATGGAAGAAGAAATGAGACAGGTGGCCTCACAGGTGCACATCTGCACCGATGACGGTTCCTACGGGTTTAAAGGACTGGTGACAGCCAGGCTCAAAGAATTGCTTGATGGTGGTGAACAGTACGACCAGGCGGTTGCCATAGGTCCCATGATCATGATGAAATTCGTGACAATGACTGCCCGGGAATACAATCTTCCGCTTATTGTGAGTCTGAACACCCTGATGGTTGACGGAACGGGTATGTGCGGGGCCTGCCGTGTCACGGTGGGAGGAAAAACACGCTTTGCCTGTGTGGACGGCCCCGAATTTGATGCCTACAAAGTGGATTTTGACGAGGCCATGAGGCGCCAGTCCATGTACAAGACGCAAGAGGTGGATGCGGATCATAAATGCAAAATTGGTTTAGGCAATGGATAAGAAATACAAGGTCCCGGTAAGGGAGCAGGATCCGAAAGCCAGGGTCGGGAATTTCAAGGAAGTCAGTTACGGGTACAACGCAGAAGAAGCCTTGCTGGAAGCATCGCGGTGCATCCAGTGCAAGAATCCCAGGTGTGTAGGCGGGTGCCCGGTTTCCATACAGATCCCCCGGTTCATTAAGGCCATCCTGGAAGGAAACATGCCCGGGGCAGCATCCATTATTGCACAGGATTCTTCATTGCCGGCCGTATGCGGGCGCGTCTGTCCCCAGGAATCACAATGCGAGGGTGTTTGTATCATGGGTACCAAAAATGAACCCATTGCCATAGGAAAACTGGAGCGGTTTGTCGCCGATTGGGCACGTGAAAATAATTATTCAACAGCCAGCACGGCTGTCCGCAACGGTAAGAAAGTGGCCATAGTGGGATCAGGCCCGGCAGGCCTCGCCTGTGCCACCGACCTGGCCAAGGCCGGTTGCGAGGTTACCATTTTTGAAGCCTTGCACAAGCCGGGAGGGGTACTTGTCTATGGTATTCCCGAATTCCGTCTTCCCAAGGAAAAAGTGGTGGATTATGAGATCAACCAGGTTAGAAAGCTGGGGGTGAAAATCGAGTGCAATGTAGTCGTAGGCCGTACGGTAACTATTGATCAACTATTTGAAAGAGAGGGATTTGATGCGGTTTTTGTGGGTTCCGGGGCCGGACTGCCAAAATTCCTGGGCATCCCGGGTGAAAATTACAACGGGGTTGTCTCGGCCAATGAATTCCTTACAAGGAACAACCTGATGGAGGCATATGCCCCGGATTCGGACACACCCATTTACGTTGGAAAGCGGGTGGCCGTTGTCGGTGGCGGAAATGTTGCGATGGATGCGGCAAGAACGGCTTTGCGTCTTGGTGCCGAAGTTGAGGTTGTTTACCGCAGGACGCAAAAAGAAATGCCGGCCAGGGTGGAAGAAGTGCATCACGCAATAGAGGAAGGAGTGACTTTTCAAATGCTGACGAATCCGGTTGCGGTCCTGGGCAGTGAAAAGGGGTGGGTGACAGGTCTCAGGTGCATCCGTATGGAATTGGGCGAGCCCGATGATAGCGGCAGGCGCAGACCGGTGGAAGTGCCGGGGTCTGAGTTTGATATTGCATGCGATGTAGCCATCATAGCCCTGGGTACCTCTTCCAACCCCCTGATAGCCCGTACCACGCCGGGACTGGAAATTAACCGCCACAACGGGATCGTTGCCGATGAAAGGGGAATCACATCGCGCCCCGGCGTTTTTGCCGGCGGTGATGTGGTTTCCGGAGCCGCAACTGTGATACTGGCTATGGGAGCCGGCCGTCAGGCGGCAAAATCAATCCTGGAATACCTGGGAGTCTGATCTCTTGTTGAATATTGCGGGAAGAAGACCCTATGCGCAGGGTGTACTCCCCGGGATCAACCACCCAGCCTGTTCCGGGAACGTAGGAAGAGAGACGGTCCATGGGAATGATTATTTGAATTTCACAGGATTCTCCCGGTCCGATCCGGGGTGTTTTTGCAAAACCTTTCAATTCCTGGTATGGTTTATCTGCCATGCCTTCAGCCGCGCAGACATATGCCTGGACCACTTCCCGGCCTGCTCTTGCTCCGCTATTGGATATCCTGCACCGCACCACGATCCGGTCTGCTTCCAGCCGGACTTCGGGTTGTGAATACAGGAAGGAAGTATAGGAAAGGCCGTATCCGAAGGGATAGGCCACTTTTTTCTGATGGCTGTCAAAATCACGGTATCCCACGTAAATTCCTTCTTCATAGATGGTGTAATCAATATTGGGCCTGTCTGCAACGGGTTTTTTCTCTTTTTTCCCTATCATGGAAAGCCACTTGACCGGCACCTCTTCCAGCGGGAAATTTTTGTGAGACATGAGGTCCTCCAGGTGCACCGGGATGGTAACCGGGAGCCTTCCGCATGGGTTTTCCTTTCCCGAGATGATATCGGCCAGGGCCCTGCCTCCTTCCTGTCCCGGCATCAAGGCAAGCAAGAGTGCATCGGGCAGGTCGGACCAGGAGGCAGTCTCGACAATGCCTCCCACATTCAGAACAACAATGACGGGTTTTCCGGCATACTGGAATGCCTTGCAGACATTGCCAATAAGTGCTTTTTCTTTTTCTGTCAACAGGTAATCCCCTTCAATTTTCCGGTCCGTGAATTCACCTGTCCGGCGCCCTATGGTGATGATGGCCGCCTGGTTCTCAACCGCAGAACGGGCGATGGCTTCTGTCCCGGGATCTGTTTCTGCCGGCAGTCCCTGTCCCATGATACGCTGGGTGATGGTTTTCCATTTTCTTTTGTAAGCCCGGTTGACCCTGTCTATGTAGCTTTGGTAGTGCTCAGTGAGCTGAGGGTCCGGAATGAAGCCGGCTTCCTGAAGACCTTCTGCCGGTGAAACAATGTGATCTGCGTAGACTTCTCCCGATCCCACACCGCCTGCAACCGGTCTGTAGGAGGCAACCCCGAAAAAGGCGATCCTGCGTACGGAATCGTTCAGCGGAAGGGCATCGCGATTTTCCAGGAGCACCATTCCTTCTGCCGCGGCTTTACGAGCTAAAGTTGTGTTCCCGGCCCCGGTCTTTACATTGCTGTCCTGGGCTCCAGCCCCGGTGGAAATGCTTTCTTCAGCCTGTTTTCTGTAGGCATGGGAATCCAGCACAAGCCTGAGGACACGCCTGGCAGAAGTGTTGACTGCTTCTACGGGTAGCTCTCCTTTTCTTAAGGCTTTCAGTATGGCGCGCCTTTGCCAGCCCCTTCCGGGCTCCAGAAGGTCATTCCCGGCAAGGATCTGTGCAGGGGCATTCCGGCCTCCAAACCAGTCGCTCATTACCAGACCGTCAAAACCCCATTGGTTACGGAGTATACCCGTGAGCAAAACGCTGTCTTCGGATGTATAGGTTCCGTAGATCCTGTTATAGGAGCTCATAATGGTTTTGGGTGAAGACTCATTTATCGCGATCTCAAAGCCTCTGAAATAGATTTCACGCAGCGTCCTCTCGTCTGCGATCACGTTGTTGTTGTCCCTGTTTGTTTCCTGGTTGTTGGCAGTGAAATGCTTGAGACAGGCGGCGGTTCCGTTTTCCTGTATGCCCCGCACCATGGCCGAGGCCATGAATCCTGTGAGCAACGGATCTTCCGAGTAATATTCGTAATTCCTTCCGCACAGGGGATGCCGGTGGATGTTCATGGCCGGACCCAGGATCACATCGGCCCCATGGGCCAAAGCCTCGGCCCCCATCGCTTTTCCCACTTCTCTCACCAGGGAGGTGTCCCAGGTGGAAGCCAGCAAAGAGGCCGAAGGATACCAGGTGGTTGCAGTGGACCTGAGGCGCAAACCGGCCGGCCCGTCTGCCAGCTCCAGTGACGGGATGCCATACCTGGAAAGTTTCCCGGTTGCACCCGCTGCTCCTATCGAAGAGCCAAAAAGACCTTCTCCCGTGAGAAGCGAAACTTTCTCCTTCAGGGTCATGGCTTCCAGGACTTGTTCCGGATTGTTTTTGTTCAGCTTAATAGTCTCGTGCTGACCCCTGGCATTCGTGACAAAACTGCCAAGGAACAGACCTGTAAACAGAAAGATAGTAATCTTTTTCATAAGCATAAATATCGGCCATTTTTTTCAAAGTATACAGTTTTCATGTATTTTTGCAAGGACCAATACAGATAATCATGGCACAAAAACCTTCCATACCCAAAGGAACGCGAGATTTTAATCCGGTTGAGGCTTCCCGGAGAAACTATATCTTTGACACCATCAGGACCGTTTTCAGGGAATTCGGTTATGCGCCCATTGAAACACCGGCCATGGAGAACCTTTCCACATTGTTGGGAAAATACGGTGAGGAGGGGGACCGGTTACTGTTCAAGATACTCAATTCAGGAGACAGCTTCGTGACCCTGGCCGGTAAAGTGGATTCGGACCCGGCCAAGATCGATTCCAATGCCCTGTCACTGATGGTTTGTGAAAAAGGATTGCGCTATGATCTGACCGTTCCTTTTGCCCGGTTTGTTGTCCAGCATCAGAATGATCTGGCTTTCCCGTTCAAGCGGTACCAGATACAACCCGTGTGGAGGGCAGACAGGCCCCAGAAAGGTCGTTACCGCGAATTTTACCAATGTGATGCCGATGTGATTGGTTCGGATTCGCTCTACAATGAGCTTGAAATGGTGCAACTGGTAGATGATGTCTTCAACCGGTTTGGCATTCGTGTCCTACTTAAAATCAACAACCGCAAGGTGCTGGCTGGCATTGCCCAGGTGATGGGTTATCCCGACAGGCTGATCGATATTACCATTGCCATGGATAAATTCGAGAAGAACGGCCTGGAAGGTGTGAGGGCTGAATTGCTGGAAAAAGGCATCACCCCGGAAGGTCTTACCCGCCTGGAGCCGCTGCTGCTTTTCAAGGGTATAACCACTTCCAAAATTGCATTTCTTACCAGGTTATTTGAAGATGGCCGGTCCGAGGTGGGTCTGAAAGGCGTTGAAGAACTCAAATGGCTGTTTGAAATGATCGGGCAAGTGGGTGTTAGCCAATCAGTTGAACTGGATCTGAGCCTGGCACGGGGACTGAATTATTATACCGGAGCCATATTTGAGGTGAAAGCGTTTGATTATTCCATAGGCAGCATATGTGGCGGGGGAAGGTACGACGATCTGACCGGAGTGTTCGGGTTGAATGACATGTCGGGTGTGGGCATTTCTTTTGGGGCCGACAGGATCTATGATGTGTTGATGGGATTGGATAAATTTCCCGAAACTGTGATGGATGCCCCTCAAATCGTTTTTTTCAATATGGGCAGGGAAGAGGCTGCATATTCGCTTCGTTGTATGAAAACTTTACGCGCATCGGGCATATCCTGTGAATTGTATCCCGAGGAGGTCAAACTGAAAAAGCAGTTTGACTACGCTACGCGCAGGGGAGTCCGGAAGGTGGCAATTATCGGTGAACAGGAAATGAAAAACAACCAGGTCACCTGGAAAAACCTCCTTACGGGGGAACAGCAAACTGTTGATATGAAGGACTTTTTAAATATGTTTGGAATTTAGGCTCAGAATTTGTATCTTTGTATTTCTATATCGCGGAGTGGAGCAGTTGGTAGCTCGTTGGGCTCATAACCCAAAGGTCGGAGGTTCGAGTCCTCCCTCCGCTACAAAGAAAGAGGGTGACTAATAAGGTCATCCTCTTTTTTTATGCCGAGGCTTCAACCCTTTCCTGCAGGCGGTCGCCTGAGTGCTAAGAACGGAGTGCTTTTTCCTTTAAGCCGAGGCACTCCGTTCTTAGCACTCAAGCGACCTTTCAGTTATGCGTGTTGCTGCTCAATTTACCGCCTGGTGGTCTTTCAAGGCGGTGCGCCAAAAGCCTTTGGCGCTTATAAAAAGCGCTGCTTTGCAGCACCAATCATTGTCCCCGGCTGCTTTTTGGGAGGTAGTAAGTGATGGTTTTGTTGAAAAAACCTTTAACCCGCTATTATTGTGTGTATTATGGGTGTGAACGCCATTTAGACAACTTACCACCTCCCCTTGTTTTTGCGGTTTTTCTGTGATTTGGGGGGGAGGTGGTAAGTAACAACTGTGTTACGAAAACACATGACATCCTGTTAATGTGCACATTAGAGGCGCGTTCATGTTTTTCGAAACTTACCACCCTCCATGGATTTCAGTGGTTTTGCAGGGAGGTGGTAAGTGGCGGTTTTGTTATAAAATCTTGTAACATACTGTTATTATTGGCTTTATTGGCTCAAACGCTATTTTGCTACTTACCACCTCCCAGTCAACACCTATGGGTCTGCTGGCGTGAGGATACTGCTGGCAAGCACTGCTCCTGGCAGGCGATCGCTGATACCATTTGGAACGGAGAGCCTCGGCGTACCAAAAAAGCTCTCCGTTCCAAATGGTGTCAGCGACCGCAGCAGGCAGTAAAAGCACGAACCGCAGCGGGCAGCAAAAGCACGAACAAGGGAAAGCCTCGGCAAAAAGAAAATTGCGTCCCGTACGCGAGGTGTCGGAGAGCTGAAATTTTTACAAAGAAGTAGTGCTTTAGGGCTATATTGGTCCGGGCCTGGATCAAAGATAACTGCCAGGGGTAGTTTGGCCGGTTTTTTGCTTTTGGTCAGCCTTTAATTAACCCTACCGGGAGCAGTTTCCCGGGATTTTTGTCCCAGGTGAACAAAAATAATTATATTTAAAAAACCATTTATGATCATGAAAAGAATACATAACAGGAATTTCTTGCCGGGTATAACTTCTCTGATAATGATTATTGCGGTCTTCGTACTGCTATCCGGATGCATACGCAAATCCATGCAAAAGGAAGTGGAACGGGTTGTTGAAGAAGTACTGGCATACAGTACCAGGTCCGTAGAGCCTGAATTGAAACTGCTAAGGGTTAAATTGGACAGGATCCTTACAGATAAAGAGAAGCAGCTAATAGATCAATACAGGGACCAGGCAAAGGTCATGATCGACAGCATGATAAATTTTCAGGTTAAACTTTCTGAACTGGCAGGGGATAAAGAGTACGAACTAACAGAGGGTGAAATTGCCTATTATAACGGCTCTCAGAAAATGATGCGTCAGATCATCACTTCATGCTGGGCTATACTGGATAACCACGAAGAAGCGTTTGCTTCGATCCAAAGGGAGATGTATCCTAAAACAGTTACCTGGCAAAAAGAAGTCATGGAAATTGTGAGCACGAACCTGCCTGCAGGATTCCGGGATGAGTTTGCCACAGAAGGCAGCGGACTCCAGGTAATTGGAATGGAACAATTGTCACCCAACAATATGCAACAGGTCTTTTTCATCTTATACGAACCTAAGACCAATTTCCCGCTTAACAAGCTCAAGGATATGCTGCATCGCATGTTGAAAGAAAATCGTTGACCGATGATTTAATGGACTACATTCTGCATTTTTTCACTACGCAAAGTATTGCATCCACAATGCTTTACTTATGTCTGGCTGCCTTTACCGGATCAATGCTTGGAAAACTGGAATTTAAAGGAATCAGGCTGGGAGTGGCAGGCGTACTCTTCACAGGTATACTTATCGCTCATTTTGGAGCACCCATTGATGCGCATACCCTGTATTTCATGCGCGATTTCGGACTGACATTGTTTGTGTACAGCATTGGCCTGAGTATGGGACCCCGCTTTTTTTCTTCATTCAGGAAAGACGGTTTATTGCTGAACCTGTTTGCCGTTGCCATTGTCGCGGGTGGCTTTGGAATAGCCTTTTTGATATACCGCTTTACAGACATGCCCTCTGCTACTGTTGCCGGACTTATGAGCGGGGCAGTAACCAACACACCCAGTCTTGGTGCCGTCCAGCAGGTACTTGTGGAACAGGGCGCAGCTCCCGCCGTTATTTCCAAAACAGGCATGGCCTACGCTATCGCTTACCCATTTGGGATTTTAGGGGTTATTTTTTCCATGATGTTAATACGACGCTTTTTCAGTGTAAATACACAAGCGGAGATGAAAGAGTACACCCGGTCATTGGAGAGCAGTGAACCAGCGCTGCAGAACTTGGAAATAACAGTAGTCAATCCCGACCTCTTCGGTAAAAGTATTGGTCATATCAAAAAGATGCTGGATAATGAACTGACCCTCTCCCGTATCATACGCCAGGGAGAACCCGTGTCTGCTGCCGATGAGGAAATCATCCGGCAGGGAGATATTATTTGCGGCGTTTCTGCCCAGGATAAGATCGAAAAACTGGAACTCAAGGCTGGTATAGTTGCTTTGGCAAAAAGTGTAGAAAATATTCCTGGTCCCCTGGGCATGATAAACATCCTGATGACAAACCAGAGAATTGCAGGAAAATCAATTCAACAAATCGGCATCTATCGTCGTTACCCTGCCAACGTGACCCGCATATACCGTTCGGGTATGAAAATCCTGCCAACTTTACAGACAACCCTGGAATTGGGTGATACCATCAGGGTAGTTGGTAAACAGGAAATACTGGATGATGTAAAAAAAGAATTGGGTGATTCCATAAATGAACTGATCAAACCCAATATAATCTCCATTTTTCTTGGCATTTTTACTGGAATTATTCTTGGCAGTATTCCGATATTTATTCCCGGCCTGCCCGCTCCGGCCAGACTGGGACTTGCCGGTGGCCAGTTGCTGATAGCCATTCTTCTGGGACACAGGGGACGGATAGGCAAGCTGAGTTTTTACATGACTCCCGGAGCCAGTCTTTTCATGCGTGAATTTGGAATCATACTTTTCCTCGCTTGTGTTGGATTACTGTCAGGGGCAAAATTTGTGGAAACCATTCTGAACGGAGGATGGCATTGGATGCTGTACGGTATTGCCGTTACTTTTATTCCTGTTTTGATTGTGGGTATTATTGCGCGTCTGATGAAAGTTAACTATCTGAAAATTTGTGGTTTAATAGCGGGCGCCATGACCGATCCACCTGCCCTGGAATTTGCCAATGGACTCGCACCTGTTCAGGCGCAAGTGGCTGCATACGCTATCGTATACCCGCTTACAATGTTTCTAAGGGTACTGTTAGCCCAGATTTTTATCCTGATGACTATGTAGCTTGATAACCTGAAGCTATGCATGATAAGAGGCGGCCGTTGATCAGGTCACTGCGGTTGTCAATGCAGAATGTACATTCGCCGCAGATATCCACACCCAGAACACGATAACGAAGCATGACCTCTTTGATTATGCTCTGAAGTTGCCTGAATGACATGGAGCCCTGGTCCCAGTTGGTAGTGACGACCCGAGGGTGTAGTATGTCCTTGTCTATGGAAATGTAAACGGGTAAGGAGGAGCCTGGCATGGCAGGATAACGGAAAATTCTGCCATCACTCCCAACCAGCGGGTATTCCTCTGAAACACCAATGAACAAGAGTTGCTTTAGGAAAGGATTTGTATCAAGAACTGTTCTTACCCAGCCTCCACAGGAAAGAAGATCCTCAAACAGAGGAGGCTGCATGTCATGATGATGGTCTGCAACAACCAGCATGAAATCCCTGTCAATCCTGTCTGTCCAGAATTTTGTGATGTAATGGTGGTTGCCTGTGTCCAGAAAATGCACTGCCCTGAGCGGATGAAGTGCTATCCGGGCCTTTATTGTCTTTTCAGCGTCCTGGTCGCAGTAACAATCCGTGCCAGGAATATCTGTACAATCGACGAATGCATGATTGTAGCCAATATAAAAAAACTGGCTTCTGTATACCCGGGTAAAGTCCATGATTATGACAGGAATGTTCATAATTTCTGACATTGAACCTTGTTTTGCGAATATACCTAAAATACTATATAAAGTAATTATCTATATATTTGCTTTGGTCAAAGATCCAAACATATGATTGTAATACGTGGGCATGAAAATATAAAAGAGCCTTTAAAAGCTGTTTTTCCCGGCAAATACATACAGGGAAGGAAAGCTTTGTCAGATTTGCCTTACATTTTGGATTTGATGGGAGACAACGGATTGGTGCTTGCCTCGCCATCAGTGATATCCAATGTGCTCCCAAAGTATTCCTTTATTGAAAACAGGAAGAAGATCCACGTTGAAACATTCGGTGGTGAATGCTGCATAGGAGAGGTAGAAAGGATTACAGGGATCGTTCATCAAAATAAAGCCGATGTGATCGTGGGAATGGGTGGCGGAAAGGTGATTGATACGGCAAAGATCGTTGCAGACAAGGCCGGAATTCCTGTTATTGTCGTCCCAACCATAGCTTCTACCGATGCCCCTACCAGCGGTTGTGCCGTGCTGTATTCACCGGAAGGTGTTTTTGATTCTGTGTATTACCTGAAAATGAACCCCCAGGCCGTACTTGTAGATGAAACAATCATAGCTTCTGCACCTACGCGTTTTCTGGTCTCGGGTATGGGAGATGCTCTGGCCACCTGGTTTGAAGCAAGATCCTGCAAACGTTCCGGTTCATCCAACGAATGTGGAGGCTATACCACATTGACAGCTATGGGCATCGCACGTCTGTGCTATCAGACATTGCTACGTTACGGGTTGCAGGCAAAAAAAGATTGTGATCTGTATCTTACCACACCTGCACTGTCGTACATCATTGAAGCCAACGTCCTGATGAGCGGACTGGGATTTGAAAGTTGCGGACTGGCCTCGGCACATGCCATACACAATGGACTGACTGTTCTGGAAGAGGCACATGCTTTTTACCACGGTGAAAAAGTCGCGTTCGGAGTACTGGCCGGGCTTCACCTGACAGGGGCCCCTGTCAGGGAAAAGGATAGCGTATATGATTTTTGTGAGTCGGTGGGGCTGCCCACCACATTTGAAGATCTGAACCTGAACAGGGTGAGCCGGAAACGCCTTATGGAAGCCGCTGTTAAAACATGTCATCCATCAGAAGCAATACACCACGAAACCAGAAGGATCACTCCGGAAGAAGTCCTGACAGCCCTATTGGCAGCTGACGATAACGGGAAAAAGAGAAAACAGGGAACCTATGGCAGAAAGCCCTGAAAAACAGGAATTGCTGAAGAGTTATTTTGTCAACTATTCACCCAGGTTGACAAATTATGCAGTACGTTTTGTAACAAGCAGAGAGACTGCCCAAGATATTGTTCAGGACTGTTTTATGCATTTGTGGGAAAAAATGGAGCAATTTGACTTTATCAACATCAAAGCCCTTCTTTTTACCATGGTGCGCAACAGATGTCTGAATTACCTGAAACACAAGGATGTGGTTAATCTTTATACAGGCCGTTATTTTCATGAAGTTGAAGGCGAGGAAAGGATATATCATTACGATTTTGATTTAGGTCCGGGCAAGTTACCACTTTATGAAGAACTTGAGAAACAGCTTCAGATAGCAGTGGATTCCTTGCCGGAAAAATGCAGGAAGGTTTTTGTCATGAGCCGTTTTGACGGATTCAAGAACCGGGAAATTGCTCTAAAACTGAACATTTCCACAACAGCTGTTGAAAAACACATCAGAAAAGCTTTAAGCTCTCTTACTGCCTATTTCGAAAAGCAATATCCTTTCAATATATATATCATCATATTCTCTTGTTTGCTATCCACCTACCTGGATTAGCATAGCTGCAAAGACATATTATTATTAAAAATTACATAACCAGGGTTAGGTAAACCCGCATTTTGTTGTTTAACATATGAAATCACCTATCAGCATGATATCAGATCAGGAAAAAATCAAAGAATTGGCAATCTCATATTTTGAGGGAAACATCCATTTGAAAGATGAGGGCATACTATTCGATTTTTTAAGTCAATCAAAAGAAAACAAATCACTTTTCAGAAAATGGGAGCAGGATTGGCTCCGGGAACATAAACCAAACCAACAAACCCTTATTTTATGGGACCGTCTTTCAACCGGCTATTGTAGCAGAAAAAAACAACTGCTGGACTCTCCCATTGTACGTAAAAACGTCTTGTTCAGAAGGATTTTCCAGGGAGTGGCAGCGGCAGCTGTTTTAACTGCTGTTTTTCTGGGGATTGAACTGGGAAGACGGTCCGGGCAGGATGGAGGTTATGCGTTTGTGATTGAAACACAGAATGCTGAACAATCCAAAGTAATCCTTCCCGATGGCACCGTGGTGTATCTGAACGCAGCAACAACACTCAGGTGCCCTGACAGATTCAATCAAAAGCACAGGACCATGGAACTGGATGGAGAAGCATACTTTGAAGTAGAAAGAAATGAGGAAATGCCTTTCATTGTCAAGGCCAAAAATATACCCATAAAAGTTCTGGGAACCAGGTTCAATGTAACAGCCTATGCAGATGAACCATCAGTTACAACGGCATTGCTTGATGGCAGGCTGGAACTCGGAAGTGGGGATAAAAAGATCACCATGCATCCCGATGACATCATCCGTATTGATATCAACACGAGAACCGTTTCAAAGTACAGGCAAAACGCATCGCAATATATTTCCTGGACTGAAAGAAGGTTTGAATACAACATGATAACATTCGATGAGCTCTTTAAACGCCTCTCCCGTCAGTATGATGTCAATATCATTTTTACGGCTGAAAAGAAAATGGATAAGATTTTCAATATCTCCCTCAATAACGGGGAAACCATAACCGATGTCCTGGATGCTCTTTCCCTGATCATTCCTTTCACCACAAGACGAGATGGAAAAAACCTGTATATAACATTCAAATAAATCATTATGCATATTAACCTAAACCTTAAAAGACTTGTACTCACTTCAGGATTGATCCTGCTGGGAGTATTTTCTTTCGGACAGACGATCACCCGGGAGTTTGTGAACGTCCCATTGGTCAATGTTTTGAAAGAAGTTGAGAAACAGACAGGTATGTCTGTAATTTACGAAACCAGCGAGGTCAATGAATCGTATCTGGTAACCGCCAGATTTGATAATGCATCTGTAGAAGAAGTTTTACAGACGGTACTCGATGGATCGTTATATTACTCTATTGAAGGCAAGATCATAGTGCTTCATAAGCAGCCTTCTGAGAAAGAGAAACCGGTTTCCCAGGTTCAACAGCAACAGGAGAATCGTGTTACAGGCACAGTTGTTGACGAGTCTGGTCTTCCGATTATCGGAGCTTCCATTGTTGCCCAGGGATCTCAGACTACCGCCATTACAGATATGGATGGTAATTTTTCCATCCATATACCAGCTGATGGCGTCCTGATAGCCTCCTACATAGGATTTGTCACCCGCACAGTTCCTGTCAACAACCAGACAGGAATCCGCATAGTGATGAGCGAAGACCGTCTTATTCTTGATGAAGTGGTTGTTGTGGGCTACGGAACTCAAAAGAAGAAACTGCTCACGGGGGCCAACCTGAACATCAAGGAAGAAGACATCACCAAAAGAAGCACCCAGAATGCTCTTGATGCACTTATAGGACAAAGCCCCGGAGTACAGATCATAGCTTCTTCTGGACAGCCAGGTGAAAATTTCCGTGTAAGTGTAAGGGGTTTGGGAACTGTGGGTGATGCCACACCTTTATATGTGGTAGATGGAGTACAGGTAAGCAGTATATCCCATATCAATCCTTCTGAGATTGAATCCATTGATGTTTTGAAAGATGCAGCTTCGGCAGCTATTTACGGCGCACGGGCAGCCAACGGTGTATTGCTTGTCACAACAAAAAAAGGGAAAACCGGTAAAACAGTGGTTGGATATGATGGATTTATCGGGTTTCAGTCCCTGGTAAGAATGCCCGAGATGCTCAATGCACAGGATTATATGATGATCATGGATGAAGCCAGTATAAATTCCGGTGGTACAGCTTATGGCTGGTCAAGTGAGTTTAAAATTGATCCGGTCAAGATCGGGCAGGGAACCGACTGGCTAGACCAAATAGTTGTCAAAAATGCTAAAACGCAGAATCACGTGGTTAGTGTGAGCGGTGGGTCCCAGGTCAGTGTCTTTGCCTTGTCTTTGAGTTACAGCGGACAGGAAGGAGTGATTGGGGGTAAGGATTATTCCAATAATGAACGGTTTAATTTCCGTATTAATAGTGACCATAAAGTTTATAAGGATATTGTAAAAATAGGTGAGAATATCTCCTTGTCCTTTATCAACCGTCATGGAGTTCTGATCGGGAACCAGTTCAATAATATCATTAATGAAGCATTAAGGGCCACCCCTGTTTTAACCCCCTATAATGAGGACGGGACAGACTACGCATCGGCAACATTATGGTATGTAGATGAAACGAATCCGTTGGCATCACTGGTTATGAGAAATCAGAACAAAACACAGACAGCCAGGTTGTCCGGAGATATTTACCTGGAGGTCCAGCCCATAAAGAATTTAAAGCTCAGAAGTGTCTTTGCCCTGGATTACAATAATTCCAATTCAAGGAGTTATACACCGCAATATTATTACGGAAGTGGCTTTTTCAACGACACCGATTACGTGATACAGCAGAATGCACTTAGAACCAGCTGGTCATGGGAAAATACCCTCAACTATAATTTCAATCTTAAAAATCACAATTTTGATATCCTGCTTGGTATGCAGGCCAGGCAGGAAACCGGTCAATACCTTTCTGCTCAAAAATATGATCTGATATTCAATGATTTCGATCATGCCTGGATACGCAATGCCACCAATTCGAATGCGAATATGGTCATTGTAGACGGATACCCCTACAACCTGGATAACCTTGTTTCTTATTTCGGCCGTATCAGTTATAACTACAAGGAAAAATACATGATTACCGCAACGGTCAGGGCCGATGGATCTTCAAAATTCGGTCCTGCCAATAGATTCGGTGTATTTCCGTCTGTATCTGCTGGATGGGTAATTAGCAGCGGAGGTTTCATGGAGGGTGTGAAAGATGTGGTCAGCTTCCTCAAACTGAGGGCCAGCTGGGGGCAAAACGGGAATAACCGTATAGCCGATTACACGTATCTTTCAACCATAACGACCACTTCTTATGCATTCGGAGATAAGGACAACCAAACTTCCACCACAACAGGTGTTTATGAAAATTCCATGCCCAATGTAAATGTCAAGTGGGAAACTTCCGAACAACTTGACCTGGGTCTGGATATGCAATTCCTAAACGGGAAAATACAGGCCGCTTTTGACTATTACAACAAAACAACAAGGGACTGGCTGTTACAGGCCGATGTGCTGGATGTGTTCGGTGCCCAGCAAAATCCCTATATCAACGGCGGTTCTGTAAGAAACAAGGGTGTTGAATTCGGGGCTTCGTATTTTGGCCAGATAGGGAACGAGTTTCGTTTTTCTATTGGCGCTAACGGTGCGTTCAACAAAAATGAAGTCATATCGATTCCCAATGTGGAAGGGATCATACACGGATCCCAGGATATTCTGTTCAAGGGAATGCAGGAAATGAACCGTGCCCAGGAGGGTTATCCCATTGGCTATTTCTGGGGATTGAACATGCTGGGGATTTTCCAGAATCAGAGTCAGATAGACAACCATAAAAATTCCGAAGGTAAAGTGATCCAACCCTATGCCAAACCGGGAGATATCATCTATGACGACACCAACGATGACGGAAATATAACACAGGCAGACAATATTTACCTTGGACAACCTTATCCCACAACTACGATTGGATTGAATCTTTCCCTCAATTACAAGGGATTTGATTTCTATTTGGTTGGGAACGGCTCTTTTGGTATGCAGATCGCAAAATGTTACCGTCCGGTGGACCGTAAACAATACAACTATACCACGGATATTCTGGGTCGCTGGACAGGAGAAGGCACCTCAAACACTATCCCCCGTGTGACCAATGGTGATGAAGACAACGGGAACCGTCTGTATATGTCTCAGATATACATAGAAGATGCCGATTTCTTCCGCATCAGCAATGTTACCCTTGGATATAACTTTGCCCGTTTATTCAAGCAAAAGACAGCCATAAGCCAGTTGCGCGCTTACGTAACGGTTCAGAATGCACTGGTCATTACCAGGTATTCCGGAATGGATCCTGAAGTGGGATACAACGGTGGTTCTACATGGGGATCCGGTATAGATCTGGGCTTTTATCCACGTGCCCGGACAATCCTCTTTGGTTTGAGTATTAAACTTTAAAAACGACGGAGATTATGAAATATATATTAAAACTAGCAGCAGTAATCTTAGTATCGGTTAACCTGTCATCCTGTTCAGATGATTTTCTTAAAAGTGAACCGATGACTCAACTGACTTCAGCAAATTTCTACAAAACCCCCGAAGATCTTTATATGTCTTTGGTAGGTTGCTATCAGCAGCTCAGGGGAGGCTACGGAGATTTTTTCCAGATTCTGAACATTGCGGCAGATGATTGTTACGGGGGAGGCGGATATACCGATGCTTATGGTAACCAGATATGGGATGAGTTTACTCATTACAATGACCTGGAAATTAATCGTTACACTTGGGCTTCAAAGGTCTGGCGTGCCATCAGAAGATGCAATGTGGTGGTGGAACAGGCAGAAAATATTGACTGGGGGGCAAACCCCAAGCTGAAAAATCAATATGTGGCCGAGGCCAGGATGCTCAGGGCCTACTGGTATTTCATGACACAAGCCTGTTTTGGTCACATACCCCTGATCACAACTTCGGAACAACTTGAAATTGAAGGTCAGGCAGATCCTGACGATGTGTACGCTTACATCGCAGAAGATTTGAAATTTGCCGTTGAGAATCTGCCTGCGACCCGATTCCAGGATATTTCCAAGGGCGAAATAGGCCATGTGACCAAGTGGTTTGCACAGGGATTTGCCGCCAGGGTATACCTTTTCTATACCGGATACTACGGCAAAGGTGAAATGCCCGGCCTGACCAAAATCCAGGTTACGGGCTATCTGAATGATATCATAACCAACAGCGGGCATGCATTAGTTCCGAGTTTCAGCTCACTCTGGCCTTGGTCTATGAGAAAAGATTACTGGTCCAAGCAATCCCTTTACGTGGGTAATCCCAACCTGGTGTATGCCGGAGAGTACAATCCCGAGATCGTATTTGCTGTAAAATTACATACGGGGTTCTCCTTCTCTCATTCACAATACATGGGCATGAGGGGAGAAAAAAAGGCAGGAGATTATGACCCGTTTACTTCCGGGTGGGGAATGGCCACCATAACTCCTAAGGCTTACAATTGGTTTGAAGAAGGTGATACGCGCCGTTTTGCCTCTATCGTTAATCTGGCTGCAGAAGGGATCCCGTGCGATGGAACGGATCAACGTGAATTCACCGGTTACGTACATAAAAAATACCAAAACCTGACATCTCCTGTTGACCGCACAAAAGGGTATCCGCAGTATTTAGGTGCCAGCAATAAGAACGCCAATCCCCAGGACCAGATCATCATGCGGTATTCTGACGTTCTCCTGATGGCTGCCGAACTTGTTGTGGACACAAATCCTTCCCAGGCTCTTAATTACGTTAACCAGGTCCGTAACAGGGCATTTGAAAACACCTCACATGCGTTGAAATCTGTTACCAAACAGGATATCCTGGACGAAAGGGCAAGGGAATTTGTTTTTGAAGCCCTGCGTTACCATGATGTGCTTCGCCAGGGACTCACCAAAGCAAAGCAAATCCTGGATGTAAAAGGCGAAATCGTATTAAACGGAAAAAATCCGACAACAAAAACCATCGACTGGCCTATTGAAAAAGAAGGCCTGTTAATGATTCCTTATAGTGATGTGTCTTTGTCAAATGGGAAACTTCTTCAGAATCCGGGATGGTAACTTTTTAAATTGAAAAAATGAACAAAAAAATACTCGTTTTAATCACCCTGCTGTCATTTTTGGGCATTAACCTTCAGGCACAGCAACCTGCACTGAAAAAGAAAGGGGATGCCACCCAAATGTACGTAGATGGGAAACCTATGCTGATGCTGGCCGGTGAACTGGGAAATTCTTCCAGTTCCAGCGAAGCCTACCTGAAAGATGTATGGCCCGGACTAAAGGCGTTGAATTACAACACAATACTTGCAGCCATCACGTGGGAAATGATAGAACCCGAAGAAGGTGTGTTTGATTTCAGTTCTGTTGATCACCTGATCCGCAGTGCCCGCCAGTACGATCTGAAACTGGTACTGCTCTGGTTTGCCAGCTGGAAGAATGCCGCCTCCACCTACATTCCCCTATGGGTTAAAAAGGATTACCAGAGATTTCCACGGGCCGAAGATGCAAGCGGAAAACCGGTGGAGATCCTCTCCGCTGTTTCCGAAGAAAACATGAAAGCCGATGCCCGTGCCTTCCGTTCCCTGATGAAGCACATAGCCCAGGTGGACGGCACAGAACATACAGTGCTTATGATGCAGATAGAAAATGAACCGGGCATACTCAATACCCCCAGGGATTATTCTCCTGAAGCCGAAGCGCTTTTCAACGGGCCCATCCCCGAAGACCTGGTCCAATATCTGAAAAAGAACAAAAACAACCTGAGCAGGGACCTTGCAAAAATTTGGAGTGCAAACGGGTCCAAAACAAAAGGAACCTGGGAGGAGGTATTTGGCAAGAGCAAGATCGGCGGATGGAGCCACACCGGGGAATTTGACTGGCACGACATGTATTACTATACAGAGGAGTTGTTCATGGGTTATTATTATGCCCGATATATGGGTTACGTGGCAGCCGAGGGAAAGAAGGAGTATGATATTCCCATGTATGCCAACGCTTGGCTTAAAGGGCCCGATTACGGCTGGTCCGGAATGCACCCCGGGGGAGGGCCGCTTCCCAGCGTTATGGACATGTACCGTTGTGCCGGACCGGCCATTGATATTTTATCTCCGGACATATATGTACCTCATTTCACAGAAATTGTCGAATGGTATGACCAATTGGGAAATCCTTTGTTTATTCCCGAGACCAGGGGAGGCGAGCTGGGTGTTTCGCGCCTGTTGTGGTGCCTCGGGGAGCACAATCTGATGGGCTTCTCTCCTTTTGGGATCGATCGTGGTGCAAGAACCGGTCTTGCCGGCGCCCAGGTAGATCCCCTTGCACAGGCATACAAACTCATTGACGGAATGCAGGAGGTAATCCTGGAATACCAGGGAACCGATAATATCCGGGGTTTCTTTGTAGACAATGACAACCCTGAACAATCTTTTGTTTTAGGTGAGTATATTGTTACAGCCGACCTGATGCGCCCCAGAAACTATGCCTCCATGGGTGCTCCCGCTCCCACCGGAGTGAGGACTGTGCCCGAAACCGCTTCAGGAGGCGGATTTATTATCCTTCAGCCCAACGGGGAATACATAGTCATGGCACGCAATGTCAATGTCAGGTTTGCTCCGGCCCAACCGGGGAACCTGCCATACATTGGTTTGGGAACTTTAACCGAAGGAGTATTTGAAAATGGAAAATGGATTCAGGGACGGGTGTTGAACGGGGACCAGATCCATGGCAGCATATTTACCGGAACCGGACTAAAAATGAACACACTGGGCATTCAGAGAGTTACATTATACCGTTACGGTAAAAGAGATATCAAACAGTGATAGTTTGGTTATTTAGTTTTTTAGGTTAGATGATAATCTTTCACCTCATACTCGTGTGAGGTGAAAGATTTGAAATCTTTAGCCACATAGGAAACTACACTTTTTATCCTTACATTTATTCACCCGTTCGTGATCTGGCAGTGTTTCAGAACCCGTTACGGAGCATGACAGGTAAATCCAATAACAATTAAATAAATGTGTCGTTTATGAAAAGATTACTGATATTTTGCGGGGTGCTTTTGCTCTGCCTGCAAGCGAACACCCAGCCTTACCTTCAAAGCTCTGCCGTTGATGTAAGTCAGGATTTCAAGGATTTTAGCAATACGTATTTTTTTGCCGATTCACTGGCTTCATTCGATCCCGCAACAGCATCGGGGACCATCAGCTGGAAGCGTTACAGCCTTTTTGCAAGACAGGCATTCAACACCACGACGGTGCTTCCCCAGCCCCTGAAGATGCTTGATTTTCCTGAAACGCAATACGAAAACGACCCACAGCTGCGTTTCAGCATTGATTTTATTTCACCGGTAACCGTCCGCCTCAGGGTGTACACTTCGCCGGTCATTCTTCCGGAAGAAGAATCACTCATGCTAACAGGAACGCCGCCCCGGGATGAATCCTGGACCTATAAAAAGGGGAATGGTACACACACCTATACGGGCCGGGGAGGGAGCATTGTGATCAGGGAGTATCCCTTCTCCATCATGCTCTGCGATGAGCGAGGCAGGGAAATGACGCGCACCAGGCACTGGGCCGATAATGATTCCACCCAGATCAAAGTGTTACCCTTCCAGTTTATCAAAAGAGCCAGTGACAACATCCGGAGTATCAACCCCGTATTTTCCCTGCGGCCGAACGAAAAAATCGTAGGATGCGGAGAGTCTCCGACTGCTCTGAACAAAGTCGGGCAAAAAGTGCATTTGTTTGTGACCGATCCGCAAAGTCCGGAAGGAGATCAGATGTACAAGCCCATTCCCTTCTTTATCAGTAACAAGGGATACGGGATGTTCATGCATACCTCTGCGCCGGTCACCTGTGATTTTGGCGCAACGCATGCCGGATCGGCCAAATTGTTCATGGCAGACGAAACGCTCGATCTTTTCCTGTTCTGGGGAAAGCCGGCCGAGATCATAGACCAGTACACCAACCTTACCGGCAAGGCCACCATGCCTCCCTTATGGTCTTTCGGGACCTGGATGAGCCGCATAACCTATTTTTCACAGGAAGAAGGCTATGAAGTAGCCAGGCAATTGCGGCAGAACAGAATCCCTGCAGATGTGATCCATTTTGATACAGGCTGGTTCCAGACCGACTGGCAATGTGATTATGTATTTGCCCCTGACCGTTTCCCCGATGCCCAAAAGATGATCAATGACCTGCTGGCAGACGGATTTCATATTTCTCTATGGCAGTTGCCTTATTTCACCCCGAAAAACAAATACTTTCCCGAATTGATAGAAAAGGGCCTGTACGTTAAAAACGAGAAAGGAGGGCTTCCATACGAAGACGTAGTCCTGGACTTTTCCAATCCGGAAACGGTAACCTGGTACCAGGAAAAACTGGAAGGTTTACTCAAGATGGGGGTAGGAGCCATCAAAGTGGACTTTGGTGAAGGAGCCCCTCTCAACGGGTATTATGCCAGTGGAAAAGGAGGCCTGTACGAACACAATCTGTATCCTTTGCGTTATAACAAAGCAGTGGCAGACATCACCCGCATAACCAAAAATGAAACGATCATGTGGGCCAGAAGTGCCTGGGCAGGATCACAGCGCTATCCGCTGCATTGGGGAGGGGATGCTGCCAATACCGATATTGGCATGCTTACCACCCTGAGAAGCGGCCTTTCCCTGGGATTGTGCGGATTTTCTTTCTGGAGTCATGACATAGGCGGTTTTGTACAAAGTTGTCCGGAAGAATTGTACAGCCGCTGGCTCCCGTTTGGTTTTCTGACGTCCCATACACGTATTCACGGTGCACCACCCACCGAGCCATGGTATTACAGCAAAGACTTTATGGATGGTTTCCGCAGATCGGCAGAACTAAAATACCGCCTGATGCCCTATATCATTGAACAATCCCGGAAATGTACCCAAACGGGTTTGCCCATGCTGCGTGCCCTGCTCATTGAATATCACGACGATCCGGCTGTATGGCAAATTGAAGACCAATATCTTTTTGGAAGTGATATTCTGGTAGCTCCCTTGTTTGAAAGTGACAGGGAACGTTCTGTCTACCTGCCAGGAGACCGGTGGGTGGATTATCAGACGGGGAAAACTTATAGTACCGGCTGGCACAGGATAGCTGCCGGAGAAATCCCGGCCATCATCCTGGTCAGGAAAGGTGCAGAAATACCACAGGCCCCTGTGGCTCAAAGTACAGATAAAATCGAATGGGAAAAAGTAAAAAATATTAAATACTAGTATTGTATATGAAACGTTATGTCTACAGCCTTCTGGCGCTGATCATGCTGCTCCCTGTATCCTGTTCCCGGAGCGGCGGTTCTCCCGATCCCGACGCGCAACAACTCTTTATGGGTGAAAATATTGCCGTGGCCCCCACTGTTTATGGAAAAGTGAAGGGTTATATTTTACGGGACATTTACCATTTTATGGGAATTCCTTACGGAGCCAGCACCGAAGGGAAAAACAGGTTCATGCCACCCTGTCCCCCTGAACCCTGGGACGAAGTGCTTCCCTGTGTCTATTTTCCAACCTCGGCTCCCCAGGTAGTGAGGTATTCCCGCAATTCTGAATCCTATTCCGCTTTTGTGGACAGGTGGAATTACGATGAGATAGGAGAAGATTGCCTTCGGCTCAATGTATGGACCCCGGCCCTTGACGGGAACAAGAGGCCGGTCATTGTATGGTTGCACGGTGGCGGTTTTTCAAGCGGTAATTCCATTGAACAGAACGGATACGGAGGTGAGAACCTGGCCCGTTACGGGGATATTGTATTTTGTTCTGTCAATCACCGTCTGAACGCATTTGGTTTTTCAGATTTCTCTGCTGTTGGCGGGGAAGCATTCAAGAATTCAGGTAATGTGGGACTGCTGGATATTATAGCTGCCCTGGAATGGATCCGGGACAATATTGCCAACTTTGGTGGTGATCCGGGCAATGTAACCATCATTGGGCAATCAGGAGGTGGTTCCAAAGTAAGTGCCATTGCCACCATGCCTGCCGCCAAGGGACTGGTTCACAAGGCAGTTGCACTTAGCGGGAACTCAATTAAAGCGGGAAATCCGGAATTTTCGGCAGGGCTTGGCGCATGCATCCTGGAGGAAGCCGGTTTACAGCCTTCACAGATTAATAAGCTACAGGAAATGCCCTGGGAGGAATACCTTGCCCTTGCCAACCGGGCAGCCACGAATTACAACAGCCGGTTGAAAGGACTGGGGATCAGGGGAGGATTCGGCCCGGTGGCAGACGGAACGGTATTGCCTGCCGATACGTATTTTTCGGCAGATGATCCTTCAATTCCCGATATTCCCATGATATACTGCACCACGTTCCATGAATGGAATCCCAACAGGGACCGTCCGGAACTGGAAGATGTATCATTGGAAGAGGTGACGGAAAATCTTAAGGAACGTTATGCAGACAAAGCCCTCGAAATTGTGGCAGCTTATGCCGGTCAGTTCCCGGATAAAAAACCCATCGAAATATGGGCCCTTATCAGTTCCAGCCGGGTGAATGTGGTACGTGCAGCCAACACCAAGTTGCAGCAGCAATCCCCCGTCTATGTAGCCTGGTTCGGATGGCAACCGCCTTTGTTTGACGGACGGCTGCGTGCATTCCATTGTATTGACATCTGTTTCTGGTTCTGCAACACAGACCTTATGGTCACCCATACCGGAGGTGGTAAGGAACCCAGAATGCTTTCAAGGAAAATGGCCGATGCCCTGCTACGGTTCATGAGAACGGGCAATCCCAACGGAGGTTCATTGCCGTTCTGGCCTGAATATACCATCGGGAAAGGGGAAACCATGGTGTTTAACACCCACCCTGAAGTTGTCAACGATCCGGACAGGGAAGCACGTCTGGTCCTGGAGCAGGCAATGTAATCCCTGGAGTTATTTGGAAGTTTCGGCCTGGCGCTGTGCTTCCTCAACCATCTTTTCATTAGGCAGGATGTAAATCTCCACACGGCGGTTTTGCAGCCTGCCTTCTATTGTATTATTGTCGGCAACCGGTTCGTGTATTCCTTTTCCCAGGGTTGTCATACGGTTGATGTCTACCCCTTCCAGCAACATGAAATCACGTACACTCCGTGCCCTTCTTTCAGATAGTCCCTGGTTGTATTCCACCGTCCCGGTAATATCTGTATGGCCAATGATTTCGATGTTGGTATCGGGGTTTTGGTTCATATTGCCCGCAAAATCCCGGAGGGCGGTTTTGGCGTTCTCACCAATTGCTGTTGAATTGGTGGCAAAAAGGATCCCGGACACCAGGGTCACCTTGATGGCCTGCCCTTCATTAACGATTTCTACGGAGGCATCTTCGGGGAGGATCTCTTCCAGTTCCTGTTTTTGCTTATCCATATGCCGGCCAATCAGAATACCTGCCACACCGCCAACCACAGCCCCAATGGCTGTTTCCACCGCCGTGTTACCGGCAGCAGCCCCAATGCCTGCTCCGGCAGCCGCTCCCGCAGCAACGCCAATACCGGCTCCTACGCCTGTTCTGCCTATGGTCCCGCAACCACTCAGGGTAAGGGATGCAATGAGCACTCCTGTTATTAAAGATCTTATTGTTTTCATATTAAGTTTGATAAATTTGTCATAACTAAAGTAAAGATAATGAAAAAATCATTTATTCTTCTTGTGCTTCTTACCGCCTGCACATCGGGCGGACAAGTGGTTGTAAACCAGCTTGGCTATTATCCCGGTCAGGAAAAAACAGCCATTGTGGATGCATCATTCCGGGGCTCTTTCCGGGTAGTTGACCATCAGAACGGAACTACGGTATTTGAAGGAACTGCCGGTGAAGTGTTCTCCTCGCACTTTTCGGACAAGGAACGTACCCGGCTTGATTTCACGTCTTTAGACAGCTCCGGAGTTTACCGTATTGTAACGGAACAAGGGATGGAGTCGCCTGCTTTCAGAATCGGGGACAGCATCCTGGCCCCCCTGGCATCGGCCGCCCTGGAAGCGTTTTTGTTACAACGATCCACCCCGGGACACCCGGATACAGTGGTTCTGGTGCATGCCTCGGCTGCATCGCCGGAAAGGCCTGAAGGGACCATCATTGCTTCTGCCGGAGGATGGTACGATGCCGGTGATTACAACAAATACATAGTAAATGCATCTTATACGACCGGGCTCCTGCTTGCCGGATATGAACAATACCCTGGCTATGCCCTAAACCCACGGCTGCTGGACGAGGTGATGTACAATCTGCAATGGAGCCTGACCATGCAGGACCCTGCCGACGGCGGGGTATACCATAAATTGACCACACCCGAATTCGAGGCGTTCATTAAACCCGGTGAATGTAAAAAACCGCGTTATGTGGTGCAAAAGAGTGTTACCGCTACGTTGGATTTTGCTGCATCCATGGCACAGGCCGCCCGTATTTACAGGAATTTTGAAGAATATGCCACCAAGGCAGAGATCATGGAGCAGGCCGCAGAAGCGGCATTCCTCTGGGCCCTGGAACATCCCGATGCCTTATACAACCAGTTCCGGATGAATGAACAATTCACTCCTGCCATTCAAACAGGTGCCTATGGTGATTTCTCGGCCAGGGATGAGTTTTTCTGGTCTTCCTGCGAATTGTATCTTACAACCCAAAAAGCAGCATATCTTGATAAAATACTGGAATATGCCCCTGAAAAATTCACTGCCCCCACCTGGGGAAATGTCTATGGACTGGGCATTTTTGCTTTATTGACACACAACAAGGCAACCCCCGAAATGAAAGAACAACTGATCTCATTCTGTGACAGCGTGGTATCACTGGCCGGTGGAGCGCCATTTGCTTCATCTTACGGCAACTCGGTACATGATTTCTACTGGGGATGCCTGTCTGAAAGCTGTTGCATCAACGCCATCTCTCTTCTCTACGGGTTCAGCCAGACCGGAAACAGGGATTATCTTATGCAGGCTTTCCATAACATGGATTACCTGCTGGGAAGGAATCCCACCGGGTATTGTTATGTGACAGGAACCGGAAGTAAAAGCCCGCAAAATCCCCACCATCGTCTGGCCGATACGGATGATATCCCCGGACCGCTTCCCGGATTCCTGGTAGGGGGACCAAATCCTGCCAGGCAGGACGGATGTGCCTATCCTTCCGACCTGCCCGACGAATGTTACCTGGACGAAGTGGAAGCGTATGCTTCCAATGAAATTGCCATTAACTGGAATGCCACATTATTGCATCTTGCGATTGCCCTGGAGGAGCTTTCGCAGCTCCTTTGATTATGCACCGAATGATTATTCGGCGAAACGTTTTTCGATCACATTCCAGTCCAGAATGTCCCAGAAAGCCTTGATGTAATCCGGTCGCCTGTTCTGGTAATCAAGGTAATAGGCGTGTTCCCACACATCGCAGGTCAGGAGTGGTTTCTGTTTCCTGGCCAGGGGGCATCCTGCGTTGGATTCCTGGGTTATGACCAGGTCACCTTCCTGATCAAGCACCAGCCAGGCCCATCCGGAACCGAATACCGTGGCAGCTGCACCAGAAAAATTCTCTACGAATTTTTCAAATTTTCCGAAATCTTTTTCAATAGCTCTCAACAACTCATTTTCAGGACGTTTTTTTGCAGCAGCGGAAGTTTTGAACTGACTAAAATAAAAAGTGTGATTGAATACCTGAGCTGCGTTGTTGAACAGGGGGCCGGCAGGAGCCTTGGCAATAATGGTTTCAAGGCCGGAGTTTTCGAAAGGGGTTCCCACGATCAGGTTGTTCAGGTTGTTTAGATAAGCCTGGTGGTGTTTGCCGTAATGATAACCTATTGTTAAGGAACTTATGGCAGGAGCCAGATCGTTGGCTGAAAATGGCAGTGGTGGTAGTTGATGTGTCATAATTAATCGTGTTAGTTGTTAGACAAATATACTCAATTTTACTTACATTTGTTTTATGGATATTTTGAGATTGAGTAAAAAGAATGAGGCGCAATACAACCAGTTGGTAGAGGAGCAGCGCGATATTTTTCTAAAAAATGCAGCCATAAACAGGCTGCCTGAGGACCTGGAAAGGATCAGACAGGCGTATGAATATGCATACAAGGCACATGACAGGCAAACCAGGAAAACAGGAGAACCTTACATATTGCATCCGATAGCCGTAGCACGCATAGTGAATGAGGAACTGGGACTGGGAACAAATCCCATCATAGCTTCCCTGCTGCATGATGTGGTGGAAGATACCGCGAGTACCACGGAAGAGATCAGGGAACTTTTCGGGGAAGATATTGCATTCCTGGTTGACGGACTGACAAAAGAAAAAATGGAGCAATATGAGTTGTCCATGCAGGTGGATAACATCCGCAAAATGTTGATGACCATTCAGTATGACATCCGTGCCCTGCTTATCAAGCTGGCAGACAGGCTACATAACATGAGGACACTGGCCGATATGCCCCTGCACAAACAAATGAAGATAACGGGCGAGACCGATTTTTTCTTCGCACCGCTTGCCAACAGGTTGGGTCTGTATAATGTAAAGACAGAGCTGGAGAATTTAAGTTTCAAGTTCCGCTCGCCTGAGGAATATGCCAGGATCCAGAAGATACTGGATGATTATGCCATTGAGACCCAGGGAATAAGAAATCGCTTTGTGGCTCCCATTGAACAGATGCTGCGCGATCACGACATCAATGCCACCATGACGCAGGATATCAGGAGCGTTTATTCCATATGGCGTCATATGCAGCAAAAGCAGGTGCCTTTCCGTCGCCTGGAAAGTGTATACGTTTTCAACATCGTATTTGAGTTGAAAACCGGAGGCCAATGTGAAATATCAGAAAAAAACCAGTGTCTGGAAATTTATTCCCTGCTTACAGATCTTTACACAGAGCGCGTTGGTAGTTTCCACAACTACGTTGACAATCCCAAGGCCAACGGTTACGAAGGATTGCACTGCATGTTCATGACCGAACACGGAACGTGGGCAGAGGTCCATATCAAGAGTAAGCGGATGCTGGAAGCTTCCATACGCGGAAGTATTGTCAAGCGGCATAAACACGTCGGGATCGGGGGCGTGGATGCCTGGGTTGAGGAATTCCGGGGAACGCTCAAGGACATGGTATACCATGACGGTTTCAACAACAAGGACGGTTTTTTCCTGGAAGGGGTGAAAGCAAACCTTTATACTGATGACATAAGGGTATTCACACCAAAAGGAGAACAGATACTGCTGCCAAGCAATGCCACCGCACTGGATTTTGCTTATGTAATCCACTCCGAGATCGGAGACCACGCCCTGTTTGCACGCGTTAACGGGATGCTTTGCTCCATCAAGACAGTGCTCAAACGCGGGGACAGGGTGGAAATTGGGACATCTTCAACTATCATGCCCCAGAAGGACTGGCTGGAAGCCGTGGTAACCTATAAAGCCAAATCCTGTATAAGGAGCGCACTCAGGAAGCAAAACATATCCGTTAAGCCATCCAAGTATAAATTTGCTAAATGTTGTTCGCCGCTTCCCGGTGATGAATTGCTGGGATTCGAGGCCCAGGACGGGAGCGGGAAGGTTTTTGTGCATACCCGTAATTGCGAACACGCCATAAAACTGTCCACCGAGCACGGAGAAACGATTGTCAATGTAGACGTTGAGGTGGATGAATTCACGTATTACCCGGCCCGTATTTATGCATTTGGAGTTGACCGCAAAGGGATCACGTTTGAAATATCCCGGATCATATCCGAAGAGTGGGGTCTGAACATCAACAATATGACCGTGACTACCAAGGATGCCCTGTTTGAATGTGATATCCTGCTTGAAGTCCGCTCTGCCAGGGAGATCAACAGCATTATAGCGCGGCTGGAATCTGTCCTGGGTGTAGAAGAAGTCCGGAGGAAGACTATCAGGCGGGATTGAGCATCTTCCGTGCCTCTTCCAGATCTTTGGGAACATCTATACCCCTGGTATAACCGGGTACTTCTACCATTTTAACCCTCATATTGTATTCAAGGAACCTCAGGTTCTCCAGTTTTTCTGACAATTCAAGGGGACCGGGTGCCAGGGATGCGAAACGCAGCAAAGCTTCCCTGCGGAAGGCGTAGACCCCGATGTGCCTGAAAGCCTTAGTTTTATATTCTTCGGGATCCCGGGTGTAAGGTATGGGAGCCCGCGAGAAAAGCAGGGCGAAGCCCTGTCTGTCTGTCACCACCTTGACCACGTTGGGATTATCGAATTCCCCAGGGTCGCCCAGGGGAGACATCAGGGAAGCAACATCAACAGATTCAGCCCCCGGTTCTTCAAATACGCCGAGAAGTGCCTTCAGCGGACCTGCCGAGGTAAAGGGTTCATCGCCCTGAACGTTGATGATCACATCGGCCTGCGGGTAATGCGCGGCTGCCTCGGCAATCCGGTCGCTGCCGCAAAGGTGCTTTCCGGTGCTCATGCGGGCTTCTCCTCCGTGGCTGACAATTTCCCGGTAAATCTCCTGGCTGTCTGTTACCACGACCACTTTTCTGAAGAGGCCCGTTTCCAGGGTCGCGCGCCAGGTGCGCAGGATTACTGTTTCATCTCCCAGCTTTTGCATCAGCTTTCCCGGGAAACGTTCAGATGCATAGCGTGCCGGAATTAATGCTATGGTGTACATTTTATTCAAAGCTATAATTTTCGAAATATTTCTTGATATGTTCTCTCAGGTTCACTCGGATGCTGTCAATCCGGTAGGAAAGGGCCGGGATTCCCTGGTCAGTGAAACGGGCGCGTCCAAGGTCAATTTTATAATCTTCCGGGACCCCAAGCACATCAATTCCGAATCTGAACGGAACGGGAGATTTGAGCAGGGAAATATGGTAATGAAATGTGCCGTCCATGTTATGGGATCCGGCAATGGCCGCCCTGTAACGGTCAATTTCCATGATGAAAGGATACACATCTACCCGGTTGTCCGCCACGGTGGCTTCAACGCGGATGCTGTCTATCAGGTTGAGGGCCTTTTTCCTGAACATCAGTTTGCGGGAAATCTCGGAAAAAGTCTCCCCGTCCAGCAGGACCAGGCCGTCGCCTTTGATGCGGCAGGCCCCCTGCAAGGTGGGCAGAACCAGGTTCATTCCGGTATCGAGCCGCGAAGTGGCTGATAGCTGGATATCGGCTAGTCCCCTGAAGGAGCCAATCATTGGGAATAATGTATCCAGGGAAGGTATGAGCCTGACAGCCTCTTCCAGGAGTACGTTATTCATTTCCATGTTCAGGCCCACTTGCAGGCTATCTTTGTCAGGAGTGGCATACAAGGCGTCTATGGTAATATCCCCGGCATTTGAAAAGGCCTGCAGTTCGTCCAGTTGCAGGTAACGGTCAGCAGCGCGAAGCATTCCGTGAAGGCCTTGCATCTGTAAATGACGGTAATAGGCGTTGGATACGGCCAGGACCAGCTGAAGGTTCACGTTCCCGGGTACTATCAGCAGGTTCTGATAAGCGGGGATTTCCGTGGAATCGGCCAGGCTGTCTTGTTTATCCATAGAGGACATTCCGGAACTGATTGCCCGGATCAGCTCATTGCAGTCCAGAGTATCGCTCTGAAGGTCAAAATTGAGCCCCAGGCGTCCCCGTCCCAGCAGCACCCGGCGCATATCGGTCATATACCCGTTAAGCAATAAGTCGGACCGTCCTGCCCTGATGACGGTATTGGTAATCTCGAGCCGGTCATTTAACAGTACAAGATGTGCATCGCTAACCTGTGTGTTGAGCGGTATAAATGGTGTAGCAAGCTGTATCTGGCCTGCCTTCAGCGTCCCGTTCACATTCCACCTGCGCAGCAATCCGCGCTCCTCCCTGTCCAGATCCAGAGACAGGTCGGCATAGGAAAATTCGTGACGGGTGCGTGTTCTGCGGAGCAGGAACGTGTCCCTGCGCGCAGACAGGCCGGTTGTATCCCTGCGCTGTGTCCTGACATTACGGGTCAGGTCTGCCTGCAGTTGCAGGTCCGAGATACGTCCCCGGTGAACGCCCATCATGGCTCCGGCTGAACGGGATTCCAGCGTTAGCCCGATTACAGGAAGGCTTTGGTCGCGGCTGTCGGGCTTTACAGAAAAAACGATATTTCCACCATCCATCCGGATGCGGGTGGAATCATTTACATATACCCGCAGGTTCCTGCTTATTAAAGATCCGTTCAACGGTTGGACCTTTGTGCTGTCCATGGTGAACATGTCCGGGGTGCTGCCGGCTTTAAGTTCTGTCCCTGAAAGGACTGCCAATTCCCGGCCCTTGTAACGGATTTGCAGGCTGTCGCTGCCAACCTCAAGATCTAAAGATGTTCCCGGGTTGATGTCCAGGAGGGCCCGGGTGGTATCGGCCCTGCAGAACAGGTTATAGGCAGGCAAATCCAGGGTAAAACCTTCTGTCAGGAAACGGCCCCTGAGCATAATGTTTCCCAATGCGGTCAGAGTCAGGTCTTTAAGTCTGAAATCGGCCTCAAGGTCAGCAGAAACATCTCCGGTGGCCTGATCTTCTCCAATACTTTCCACAAGACCGGAAAGCCGGTCAAGGTGTACTTCCATTCCGGCAGAAAGCCTTACAGCGGGTTCTTTGAAAACAGATGACAAAATCCCGTCCAGAGACAGGTCCAGGGCAGGGCTTCTGACTTCCAGGCCTTTCATTTCCAAACTTCCGTAATTGCCTTTTCCAGGGTCATAGGAAGTAACAATACCGGCTTGAAATTCAGGGATCATAATCCCTGAGGGACGGTACAGAAAGCTTCCCGGACCGGCCGCAAGACGGGCGTTGAAAACCGGGAATTTACCGCTCTGGTAGTGATAGGCCCCGTTTAGGATCACCACCACATCCTTTAGCGGCAGGGACGATTCAAACGGCTTTTCCCGGGGCAGCAGGCTCAGGGGAATCGCATCGTAAAGGTCTGTCAGGCCGGTAGAGTCTATGCGGCAAATGCCCCGCAATTCCAGGCTGTCTTCACGTAAGCCCATGAATCCGTTGATGTACAGGGGAACTTTTCCAAGTACAGTCTCACAATCTTTAAAGTAGTAGTCATCAAAATCATTAACAAGGGTAATACCTCCCCTGACAAGGAAAGGGATCCTGTCAAACAACAAGTTTTCCCCCACGATCAGGGTGTTGGAAAAGGATTGGATGTCTGCATTGTATCCCCCGCCCCTGAAAGAAGCCCGGGCCGTCATATCTTTAATGCCAACGCTGTAATAGACGGTGTCCTTATCATCGTGATAGGTAAAGCGCAGGGTGTCGCTTACACTCAACCGGGCAATGGAAAGTCCATAAGAAGGGGACAGGGTGTCCTCCGATTCGGGAAATATATCCCAGTTTGAGCGGTCCTGTTTGTCTGTAAACAGATGAATTACAGCTTGTTCAAGGTGAAGACGGGGAATGAAAATCTTACGCAGTAAAAGGGCAGAAGGGCGAAGGGACACCTCCATTTTTCTAAAAACCAACAGTGTATCCGCCCATTTTTCCGTACTGTCAGGTGCCGGCACCAGAATTTTTCCGTTATCCAGTTCAACGGAGATGTCAGGAAAGTCCCTGAGGACGTGGACAGTGGCACCTGAAAGGGTAACGGAAGCTTCCAGGTATTGGTCTGCATACCGGTTCACCAATGAGGTCAGGCGGGAAGGAGACAGATAAAATGCCACAGCAGCCATCACGACACCCAACAGTCCCAGGGCAGATAAGAAGATGATCAGAACAATGCGCCATCTTTTTTTCATACCAGCGAAATTACATTTTTTTATCCTTATGGCGCAACAATTTGCAGGTTTTGCGCATCTTTGCATCATGAACAGGACACAAACCCTTTTCATCTTTTTTATCGCCCTGATTCTGGCCATTTCAGGCTGTAAAAAGGATGATATGGTGTATTACATAAAAAGCAATCCGCAGGAATTGCATTTTAGCAAGGACGGCGGACTTGATACAGTGGCCATAACTTCCAACTCGGGATGGACCGTGATCATACCCCTGGAGTGGTGCAAAACAAACCTGTCATCTGTAGGAACATCTGACAAAACGGTTTTTCTGCGTTTTCAGGTAGAACAAAACACGACCACACAGTCACGCAGCCAGGATGTTGTTATCAAATCCTCAGACGACAACAGCCTTCAGTCTGTAATAAAGATATACCAGGAAGCCGCAGAAGATCCGGACGATCCCGATGATCCCGACGATCCAGATATGGCTGATACTTTGCTTGTAACCCCGGCTGTCCTTGAAATACCCTGTAAGGGAGATAATTACGAATTTACATTGAGATCCGATACGACCTGGACCTACCAGGGAAGCAGCGCTGCCTGGTGCAACCTGGTTTCTGAGCAGTTATCGGGTAATCGCGGAGAATACCAAATGACCTTCAGCGCAGAACCCTCAAAATACACCGAGGCCAGGACAGCTTTGCTGACCTTTAAAACAAGCAACGATTCCCTGGCTTACCTGGAGATAACACAAAGACCATTGGGGATATCAGTTGTAGAAGATTTACTGTTGTTCCGTGATGATGTCAACGCATTCAGGGACCTCAGACCCTGGATGGACAGTGACAGCACCATTCACCTGCTTTCGGACCTGGATCTTTCTTCTATACCCAACTGGACTCCTATAGGACTTCATACCAATGCCATGCTCTTCAATGAGAACAACAGCAGCATGGCAGGAGTTTTCAATGGGAATAACCATACGATCAGCAACCTTTCAATCACCCAGACTTCTTACCGTTCTGCAGGCCTGTTCGGGTATGTGAAAAAAGCCAGGATACAGGATCTCACACTGGATCAAAGCTGTTCCATTACCATTGTGACGGACCAGTATCAGACCCTGTCTGCCGGTGGTATTTGCGGGACCCTGCTGGGAGGGACAATATCCGGTTGTCATTTTCAGGGCACGATCCGGTTGACCGGTCTCAGCACAACAACCGCTACCGGAGGCATAGCTGGCGAGATAAACACTGATGTCAGCCACAATGCAGCCGTTGTCAGTGAATGTTCAAACAGCGGAACTATACAGGGATTATATCCTGTAGGAGGCGTTGCAGGCAGAACAACCGGAAGCCGCATTGAAAGTAGTGAAAACAGCGCCGGGGCACTAATCAGGGGGAAGGGGCTGACAGGAGGCATTAGCGGACAATCCTGGACAAACGCTGTTATCGAAAATTCAGACAACTACGGCCGCGTGGAAGGAACCGCAGATAAGACGGGTGGAATATGCGGAGAGCAATTCAACCTTTCACTGATCAGCAACAGTGTTAACCATACGGGAACAACGGTCACCGGAACTTCACGTCTGGGAGGGATTTGCGGTTATTCAGCCAGTTCCTGCAGTATTAAAAACTGTGTAAATGAAACCGGACTATCCGGCATTTCCGAAACCGGAGGCATATGCGGGACCCAGTTCCTTTCCTGCTCCATTGACGGATGCTCCAACTCCGGAGCTATATCGGGTTCTGGAACCGAAGCCGATGAGAATACCGGAATAGGGGGAATCGTTGGCGGAAATTTTGGTTCCGAGATCACCAGTTCAGAAAATTCGGGCACGGTGAGTGGTCAGTCCACGGTTGGTGGCATTGCAGGATACACCAATTATATCGTCAAGGATTGCATCAATACGGCAGGCATAGAAGGCGGGACTTTCATCGGAGGCGCTACAGGAATGGCAGAGGGTGCGGGTTATGTACTCTCTTTCCTGACAAACAGCGGCACGGTGACAGCATCCGGTGGTGCCGGGGGGATTATCGGAAATATTACCAGTAGTATATCTGTAAGTTTCTGTACCAACCAGGAGGCAGGAGTGGTTTATGCTTCTGCAGGAAGCGCAGGCGGGATTGCCGGGGTGATCAATGATGCAGGTGCTTCTGTATCCGACTGTGAAAACCATGCCCCGGTATCGTCAGGAAAATGGGCCGGCGGCATCGTAGCCCTGAGCCAGGGAGAGATCTTGGATTGCCTGAATACCGGACAAGTGTCGGTGCCCGCCACCAATGACCCGGTCCAGAATGAAGAAGGGATAATAGTTGAAAATATTACAGTAGCGGCAGGTGTTGTGGGAATGACTTCCTCAGCAGTTGAAAATTGTGAAAACCAGGGTGCTGTCAGCGGCTATACGGCAGGAGGGATAGTTACACGTTTTACATCCAGTGTCTCCTTATACAAGCTGAAGAACTGCACAAACAGCGGCCAGGTAACCGGTACAAGAAGTGCAGGAGGTGTGGTTGCCACTATCACCAAAGGCGGAATTGCAGAAGCATTAGAGAATTCCGGAAGTGTAACCGGACCGTATTGTGTGGGGGGAGTTGTAGCTGAAAACGTAAAGGGCTCTCTTACAGACTGTGTAAATACAGGGACCATACAGGGATCTGAAACAGAGATTGATGATGAGTTTTTTGCCCTGGGTGGCGTCTGCGGGATGAATGACAGCGGCAACCTGACCAATTGCAGCAATTCAGGCACAGTAAGCAGGATTGGGCAGACCGGGAAGTACCGTTACGTGGGGGGCATGGTCGGGGTTACCGCCCGCGCCACAGGAACCGGAGGTTTGCTCAAAGGGTGTTCAAATTCCGGACCGGTCAGCGGTTATGTGAGTGAAGTCCCGGAAGATTACAACTACCTGGGAGGATTCTGCGGACTGTTTGCCTCGGGACCGGCCCCTGAAGAATGCACCAATACAGGCACTGTCAACGGCCAGCCTGCCAGTGATGAGAATATGTACGGAGGAACGAACTAATAAGCAAAAACCTATAAATGAAGCCATTGAAATATTTTCTAAGCCTGATACCTGTAACCGCCCTGCTATTTTTTACTTCCTGTTCCGTGGAACCGGAAACCGTAAGGATCATGTCTTACAACATCCGTCTCTCGCTGGTTGACGACGGGGAACACAACTGGGACATCCGAAAACCTGCATCTGTTGAAATGGTCAAAAAACTGCAGCCCGATGTTTTTGGCGTTCAGGAACCGGTATGGGAGCAGATCCATTACCTGCTGGACAGTCTGCCGGCTTATGCCAAACTGGGGGTTGCCAGGGAAGACGGGGATTCCCTGGGAGAATTCTCAGCCGTATTCTACCTGAAGGATAAATTCGAGGTTTTGCGGGAGGGTAACTTCTGGCTCAGTGAAACACCGGATGTGCCTTCGTTCGGCTGGGATGCCGCATGCAAAAGGATCGTCACCTGGGGGGCTTTCAAAAACAAAGAGACCGGAAGTACTTTTTATTTGTTTAATACTCATTTTGACCATATAGGTAAGATTGCACGAAGGGAATCCGCCCGGCTTTTAATTGACAGGATAAGAGAAATAACTGTGGATGCCCCCGTAATTTTTATTACCGCCGACTTTAACGCAACCATAGATGATCCGCTCTTTGAACCGGTTAAGGCACATTTTTTGGATGCAAGACAGGTAGCGCCCGTTACAGATACATTGACCACGTATAACGGATGGGGTACGTATGACGGAGCTCCCATCGACCACATTTTTTACCGGGGAGCAAAGGCCTTATCCTATCGTACAGTAACCGATGATTTTGGCGTACCCTATGTGTCTGACCATTACCCGGTGCTTGCCGTTTTTGAATACGAATAATAAAAAAGATATAATACCAATGAAGAAAAAAGGAATCCGCATGTTCACGGGACTGATGGCAGTGTCCCTGCTTTTTTTAATGACCTCATCCTGCCAAAAGGAATATAAAGTGTCTGACCTTCTGGGGACCTGGGCTTACCAGGACAACACACAATACACCATCACATTCCGTGAAGACGGGACCATGGGTTATACGGCCCCCGTTTCGGCCCCCTCGTATACACCTACCTACACGCTGGATGGGTTCTACATTTATGTCCGGGTCATTGTAGGCAGTGCCACCATAAGCGATGTGGTCGAGATCCGTTCCCTGAACCCGACCACACTGGTTGTTTATTACGACGGTGACCTTCTCTTTGACGGGCAATCCCTGAACGGGGAATACACCCTGCTCAAAAGATAGCTTTCCCGCTTACAATTCCTTGATCCTGATATTGCGGAGCCACAGCCTGGACCCGTGTCCCAGGAATCCTATCTTTCCCCCTGTCCTTTCCAGCCCGGGATGTTCCCTGTCGTCAACGGGACCTGCCGAGATATCTCCTTCCGTGATCACTTCACCGTTCAGCGTAACCCGGATGTACGTGCCTTTGACGTAGATCTCCTCCTGGTTCCATTCCCCGATGGGCCGCAGGGCATTGCGGTTATGCGCCGGGATCACCCCATAGACCGATCCGTGGTACTGGTAATCCAGCAGCCAGGGCTGGTAAATGGGATCGAAATGGTCCAGGATCTGGATTTCCATGCCTTCGTAGGCTGCATCTCCTGTGCCGGGTGTACGGATGCCTACGCCGTTGTTGGCCCCCGGGGTGAGTTTGAACTCAAACCGGAATACGAAATCGGAATAATCCTTAGCGGTGTACAGGTCGCCGAACCCCTGCCCGGCGGGCCGTACTTCCAGGACCCCGTCCCTGGTCAGGTAGTCGGTCTTGTTCCCTGTCCATTGGTGCAAGGTAGTGCCGTCAAAGAGCACGGTAAAGCCATCGGCTTCTTCTTCCGGGGACAGTTTGAAAGGCTCGGGACGCCGGAGTTCCCGCACGTAGATGTCGCGGTAGGCCACCTTGCTGCCGTGTGCCTGGAGCTCAATGGCCCCGTACGGGAAGATGGGCTGTGAGCGGTCCCAGTAATTTTCCATGACCACATTGTCCACCACCAGTTCCCCGTTCAGGTACACGGTAACGCGTTCTCCCTGCATGCGAATGAAAAAGCTGTTCCATTCCCCCAGGCGGTTATCGGCCACCAACAGGGGAGCCGACGGATTCTTCGCATTGTTGTACAGGCCGCCCGATCCAACCTGGGCGCCCACATGCACCCGGGCAGTGTCCCAGATCTGCACCTGGGGTGAGCCCCGCAGGTAAATGCCGGCGTCGGCCTCGGGTCCTTCCGGGTAAAGGAGCCAGTCCACATACATTTCAAAATCCCCGTAATCCTTGGTGGTGCAAAGGTTATCGCCTTTGCCCAGGAACAGCAGTTTGCCGTCTTCCACCACCCATTGGCTGAAAGCCACCTTGTCCGCTTCTTTTTGTGCCTTTGCCAGTTCCTGCGGTTTCATTTTGCTGCGTGAGATGGGATTGCCTACCAGGCCCTGCCAGCCGTCCAGGTCCTTTTCATTGAAAATGCGTTCAAATCCTTTTTCTTCAGGGATTCCGGCCAGGTATTTCTTTACGTTCTGTATGTCGTAGATGCTATCCGGGTAACCTGCCTGCTCCATGATCTTCACCACCTTTTCCATCCATTCCTTTACCAGGGGTCCGTAGAAATCCGGGTTGTTCACCGCCAAACGGTATATGTTCATGGCTGCAGCCAGGGAGACTTCAGGATGGGCCGAGTCCAGGTAAGGAGCAGACGCCACCATGGCCTGGAATGCACCGGTGTTTCTCATCTGGGCCAGGAGTGCTCCCGTTTGTTCCGGTTCCGTGAAATGGTCCAGTCCTTTGCGCAGGTATATCACCTTTTGCGCACCGGCCGGACTCCAGCCGTTGATCAGGGCAATGTAAGCCTCCGCATTCCCTTCTTCCAGGTAAAGTTCGCTCAGCAGGTCAACAGCCCTTTTTGTGCCGGTTGCGGCAAGGGGGGCGTAGTAAAGCGATCTCTGCAGGGGACCGGCCTGTTGCATTCTTGAAGACAGTATGTCAAATTGTGCTTCCGGGTCAAGTCCGTACAGAGAGGCCATGACAGCCTGCTGCAAAGGCTCTATCAATTCAGGTGCAGCGGCTTCCAATAGCCGGAAGTATGTGTCCCTGTTATCGGGCCGGGCCACGCCGCTTAGTGCACTGGCAGCGGCCAGCCGGACTTCCGGTGAGGGATCCTCCAGGGCTTCCAGCACCAGCGGTTCATTTGCCCGGGATTTTCGTGCGCCCAGCAGTGCCAGGGCGGCCGATCTTCCCGGAACGGAAGTTTGCGGATAAATATCAATGACAGCCTGTATCACATTTCCTTTCGAGGCCAGCAGACACTTCAGGGCAAGGTCCGTTCTCAGGGGGTCGGTATTGGTGAGCAATCCGGCCAGCAGGGCAGTGCCCTGATCTGTCCCTGTATTGAGGATAGCCCGGGCCGAGGCCTCTGCCACCTGCAGGTCTTCGTGATTCAGCCAGGGATCGGCAATGTAAGGGATCAGCGCGGGGTTGCTCTGTTCACCCAGCCAGTCCAGCACATCGGCCAGTGCCGGAGCGGAAAGCCGCTTCATCTTTTTCATAACGGCCGAGTTAACCACCGGTGAGATGAACGCGCGGGTACCTTCCAGGGCCGTCCTGCGGTAAGAACCATCAGTATCGTTCAGCGCCTTCAGCACCGTCCGCATGGCTTCTTCCTGGTGCAGGCCAATAAGCAGCGAAAGGGCAAAGCAACGGGTTTGGGAATCATTGCCGGATTTGATCAGGGACTTGAGTGCTTTGGTGGCTTTCCCCGGATCGGAGGGAGCAACCCGTTGCAGGAAGGTCAGGAAATCGAAAGCCGGGGCATTTGCCATCACGTCAAAGGCAGCCATGGTTCCGCATTGTGAAAGGGCCTGGAAGGCCAGGGGACGCTGTTGCTCATTGCCCGTCTGCGCCAGGCTCATCAGCATTTTTTCTGCCAGCGGGGATCCCAGCTTGCCCAGACCGGTGATCGTCTCGGCCCGTAAAGGAGCTCCCAGCAACAATTGCAAAGCCGTTTCTCCACCAATGGCCGTCACGGCCCCGATGGCTGCCCCTCCCAGTTCATCAGAGAACATATACGGAGCCAGGGCGTTCAGGCTTTCGGGCGAACCCAGCAATTGCAATTGTCTGATGAAAAAGGCCTTGATAATGGGATCCTCCGTTTTGTCAAGGGCTTTGACATAGCTACGTGCCAATTCTGTGCGGACTTTTTCATCTACCCCGGGACGGGTTACGTATTGTACCATGCCGTCCAGGGCATATTCTGCCTGGGGCAGGGAAGTTCCGTCGCTCCTGAGCTTTTGGGCAAGCATAAGGACTCCTTCCTCGCCCGTAGACAAAAGATCTTCCATCAACCGGCTGAAAAGGGCTTCATTGGCAGCCGGAAGCTGGTTCAGGGCATCGCCCACCTTGGTGGAGGCCGCTCTTTGGGCATCCTGGGCGTGCAATGAGGACAGCGTGCCCAGGAGGATTAACAGTATTACAGATATTGTTCTTTTCATGATGTTCAGATTTTCCAGGGTCCGCGCATGGGTTGGTCCAGTAACCGGTTGGCTGCGGGATCGTTAATAAATTCAATTTTATCAGAGTCAAAGTGCAGGGTGCGGTTCAGCCGTACAGCGACGGCGCCCATATTGACCAGCGTGCAACTCCTGAAACCATTGGTTTCGTTCAGGGCAAATGGCCTGCGGGTTTTGATGCATCCGTAGAAATCGGTTTCCTGGGCAGCCGGTTCCGGGAAATCTGCCAGTTTCAGCTGCCAGTCAGGGATATCGCACCGGAAGCCATGGTAGACGTTGCCTTTAGGCCCGGCAATGTAAGGAGTTTCGGGATCTCCGAAATCATCGCCCCAGAGGACGATCTGGCATCCGTCGGCATAGGTGTAGGTTATGCTGCGCCAGGTACCCACGGCATCGTGGTGCTGTTGCGGGGCGTCTACTTCTACTTTTACCGGACTTTCGTTGTCCTTGTCCAGAAGGTACTGGACCGGGTCCATGTAATGTTGTCCCATATCGCAGAGGCCTCCGCCGTCGTAATCCCAGTAACCGCGGAACGTCTGGTGCACCCTGTGGGAATTGTAAGGTTTGTAAGGGGCAGGACCCAGCCACAGGTCGTAGTTCAGGTTGGAGGGAACTGTTTCGGGTACAAGATTTTCTTTTCCGGTCCAGTAAAACTTCCAGTCGAAACCGGTGTGGCGCGATATGGTCACCTTCAGGGGCCAGCCCAGCATACCGCTCTGTACCAGTTTTTTAAGCGGGTTCACGGTCGTGCCCAGGCCATAGAATGTATCCTTGAAACGGAACCAGGTGTTGAGCCGGAAAATACGCGAATTCCTTTTCACGGCTTCCATGACTTTCTTGCCTTCCCCTATGGTGCGTGTCATGGGTTTCTCGCACCAGATATCCTTGCCGGCCTTGGCGGCTTCCACAGACATGATGCCGTGCCAGTGCGGAGGGGTGGCTATGTGCACCACATCCACGTTGGGGTCGTTAATCAGGTCCATGAAATGCTCATAGGTCCTGACCCGGTCCGGTGCCATTTTCACAGCCGCTTCCAGGTGTTTGGTGTCCACATCGCAGACGGCTACCAGCCTTGCTCCTTCGTATTTGATATGTTCCCTGCCCATACCGCCGGTACCAATGATACCTTTGGTCAGCTGGTCGCTGGGGGCAATGAAACCGTTGCCTCCCAGGACACGCCGCGGGAGGATGGTCAGGGCAGCCAGACCACCGGCTGCCTTAAGAAAATTTCTTCTGTCCAGGCTCATAAATTATCGTAGTTTATTGTTTGTATATTTTTCAAAAAGTGTATTCCGCAAGGTCCTGTATGTTTGCATGATGGTGTCGGCACATTCCTGCGCGTACTGGTTCAGCAGTTCGGTGGCTGCCCGGGGGTTCTTCTGGTACATGGCCAGGTATTGCTGTTCAATTTCCCGGTTCTTTTCAAAGAACTTTTCTTCCATGGGCTCCCGGAGCCGTACCAGGTCTTTTTTGGCTTCCTGGTAGCAGAGATTCAGCAGGTTGTCCACCACATCCACGGCCCACCGCACAGAGGTATCTGAATATTGATCAGGGTGGTATTCCATGTAAACAGCCGGTGTTTTGGTAATGCCGGTGAAAAAGGGAATGTAGGGCGATGTATAGGCATTGTCCACAAATACCCAGTAAACGCCTCCGATCCCATCGGGGAGGTTGCCGCGCAGCTGGGCACAGAACCCGTATTCCCCGTCAACGCGGGAAACCAGGCGGCGCCTGTTGGTCTTCAGGAGTTTCTGCAACTCGGCATTGGGAAACGGCGTAGCCAGCGGGCTTTTGACCATTTGGCCTTCCGGGCCCAGGATGTACCAAACGGCATCGTTTTCCTTGTCGTAAATGGTTCCGGTGAACGTGCTCCGCTGGAAATCCATGATGTCCTTAATGGTCAGTAACTTGTTGGGTTTGAAAGAAAAGGGATACATGCCAATGGGCTCGACCGTCTGGCCGTACTGGTTCAGGTTCTGGTAGGGATTGTCGGTCCAGCGCCGGGGCAGTTCGGGAAGGTCGGGATTGTATAATGCGTTGAAGAGCCATTGCCGATGGGTGTGGGCTTCGCGAGGGGTGATTCCGGCGTAGGCGTTGCTCCAGATAAAGGGCATGGTGCCGTCGGGATCGTACCAGCCGTTTTCTATGGCCACACTCATATAATTGGAAGAGGCTCGGTATTGGTCCGGTTTGGAAAGGTCAATTTCTTTGATCACACTCCAGTTGGAAATAACGGCCACATGATCGTCCGGCAGCCGTTGTGCCGCCCAGATGCAACCCGGTTTTCCGCTGTCTTTTTTCCAGCCTTTGCCCACGGCAAAGAATTCCAGTACCCATACTTCATCGGGATCGGCCAGGGTGACCAGCTCGGGATCTTTCCCGCAGGAAGGAAGAAACCCGTAGGTTTCCATCAGGGTGGTCATCAGATCCAGGGCTTCCCGGGCCGTTTTGCAGCGTTGCAGGGCAAAGGCCTGGGCCTGTTCTATGGTCATGATCTGATCCCCTTCCCCTTTTGTCAGCTGAAGCTCCGGCCGCTGGTTGGTGGTGCTTTCGCCTATGCACAACTGGTGTTCGTTGATCTGGGAATAGGCCGAGTGAAAATAGGTGTAGGTTTGTTTCACCTGGGGTATGTATCCCAGGATCTCCCCGTAGTCGTCTATGGGGCGGGTGTTGTCCAGCAATCCCCACCAGACAGGAGTCGTAGCACCTTTTTCAAAACGTTGTCCGGGAATGATACGTATGCGGCAGTCCGGTCCGCAATCGGTGTGTGAATTCAGAACGCTTCCGTCTGCAGTGGCTTTTTTACCGGCAATCACTACGGTGCAGGCAGTACTGTAAGACCAGATAACAGAAGCAAGGAACAAAGAAAACAGCAGAATGATTTTTTTCATAATTCAGAGGTGATGCGTCGTAAGACGGTGAGTTAACAAAAATAGACAATTTCCGTGATTTTATTAACTTAGCGGGACAATCATGAGAAATTTCCGGTTTCTAATTCTTGGTTTGGTGTTACTGGTTTCCTGCAATACGGCAGTCAGGCAGAATGCCATGCAAAAACGTCTGGCAAATCTGGACAGCCTGCTGAACCAAATGCCGCGGGTAGTCCTGGACAGTTTGGAACAAATGGATATTTCTGATTATCCGGAATTTGACCAGGCGTATTACAATTTGTTGCTGACCATAGCCAGGGATAAAGCGTACGTGGAATTCCGGGACGATTCCATTATTTCGTCTGCTACGGACTGGTTCCGGGCCGGTAAAGACCCGTTGCTATTTGCCCGGTCCCTGATCTACCTGGGGATTGTCCGTTATTCGCTCAATCCCATGGACACACTGCCATACCTCCATGTAAGGAAACATAGTAGACAAACACTTTAAAAAACCCTCTGAAATTGTGAAAGACACGCTCGCTATTTTCTGAGAATATTGATTTCAAGGTAATATTGTTATAAATTTACATAAAATTTAACCTGTTGATTCATAGAAAAGTAAATATTGCTTCTCTTTTCATAGTGATGTTTACGGGACCTTTTACCCTGTGGTCTCAGGATAATGTGTCATCTTACATTATCTCGGGAACTGTCACAGATTCCCTGGGTATGCCTGTATCAGGAGCAACTGTTGTGTTACGTCTTTTTGAGACAGACTCGGCAAATGTCGTTACTTGGGGAGTTACCAACGAAGGGGGGGCCTTTGCATTGAAAAGCAAAGCCGGACACTACCTGTTGAACGTGCGTTTTACTGGTTACAAGGAATGGAATGAACAAATTCGGGTAAGCGGAAATCTTACTATACCTACTGTCATTTTGGAAGAAGACGTACAGAAATTGACGGAGATTACTATAAGGGATACACCCATCAGGTACCGTCCCGATGGTTATGTTGTGTCCATGGTAAACAGCCCAATGGCAAAAGACAGGACAAGCATAGAGGTTTTGAATTACCTGCCCGGTGTTTCTGATTTAAAGGTGAACGGGCTTTCTGCAATAGTATATGTGGATGACCGGAAATTGACTTTCTCGGGTGATGATTTGAAAGCGTACCTGGAAGCTATCCCTGCCGGGAACATAACCAGTATAGAAGTCATTCCGATTTCCGGTGTGGCTTTTTCAGGCAGTTCCCTCTCTGCTATAATCAAGTTAACGCTGAAGAAATTACCGGAAGGGGGCGGTCGTTTTTATGCACAATCTTCTGTGGACGCAAATAAGCAACGATTTACACCAAAGATCAACGCTACGTTAAGTTACCGCTATAAAGGATTGAGTTTTTCTTCATATGTTTATGGGAGTACAGGATATTCAATAAATTATTCGGTAGTAAAAACTGTCAACGATAATCCGGATATAAAAACGGAACAGCTTATCACTAATGTCAGTCCCTGGAGATTTAGCTTAACCACGGAACAATCCTTACACTATAGGATTAATGAAAGACATTCCATAGCTGGTGTTTTTAGCACAAATAATATGTTTCCGGGTAATTATGAGCAAAAAATAGTTGATGACAGCTATAATAACAATATGACACTAGGCTTTTCGTCTGGTAACAAAACAGGTTATGTGAATTACAAAGCCATTTTGAATAAAAAAACAGGATCGGCTTTTTTACTGGTAGCAGAAGTGTCATCCTTGAGGCTGAATAATACCGATGAGGTTGAATTGTTCTCGTTTAATGATGATGTATTGAACCATACGCGCAGGGAGGCTGACTCGGACAGGAAGGCGTTGAATACCTATGGAGATCTTACCCTCAATTTGTCTGAAAAGCACTCCATTGAAACAGGTGCCAAGTTTCTTAAAACTTACTACATAAACCGTGATAATCACTTTACTGAATTGGGAAAGGAGTGGGCTTTTGATCTCTCGGCAAGTGAAGATACCCATTATCAAGAGGATATTTTGGCCGGATACCTGAACTACCGGGGCTCTGCCGGGAATAGATTTACCTTTATGGCAGGTATCCGTGTAGAAAGAGCACACTTTGAACAACTGAATATACTGGAAGTATAATTAATTATTCTGGAACAGATATTTTGTGGGCAGCCAATGCCAGGTATGCCATCAACCAGAAAAAAGGGTATTCCGTTAACGTTTCTTATGCCAGCAAGGTTAACAGGCCGTCACCATACTTGCTTGATCCTTACATCCACTGGGAATATGCCAATGAATATTCCACGGGGAATCCGAACCTGAAACCTTATGTCTCTCATACTTTTCAACTCCTGACTCAATTGGCACGAAGTTATAATTTAACGGCCAGGGTTTCCCATGCCGTAAACACATACGATTTTGTGTCAGAACTCTCTGCCACAGGGGACAGCATTATTTCCAGACCTGTGAACGTATCCAAAAACACTTCGTACACATTGAATGCATCTACAAGCCAACAATTATTCCAATGGTGGCGTTTGGCAGTAAATGCCAATATGACTTTTTCTGACGTACACACCCAAACTTACGGACGGACTTTGACCTCTTATATCCTGATATCCGCCAACAATATGTTCTATCTTGAGAACGAATGGGGTTTGTCGTTGGGATTGACAAGTATCCCCAAAAGAAAATACATAAACAGCGAAACTTCAACAAGAATTAATATTAACGGCGGGGTGCAGAAAGGCTTCCGTGATGGAAAGTGGATCCTGAGATCAGAGATATCTTATATGAATCGCACACATAACAAAAGTCTTTTCAACAATGGATATTCAGAAAGAACTACTTTGTCACCCCGGGTATATTTTATGATTTCAATCCGTTGTAATCTGGATTTTGGCAAAAAAGGCTTACGGGTGGAACGGGGAACATCAGACAGAGAGGCACAAAATCGAATAGGAGATTCATGATGATTGTCCGTAGTTTTCTGATAATATCTCTGTTTGCCATTACATAGGGGCGCGAATACCTCCAGGTTTTACAGCCGGGGCACTGTCCAATTCATATTAAACTTACATCTCTTCCAGAGTTAAGCACAACATCTCAACCTGGTATTTGGGTAATAATTTTTTCTTGAGATGATTGACCTTAGCAGCTAAAAGTTCGGGTTTATAATTATTTTTCTTACGTTTTACTTCAATTGCTAACGCCCGGTTCTTTTCTAATTTCAGTGCTACAATATCAATTTCATTTTGAGCTCCCTTATGTTCCCACCACGAGCCTATTGCACGGAACTGCTTGCTTTCGGCAAGCTTCTGCTTAAAGTATCTTTCAAGCATTATGCCCGAGTAAGTTGTATAGTTGGATGTGATTATTGAACGCAGCCCTTCAAAGTTCTTAATTTCAATTAGTGAACGATATCTTTCAAAATAGTTGAACCAGAAGCGGATAAAATTATCCTGAATTTCATACCTGACTGTATGAGTTCCCTCATTTTGCATTAGGGGGCGCTGACGGACAACTATGTTATAATCTTCAATCAAGCGTTTTAATTGTCCTCCAATGCTTATATTTCCCAAAGCAGCTTCAATCTTCGGTTGAGTATTCATTCCACCGGAAATGGCACTCAAAATTGAGAAATAAGTTGCGTAATTCTTCCCAAACTCCTCAATAAGCAAATATTTACCTTCATCGGTAAAAGGAGAATTGTCCCTCACCATGAAAGTGATCATTTCCTTAATAGTGGTAATGTTATTATCGCAAAACAGTTCAACATACTTTGGCACTCCGCCGGTAAAAGTGTACAAAGCCAGTAAGTCATCATTAGAATAATCTGGATTATGATCATACATTATCTCTTTTAGAGTATCCAGATTAAAAGCTGACAACTTTATAATGTTATCCGCTCTTCCGAACAACGGCTCTTTTGCGTTTTGAAAAATTTTATGCATTAATGAAAATACTGAGCCTGAAACAATCAGGTTCATTTTAGTTCTTTTGCGGTACATATCCCATATATTCTGTATATCGCTGTAAACCGATTCATTAATATTGTAAAACTCTTGAAATTCATCAATAACAAGGTTAAACTGCCGGTTTACTGCCAGCTCCATTAGATATCGAAATATTGAACTAAATGTGTTAATTTCCTGTGGAACAAAAGTATCCAGCGACTTTGCAATAATTTGATTAAATTCTGCGCAAAGAGCTGCTTCGTTTTTACGGCCGACAAAAAGATAAACAGTCGACAATCCTTCAACCGACTTCATAATCAGACTTGTTTTTCCAATCCGTCTTCTTCCCGTAACAACAGTAAGCCGGGAATGATCACTGTGCGATAGACTTCTGATCCTTTGCAATTCAGACAATTCGCTTATTCGATCATAAAACTTCATTCTTTTTTATTTTTTTGTTACCGTCGTAACTGTTACGGCAGTAACAAAGATAATAAAATTTTTATTTTTTCAATAGTTTATTTTCTTGACTTGTAGAAAATGAATGGGGGGCCTGTGAGAGAGGATGAATTACCATTAGGGAAATGGTTATGTTTCTTCGTAATAATAGGAGTAGTCGATTCCTTTCATGAATACTTCATGGCTGTTGATTTCACTTGTCAGGGCATGTTGTAGCAGGTTTTTGATAGACGTGCTGTCAGTAGTACTCTTTACCATGGCACCCAGGTAGTCGTTTTTGCCTATTTTGCTCCAATCCACACATTTTTTCAGGCGTTTTTTCAGTATCAGATCGAGCCAAATGCGTATGCTTCGCCCATTGCCTTCCATGAATGGATGGGCGACGTTCATTTCAACGTATTTCTCGGCAATTTCGTCGAATGTATTCTCGGGCATTTGTTCAATCTGCTGTAAGATGTTGTCCAGATGCTGCGCCATCGCAAACTTGAAACCACCTTTAGAGATGTTTTTCTGCCTTATCTGTCCGGCAAAATCGTAAAGTCCGCCAAACAGATAAGCGTGAATTTGCTGCAATCCTTTCACGGACCCCACTTCGATATTATCAATTAATGAACTTTCAAACAAGGCATATGCCTTATGTTTGCTTTTTCCGTCAATGGTTTCGTCGCTGTAGGTAAACCAATCTATGAAACGGTTTGCTTGTTTACTTGGGAATTGTCTGGCCAGGGCAATGATACCATTGTAATCCAACATATCAGATAAATATTGTTTGCCATCTTTTGCGACAAGTTTCAGTTGGGTAGTGGAACTAACCAACTCGCTATCTTCCTTTTTGAGCTTTGATTTCAAGTATTTCCAATAGTTGCGTGTCATTTGTTATATTCCTCGTCTCATACGGCACGTACCTCGCGGTCGTTAAAGAAACGGATAGAAACTTTACTCATGCTGTATAAAGCTTAATAGCTTAACAAGGATTCGCATTAATAAACAAATATACTCATTTGATCTTTATTAAACGATTGAAAGTTTTCTTGTTTGTTTCTAAATATCACTATATTTGTGTAAAAACAGAAACGGAAATGAATTTTCACGCATTTCGACAGGCGTTTTTTGATTACGGATGCTTTAATACACACCAGCTTTATATTCTGCAACCGGAATTCAACAGCAACAATCTGACCCGCTGGGTGAATCAGGGACTGTTGGTTAAGTTGCGTAATGGTTTTTATGCTTTTAGGGAATATCTTGAAAAGCCCGGTTTCTCACTGTATATATCTAACCGCATTTACAAACCTTCCTATATAAGCTTACATACAGCTCTCGCATTTTATGGTATTATTCCGGAAGCAGTTATACAAGTCACAGCTGTGTCAACACTTAAGACAGCTGCGTTTCAAAATGATTTTGGAAACTATTCTTACAAAAAGATCCATGAAGGATTGTTTTTTGGCTATGATTTAAAGCCCATGGAGGATCGTTCAATCCAGTTAGCCTTTCCGGAAAAGGCATTGCTGGATTTGTTGTATCTCTGTCCATTTTATAATACTGAGGCCGAAATTGAGAATTTACGGCTGGACAATGATTATTTGGCAAATGACCTTAATAAAACACGATTTGACGAATATGCCTGTCGTTTTGAGAGCAAGGCATTAATCAAAAGAGTGAATATTATGAAAAAAGTATACGAACTATGATAGACATTGAGCAGATAAAAGGTTTTTTCCCTGAGGAAATAAGGCAAAATATCACTGGTCAAAAATATATGATCAAGGAGTACATACAGTTGATGATCCTGGATTGGTTATCTACATCGGCCTATGTACAAAAGGTGGTTTTCATAGGAGGGTCAAATCTTAGACTGGTAAAAGGAATTGACCGGTTTTCAGAAGATCTGGATTTTGACTGTAAGGGTTTCTCAAAAGATGATTTCATTAGAATGACCGACGAGATACTGATTTTCCTGCAACGTTCCGGCTTCCGGATTGAAGCCCGAG
>DBRG01000012.1:0-5047 GCA_002305545.1 Bacteroidales bacterium UBA1374
GGAGGTTTTTGTCTTCCCACAATGACTGGTCCCAGCCATCTCCTACCAGGAATCCGGGATGGTACAGATCACAGTGTCTTTGCAGGCGGGCAATAATTTCATCAACAGAAGCAGCACCGCGCAGGTCAACGTAACGCAGTCCCTGGGCCACCTGGAATAAATGGCTGTGGGCATCATGAAAAGCCGGGTATACCGGAGCTCCTTCCAGGTCGATTTCCCTGCGGCCTCTGAATTGGTCCCGGATATGTTCTGTGGTGCCGGTCTCGACGATAACACCTTCATCCACTGCAAAAGCCTGGCATATGGAAAAGGCGCTGTCTACAGTATAAGCCCTGGCATTGTAAACAACCAGGTCTACGGGTCTGCGCGAAGAGCAGGAAGCGGGAACAATGAGTGTCATTCCTGTTAAGATAAATGTAATAAGATGTTTTTTCATTTCAGATCTGTTTCCTCAGCCGGGCGATGGGGATATTGAGCTGTTCTCTATATTTGGCAACTGTTCTGCGGGCTACTTTATAGCCTTTTTCATTCAGGCAGGAGACCAGCTCTTCATCGGTCAGCGGTTTGCGTTTATCCTCCAGGTCTATGCTTTGTGCCAGGATGTTCTTGATTTCACGCGTAGACACTTCTTCTCCTGATTCTGTCATCAGACCTTCGGAGAAAAAGTATTTAAGGGAATAGATGCCAAAGTGTGTCTGAATGTATTTGGAATTAACGACCCTGGATATGGTGGATATGTCCAGCCCGGTTTTCTCGGCAATATTTTTGAGTACCATGGGTTTAAGCTTGGTCTCATCACCTTCTGCAAAGTACTCTTTCTGGAATTCCAGGATGGCATTCATGGTATTGAGCAGCGTGTGTTGACGTTGCTTAAGGGCTTCAATAAACCATTTTGCCGAGTCCAGCTTCTGTTTCACAAAGGTTGCGGCTTCCTTGCTTTCCCTTGAACTCTGGCCGGCGGCCTTGAGGAGCATGTCGGCATAACGTTTGTTTATACGAAGTTCGGGCACTGAAAACCGGGGCAGCGTTAACAGTGGTTCCCCGTCCTTCATTTCGAGTATAAAATCCGGAACAACCTGCTGCGCACGGTCTGTATACGAGTCGTCAACGTTACCGCCTGGTTTGGGGTTCAGCCGAAGGATTTCATCAATGGCTTCCTTAAGCTCTTCTTCTGAAATACCCAGACGGGCAATGATCTTGTCGTAATGCTTTTTTGTGAATTCGCCAAAATGTTTTTCCAGGATGGTTCGCGCAGTGTCCACAGAAGGCTTCTGCTCTTTGTTGCGCAACTGGATGAGCAGGCATTCCTGCAGATTCCGCGCTCCTACGCCGGGAGGATCAAATTCCTGGATTATGGACAGGGCCTGTTCGATTTCTCCCGGGCCGGCTTCCAGTCCCTGGCGAAAAGCCATATCGTCACTCAGGGTTTCGAAATCCCTTCTCAGATAGCCGTCATCGTCCAGGCTCCCGATAACGAAGATGGCAATATCCCGTTCTTTATCTGTAAGAGTGCGGAATCCCAGCTGGGCTTCCAGATGCTGGTGAAAGCTTTCCCTTACGGAAAAAGTGGGGAATTCCTTTTTAATATCCCTGGACTGGTTGTTGACATATAGCTTATAGGAAGGAATGGAATCGTCCTGTGAGCCGTAATCACTTATTGATAATTCGTTGCTGTTATCGGTCTCTTCCTCGGCCTCTTTTGTTTCCAGTACAGGATTCTCCTCCAGTTCTTTCCTGACCCTCTGATCCAGTTCCAGCGTTGGCAATTCCAACAGCTTTATGGTCTGTATCTGCAGCGGTGATAACTTTTGCTTTAGCTGTAGTCTTTGTTGTAGTGACTGAGATAACATTTACATTCAGTTGCTTGATGCAAAGATACACAATTGCATTCTTTTTGATAACTTTACACACACAAATCTTGTCCTCGACATATGGAACCTATCATTCCGCCTGTCTCCAGGCATTTATTGGAGGAAGAACTGACCAGGGAACGTTTTGTCAGGTATTCTTCCCGCGGAGAGAACAAATTGTATGACTTTAACGCCCACGAAGCTCCCAATACCATGAGGGAGGTGGGACGGCTTCGTGAGATTGCATTCAGGGCAGCCGGAGGCGGGACGGGCCTTGCCTCGGACATTGATTCCTACGATGTCAGCCCGGAGGCGCCCTACAGGCAGCTGGTGGTGTGGGATCCCAAAAAAAAAGAAATCCTGGGTGGATACCGTTATATCATCGGGGCGGGAATAAAGCCGCAGAACCTGGCCACGTATCCCATTTTCAGTTTTTCCGATACTTTTGTCCGTGATTACCTCCCTTATACCATTGAACTGGGCAGGTCTTTTGTACAACCCAATTACCAGAATTCCAATGAAAACCGCTCCGGACTGTACGCCCTGGACAATTTATGGGACGGATTGGGGGCCCTGATTGTTCGTTACCCGTGCATGCATTATTTTTTTGGGAAAGTGACCATGTACCGTACGTATAACCAACAGGCAAGGAATTGCCTGCTGTATTTCCTAAACAAATATTTTCCCGATACCGAAGCTCTGGCCTCTGCCATTGAACCACTGGATTACAACGCGGAAAATCCATATTATAAAGATCTTTTCCATTCCGGTAATTATGATGAAGATTATAAGACCCTGGTCCGTGAAATCAGGGCATACGGGGAAAGGATACCTCCGCTGATCAACTCTTATATGAGAGTTTCTCCCAATATGCGTGTTTTCGGCACCACGCTGAACGAGCATTTCGGTGGGGTGGAAGAAACCGGGATCCTGATCACCATCAAAGATATGTATCCCGACAGGGTGGGGCGTCACATGTATTCACTCAGGAATTTTGCCGAGAAGGTCGTGCTCAGGTGGTGGAACAAGGACGCATCAAAAAATGCCCCATGTGATCAAAGCGGCGGGTAAGAAATGGATTCCCGGGTAATGAAAGCCTGGGGATATGTTTTGCGGACCTCGAGCATGAAACGCATGGCATCGCTTCGTGTGCGGAAATCACCCACAGTCACCTTGAAGTAAGGATTTTCATAGATCCTGTAGACCGCAGTTTGCGGGTACAGAGCCATAAAGGACGTGGCAATGGCTTCTGATTCGGCCCGGGCAGTCTGCTTGTTGTCAAAAAAGATCCGAACCCTGAAGCCCTGCATCTTTTGAGAAGACAGCCTGTTTTGTTCTGCCTGCCAGTTGACTTTAACCCGGATTGAATCTGACTGAGCGATCCTGAGACGGGTCCCGTCGGGTCCGGGTTTCCGAAAATACTCAAACACGTCGGTTGACAGGTCAAGGGTATCGGGTTCCTGTGCCAGGAGATCATCTGAAAAGAAACCGGCTGACAGCAGGAAAACTATGGATAAAAGGACTTTTCTTTTCATAATTCCAGTAATTCTTTGGCGGGAATGTCGCTCAGATGCAGTGTACGCTTTATACCTCCGCTTTTAACCGTGGCATCTATATCCAGCCGTATCTGCTGGAGCAATGTTTCATCCAGGTCAATGGTACCGGAGAAGAGAACAGACATGTCACTGATTTTCATTGACACAACCCCTTCGTTTGTAGAAGTGCTGCGAGCATCAAATACGAGGGCAGAATCCATTGAAAACAGGGCTATCTGCTTGTCTTTGAGCCTTAAGGCACCATTCATCTGAGTAAGCCGAATCCTGCCTCCGGTAGGGTTGTTCAGGGTAGCACTGATCTTAATGCGGGCCGATGACAGACTGGTCATGTTAAACTGGCTGACGGCAATGTTTTCTAAAGCGACATCCCGGAATCGGGAACATCCGGCGGCCATCAGAATGGCCAGTATACAAAGGATAAGGCTTTTCCTGTTCATAACGCAAAGGTATACATTTAGGGTGAATATGCTATATTTGTGCCATGATTCCCTTTTATATAGAGACTTATGGGTGCCAGATGAATGTGAGTGATTCCCAGGTAGTTGCCAGAATCTTGTCTGACAATGGATACGAACCGTGTTACCGTTGGGAAGATGCCCGTATCGTGCTGATAAACACCTGTTCCATAAGAGAAAATGCAGAAAAGCGCGTACTGTTTCGGCTCGATTTTTTTGCCCGGATCAAGCGCAAAGATCCGCAGCTGAAAGTTGGGGTGCTGGGCTGTATGGCCACCAGGCTCAGGGATTCCCTGCTTAACCACCCGGCAGTTGATTGTGTTGCCGGTCCAGACAACTACAGGCTGCTGCCCGGGATGCTCGGCCAGCCCTCGCTTCGGCCCGCTTGCATGAACGTGGAGCTATCCGCCTCGGAAACATATGCCGATATAAGGCCTTTAAGGAACATAAGCTCCGGCGTGACCACCTTCGTAACCATCATGCGCGGATGCAACAACATGTGCGCGTATTGCGTGGTGCCTTATGTGCGTGGGAGGGAAAGAAGCCGGGATCCGCGTTCCATCCTGGAAGAGGTGAAAAACCTGGTGGACAGCGGCTATCGTGAAGTGACACTACTGGGACAGAATGTAGATTCCTATTTGTGGCAGCCACAGGATGGCTCTGATACTGTCTCTTTTTCCCGGTTGCTGGAACAGGTGGCTTTGGTATCTCCCCGGCTGAGGGTCCGGTTCACCACATCGCATCCGAAAGACATGCAGGATGATGTACTCCTGACCATGGCGCGTTATTCCAATATATGCAGACATATTCACCTTCCGGTTCAAAGCGGCAGCAACCGGATATTGCAGAAAATGAACCGCAAATACACCCGTGAAAGTTACCTGGAAAGGATTGCCCGCATACGGGAGATCTTGCCCGGGTGTGCCATTTCCTCGGATATGATAGCGGGCTTTTGCTCGGAAACCGAAGAAGACCACGCCATGACCCTCAGCCTGATGGAAGCAGTGCATTATGACCAGGCCTTCATGTTCCAGTACTCGCAGCGTCCGGGCACCCTGGCAGCGCGTCATTACCCGGACGATATCCCGGAAGAGGTTAAGACACGCAGGCTTGCCGAGGTCATTGCCCTGCAGAACCGTCTTTCCCTGCAAAGCAACCGGGCCGATGTGGGAAAAGTCTTTGAAGT
>DBRG01000012.1:5174-11291 GCA_002305545.1 Bacteroidales bacterium UBA1374
TACCTGGGAGACCTCCATGTAGAGGCCATACACCTGCAATCGGGATCCAAGATTGAAACAGATGCCCCGGTTGATAACCAGGGGAAAGGCGAACTTTTTTCTCCCACCGATATGTTTGCCACATCCCTGGCAGCCTGTATGATGACCATCATGGGAATCTCGGCCCGCAGCTATGGCTTTGCCATGGAAGGGGCCTATGCCGAGGTGGAAAAGATCATGGCATCTTCCCCCCGCCGGGTGGGCGAAATCATCATTGACCTCTATTTCCCCGACGGAAAATCATATGGTGACCGCGAAAAAAGAATCATTGAAGCTGCTGCCGCCACATGTCCTGTTGCCAATTCCGTGCATCCGGACCTGAAAAAAACAGTACGGTTTCATTACTAAGAAAAATTAACTACATTTGCTGCCCCCGTTTACCAAAATTGCCCGGATGGCGGAATCGGTAGACGCGCTGGTCTCAAACACCAGTGGCCGCAAGGCTGTGCCGGTTCGACCCCGGCTCCGGGTACAAAAAAGCAGGATTAGACGCCTGCTTTTTTTGTACCAGTCACTTGCCACGGTTCGTGGCAAGTTCCTTTTATGATTCCTCCCCCTTCGCCCCCTCCAAAGAGGGGGTTGTCGCTTCGCTCCGGATCAAGGCCCGATTCATAAAGAATCACAATAACTATAACAGAGAGTGGATGATACACGGGCTCAAATATATGTCACCACAGGAATACAGAGCAGAATATGAAAGTGAGAATTGAAATAAATTGAATACAGACAAACCAAATTGTAAGTTTGAAATTTGCAAGATTAGTATTAACTTCAGCAAATGTAAAGTGTACATCTGAATTGGCTTTTTACACAAAATTTTCACTATATGACGGCAAAAAATCTTTTAAAATTTAAACATTTTATCTTTAGGGCATCTCTGTTCTTTTTATTTCCTGTGGCTATCATTACAATAATTACCGGATGCAACAAGGAATCGGACACAGATGATTCTTATCTACTTGAATTCATTACTGAAGAGTACAAACCTTTAAATTATACAGAGAATGGTTCGTTAAAAGGGCTGGGTCCAGATTTACTTAAAGAAATTTGCATTGATCTAGGCATTTCATATTCTTCTGAAGTTCTTTCATGGGACAAAGCTTATGCAAAAGCTCTCACAAATGAACATGCCGTGTTATATTCCACTATCCTTAATGCCGAAAGAAAATCATTGTTCAAATGGGCAGGGCCATATGCTTCCCTAGACTGGAACTTTTATTCTTCATCGCAAAATCCTATTGAACTGACATCACTTGATGAAGCACGTAATGTTGCTGGTATAGGTGTTTTATCCGACTATTCAATAACACAGTATCTTATTAGCGAGGGATTTAGCAATCTTATTTATTGTGAAAATAACCAAGATGCCTTTAGTAAGCTACTTTCCGGCGAAATCACACTATTCCCTTCAGACAAGATTACAGCTGAAGCTGCGCTCACTGCAATCGGCAAATCTATTTACGATGTTACCAACAAACTATCATTTCGCACCGATCTGGTTTACTTTGCATTTAATAATGCAGTTCCCGACAGGGTAGTTGAAAATTTCCAAAAGGAAATTGATGAATCCAAGCAAAACGGTGTTTTAAAAAAGCTTTACCAAATGTATATGCAGTCGGCTAATCCGCCCGATATAATTCAGGTTTATACAGAGCAGTATCCGCCATTAACCTACCGAAACAACATGGGAGATATCACAGGATTTGGGACTGATGTGGTTTTGGATATTATGAAAAGAAATCAATCCTATTATCCAATCCGGGTGACACTTTGGAGCAATGCCTATGAACTGGCACTACTCAATCCAAATTTCTGTCTATTCACAATGGATCGCACTGAACAGAGGGAAAATCTATTTCAATGGGTCGGACCAATAGGGAGTAATGTTACTTACTTTTATGTCCGGGCCGATTCGGGTATCACTATCAAATCGATTAATGATGCGCGTGCCCTAAATTCTGTGGGGACTGTCAGTTCGTGGTTTTCTGATCAATATCTTAGAGGTTTGGGCTTTACTAACCTTGTAACCGGAAATGATCCTGGATTAATGACCAGTAAACTGATTAACGGAGAAATTGATGCTTTTGTGTGCACCAATATAACATTTCCTTCCATACTTAGGTCCATGAATTACCAGTATAATCAGGTGGAACCTGCATTTCAACTTATGTCCTCTGATTTTTACATTGCTTTTTCAAAAGACACTCCTACAGGCACTGTATTAAAATGGCAACAGGCACTTGATGCAGCCAGGCAGGATGGAACTTATGATGCAATATACAGGAAATGGTTTAATTAGTAATCTATTTCAACCTTTGACAGATATGTCAATCAAATTTCACTATCAACTCCAAATCACTCATAAATAGTTCGGATATTTTTCCTTCTGCATGTACAAAAAAAGCAGACGTCTTATCCTGCTTTTTTTGTGCCAGTCACTTGCCACGGGTCGTGGCAAGTTCCTTCTATGATTCCTCCCCCCTTCGCCCCCTCCAATGAGGGGGTTGTCGCTTCGCGCCGGATTACACATACTTCTCCTTTGCTCCTGATTAACAGGTGGTAACTCGTGAGCCATTTACACTTTGCTATGCAACGACCACCCTAAACATTCCTGAGACACTTAGTTCATTGTTTTAATATCCTGCGTATTTGTTATTATCCTGGCTTTACCTGATTTAACCATTTCCTCATTACTTCTTCTCACTGCTCTTATTGTGTCCTTAACAACCCTGTTATAATGAGAAAGCATGTCTTCAGCATCCTGACAACAACTTATCTCCCCAATTGACAGAGACCTGATTACAGCAGTAACTGATTGTTCTGTCGCTCCAAACAGTGATGTCTGGATAGAAAGCACTGTTATTGGAACCAGATTCTCGAGTATACGCATATCCTTCTTTTTGGTCAGGTCAAGATCACTCTCAAAGTGCAGCATTCCATTCGAATCCATGGAGACCTCCAGCATTTTCCTCATTCTCTTTTCATTTTCTTTTTTCATGGTAATGTTGTTTTAAATATATAAATATGGCTGAGAGCCACTTACGTGACTTTCGGAAATAGTGATTCTATGATTGACTCTTCCAGATTAAGAATCCTTTTAATTTGCTTATTTGATGAGTTGTATTCATAATGCATTTTCTTTGCAAGATCAATTTTAACGGTTGAAGGCAGTAAAGCAGGTTTGCTTAGATTATAGTGTTTTGAACATATCGACTTCACCGCAGAATACATTTCTTCATCGCTAAGAAATACGGAATCCTGAAGTCTTTTTGCGATTTGACTGTAAGCCTCATAATTTTTTGATAGAAGGTTGAAATAATGATGCGCATCCCTGAAGAAACACTCACCTTCTTTGATGCAGCAAAAGCTTGACGGCAAAATAATATTGTTCAATACTTCAATTCTGTCCGACATTGTCACATCCCTGCTACGGCATATACTTCTTTTATCCCTTATTGAAAGAGTATTGAAAGTTGTTGATGGCAATAATTTATAAATGGGATTATAATACAGCCAGCCTGCACCCCATAAATATGAATAGGGTGTGTATGAAGATTTCACCAGATACCCATTTCGATTAACGTATACAATCTCATTCCGAAGGGCCTGTAAGTCAGCAATATGAATTAATGAGGCTTTAAAAGCTTTCATATCTGTTTCTGTCCCCTGAATTGTCAGGTACCTTTGCAGACGTGCCTTAAACATGTCAAACATTTCCTCACAATATTCTTTTTTTCCGGAAAGAATACTGTGAAGGTGATTGTTCATCAATTCAAAAGTGTAGATCTTAAGCATTGGAAATCTGTCCGCACAAAATCCCATCAGGTTCATCCCAAATCCAAACTCCTCATCATTTCTGAACAAAAGCCCTGCTAAATGGCCAGGTGTAAATAAGTGCCAAAACAGACCTGTGTTATTAAAATAATACTCACACTGGTTTTCTTTGTCGAAGAATGTACGACTGCACGCTGCAGATGTGCCTGAAGATCCCTTTTCCATATTCTCTCTTACTTATCAACCCCACAATGGAAGGGCATACAAATTTAAACATTAAATCACACGTAAAAGAATTTTAAAACAATTTTATGGCTTTTTGAAACGATTTCTTTAAAGTGAAAAGCGGTTGCGGTGACAGCATCGTGTACATCGCAAACATTCCAGCCCGTAGCTGCAAAGACGTCTTCTTTCTAAGAGGTAGCTACTCTCACATCGCTGACTTTGAGTATAGAGGTTCCATCTCTTTCTGTCATTCTGTTATCTCTTTTTGCCCCCACTGCATTGCATCCACAAAACACCCCTTTTCTGTGGACAGAATGTTGTTTTTGACCAATCCATCCACAAAAACAAACCTATTTGTGGACAAGTATGTGTTTTTTGGCCACTCATCCACAAAACACCCCTTTTCTGTGGACAGAATGTTGTTTTTGACCAATCCATCCACAAAAACAAACCTATTTGTGGACGGATCTGTGGTCCAAGGCAAATCCGCCTGGCATATCTGTTGATCCCTGACTTTAGTTAACTGGTTGAATCCATTATTTTTGAAGCAAGTTTTCCCGGTTAATCCATAATTACCATTATAAGTTGACTTCATGGAGTTATCCTTGATTTATCGCAGTTATCAATAGCTTTTGGAAATTATCCTTGAATTTTGGCTGTGATTGCATGCTTTTGGAAGTTCTCACGGCATTGAGTTTATACGTAAGCTTTCAGGTTTTATACCTGCTGGAGGTATATTGGGGGAAGCAAGAAGCTAATATGACTATCAAGATCATAATGCACACTTTAACAATGTGTTAAGAGGTCTTATAACGTAGCTGTTTCTTGCAGACTTCTACATGGCTTCCGGGAATATATTTGGTACTGCTGCACAGCATATTATAAGCGCCAAAGGCTTTTGGCGCACCGATTTGAAAGACCGCCGGGCGGTATTTGAGCTGGAATACTGATCAATGGAAAGGACGCTTCCACCGCAAGATAAGGGAAGCCTCGGCATTAAAAAAAAGCTTCCCGTTCTTGTGGTGGAAGCGAACGTTCATTGTACTTAAGAAGAGTTGAAGCCTCGGCGTAAAAGAAATGCTCTCCTTTCATTATGAAGATACGACTACCAGACATTAAAGCCCTGGTTCATAACCAGGGAAATTTTTGGGTTCCACCCATTGCTAAAAATAACTACTTTTGTCAGGATATTAGAAGCATAGGAATGAAAAGAAAACCATTACAAAATTTTTTGTATCTCTCCATTGCTGCGGCAGTGGTCACCATCCTGCTAAAATTTTATGCGTACCATATTACCCGGTCCATAGGATTCATGTCCGATGCCCTGGAGTCGCTGGTGAACCTGTTCGCTGCCGTCTTTGCACTCATTATGCTGCATCTTTCACGGAAACCGGCCGATGAAGGTCATGCATTTGGCCATAGCAAGGCCGAATATTTTTCCAGTGCAGCTGAAGGATCACTCATTCTTATAGCAGCATTCAGCATCATCCGCTCCGCCATTGCCCGTTTGATAGAACCGGTGCCACTGGAGAATATCAATACCGGGTTGTTGTTTTCCCTGCTGGCTTCTTTGGTTAACCTGGTTGTGGGCCTTGTTCTGATAAAAAACGGAAAGAAGCGCAAATCACTCATCCTTGAAGCCGATGGCAGGCACCTGATGACCGATGTATGGACGTCGGCAGGGGTGATCGCCGGTATTGTAGTGGTAAAATTTACCGGGTGGATTGTAATTGATCCGATAATTGCCATCCTGGTGGCACTCAATATTATATACACCGGATACAAACTCATCAGCCGCTCTGCCAGCGGCCTGATGGATGCGGCCATACCCGATGAAGACATACAAAAAGTAACGGCCTATCTGGATTCTCTTAAAGAACAGGATATAGAATACCACTCCTTGCTGACCCGGTCAGCGGGACAACGCAAGTTTATATCCCTGCATCTGCTCGTACCGGGTGACTGGAGCGTGCAGAAAGGACACGACTATGCTGACCGGATTGAACAAACCATCGGGAGTCTGTTCGACGAAGCCGTGACCGTATCTACCCATATTGAACCGGTGGAAGATCCGGCCTC
>DBRG01000015.1 GCA_002305545.1 Bacteroidales bacterium UBA1374
ATCCCTTCTATGTAAAGGATATCTGATGTAGTAATAATTTGTTGTTTGTAGTCGGATTTAATAACAAGATTTTTTGGTGTCAACGTGTTGTTAACCAGCGAACCAGAGGCGTTTATTAGCTCTGCCTGGCGTTGGGCCTTATTGGCCGCTGTCAGAAATTCTGCATAACTGAAAGGTTTAAGCAGGTAATCGATGGCATTCACTTTAAATCCTTCCAATGCATACTGTTCAAATGCCGTGGTGAATATGACAAAACAATTCCCCATCATCCGGGATAATTCCAGTCCGTTCAAATGGGGCATTTGAATGTCAATGAAAGCGAGATCTACTTTTTTACTTTTCAAGACATCCAATGCTTCCACACCGCTGCTGCACCTGGCTACCAGCTCAAGAAAAGGGGTTTGGTGAATGTAATCATGCAGCAGATTCAATGCCAGCGGTTCGTCATCAACAATTATGCATCGTAAACTTGTCATTGGTCAAATCATAATGTTATGTGCAGTTCAGAAATATATTCGTTGTCATGTGCGGAATAGGTATAAGAATGCTTTCCCGGGTATAATAATGAAAGGCGTCGCTCTAAATTTTCAATGCCAATTCCGGAACCACTGTAATCATTGACATCTTTTGGGAATAAACTGTTTTTTACCGAGCAGGAGATTGTTTTCCCCTGAATATCAATATTGATATCAATAAATGAAGGGGCCGACTGAGAAATACCGTGTTTGAAAGCGTTTTCTACTTGTGTAATGAACATTAACGGTGCAATAGTCAACCCATCTGTTTTTTCCGAAATGTTGACTCTCATATTGACGTTGTCAGTAAGGCGCAGGGACATAAGATCAATGTAACTTTTTGTGAAAGCCAGATCTTTATCTAAGGACACTTTTTCCTGATTGTTATCATACAACACGTAACGCAATGTCTTGCTGAGACTTAAAACGGCATCTTGGGCTTTTCCCTGATCCATTCTCATTAAAGAATAGATGTTATTCAGGGTATTGAACAGAAAGTGCGGGTTGAGCTGGTTTTTCAGATTCTTAATTTCTGCCTGGCTGGCAACAATTTCCATTTTTACTTTTTCTCTGTCAGTGTGCTGCCATTCAAGAGTTACGCGTATAGCTACCGCCATGGAAGCAGTAAGCATCATAAAAAACATATCTCTTAAAATAAACATCAATGAACTTTGCGGAGGCGGGATATGGTCGGTTGGGATGCCTGCCAAATGGGTAAAATAATACCCGTGCCACACATACAGCAGAATGCTTACCGTGCTGATTAATAACAGATTAGATACAAAAAAAACAACCCATCGTTTTTGCAGCATAAATCGTTTTATGAATACAAAGAAATTAATGTAAAAAACCAGCAAATAAGCAGTGATGCTGCCACAATATCCCAGGTACCTCACGAAAGTGAGTGTTTCATTGCGTGGATTAATAAAAATGGGAAGACTATAAAACAACACCACGGCCATTATATTCATGAGAATAAACACCCGTCTGCTTTTTTTATCCGATATCATAGTCATTTTCAAATATAATAAATTCTTTATTCATACCTGATTGCATCAATAGGATTAAGTCTGGCAGCTTTTTGCGCCGGATACCAACCAAAAAACACACCGGTTAAAGTACAGACCAGGAAGGAAAGAATTATGGAATATGCTTGTACAGATACAGGCCATCCGGCAATGATAGGTATCAAGCACGATGCACCCACGCCTAAAAGCACCCCCAGAACACCTCCGGTAACACTTATAATCACGGCTTCTATCAAAAATTGCATAAGTATATGTATACCTTTGGCTCCGATGGACATACGTAATCCTATTTCCCGGGTGCGTTCAGTTACCGAAACATACATAATATTCATGATCCCGATTCCGCCTACCAACAGCGATATGCCGGCTATGCATCCTAAAAGAATGGTCATCATATCCATTACCGAACCCATGGTTTCCATTATTTCCTGTTGAGAACGTACATTAAAATCGTTCTCCTGTCCAATTTGAATATTATGGTTTATTTGAAGTATCTCAGTAATTTCTTCGATGGCCTGGGTGGAGTATTCTTCAGAAATAGCTGCGGCGGTAATACCTTGCAAATAATTTATGGCCAGAATTCTTTTTTGAACCGTGGTATAGGGGGCCAGTAAGATATCATCCTGGTCCATCCCCATTGAATTATATCCTTTTGATTCAAGAATGCCTATAATCTTCAGTGGAATCTTCCCAAAACGGATGTTTTTGCCCAAAGGATTTTCTCCGTCCGGAAAGAGGTTTTTCACGATGGTTTGTCCCACTACGCAGACTTTCGCGGCTTTTTGTATGTCTGTTTGGGTAAACATAGAGCCTTCATCCACCGAGTACCCGCGTATTTCACTGTACTGTTCATTCACTCCATAAATAGTGGTAGGCGTATTATTGGCCCTGTACACTGCCTGTCCGCTACTATTGACAGTAGGAGTAATCTTGGATAAGTAATTGGTTCCACGTAATAATGATTCATAATCCGTCATTTTAAGTGTCTGCATGTCGGAAGCGCTTTGGCGAACTCCGCCAAAACGGCCATTCCCGGGCTGGATCATGATCATATTAGATCCCATTTCACCAATTTCATCCCGGATACTTTGTTTGGAGCCTGATCCGATGGCCAGCATAGTAATAACAGAAGTCACGCCTATGATGATTCCCAGCATAGTCAGGAAGGCCCTCATTTTATTATTAAACAGAGCCCTTAAAGCTATTGTTATCAGATTCTTATAATTCATTATGCAGTCTTTTAATCTTCTTCAACGGGTAATGAAGCCAAAGTGTCTTTGGCAGATGAAATAGTGTGATTGACCTTGTCTTCAATAATTTTTCCGTCTTTCAACACAATATTTCGACTTCCGTATTGTGTGATTTCCTGATTGTGTGTGACAAAAAGAATAGTACGGCCTTTTTTATGCAAATCCTGGAAAACAGAAAGAATTTCAAATGATGTCCTGGTATCCAGATTTCCCGTAGCTTCATCGGCCAGGATAATGACCGGATCGTTTACAAGAGCACGGGCAATTGCCACCCGTTGTTGTTGTCCTCCCGACATCTGGTTGGAGCGATGATACATCCGGTCTTCAAGCCCTACGGCATGTAAGGCCTGAACAGATTTTTCCTTTCTTTGCGCAGTGTTGACGGTTTTATTATAAAGTAAAGGCAACTCCACGTTTTCCAATGCCGTTGTCTTTGGCAACAGGTTATAGGTTTGAAATACAAATCCAATTTTACGGTTGCGTAAAACAGCCCTTTCGTTTTTCCCCATTTTTCTTACCTGAACACCTGAAAGGTAATAATCACCCTGAGTAGGTACATCAAGGCAGCCCAATATATTTAACAAAGTAGATTTCCCTGATCCGCTGGCTCCCATTATAGTCACGAATTCACCTTCTGTAACATAGAAAGAAATATCTCTTATGGCATGAACCGTTTCGCTGCCCACCAAGAAATCGCGTTTGATGTTTTCTACTTTTATAATTTCACTCATTAGATTCTTCCTTATTTTGTACGTACATTTTTTTCCTGTCCCGGCCGGGGTGGCATGAACGGACTATTGCTCCCGTTTTTTTCCTTATCATCAGGGGCGTTGCTGATAGAGCCGGGTGCTCCTTTCATACTGCCTGAAAGTTGTATCCCTGTTATAACTTTTTCTTCTATCGAAAGACCGTCAATAATTTCTGTAAAGATCCCGTCGGTAACACCAACAATGACTTCCCGGGCTTCAATACCTCCTTCAGGATTTTGAACAAAGACATGTGTTTCCGGGATGTTTCCGGTGTATTCCCCCGGAACGAAACGGAGAGCTCGCACGGGAACGGTCATGATATTTTCTTTGTTGAGGGTATAGATGTTGACTTCCGCAGTAAGGCCCGGCTTAAGTTTCAGATCAGGATTAGGAGCATCAATTACCACTTCGTAAGTAACCACATTGGAAGTAGTGGTAGCAAGCAGGCGTACCTGGATAACCGTCCCTTCAAACTGATCTTCGGGGAAAGCGTCTACAGAAAACACAACGTGTTGGCCTTCCAACACCTGTCCTATGTCGGCTTCATCAACATCGGCAATAACCTGCATTTTTCTCAAATCATTGGCTATGGTGAAAAGAGTAGGCGTACTAAAACCGGCTGCAACCGTCTGACCTTCATCAACCGCGCGCGAGAGAACAACGCCGTCAATAGGAGAATAGATCCATGTATATCCTATGTTTCTTTCGGCTTTTTGATAATTGGATTTAGCCTGGGTATAAGAGTAAGTAGCCTTTGAATAAGCATTGAATGCCTGGTCATATTCGGATTGGCTTATCAGTTCTTTATCGTACAACCCTTTTATACGATTGTAATTGGCTGTCTGATAATCGTATTCTGCTTTGGAAGAATTTAAATTGGCTTTAGAGGATTCCAGTTCGGTTTCGAGGACCGATCGGTCAATCTCGGCAATAAGTTGCCCGGTTTTGACCTCAGAATTATAATCCACGTATATTTTGGAAATAATCCCGGAAACCTGCGTCCCTACCTCTACCTGTTTTATGGGCTCCACTGTCCCTGTAGCCGTTACGGTATTACTTATTGAGCCAATTTGTGCCCGGGTCGTTTCATACACAGGAGTCATTTCCTTTGTATTACAGGAGAACAGCATTGTCAGCATGATCCATGTCTGGGCTAATAAAAATATTTTCTTCATTTTGATGTTATTAATAGTTCACATTTTGATATTGGTACAGATCCAGCAGCATAAGAGATGAAACAGCCTGATACCTTGATTGAAGCAAGGTGCTGAGCGCATTTGTATAATTATTTTGTTCTGTGATCAGTTCGATGGTATTTTTTAAACCGGCAAGAAACTGTTCGTTTACAAGTTCAAAACTGGCTTCGGCTGCGTCCAGTTGTTCTTTTGCAGAAACATACTGGCTTTGCGCAGAAACAGCATCGTTATGGAGGGATTCGACGGTGCTTAAAAGTTGTTTTTTTAAGCTCATATCTTGTAATTGAGCGGATTGACTTTGCAATTCAGCCTTATTAATATTGGTTCGAATTTGTTTGTTGTTGAATATTGGGATGCTTAGATTGAGCCCGATGTTTTCATTGATCTTGCTGCCAAGTTGTTCAAAATAAGAGGTCCCTGCGCTTGAAATGGTCCCGGTATTGATAGAGGCACTGGCAGAGATGGTAGGCAACCTGGAAGCCTTGGCAACAGATATGGCCATATTTGCCGATTCCACACTTAAGGCACTACTTTTCATTTGAGGCAAATTGTTTAATGCAGACTGATATACGGAAGACAAATCCGGAATAATTTTAAGGACTTGCTGATCGTCAAACTCCGTAAAAACGACTTCAAAATTTTCTTCCAGTTCCAGCTCCAGCAATTGTTTTAATGTCAGTTTAGCACTTGACAAAGAGTTATTAGCCTCGGTTACCTGATGTTTATCACTGGCATTTTGTGATTGCAATTGAGCCAGATCGGCTTTTGATATGGATCCGGCCTGATACATTTCTTGCCCTCTTTCAACCTGTGTTTGTGAGAGAGCTAAGGCTTTTTTTGCGATTTCCAATGATTCATTGGCATACAAAATCTGTAAATAGGCCTGAATGACTGATATTTCTATATCCAGTGCCGATTGTTCGATGTCGTATGAATACGCTGAATTTTCAATTTGTTTTTGTTTTATGGTTTTGTTCAGTTTGCCACCGGAGTATAATGTCACACCGGTATTGAGCCCATAATTATCTGAATAGGCCGTCGCTTCTGTTTTTTCCATGAAATCGTTGTATGTGGTCGTGTTTTGAAAAGAAACCCCGAAGTTTGATGAAAAATTAAGAGTAGGGAACCGCTGTGCCCTGGTTTGTTCAAGGTCAACGTCGGATAGTTCTTTTGTTATTTTTTGACTTTTGATCTGGATATTATTCAGCCTGGCGTATTCAATACACCTTTCCAGGGTCCATGGTGTAGTTTGAGCTTTTGCCGTATAACCTGCTATAACAAGCACGATGGTTGTTATTATAAATACGGATCTTTTTTGTAGAATCATAATCGTACATTTTTATTGAGGGCAAATGTATCCGGGAGGAATACAACCTTCAAACAAAGTCGGCAGAACGCCGTATTTTCATGTCAGATAGACTTTTTTTGGCCTTTTTCCGGGTCAAAAAAGATTCTTAACAATTCCTGCTTGAGTTGCAACGACCGTTCAGAACCGGGGTCGCGTTCTTCCGCCGGTTGTTCAATATTGACATGAGTCAGGATCCGGGTAGGAGGCTGGCTTAGCACAATCACCCGGTCACTTATCAGGAGCGCTTCATCCACATCGTGAGTTACGAAAATGACAGTACGCCTGTCGGTCTTCCATAGTTTCAGGAACCAATTGATCAGATTCTTTTTTAATCCCGCATCGAGTCCCTTTAAGGGTTCGTCCATGAGAATAATGTCCGAGGGAATGGCAAAGGCCCGGGCAATGGACACCCTTTGGCGCATGCCTCCGCTCAGCTGGGAGGGATAATAACCGGCAAAACCGTGCAACTCCACTTGCCGGATCAGGTCTTCGGCCTGTTTTTTCCGCTCTCCGGCATGCAATTCCCGTTTGAGTACAAACTCAATGTTTTCGGTGACCGTTTTCCAGGGAAGCAGGCGGGGCTCCTGGAAGACGTAGGAAAACGTTTTGTTTTCAAAACCTTCAAGCGAGCCGCTATCGGGTGGGATGATTCCGCCAATGATGTTGAGCAGGGTAGTTTTTCCGCAACCGGAAGGACCCAGCAGACAGGTGATGGTGTCTTCAGGAAATGAAATGGAGAAATCCCTGAAGACAGGCTGTTTGTAACTCTTGCTCAGATTATTTATATGCAGGCTCATGATCCGGTTTGCCAACGAATAATATGAAGTTCTCCCCAGCGTATCAATTTTTCAAATATGAAACTGATTGCCACGGCTATCAACGTCCAGGCAATAACCGTCTCGATGTTCAGAAATGACTGGGCGGTCTGCAGCCTGGTTCCTATGCCGTACAGCGGCTGGCTCAGAACTTCGCCAATGATGATGGCGCGCCAGCCGATCCCCATGGCGCTTGATGACCCGGAAATGATGAACGGCATTATGGCAGGAATATAGACCCCGGTCAGGATCCTTCCTTTGTCAACCCTGTAGAACCTGGCCATTTCCACCAATCCGGGATCCACGCTTCTGATGCCGTCAGAAACATTGGTGCAGATGAACGGGAACATGGTCAGGAAAGCGACGAAAACCGGGACCGCTCCGGCGTTGAACCAGATCAGCGCAAGCAGGATTAGTGAGACAACGGGAATGGAACGCACAGAGACCAGCATGGGGGTAATGAAGGTGTTGAACCCGGGGCTGATCCCTGCCAGGATTCCGGTCAGGATGCCCAGGATGCCCGAGATAATAAAGCCGGTTACTCCCCGGAGCACGGTGCTCCCTACAACCGCCAGAAAGCCCGGCTCGGCAAAAATCCTGAAAACAGAAAGAAAGGTGGTTTCAGGGTGGGGAATAATGGACGGAGCGTTGAAAGCAAGTGCCAGCACTTTCCAGATCACCAGCATCAGGACGATTGAAGCAACGGTCAGGATCCTTTTTTTAGTAATAAAAGCCTTCATCCGGCATTTTTCCTCCTGTTGTCTGGGGGTCCATTTCATAAAAAATCCGAAGATATTCCGTTATCTGAGAACGTATGGCCGCAGCCCTTACCAGCTTAATTCCCGACCTGGGAATGGCCTGATACGCGATCCGGGGATCGTCCAGTATCCGGTGTTTGACAATCACCACCGCCGCGCTGTCGGGATGGCTGTTTACCCATTCCACAGACCTTTCATAAGCCTCCAGAACCTCTTCCACCACGGCGGGATTGTTCCGGATAACAGAAGCTTTCACCATCAAAGCTGTCTGCGGGATGGGTGTACCCTGAATGGACATCCATTCCTGGTTGAGATCGAACAGCATCTTTACCTTGTCATTGCGGTGCATCACCTGGCTGACCAGGGGTTCTGAGATCACTCCCAGGGAAGCCTGGTCCGAGGCTACCGCGTTGGCCAGATCAATATGGGTGGGAAACCGGTAATCCAGTGTTATGTCTTTCCCGGGATCTATCCCCTTTTTTTGAAGCATATAGCGGAACAGCAAATCCGGGCTCATTCCGCGTGCCATCACGTGAACCGTCTTGTGCCTGAGATCTTCCCAGGAAGTAATGGCCGTGTCCCGGCCAAAGAGATAGAGTGTTCCCCAGACAGGGATGGCTGCCAGCTTGTAATCCAGTCCCTTGTTGTAGACTATGGCCGCCATGGTTGTGGGCAGCAGGGCAAAGTCTGCCGTGCCGTCCAGCATCATTTTCCTCACCTGCAGGGGCTCGTTTACGATCGTGACTTTAATGCCGGCGTCTGCAGCACCTTCCAGACTGTCTATCAACCGGATCATGCCCATGGAAGAAGGTCCCTTAAGCGTGGCGATGGTAAAAGGGGCCGCCGTTTTTTTACCGCCTGAAGGATTCCCGCAACTCCCTAAAAGTAAAAAACATACGCATATTATTGCCGGCAAACGCATGATGTAAAGTTTTAACAAAAATAGAACAATTTTGAGGCAGATGGAAAAAATGTCTTATCTTTGTAGCACAAAAAGTTAAATGTGCCTGTACTGAGAACAGGATAGTCCTTTTCAAGGAAGGCACAAAAATCAAAACATTAACCAATCTGATTCGGAGGTATTCTGATGGAAAAGAGAGTAGGTACAGTAATCATTCAAATCAACCGTCACGAGGACGTCGCCCATCTAAACGACATCCTTTCGCAACATGGAGGCATCATTCTGGGAAGACAAGGCCTTCCCCGGAGTAATGGCAAAAATCTCATATCCCTGATTCTTGAAGGTACCACAGATCAGATAGGCGCACTGACCGGCCAGCTGGGCCGGTTAGGCGGTATTCAGGTCAAGTCGGTATTATTGAAGAATTCATAAAATGAGAAAAATTACACTTCCTTTTGCAGCAGCCCTTGTGACGGCTGCCTTATTCCCGGTGGCATCCTTTGGACAGGAACAGAAAGACACCATGCCGGTTCCGCTGGGGGAAATTGTGGTGACCAGCCTGCGGATTGACAGGCAAATCAGGAACCTGCCAACTTCCATGGTTGTGGTGGATTCCTCGCTATATCAAAAACATTCTGCATTTACAATAGCCAATGTCCTGGAGGAAGAACCGGGGGTTTCCCGCGGGGGAGACGGGGTCTGGGCCACGAACATCAATGTCCGCGGTTTAAATGAAGACCGGCTGGTTATCCTCATCGACGGGAACCGGGTAGAGACGGCCACCGATCTGACCGCCTCGCTCAGCATGGTAGACGTTAATGACATAGAGCGGGTGGAGGTCATCAAGGGGGCCCAATCGTCCCTTTACGGAACGGGAGCCATGGGCGGTATTGTGAATATCATTACCAAACAAGGGTATTTTGGCCGGAAACCCTATGTCACGGCCGATGTTATCTCGGGGTATGCCTCTGTCAACAATTTATTTTCAAATCATGCTTCGGTCAGCGCAGGTTCACGCAAATGGTATCTGAACCTGGGCGGCACTTTCGCAAAGGCAGGAAATCTGCGCACTCCCGACGGCATATTGCCAAACAGCCAGTATAACACAAGCAACATCTCGGCAAAACTGGGTATCAAGCCCCTTGCCAACCATTTGTTAAAAATCCAGTACCAGCGCAACTGGTCGTGGGATGTAGGCGTTCCCGGAGGCGAAGCCTTTCCGGGGCCGGCAAAAGCCACCTATACCGATATAGGTCGCCATTTGTTGTCTGCCAGTTACAGGATTTCCAACCTGACCGAAAAATGGACTGCCCTGGAGTTGAAGTATTTTACGCAATATATTGCCCGCGAGGTAATGATGGAACCTAACACGGTAGCCCAGGTCAGCCTGCCTAACGGAAATGCCCAGCGTACCACCCCGGAAGTGTTTTATCCTACGGGATATCACCTGACAAACGGGGTTCAACTGCAGGGGACCTGGGACCTGTCTGAACGCAACACGCTCATAGCCGGTGTGGATGTATGGGGCCGCAAACTCCGTACCGGCAGGGAAAAGTACATCCGGATAGACATATTGAATCCGGCGGGCAATATTATAAAAACCAACAATGTGGTTCGTGGTGAAACACCCATTCCTGAATCAAGCTTCAGCAGTGCCGGATTGTTTTTCCAGAATGAGACACGCTTCATGGAAAACCGGCTGACCATGATCCTTGGCGGCCGTTTTGACGGGATCCGGATAAAAAACGATGAAGGATATGATGTGGATTACATCATCATGAACGGAGAACGGAATGACAATCCTCCCACACAGCGTATCACATTTGAAAAAGGGACGGAATACAATTTATCGTGGAGTGCCAATGCCGGCCTTCTATATAAATTGTCGGGGAGCACAGATTTGTCGCTCAACCTTGCCCGGGCTTTCAGGGCGCCTTCTCTGGAAGAAAGGTTCAAATATATTGACCTGGGTAATTTTGTCCGGTTGGGAGATCCAACCCTTAAACCTGAAAAATCCTATTCGGCAGACCTGGGGATCAGGGTATGGAAATCAAAATTCAACCTGCAGGCAGGTGTTTTCATCAACCGGCTTAACAATATGATCGTGGAGGTGCCTGGTGAGTTTATCTTCAGGCTTACGGCCGATTCAAAAGCAGATACCATCCCTGCCCTTATCAATTCCAACGTAAGAAAGGCCCTTCTTTACGGAGTGGATTTTAAATTCGCCTACAACTTCAGCCATGATTTTGTGTTTTTCGGCTCGGGGGCTTATGTCCGGGGGATGGCCCTGGAAACTGAAGCCAACCTGCCTTTGATCCCGCCTTTGAACGGGCGTGCCGGTCTCAGGTATACCTGGCAACGGGTAGGTGCGGCAGAATTTTCTGTCTACGGGGCAGCCCGTCAGGATAAGATTGCCGAAGGAGAAAAAGAAACGGCAGGATACTACCGGCTGGATTTTACCTTGAACACAAAGGCCTTTGACCTGGGTTTCATGAAAATACAAGGCTTTGCCGGTATTGACAACATAACCAACAACCGTTACACCAACCATCTTTCCACCAACAGGGGGGATATAAGCGTGGAACCGGGAAGGAATATTTATGTACGTCTTAAGCTGTCCTTCTGATATCGCCAGATGGAAAATCGTTTCCCGATCCGGAAAAATTTTGCCAGTACCGTAAAAACTTATATCTTTGCGGACCTTTTCTCGGGAAGATAAGGAAGTTAACACCATTTATTAACTTTATAATCAGATTTATGGCAGTAAAAATTCGTCTTGCACGCCATGGCAAAAAGAACTACGCTTATTTTCATATTGTAGTTGCCGATTCAAGGGCTCCCCGTAACGGCCGGTTGATAGACACCCTGGGTACCTATGACCCCAACACCAACCCGGCAAAGATCCAGCTGGATGCCGAAAAAGCCATCACCTGGCTCAATAACGGTGCGCAACCCACACTGACAGCCCGCAGGCTCCTTTCCTATAAAGGAGTATTGTTGAAAAAACATCTGCAGGAAGGTGTGGCCAAAGGAGCTTTAACACAGGAGCAGGCTGATACAAAGTGGAATGCCTGGATGCAGGAAAAAGAAGCCAAGGTTGTCGCAAAGAAAAGCAGACTGGAACAGGAGACACGCACAGAAATGAAAAAACGCCTGGAAGCAGAAACCAGCGTTAATAAGGAGCGTGCCGCCGCATTATTGGCAAAACGTGAAGAGGCAGCCGCCAGGCTTGCAGCTGCCGCCGCTGCTGCTGCTGCAAAAGCAGAAGAGACCATCGCCGAGATTGAAGGGACGGCAGTTCCTGAAACAGAAGAAAAGGACCAGGCCGCAACAGAATAATGATATGGGAATTAAGGAAAGGTTTCTGCCACTGGCAACAGTGAGGAAAACCTTCGGAAAGGGAGGGGAGCTGATTGTTAAGTTCCGCCCCGGCGTTTCCCAAAGCATTATTGATCAATTAGGCACAAAAGAACCGGTATTCATCCAGGTGGACGGGATACCGGTTCCTTTTTATTTTACATCGGTCACTTTACGGGGAAATGACCAGGCCATGGTCTGTTTTGAAAACTATCTTTCTGAAAACCTCGCAGCCGAATGGGTGGGAAAAACGCTGCTCTACAAAGCAGGGGAGTCAGCAGCCCCGGCTGGCGGTGCTCCGATGGTGGGGTATACGTTTCAGGCCAAAACCTCAGAAGGACAAAAAAGCAGTGGAACAATCACTGATTTTTTTGATTATCCCGGAAATCCCTGCCTGGAGCTGGAATTCGAAGACGGAACGCGAACCTTATTACCTTTTCATGAAGACTTCATTCAGAAGACAGATGCAAAAAGAAAGGTTGTTACCCTGACTTTGCCTGAAGGTATCTGAAAAACAGGTACGCTCAGCTAATTATCATCATCTTTCATCATCAGGATGTTGAAATTTATGATGGCATCTCCCTTATCCTCCATGAAACCGATTTGTGCAAAATAACTTCCATAGTTCGGCCCGCGGTAAGTCACCACACCCTCGTTAGTACTGATGTATTCAAACCCATATTGCCCCAGCTTGGACCGGTAACTTTCGGAATGGGATTTCTTTGACCTAATCACAACTTCCTCCCCTTTATAAAATGAAAGATCGTTGTTCCTGTAGGTTACAAAAGTAAAGGGACTGGTATAGGCAGGATAGGCACTCAGGTAAGCGTATTTTTTGACTAACTCCTGCCAGGCGGCAGAGGGAGTTTCCTCTTCATCATCATTATCGTCAGTGGCAGGAGGAGTGGTGGTTAGTGTCACGATCATGACATCTCCGGCCGGCACGTCCACTTCCCGGGTAGATTTGTTCCCGTCCGGATCTACGGCCGAGATCAGCCATTTTCCCTTGTTCAGTATGGTGTAGATGAGTTTCTGTCCCTGGTCTACAATATTGCCCAGTGTAACATAAATAGAAGCCATGGAAGAAGAAGTGCTTTGTGTGTTCTGGGCTATCACGATATCGGCCTGGCTCTGCGTGTCATCGTCTTCCACAAATACAAAGGAACGGTTTGTTCCACTGGCATTTTCGGTATCCGTTCTGGCTACTTCCACGACTTCTTTCATTATAGAGGCCATCTTAGATGCGTAGCCAGAGCCCATTTCTTTTACCGTTGGGTCGTCAGGTCCGAGGGAGTTGACGGCAGCGGTGATCTCTTGTGCCATCTGGGAGGGATCGGCCCCTGAGTCAGCATTATAAATATCGAGGGTCATTTCCCCGATATCACCGGCGTCCAGTCCTCCTGAAGTGGTGGTCTGGAGGGCATCGACCATCAACTCGGCTCCGGCCTCCACACCTTTGGCTCCTTCGGCCACGAATATCTTCTGGACGGTAAGGCCCCGCTCAACCGAAGTGGTCCCGAATTCTTCGTTATCCTGCTGGAAATCGTTGAACATCTGGGCTGCCTGGTAATCGAAGTCACCTTTTTCCAGTTTTTTCCAGAAATCACTTTCACTGGAGGTTTTTGCTTTCCATTCGGGCCTGAGTTTGTTGTAAAGTTCTGTCCGGTCCGATGCGGGTATGTTTGAAGCCACTTTCAGGACGCGTTCCCGGCTTCTTTCCCCGCTGCCGGTGACCCAGGATAGGAATTTCGTCCCGGAGGAAAGGATGCCTTTGGTGTTCACGGAGGTCAGGATTCCTGATTTTTCCAGGTTCTTCAAGGCACTTTCGTACTCCTTTATGTATGGAGCCATTTGGGCAACAGTTCCAAAGAACACGTCATATTCTTCGCTACTCACCGTCCCTTTGAGGATATCGCGGGTATAACCGTCCGAAGTCGCTTTCAGGTAATAAAGGGTGATGAATTGTTTTTTTACGGCAAAATCGGCAAAAACCGCAACATCATCCCGGAATTGTTCCGATCCCTCATAATTTTTCCAGCCAAAAAGACCAGTACAACTGCTGGTGAAAATACCCAAAAAGACCAGCAGGAGCATGGCGTAAATTTTTTTCATAATCAGGTTGATATAATACTACTCTAAGGTAGTAGAAAATTGCATTTCTGCAATACTTCAACCCAAACTTTCTTTGATCAGATGGGCTGCCACGCGGGCACAATTGTCCAGGCCCAGTAAGCCGGCATCAAGGGAGAAGTGGTATGAATCTGCCTTGCCCCATTCCTTGTTGGTGAAATAATTGTAATATGCGGCCCTTTTCTTTTCTTCCTTATGAATGAATGATTCTGCCTCTTCCGGGGAAATGCCCCTGCGTTCAGCCACATTGGCTATACGAAGGGGAAGGGGTGCGTGTATGAAGACGCTGCGCATGCGGGGATTATCCCGGAGTATGTAATCTGCACAACGTCCAATGATAAGGCAGGGCTGTTCACTGGCGATCTTGCGGATCACCGCGGACTGGATGCTGAATATCCTGTCTCTGGAGAGGGTCGCATTCAGAGGATCAAAAAAGGCTCCCCCCAGAAAATCATGGGCATTCAGGACCCGTGAAAGTCCCTGCGAAACTTTTTCATCGGCATTTTCAAAAATCTCTTCACAGATGCCGCTATCTTTGGCTGCATAGTAAAGAAGTTCCTTGTCGTAAAAGAAAAGGCCGAGGGCCGAGGCAATCATTTTTCCTGCCAGGTAACCGCCACTTCCAATCTGGCGGCCCAGGCAAACAACAATCTTATCCGTTGAGTTCATAATCTTTCCTGAATTCTTTCAATTGTTTTACTATGAGTATTGCAGCCACAATAAACGAGGCTGTATCGGATACGGGCATACTGGCCCAGACACCGGTAACACCAAAAAATAGTGGAAGAATGAGCAGGGAGGGGATCAGGAATAT
>DBRG01000007.1 GCA_002305545.1 Bacteroidales bacterium UBA1374
AAAAAGTAATTAGTGTTAATTATCAGGTATTTATGTGTTCAGGGTACAAATAAGGTACATTACTAAACTAAAAAGCCCCTTTCGGGGCAAAATTTCAGTTTTCATTTTGAGTACTTCCCGGACGGGAAATAAGAAACTTTCCGGCTAACATTTCAACTTAACATTGCCCGTTCAATTTGGTGGTATGGTATGCTTTCAGCTTTCTGTATTTGTTCCATTATTCGCAAATACCTTTTGGTTGGTTTTCCTGCATACGTTTTTTTGAAATTCTTTTTGTACAGTTCGTTGTATAGGTTATCACTTTTGAAGTAAGCCCCTAATGTTTTATCCAGTTGCCTGTACGTCTTACTTTGGGTCTGTGTTTCGTACATACAACCGTTGAACGCTTCACGGTGTAAAAAGTAACCGCCTATTAAATACAGTTTACGGCAACGCTTTTTTGTTTGGGGGCAAATGAAATACCATATTTCGCCCTTGTTCAGGTTTGAAGGGGTTGAGGTCAAATACACTTTATAGTTTCGGGGTTCGTCCCTGTATTTGTAATCCAGTTCAATGTATGGTTGTTCGCTGTGGGTGTTTGCCTGTATTGAAATACTACCTGTGGGGTTTCCGTTCCTGCTCCAGTTGAGTGTACCGCTTTTAATCTGTTCCGGGTTAAGGTAGCCCCAACCTTTCAACTTTGAAATATGTATTTGCAACGCTTCATTGTATAGGGTTGGGAATGTATGGGGCTTTGGCATTTGAAATTTATTTTGAAAATGAAACCTAAATCATTAAGGAACTTGCAATAAAACGGGCTTAATCAAACCAATTCTTTTTAGGTGGTTCAGGTTCGCCCAATGTATGTTTTACGCTTTCGGTTTTGGGCAATACATACGGCATAAGTTTACAAAGTATGTTCAGCCGTTGCACGGGGTCAAGTTCTTTGAGTGTTTCAGGTAACTGCTCCAATTCCTTTTGCATTAAGTCTTTAAGGGTGTCCCGTATGTTTCCGGTTAATGGTTTATTGTATTCAGGTAGCTTGTTTTTCAGCTCATTGTTGTAAACTGCAATTTGACTTTTCATTAAGTCCTGAATTTCGTTTGAATACCAACCGTCAAACTCTGTACAGTCCAAATACTCAAAAACGCCCTCCAGTAAATAAACTTTCTGTTCGGTGGTTAATTCGTTTTTGTCGTACTCTGAAATAATCATTTGTAAACCTTCAAAGGGCTTTTCCCTGTGGCTTTCACTTGCAATATTTATACTCAATTCATACAACTGCATAAGTTTATTAAAGTCGCTGAATAGTTGTTTTTCTAATGCTTTGCGAATGGTCTTTAAGGCGTACCCGTTCCAATGTTCGTTTTCTGTTTTAAAGTAGCTTTCAAGTGCCTGTACTTCTTTTGTATTCATATCAATTTGAATTTATGGTTAATACTTGTTTCAATTCCTGTAATCGGTTCATGTAGGGTAAAAAGGTTCGTTTGCCGTTGTTCGCTTTCACGGTGGCAAAGTGGCTTTCAATGAATAGGGAACAATCCGTTATTGTGCTGCACCTGTTCAGCTTTACGGGTTGGGTTGGTAGTTCAATACTTGCAAAGTAGTTTTCAAGTTCTGCAATATCATTAATCCAGTTTTGGGGTTGTTCCTTTATAGGGTGTTCAATTCGTTCAGTTTTGAATACCTCAACTTTTGGCAATGGTGCAACGTGTGAAAATAAAATGTTTTGTTGGTGGGTAACCTTAGTAACTTTTTCAGGTTCGGGCTGTGGTGGTTGTTCCTGAATGTTCCTTTTCCTGAATAGTCGCCAATCCTGTTTTATTAAATAGTCTGCAAGGTCGTTGCCTTCGCTTTTATCCCGTTCAGGTGCTAACTGCTCCAGTAAGTCCGAAAATATAAAACGTGTTCCGGGTAAACGGCTTTCATATTCTTTGGCTTTGGTTTCCCATTCTTTGAAGGTGTTACCGTCTTTTGAAAGGTCGGGAAATACATAAACAAAACGCCCCTTTAATGCTTTCAACTTGTCAAATGAACAGCTGCTTTTATTGTAAACTGCCAACCAAATAAGGCTTTCAGGTGTTTCAGGTAATCCAAAATACAACGTACCGTAAACGGCTGTTTTTGGGGCTTCAACCAATGCAACGGGGTTGCTGTGGTACTTGCTTAAAAGGTGTTCGCCAAATAAACAGGAAATTCGTTTATCCTGCTTTGTGTACGCTTCCAACCATTCGGGCAACGGCTTATTGTTTCGGGTGTGGTGCTTTTCAATTATTGAGTGTAAAAAGTCCGTGCCTGTGGTGTGGTTCTTTTGGTCGAATTGTTTTACTTGAATTGCCCTTACATTCCCCTTTATATCAATAAAAGGAAAAGTATTTGCCCCTGCTCTGTAACCATTTGCAACCGTCCCCAATCGGTACAACTGTATAACCTTTGTAACCTCATCAACTTCAAAGGGAAATTGCACCCTGTAAAATAGGTTCTGTATAAACGTGTTCTTTTCATAGCGTTCGGGCTGTAATGTTTGTTTGAATGTTTTAAAGTCAAAAAATACGGGTTCAGGGTTGGGCTGTGGTTTGGGTTGAGTGCGAAAATATTTTTGTTTTGGAACAGTAACTTTAGTAACTCCAGTAACTTTTTGTTCCTGCTCCCAAATCATTTTTGCGTACCCGTCCAAATACGGGTTGAGGTGGTACGAACATTTACTTTCACGGTCGCAACGTCCGTACTGCTCCGGCAAATAGTCGCCAGTTTCTGTATCAATGTATCGTACAAACGTCTTTTTATTGCAGTCGGGGCAATGGTACTTTTTACTGCCTTTTTCTAATGTATATCGGTGCTTATTCATTTTCTAAAATTATTGCTTGGCACAAGTGGCACAAGTGGCACAATTCAATAATAACAAGACTTTCAGGCTGTTTTTAAGTGGCACAAACTTGGCATAAGTGGCACAAACTAATTTTGAAAATGCCAGTTGTGCCAACGTTGTGCCAACAAAATACCACGCCAAACCCTTATAAATAAAGGAAAGTGCCAATAATGCCACAAATGCCACTTTGTTTTTAAAATAACTTTTCATATTCGCCTTGTCTTATCCATTTGAATAATTCTTTGCTGTTCAAAAACCGCTTAAAAGTCCGTTCAGCCATTCCCATACTTTCGGCAACCTGTACGCCCTCACTTGTTGTAAAGGTGTCGGGCAACGCTATGTAAAGGGTTTGTTTGTCGGTGGGTAACTTATCTAATGGACTTGCATTTGATACAATAGAATGTACCTTAATAGCTGTTTTTTTGAAGTACTCAACCAACTTTAAAGCCCCTTGTACCGCTTCCATTCCAATAGCTTGTTTATTACCCTCATTACAGGCATACCGTACCATTTGAAGTATTAAAGCCAATCGAACAGCATACATTTCTATTTTGGCGTTTATACCGCTTATGGCTTCATTTTCGGGCTTATTGCTTTGGTCTGTTAGTTCCCTTTGCCATTCAAATAAAAGTTGTTTTGCTTCGTGTGTAAAACTCAATATTTCGGGCTGTGGGTTGTTGGTTTCGTCCTGAATCATTGAAACGTCCAAAAGGTTTGAAATAATGGTTTGCCAATTCTCAACTATTGACGGGTTTAATTCTGTTTCGCTCCAGTATTCTTTTTTCAAATTGTCGGGAACAACAAACAGTAACCTGTCTAAAAAACCGTTTTCGGTTCTATTGTCTGCCAACTCATTAAGTACGCCCGGTTGTATTGTTCCTGCAACCGAAATAAAGGGCAACGGTATATTGTATTGGTCACTTGTTTTACGGTTTACTTTTACGGTGTTACCGCTCCATACACTTAGCCAAAATTCCTGTTCGCTGCCTTTATTGTATCGGTTGAAATTCTTAAACCAACTTGCTAATTCGTCCACATTTACGCCTAAACCTCTTTTATTATAGCTGTGGACACTTACAAGGGCTTCGGGTGTAAAGTCGCTAATTAAATACTGTTCCCAAATCGGTTTTACAGGTTCGCTATACCCTTGCTGTTCCCTTTCCTTTTTTGTAAGGGCTGCAATGGTATCGTATTCCTGTTTTTTTCTTTGGTATTCCTGAAACTTTAAATTGTCCCTTTGTTCAATTGGCTTTATTGCCCATTTCAAAGGGTGTGTTTTGTTCGTCCCTGGTCGCCCCACAATTGCAAGATATAAAACAGCGTTCTGTTCGTACCCTCTCATTATTTCGGCTCTGTGGGTGTTACCTATGGAAACTGAAACAGCGTACAATATTGAAGCTCCTATAAAGTCAATAGGAAAATTCAGGCTTTCATTTGTGGCTGTAATTATTTCCTGTATCGGTTCGGGAAATACCTCAACCGGGAAAGGGTTTTGTTTCGCTTTCTGCTCAGCTTCAACGGTCTTTTTTAGTTCCTCAACGTGGTTTAAGATAGTAGCAGGGTTGTTGAGGTCATCAAATACGGGGTTTAGTTTCATAGCTTAACAGTATTTGAAGGTTCAACAATAGCCGGGAACAATTCGGGGTTGGTGGTATAAAACCCTGCACGGTGTTTTGAAATTGGGCAAATGCCTTTCCGTACTATACAAATACGGTTTTCTTTTTCCCATTCAGCAACGTAACGGCAAATATTAGCCCTCAAAATGCCTGTTTCAATAGAAACCATTAACATAGTTTTGGGCTGCCTGTCAAGGGCTGCAAATACCCTTTCCATTTGTGCCTGAAAATGCTTATCTTTGCCTTGTCCTTTATGCGAAAAGACTTTAGGGCTGTTCAGTTGGTTACTTTCCATTGTTCAGCCCTTTTTTTTGTTCAACAAATACGCTTTGGCTTCCTGCTCAATTTCAGCGTTTGACTTTTTACGCCCGTCTTTAAGATATTCCAGTAATTCAGTACGGGAAAAATACAGGCGTTTGCTTCGCTTCATTACAGGCAATTCGCCTTTTGATACCTTGCTGTACATTGTGGGTACTGTAAGGCTCAAAAATTCGGCTGCTTCCTGAATGGTTAAAAGCTGTTCCGGTTGGTCGGTGGGTTCAACCTTAATAGGCTGAATTTCTGTTTGTGCTTCTTTTATCCAACGCTTAAATATTGGCTCTAATTTGGATAACGGCACGTTAAAAAATACCTGTTCTACTTGTTCCATTGTTATTTATATTTTAGTTAAACAATGGGTGCAAGTACATAAGGCGTAACCAGTTACATAACAGTTACTTTTTGAAATAAAAAACGTAAACCCTTAATATTCAGGTTTATTTTCTTTTAAAAAAGTTATATCGTTATCAACTTTAGTAACCGTCTGTTTATAGTTTTCTTTGAGAAAGGGGATAATCAATTCAAGTTTGTTTATTGGATAATCATTCTTTTCGTTTATTCGCTTCTTTGCTTCGTAATACTTCGTTTTGAAGTTATCAAAGGTTGTATTTATTTGGTGTTTACTCATAAACTGCTCCAGTCGTGTTTTAATTAAACGGCTTTCAGTTAGTAATTTTGTTTCATCTGCATAATAAAAGATAGTCGCCCATTCAAGTACACTAAAAGAGCCTTCAACAATCGGTTGAGGTGGTAACGGTTCAATATTGGGTTGGGTTTTATCAAATGCTTTTAAGATTGAAAGTTTTATTTGTAATACTTCATTGTGTGCCATATTGTAAGCAATACGCCCGTTTGTCAACGAATTTAAATGTACTGTAAATGAAAGGCTGCCTATTCCGTTCGGTCGAACGTCTTTAAGTTCCTGTTCGCAATATTGTATTGTTTCCTGCCTTTTTTCCTCAATGGTTTTACCTTCCAGTTCAGCGTATGAAAGTGTACCATTTTTTGCATGATTAAGCATTAAATGTAATTCCCTTTGTCGTTCAAAAACTTTGTCCTGTAAATGTTTTTCCCAACCTTCAATAACTTTTAAACAACCGTTAAAAAACTCAACTGCTTCAAAAAACTGTTCCTTTTCAGCTTTTTTAAACTCCCTGAAAAAATACCCTTCTAAAAACTCCCTGTTATTATCATTGAAATACCCTTGTAATACTATTTCTAAATAATTCATTTGTCCTTTATGCTTTAAGTGGTTACATATCCAATTTAATTTTGTCGGCTGCTTTGCGTTTGGTGTCGTCCACAATCTTAGCGTATATCTGTGTTGTTTTTAGGTCTTTATGTCCTAACATTTTGGAAACGGTGTAAATATCCGTTCCGTTAAACAGTTGCAAGGTGGCGAACGTGTGGCGAAAACAATGAAAGGTAATATCCTTAGTTATTCCGGCTGCTCCAATCCATTGAAACAGGTGTTTGTTATGGTAGGCTGAATATTCCAACCCTTCAAATACTTTGGCTGTGGGTTCGCCTTTTTCGTTTAACAAACTTACTGCCTGTTCTGAAATAGGGTAATACTCAATTCCGTTTGTTTTCTTTTGGCTGAAATTCAGGAAATACCCTTGCCCCTCAATGTATTCAAGTTCGCCCCAAACCATTTTTTGAATATCTGAAAACCTCAACCCGGTAAGGGTTGAAAACAGGGCTGCACGTTTCAATAAATCATTGTTGCACGGTGTTTTTACAAGTTTATTCAGTTCTTCAATAGTCAAGTATTCCCGTCTTGTTTCGGCTGCCTTAATTGGGCTTATTTTGGCGTTCAGGTCGGTTTGTAGTATGCCGTCTTTATAGGCTTGTTTCAATGCAGCTTTTACCTTATTAAAGTACGAAACGGCTGAATTTTGTGAAAGGGTTGTTTTGTCGCTCTTTTTACTTTTGGTAGTTAGTAGGTATTCTTTGAAATCCTCTAAAAACTTTTCGTTGAGGTCTGCAAACTTCAATTTACCGTTGGTAAACGCTTCAATGTAATTGAGTGCTGAAACCCAATTATCGTGGTTACTTGCTTTACGTTTGTTCGCTAACTTTCTGAAATACTCAATAAAACATTGTTCGCCCAATTCCTTTTTGCGTAACTGCTCTTTTTCGTATTCGCTGTAAATTTCAGGCTTATTCAAAAAGTTTTCCCGTTTTTGGCGTATGCTTTCACCTATTTGTAAGGTTTCAGTATTGTGCTGTTTGTCAATGGGTGTTTTCGGTTTCTCAAAAATGTAAAGCCCTAAAAATTCCCTTCGTGTAGGTTCGCCTGTTTCGGGGTGTGGTATAGCCGGGTAAAAATCTAAATACAGGCTTTGCCGTCCCTTGCTTATTTTCTTTTGTCTTAATGTTACTTTTGTTGTCATTGTCCTTTATGCTTAGTTACTAAAGTTACTTTTGGTACTCTCTAAAACAAACTTTATTTTTTGCTCAACTCAAATATTTATCAATTATCGATTTTGGTACATAGGCATACCAACCCATTTTTATTTTGGGTATGCTTTCCCGTTTGATGAGGTTTTGCAAGGCTGTTTCCGATATGCTGTACTTTTCCAACACTTCGTTTATGGTGTAACAGTCGGTAATATCAAACGCCCCTGCCTGTTTCCAGTCGCTCAATTCCTGTTTTTGTTGTTCGGGTATGGTTTCAATTTCGGGAACTTCTTTAAATAGCTTGTCAAGGTCGCAACGTCTTACAATGGTTTTCTTTTCCAGTATGTTTGTTGCTTTCAGCTTTCCCGTATTTATTAGTTTGTACACGTTTTGACGGGAACAACCCACTAACTTTGAAACATCTGAAACGGTCAAAAACTCTTTTGCTTTCAATTCCTCAATAGGTTTGGTTTTTATCTGTTTGGTTTCGGTATTTGACTTTTGCACCTTTTCGGCTCGTTTACGGGCTTTGTATGCTGACTTACTGCATTTATCCGAACAGTATTTAGTTACCGTTGTACGGGCTGTAAATTCCGCTCCACAATGCTGACAAATACGCTGCACTTGTATATTACTACTCATTGTATCTTTTTTCTGCTTTCAATACCTTTAAAAATGTTCCATTCTGTTTAAAAGTGTATTATTCTGTAAACTATGTAAACCTCACGGGGTACAAATTCAGTCAAAAAAATAGCCATTTTTTAAAATGGTACAACAAAGGTACAAATTTGTACCGAATAAACGCATAATATCACAAAATAAATAATAACTTTGCTACAATAAAAAAACCCTTATTTAAGGGCTTTAAGTAGGTTTATACTTGTTTTGTATTTGGTTATTTTGTGGTGGTTACTTTCCAATACAGAAACGCCCAAAGATCTCTCCCAGGATGTCATCCGGGGTGATCTCACCGGTTATGCTGCCGATATGGTGCAGGGCCTGTCGCAGGTCCGGGGTGAGCAGATCGGTGCTCAGCCGGGCATCCAGGCCTTCGCGAACGCGTTGCAAGGCTTCTCCGGCAGCACGGAGTTCCTGGTAATGGCGCAGGTTGGTCAGTATGATGGCGTTACGGTCCAGATCCGGCCGGATTTTAGCTACTAAAGTATTTTTAATATCCTCAATACCAATGTTTTTAGCTGCAGACACCGGCAAGACAGAAGTGTTGGATTTGCTTGATGTAACAAATGTGTTACACAGAGTGTTCATAAATCCCGCCAATATAACATCTATGTTACATACCAGGTCAATTTTATTGATAATGAACAAGATGTGCTCATTATTAAACGATGCTACCGATTGCAGGCTTTCGGTGTAGGTTTCCGGCCGGGAAGCATCCAGAACAAGCATCAGAACGGCAGCAGAACGGATGGTTTCCAGTGAACGTTTCACGCCCAGTTTCTCAATATGTTCCTGGGACATTTCATCCACCTCTCCAATATGACGAAGCCCGGCTGTATCGATGAACCGGAAGGGGATCCCATCCACCACCAGCACATCTTCTATAGTATCGCGCGTGGTACCGGCCACCGGGGTTACCAACGCCTTTTCCTCGCCCAGCAAGGCGTTCAGCAGGGTGGATTTCCCGGAGTTCACCAAACCGGCGATGGCCACCGGGACGCCTTTTTTCATGGCATTTCCCATACTGAAAGAATCACAGAGTTTGCCGATGCTTTCAAGCAGCGATTCAACCAGGGAACGCAGCTCCTTTTTGTCTGCAAATTCCACATTTTCATCGGAAAAGTCCAGTTCCAGCTCCATGAGCGAAGCGAGCTCCAGCAAACGTGATCGCAGCGCTGACAGTTCCTGGGAGAAAACGCCCCGCATCTGGTCCATGGCCAGTTTGTGGGAGGTGCGGTTTTCCGAGGCGATCAGGTCGGCCACAGCCTCGGCCTGAGCAAGATCCATCTTGCCGTTCATGAAAGCACGTTGGGAAAATTCCCCTGGACCGGCCAGTACTGCGCCGTTTTCCACCAGGGTGCGCAACAGGGCGTCCTGGATGTACAGTGAACCGTGGCACGAGATTTCCACGCTGTCTTCGCCCGTGTAGGAATGGGGGGCCCGGAAAACGCTCAGCAACACCTCATCCAGCAGTTCCCCGGACGAATCACGCACATGTCCGAAATAAGTGCGATAACCCTCGCTTTGTGTCAAATCGGGACAGGCTGCAGAACGGAAGACCCTTCCGGCAACCTCCAGCGCCTGTGGACCGCTCATGCGTATCAGCGCCAAAGCGCCCACGCCGTGCGGTGTAGCCGGTGCGCAAATGGTGGTAATGAGGGGTTCTGTTGTGCTCATGACATGGCGTTTATTTTATCTCTGCAACAACAATATTTTCGACATGGTGCGTATGCGGAAACATATCTACCGGCTGCACATGGGTGATACGGTACAGACGCTGCAAAAGGGCCAGGTCACGGGCCTGGGTGGCCGGGTTGCAACTCACATAAATGATCTTTTCCGGGGCCGTTTCCAGCAAAACCTTCAGCACATCTTCGTGCACCCCGGCCCGCGGAGGATCCAGCACCACCACATGGGGATGGCCGCTCGAGGCCACAAAACCGGCCGTCAGCACATCCTTGATATCTCCGGCAACAAACCGGACATTCTGTATGTTGTTTGCCGAGGCATTCTCCCGCGCATCGTCAACTGCCTCCTGAACACATTCAACGCCTGTCACGCTGCGGCAGTGCCGTGCCAGGAACAGGGCAATGGTCCCGGTGCCTGTGTATAGGTCATATACGGTTTCATCTCCCTGAAGATCTGCAAATTCACGGATCTTCAGGTACATGCGGAGCGCCTGGCCGCTATTGGTCTGGTAAAACGACTTGGGGCCGATGCGGAATTGAAGGTCTTCCATGGTTTCCAGGATATACGGTTTCCCGGCATAAAGGACCGGCTCCTGGTCAGAGAGGCTGTCGTTGCGCTTGGTATTGATCACGTAATGCAGGGAGGTTATCTGGGTGAACTGCTGCAGTAAATGGTCCAGCAGGGCCTTTCGGGCAGCGTCATCCTCTCCGGCGTCCGGGTTATCGTGCGCAAAAACCACTACCAACATGACTTCTCCGCTCAGGGTAATGCGGATCATCAGGGTACGCAGGAATCCGGTCTGTTGCCGCAAATCAAAGAAAGAGAGGCCTTTTTCAATGGCATAATCCCTGATGGCCAGGCGTATGGCGTTGGAAGGTTCTGCCTGCAGGTGGCACTTTTCAATGTCCAGTACCTTGTCAAAACGGCCCCGGATGTGAAAACCCAGGGCAGGGGCGGGCAGGGGAGGAGCATCTGGAACTTCTGCCGCAAAAGGCCCCGAAACCGCAGAAGCAGAGGCAGTAGCAGCAGCGGCGTCATCATTCTTAAGAAATTCTTCTGATGGCAGCCATCGGCTATTGGAGAAGGTGAATTCCAGTTTGTTGCGGTAATGTATCGTTTTTTCGGAACCCATAATGGGGCTTACGGCAGGAAGGTTCAGCTTCCCAATCCTGGTCAATTGGTCAATTACTTGCTGCTGCTTGAATTCCAGCTGCTTTTCGTAGAGAATGGGCTGCCAGCGGCAACCCCCGCAATCCCCGAAATGGCTGCAAAACGGCCCCAGACGCATGGGTGAAGGCTTCACCAGTTTCAGGATGATGCCTTCCATATAACTTCGTCTCTTGTGTGTGACCTGAACATCAACAATGTCACCCGGCACGGCCATGGGCACAAAAAGCGCCTTACCGTTTACATGGGCCAGGGAGTTGCCTTCTGCCGCCACAGATTCAATACAGATGTCCTCCAGAATTTCCCGGTCTCTTTTTCCCATACGGTTCTTTTACAGAAGGCAAAAATGCGAAAAAAAAAGCGTATTTTAGGAGAATAAATAAAACAGCCAGACTATGAAAACGGTTTTTAACACCAAATATACATTCAAAATGCTGATAATGAGCGTTTTGTTTGTATCTGGAGCTGTGTTTTCATTACGGGGCCAGGAGAACACGCTCAGCGTTTCGGGAAAGGTAGTGGATTCAGAAACCAAACGTCCGATGGTTTTTGCCTCGGTAAGTATACAGGATGTGAGCATAAGCATAGTAACCAACGGAGAAGGTTTCTTTACCCTAAAATTTCCCCGTGCTCATGCAGATAAATCTATAACCATCAGTTATTTAGGATATCACACAACAGTGATACCCATCAAGCAGTTCATGGAACAGAACAAGCCGCTGGTCGTTGGCCTGATCCAGGCTGCTCTGCCCATACCCATGACCACGGTCAGGCCGCAGGATCCGCTTGAATTGTTGCTTGAAGCATTCCGGTGCATAAAGGACAATTACCCCCAGGAACGGATGCAAATGACCGGTTTTTACCGCGAAATGATCCGCAAGGGCAATACGTATGTCACGCTGTCAGAAGCTGTGATAGATGTGCATAAACCCCCGTATACACCCACATTTGCCGTGGACCAGGTAGGTATTTACAAAGGACGCGGAAGCATTGACTGGACACGTATTGATACAGTATTTGTCAAATCCCAGGGCGGAATTCGTTCGGCACTGGAACTGGATGTGGCCAGAAACCTCTTTCTGGGTGTCAACTTAACAGAGATAGATCAGTTTTACGACTTCAACATAGAAAACCCGGTGCAGATGAATGACCGAATCAATTACGTGGTATCATTCGACCAGAAACCATATTCGGAGGATATCCTGTTCCGGGGGAAGGTGTATATAGACGTTGAAACCATGGCCATATCGCGCATTGAATTCAATATGAATGTCGAAGACCGCCCGCATGCAACAGCCATTTTCATTCGCAGGAAACCTGCCGGATTGCGTGCGCAGGTGGAATATGCCGCCTATATGGCACAATACCGTCAATTACCGGAAGGACAATGGGTATTCGGATATTCCAGGACCGATTTGAAGTTCAACGCAAAGTGGGAACGCAGGCTGTTCAGTCAGAATTATACCATTACCTCTGAAATGGCCATGACAGAGTACAGCAGAGATTCGTACAAGATTCCACAGGAGAGCCGTGTAAAAACAACAGACATAACCTTGTATAAGGTAGCCGATTTTGAGGATCCCGGCTTCTGGGAAGATTACAACATTATAGAACCTGAGTCGTCCATAGAAAACGTCATATCCCGTATCATAAGGCAACTCAGGCGCCGGCAGCGTTAAGCAGGTAAAAACTATATTGCCTGAAGCCAGCAGATGATTATTAAATGCACACAATTTATATTATGTTAAATAGGTTTTTATTCATTAAATATTCCTATACATGTTGAACAGCAACATTCCCCTGGCTGAACGCATGCGCCCCTCCTCCTTCAGCCAGTTTGTAGGACAGGAACACCTCGTATCTTCCGAAGCCGTTCTGCGCAAGATGATTGAAAGCGGCAACCTGGCTTCTTTCATACTCTGGGGTCCTCCCGGTGTCGGGAAAACTACTTTGGCCAGAATCATAGCCCGCGACCTGGAACGCACCTTTTACAGCTTGTCTGCAGTCAGTTCCGGTGTCAAGGATGTGCGCGAAGTGATTGAACGTTCACGCTCCGGCAAAATGTTCCAGAAAAACCGCCCGATACTTTTTATTGACGAGATCCACCGTTTCAGCAAATCCCAGCAGGATGCCCTCCTGGGTGCCGTGGAAGACGGCACCATTGTGCTGATCGGCGCCACAACGGAAAATCCTTCCTTTGAAGTGATTGCTCCCCTGCTTTCACGATGCCAGGTATTTGTACTTAAAACTCTATCTGTTAATGATCTGAACACTTTACTTGAACGGGCGCTGAAAGAAGATGAATACCTCCGTTCGCTGGATATCCGTGTGGAAGAAACCGAAGCCCTCTTCAGGCTTTCCGGAGGAGACGCCCGTAAACTATTGAATATTATTGAAATAGTAATTTCAAGCTATGACCAGGGAGAAACAATAGTTTTCAATAACGATCAGGTTCAGAAACGGTTGCAGAAAAATATCGTGCTCTACGACAAAAACGGAGAACAGCACTATGATATCATCTCGGCTTTTATAAAAAGCATCCGTGGCAGCGATCCCAACGGGGCGGTTTACTGGATGGCCCGCATGATTGCCGCCGGCGAGGATCCCCTCTTCATAGCCCGCAGGATGGTGATCCTGGCCTCGGAAGACATAGGGCTGGCCAACCCAAATGCCTTTCTCATGGCCAATGCCTGTTTCGATGTTGTTCACAAGATCGGGATGCCCGAAGGCCGGATTCCCCTTTCCCAGACAGCCATTTATCTGGCTACAAGCGCCAAAAGCAACTCGGCTTACAAGGCGATAGAAGATGCCCTGGAAGCGGTCCGCAAGCACGGAGACCTGAGCGTACCACTTCACTTGCGCAACGCCCCTACCGAATTGATGAAAGAACTGGGTTATGCCAAAGACTATAAATATGCCCACGATTACGAACACAATTTTGTGGCGCAGGAATTCCTGCCACAGGAGATCAGTGGCAGCTGCTTTTACAACCCGCAGGATAATCCGCGCGAAAAAGAGATAAGCAGGTTCCTGGAGCGCTGGGGCAGCAAATATTCCGAAGTGTAAGAAAAAATTAACTATCTTTGATAGAATGGAAATGAATGGTTTTTTTCTGATAGCCGGCCCATGCGTCATCGAATCTGAAAAGTTGTGCATGGAAGTGGCCGGGAAACTTTGCACCCTGACGGCCAAATACAAAATTCCCCTGGTTTTTAAGGCTTCCTACCGAAAAGAAAACAGGACAAGGGTGGATTCATTTACGGGTATAGGAGACCACAAGGGACTGGAAATACTGCAAACTGTACAGAATTATTTCGACATCCGTGTTACAACAGACGTGCACACACCGGATGAAGCCATTATGGCTGCAGAATACGGAATAGATATCATACAGATTCCCGCATTCCTCTGCCGTCAGACTTCCCTGCTTAAGGCCGCTGCTCAGACCGGCAGGACCATCAATGTTAAAAAGGGGCAGTTTCTTGCCCCGGAACAGATGCAGTTTGTTGTGGAAAAACTATTGCAGTTTGGTGCCACAATGGACAAGATCATCCTGACCGAGCGCGGCACTCAGTTTGGTTATTCAGACCTGATCTTTGACGTGCGCAGCATTCCCAAAATGAAACGTCTGAACGTTCCTGTGGTTCTGGATGTTACCCATTCCCTTCAGATGCCGAACCAGGCCTGCGGAGTGACCGGTGGTGACCCCTCAATGATTGCTTCCCTTGCTGCTGCCGGAGTGGCATCCGGGGTGGACGGCATATTCGTTGAAACCCACCCCAGGCCACAGGATGCCCTCTCTGACGGGAGCAATATGCTTCCACTGGATCAAATGGAATCATTGATCTGCAGGATAATAGCTTTTCGCAAAGCTTACGTCAAATTTGAAAAAGAAATTCAACAACCTGCCTAAATGACACTAAATCACGATCTGAGCAGACGGTATGAAAATCTGCCTGTTTTTATTTATGATGACCAGGTAGAAGCCTCTATTTACCTGGTAGACAATATCCTTACCCTATTGAGCATGAAAGAATCTCAGGGGAAAAAACTGGTTCTTGGCTTGTCCTCCCGTCCTGCCATGATTCCCGTATATGAACTCTTTGCCAATGCTTTTGAGAAAGGCAGAAGCTTTAAAGATGTAGTGATATTTGGTATAAACGAATTTTATCCTCTGTCCAGGAATGAGATTCAGTCTCATTACCGGTTCCTTCGGGAATACCTGTTTGATGTACTGGATATTCCAGGTAACCAGATCCACTGCCTGGAAGGGGATATTCCCCGCTCCCAGGTAGCCCGTCACTGTGCCGATTTTGAAAACAAAATCGCCTCATATGGGGGAATAGATGTAATGATCACTTCCGGTATGGGTTCCAATGAACCCGGTTCTCCCTACAGTTCCCGTACGCGTTTGATCACCCTTAATACTAATACCCGCATTTCAGCTGCCAGTGAATTCTTCGGGGTGGATTTCGTCCCCAATTATTCGCTGACAATGGGAGTGCAAACCATCCTGGAGAGTAAAACCATATACTACCTGGCATGGGGAGAAGGAGAATCAAAAGCAATAAAAGACCTGGTAGAAGGCAAAGTAGATGAATCACACCCTGCCAGTTTCCTTCAAAACCATCCTCAGACAGAAGTCATTATTGACCGTGCTGCTGCTGCCGAACTCACCCGTATATCCACTCCCTGGCTTACCGGCCCCTGTATCTGGAACGAAGCATTAATCCGTAAAGCTGTATTCTGGCTATGCCGCCATCTGGACAAACCAATTTTAAAACTTACAGCGCGTGATTACAACGACAACGGTATGAGTGACCTGATCACCGAGCGTGGGCCTTTCAGCAAAATCAACATAGACACTTTCAACAGCCTTCAGCACACCATAACCGGATGGCCGGGAGGCAAACCCAATGCAGACGATACTACACGCCCTGAAAGAGCTCTTCCCTATCCCAAGCGTGTAATAGTGTTCAGCCCCCACCCCGATGATGATGTCATATCCATGGGAGGGACCGTTGCCCGTCTGTCACAGCAGGGCCACATCCTGCACCTGGCTTACCACACTTCTGGCAATATTGCGGTCTTTGACCATGAAGTGACCCGCTTCCTGGACTTTCTGCAGGAAATTTCTCCCGTTTACGGACTGGATCAGGATAAAACCCGTACGATCTTTGAGCAGGCAAGCAAAGATTTAAGCCAGAAGAAACCGGGCGAACCCGATACGCAGGCCATCCGGAAGGTCAAGGCACTCATTCGCCGCGGTGAAGCGAAGTCGGCTTGTCAATACCTTGGAATTGAACAGGATAATGTCCATTTTTTAGAGATGCCCTTCTATGAAACCGGAGGTATCAAGAAGAATCCACTGTCGGAACAGGACATTGACATCATCTGCAACTTATTTGAAGAGATAAAGCCGCACCAGGTGTTTGCAGCTGGTGATCTGAGCGACCCTCACGGTACACACCGCATCTGCTATACCGCCATTCTCAAAGCAATGGAAAAACTCCGCCAGAGACCATGGATGAACGATTGCCGCCTGTGGCTCTACCGTGGTGCCTGGCAGGAATGGGACGTGGCCGATGTGGATATGGCAGTTCCCCTGAGTCCCGAGGAAGTCATCATAAAGCGTAATGCGATTTTCCGCCACCAGAGCCAGAAAGATCCCGCCATGTTTCCGGGAAACGATCCCCGGGAATTCTGGAAAAGGGCCGAAGAACGCAACCACAACACCGCTGTGCTATACGACAAACTGGGCATGGCCGAATACCAGGCCATTGAAATGTTCAGGTTGTACAGAGAAGGAATGAAGATCTAGAACGGGTAACCCACCCCAAACTGGAACGAGTAATTGTCCTTCTTAAGCCACCGCGAAGGCGGAATCCATGCCTGTTTTACAGGATCCCGTACGATCATACCCAAATCCAGCCGCAGGATGACAAAATTCAGGTTGACCCTGATTCCCAGGCCGGCATCCATCGCTATGCTTTTATAAAAATCGCCGAAACGGAAGACACCTGCAGGATCGGCATTTTCCCGCGGTAAAGTCCAGATATTGCCTGCATCGGCAAACAAAGCCCCTTCCAGCTTCCAGAAAAGCGGAAAACGGTATTCAAGGTTCAATTCCAGTCGTATATCACCGGCCTGGTTTGGGATGCTGAAAGTCGAATCTACCGGCATTGATCCCGGCCCCACCGTTCTAGCCTGCCAGGCCCGGAGGCTGTTTGCACCTCCTGCATAGAACATTTGTTCCAAAGGCAGGGAGCTGGCATTTCCGTAAGGCACCCCTACTCCGGCATACAGCCGGAAGGCCAGCTGATGACCATCCCTTATAAAGGTATAGCCCGAATTCATATCAACCTTTACATACTGGGAATAAGCAATGTTGCCAATGGTATGACTGCCCGTTGAATCTGTCTTCATCAGGGAGTTGAATGCACTCAGCAGGTTTCCTCCTGATTCCAGTCCCAGCCGCACATATTGCCATGTCTTGCGGTGCACCGCAGAATTGTCACTGGTATAGTAAAATATGGATGAAAGTCCCAGGTCAAAGTGGTCCCGGTATGTGTCAATCAGAAAAGGATCATTGAGCGAGGCAAGAAAACCGGGGCTCATGTTGAAAAGCTTGACCAGTTTCATTTTAACGGGATTGACCGTGTAATGATACTTTTCTCCCATGCTCCAGGTGTAGCCAAATGTGCCGGAAGCTATATTGCGGGTGTATTCCGGCCGGGACTGGTAACTGTAACTTGCCGTAATATCTGTGCGGGGTATCCTGTTGGTGAAAATCCTGTGACTTATCGGAAAAAGCATTTTGGGAAAGGTCAGGGTTAGTGACGCACCCAACTCAGTGGCCCTGACAGGATCCCTCATCTTGAATTGAAAATTTCCCATCAAGCCCAGGGTCAGCCACTCCCCTCCCCTGAAAATATTTTTGTGATAATACGACAGTGCGGGAGAGATGCCAATCAGCCCGTTGGAATTGCTCGATGCTTCCAGGTTCAGTTTATAACCCTGTGAATTTCCAGGGCTTAGGCGGATAGTGCAGTCAACCTCGGCGGTATCTTTCTGCAGTGAAGAAGGCACTTCATCAAAAAGGAGCGTCACGCTGTTGAGCAATCGTATATTGGACAAGCGGTCATAAGTTGTTTTTACTTTGGATTCGTCGTACAATTCACCGGGACGGATAAAACTCATATTCCGGATCAGACGCGGGCGTAAAATGGATTTGCCGGAGAAAAAAAATGTCATGCCTTCATGGTCCAGTGTGTCCATGGATCCATAGTATGTTGAATCCATAACCGCCTGTATTGGATCAAAACCCGGGTAAACATTGATTTTTCTTATTGTGTAAGGTTTGTGGAGTCCCTGGGCGGGCAGCTGAACTTCCAGTGCGGCTGTTCCGCCTGGTGAAAGGGTATCTGCAAGAAAGGAAATGTGGCTTCGGTTGAAACTATAATACCCGTTATTCCTCATTACGGAATTGATGCGGGCGGCTTCCTTTTCCAGCGAAAGAGAAGAAAGGACGTCGCCCGGTTTCACCACAGAGTGTTCCTGATGTGCGGAATACAATTCGGACAGGTTAGTATCTGCGTTGCCAAGCCGTATGGTATCTATGGTATAGGTTTTCCCGGGAATGACCTTATAATGGACCGAGGCTTTCCTGTTCCGGTAAGTAACCGAATCGGCAATTTCGTTGAAATAATAACCCAGCGAGGTCAGGTAATTATCCATGTTATGCTTGCTGTAGGTTATCAAATCCGGATCAAATACTACGGGCGGCTCACCCAAACGTCGCAGAAAACGGCTCCACCCGTTGTCTTTATCAGGACTGAGGCTGTAAATATTCAAAAAGGCTTTCCATCCAAAAACTATGCTGGTATTGGGTTTCTGCCTGATATAGGACTCTAGTGAGGATGGGGACACAATCTTTTCAGGTACTACTTCAATGGTATTCTTGCGCAAAAGGTATTCCCCCTGGGGAACATAACGGGTACCGGCACATCCGGATAATAAAAGGATTAACAGAAACCAACCTTTAGGCATAATACAAAAGTAAAAAAAAAGGACCAATACGATATAACAAATAAATATTCGCATATATTTGCAATCTGATTGACTTACATTGACTTTTTTTAAACAAAGTAACTCACTTACATTACAGTAATGAAAAACAAGTATATCGACCTGATTCAACAAAGTTTTGACTTTCCGCAGGAAGAGTTCAGGGTAGAAGACGGAGAACTTTTTTTCCATGATATTCCTGTCATGGATTTGATCCGTCAATACGGAACACCCCTGAAATTCTATTATTTACCTTCCATTACCAAACAGATACAAAAAGCAAAACGTTTGTTCAATGTTGCCATGGCCAAGGTGGATTACGATGGAGACTATCATTACTGCTATTGTACAAAATCATCCCATTTTTCTTTTGTAATGGAAGAAGCCCTTAAGAACGACATCCATATAGAGACTTCTTCTGCTTTTGACATCAACCTGATTGAGTCACTCTACGAACAAAAGATCGTAGACAAGGATCTGTATGTGATCTGCAATGGCTATAAGAAACAGCAATACATCGAAAATATTGCCAGACTGGTCAATTCAGGATGGGAAAATACCATTTCCATCCTGGACAATATGCCCGAGATAGAAGCCCTGGATAATGCCGTCAAAGACACATGCAAGATAGGTATCCGTATTGCAGCAGAAGAAGAGCCCAAATTTGAATTTTATACCAGCCGCCTGGGCATCCGTTACAGCGATGTGGTCCCATACTACCATAAATACATCAAGCGCAATCAGAAGTTCAAACTGAAAATGCTGCACTTTTTCATCAATACCGGCATGCAGGACAATGCATACTACTGGAACGAACTGGCCAAATGCGTGAATGTATATTGCGATCTTAAGAATTTCTGTCCCGACCTGGACTCCCTGAACCTGGGCGGAGGATTCCCTGTAAGGAACTCCATGTCGTTTGACTATGATTACGAATACATGACAGAAGAGATCATTGCACAGATAAAAAGTATCTGTGCAAGCCGCAAAGTGAAGGAACCCGACATTTTTACCGAGTTCGGATCTTTTACTGTGGGTGAAAGCGGTGCAAATATATACCAGGTCTTGGGCGAAAAACAACAAAATGACCGTGAAAGATGGTATATGATCGATTCATCTTTCATGACCACATTGCCCGATACATGGGGCATCAAACGTCGTTTCATACTCCTTCCCATCAACAAGTGGAACGAACCTTACCAGCGTGTTTTCCTGGGCGGTTTGACCTGTGATTCCCAGGACTATTACAATGCCGAGGCCCATGCCAACGCGGTCTTCCTCCCCAAAAATGAGAACGGAGAACCTCTTTATATCGGTTTTTTCAACACCGGCGCCTACCAGGAGTCCATATCGGGCTTCGGGGGAATCCAGCATTGCCTGATGCCGGCTCCGAAAATGGTCATAATTGGAGAAGAGAACGGTGAGTATACTACAAAACTCTTTTCTAAAGAGCAGACATACAAATCCATGCTTAAACTTTTAGGTTATTGAAACCATGTTGAGCAAGGCCCAAATACAACATATCAAATCTCTGGAAAACAAAAAATTTCGCCAGGAGTACGGAGAATTCATCATTGAAGGACAGAAGATGGTCATGGAGCTGATCGGCACCCCTGGCCCCTTCCGCATAAAAAAGCTTTACCTGGAGGAGGGTTCCCCCATCCCGGCTGTGGCCCACGAAGCGGAATACCTCACGGCAAAGGAAATGGAAAGGATTTCATCTCAGTCAACACCCTCAGGGGCGCTTGCTGTGTTAGAGATCCCTAAGGTACCGGTGGCTCTGCCGCAGAAGGGACATTTATACCTGGCCCTGGACGGGGTACGCGATCCGGGAAATTTTGGAACCATACTGCGCCTGGCAGACTGGTTTGACATAGCCGCTGTTTATGCCTCCCCGGATTGTGTGGAACTGTACAATCCTAAAACAGTCCAGTCCACCATGGGGGCCATACTGCGTGTCCCGGTCCATTACACGCCTCTTGTCCCGCTTCTGGAAGGCTGTTCCCTTCCTGTTACCGGATCTGTGCTTCTTGGAGGAACCGATATCAACAACACTCCCCTGCCCTGCGAAGGCATCATTGTTCTTGGAAACGAATCACAAGGCATAAGCCGGGAACTTCTTCAACACATTCCTGTCAGATTGTACATTCCTTCATATCGCCGGGGGTCTGAATCCCTTAATGTGGCTACTGCCGCAGCAATAATTTGCGCAGCTTTCCGTAGAAACCAGCCACCCCTGCCCATGCAGCCAGATATATAAGCATAATGCCTGTATTGATTGCCAGTTTGGGAATCAGGGGCAAGTGTGCAAACAAAAGGGAGAAAGCATAAAGTCCTGTCCCTGCAACCAGGTAGAAACCAACACGCATCCAGTTATAGGGAATGGGGTATTGTCTGCGCCCCATTAAAGCACACAGTACCGTCATGGACAGGTAACTTGCAAGATGTCCCCAGGCAGCCGCCATATAGCCGAAACGTGGCATAAACAGCACATTGATCAACAGGGTGACTCCCAGTCCGGCCGTTGTGATTAACACGGCATTCCCGGTTTTTCCGGACAATTTGAACCAGATACTTATGTTAAAATATATTCCCAGGAATACATAGGCCAGTGCCATGACAGGCACTACGACAATCCCTTCCCGGTAATTTTCACCCAATATCAGACTAAACAGGTCCATGTACAGCAAGATCCCGAGGTACACGAGCATGCTAAACGCAGTAAAATAATCCAGCACCCGTGCATACGTCTGTGGCGCATCTTTGCTGCCGGACTGCCCAAAGAAGAATGGCTCCGCTGCATACCGGAACATCTGGATACAGAGGTTTATCAGTACAGCCAGCTTGATACCGGCCTGGTATATCCCCATCTGTGCCCGCCAGGAAACATCTTCGGGTATTAAAAAACGGAAGAGGATCCTGTCGCTGAAATCGTTAAGGATACCGGGCAGACCTGCTATCATCAGCGGCAGGGAATACATCATGAGCTTTGGCCAGAGTTTGCGGTCAATAACAAAACTGCTTCTTCTCACCAGATCGGGCAAAAAAAGCAGAAACGCCACAATGCAGGAAATGAAAATTGAAAAGAGAACGTAATTGTAATCGGGAATTGCCGTGATAAAGCGGCCCAGGAATGCTCCCGGGTTGGCAGAAAGATAACGGGGGGCCCAGAGGAAGAAAAGAAGGTTGAATCCCAGCTCACAGCAGATTTTAATGGTTTTGAAGAGGGCAAACCGGAAGGCTTTGTGTTCATAGCGCAAACGGGCAAACAGTATGGCTGTAATACTGTCCAGGAAAAGGATTCCGGCTACATAAACTATGGATTGCGGACTGTCTGCATACCCAAGTTTCCCGACAATCGGAAAACGCAACAGGATCACCACGGTAAAGAACAAACCCGCCAGTGCGGTAACGGTAGCAAGTGAGGTGGAGAACACACGTCCTGCCGCGGTTTTATCGTTTTTTTGCTCTGCAAGTGAGGCATAGCGGAAGCTGCCCGTTTCCAGGCCCATCACAAGAACCACCTGCAGAACAGCTATGTAGGCCATAAATTCAGCAACCACACCATAGGCTGCCTGGTCTGTCAGCACGCGGGTATACAGGGGAACAAGCAAAAAATTCAAGACCCTGGCAAGGATCGTGCTCATCCCGTACACTGCAGTTTCACCTGCCAACCGCCTGATTGCTGAATTCCTGATAGACATTGTCTTATTTTTTCATTCGTTGTCTTACGGCTTCAAAAAGGATAACGGCTGCAGCAGCCGATACGTTCAGAGAACCAATTTCACCCAATTGCGGGATGGAAACCAACTCATCGCACAGCTCCAGAATCCCCCGGGATATGCCTTTTCCCTCGGCGCCCATAACTAAAGCCAGCGGACGGCAGAAATCTGTTTCATAGATAGATTGTTGCTGCCCTGCCACCGTTCCTGTGATCACATACCCCGATTCTTTGAGGTAAAAAATGGCTGTTCTCAGGTTGGGAACCTTGCATGAGGGCATGCGCAACAATGCACCTGCAGAAGCCTTAATGGCATCCTGGTTCACGGCAGCCCCTCCTTTTGCAGGAAGTATCAGCGCACCTGCCCCTGCACATTCACAGGTACGCGCTATAGCACCAAAATTACGGACGTCGCTTACCCCGTCAAGCAGTAAAACAGTCGGGAATCCCGGTTTATTACCAGCAGCAGCCACAGCTTCCTCTAAAGAGACATAATCCACCTGGGCCAGCATTGCAACCACTCCCTGGTGATTTTTGTTTGCTGTCAGATAATTCAGTTTCTCCTGTGGTACAAACTGGACCGGAACATCATACTGCTTGGCCAGTTCTATCAGTTGTAACGCCACTGGCCTTTCAAGTCCCTGGCGCAGGAGGATTTTTTCTGGTTTCTTGCTGCCCATAAGGGCTTCCCTTACGGGATGTATGCCGTATATACGATCTTCAGTCATTTTTAATGGTTTCAGTAAATATTTCCAGCTCACTGTGCGCACATTCCCAGGCTTTCATAGCCTGGTCGAGCTCTTTTTTTTCTTTTTCGTACAACTGGTAGAAAGCCGCACCAAATCCTCCGGGGGGTGTTGTCAGCATTTTTTCATCCATCAGGGCTATGCCTTTTTCGTGCTGTTCAATTTTGTTTTCCCAGTGAAGGATATTCTGTTGCAACTTCCGCAGGATTTTATCCCGTTCTTTTTTCTGACGGTAGATTTCTCCTGCACTCGAGTCTTTACCTGAACCTTCCTTTTTTATCTCTTCTTTTGCAGGATTGTTTTTTTCCAGGTCCCTGAGTGTTTCCAGTTTCCTTCGTTCCATGAATTCACGTATCCCGCCCAGGTGTTCTTTTACCTTACCGTCCCGGAATTCATATATTTTATCCACCAGGCCATCCAGGAAGGTTCTGTCGTGCGAAACCACAACCAGGGTGCCGGTATACTGTTTCAAGGCTTCCTTCATCACTTCCCTGGAGGGAATGTCCATATGGTTGGTGGGTTCGTCCAGGGCCAGAACATTGTATGGTTGCAGCATAAGCTTTGCAAGGGCCAGGCGCGATCTTTCACCCCCGCTCAGAACACCGGCTTTTTTGTCAACATCTTCGCCGCGGAAAAGGAAAGAGGCCAGAATATCACGCAGGCGTGTACGTATGTCTCCCACGGCTATTTCATCCAGTGTCTGGTATACGGTCAGGTTATTATCCAGAAGTTCGTCCTGGTTCTGAGCGTAATACCCCAACAGTACATTGTGTCCGGTCTCTAATACCCCGCTCATGACAGTTTTTTGACCGGTAAGCAATTTTAGCATGGTAGTTTTCCCCTCCCCGTTCCTGCCTGCAAAAGCCACTTTCTCACCCCGTTCCACCACCAGGTTTGCCCCGCTAAAAACAGGTCCTTTATCATAACCTGCCGATACATTCCTGCAATTGAACACCACTTTTCCACTTCTGCGAACTTCGGGAAAACTCATTCGGATTTGTGAATTGTCCAGTTGGTCCACTTCAATCAATTCCATTTTTTCCAATTGTTTTATACGGCTTTGCACCTGATTGGACTTGGTGGGCTTATAGCGGAAACGCTCAATGAATTCCTGTGTTTTTTCGATCGTTCGTTGCTGGTTCTGGTAAGCAGCCATCTGTTGTTCCAGGTGCTCCCTGCGCAGCTCCAGAAACTGGGAATACGGGGCTTTGTAATCGTATATCCTGTTTAGTGATATCTCTATGGTCCTGTTGGTTACAGTGTCCAGAAAAGTCCTGTCGTGAGATATCACCAGCAAGGCACCGGGATATGTTTCCAGGTACTGCTCCAGCCACCGCAGGCTTTCAATATCCAGGTGATTGGTGGGCTCATCCAGTAATAGTATATCTGGACGCGATAACAAGAGTTTGGCCAGTTCTATGCGCATGTTCCACCCTTCCGAGAAAGTCCGGCTGGGCCGGTCCAGTTCGTCTTGCTTAAAGCCCAGTCCTGTAAGAATTTTTTCTGCATTTCCCCTGGGATTGTCAGACGACAGAATACGCAACCGGTCTGTTACTTCATTCAATTCCACCATTAATCTTTTATAGCTTTCCGATTCGAAATCATCCCTTCCGGAAAGCTCCATGGTGATAATGTCCATTCGTTTGTGCAGCTCTTCCAGGTAGGAAAAAACGGTAAGCGCTTCTTCCAGGACCGACTTGTCTTTCGCATGTCCCATTTGTTGGGGTAAGTATCCCATCCGGCAGTCGGAGGAACGCACTACGCGCCCCGATGTGGGTTCAGCCAGTCCGGCAATAACCTTTATCAATGTTGTTTTTCCGGCACCGTTCTTACCTACAAGTGCGATTCTGTCGCGGCGGTCTATGGTCAGGGATATGTCCCGGAAAAGCTCCTTATGGGCAAACGAAACGCTGATATTGGAAACCGATATCATTCAATTTTTCTCCCATCTTTATCTATGGTAATAATCTGACCCCTGTAATCAACTTGTGCCATGCCGTGTGAAAAGATTGATACCGAATCGTAAAGAAAGGGGATTATCGTTTCACCTTGTTTGTTGATATAGCCCCATAAACCGTTGTACTTCATTCCGGCCAGACCATTGGAAAATACCCGGTGACCATCCTGGTATATGAAAGGCACCAGGGTATTGCCTTTTTTATCAATAAAACCAACCTGCTTTTTTATGCGCGCATCCATCATGTTAAATTGGGCAGAAAGTGCCATATCACCCTGAAAATCATAAATTTCCACCAACCTTAAAGAAAAGGGCAAAGTAAAAAGACCGTTTCGGTCAATAACACCGTATTGCTTGTTATGGACCACTATGGCAACTCCGCTGCTGTAATTGCGGATGGTATCATATTGAGGGGGAACGACTGTCTTTCCCTCTGAAGAAAGCACGCCATACCCATTTTCGTTACGTACAACAGTCATCCCGTCACGGCAGGGACCTATCCACTCGTAAAATTCAGTGGGATATTCCAGTTTTCCGGTGTTACGCAACGTATACCGGCCATGATCCCCTGTCACAATCCACTCCTGCGGATGGTGGTTATAGATGGTATCATAAACAGGTTCAATAAGGGGTTTTGCCTTTCGGTCCAGCAGACCGTAATGTCCATCCCTCATTATTATGAAGGTTGCAGGTGTACATGCATCCACTTTATCGTACACGATGGGAACCAGCGGAAACGCCTTACCTTTCAGGTGTAAACCCTCAAATCCTCCATTACTTACAATAAAAGAATCCCCGTCACAGACATCAATATGGTCGTACAAAGTGGGGATAAGTTCATTGCCTTCCTCATCCAGCACGCCCCATTTGTCGTCACGGCAAATATAATATGTGTTGTTTCTGATATCAAGACTGTCGAAAGGTCGAGTTTTTTTCTTGATTCCCTTTCCGTCAATGACAGAATAAGATCCGTCAGATTCCACAGCCATCAGAAAAGGCAATGGACGGCCATGGTATGTATTGCTGATACGGCGGGGCAATAACGGGATTATAATTTTTCCGCGCCTGTTAGCCACACCGTATTCCCTGCCCTGCACCAGAACAATTACTTCAGAAAATGGGACCAATGTATCGTACAAGGGGGAAATGACCATCCTGCCTCTATGATTGAGCATGCCGTAAAAGGTATTTTGCCTGATCTTGCCCAGACCATTGCGGAAAGGCAGTGCTTCCTGGTAAAAATCCCCTGTAAGGAGCAGGCCCAGTGAATCCTGGTAATTATATCCCTTTTCCGGTATATAGACAGGTCCGGGCGTGAAATCCCGCGGTTCATATCCTCCGTTGTACAGGTGAACATATTCCCTGATGGTCTGCTTCGGAGCCGGTTTGTACAGGGCAATGAGCCCGGCTTTCCGGTAACCGTTAAGTTTGTCGCTTTTAAGAAGCAGGAATACAGGACTTTCCCACAAAAATGGAGTCAGGAAAAGAAGCAGGCATAAAAAAAAGATTCCCCCTGCCAGAATGATCAAAAGCTTATGATGGGACTTTTTCATCTTCTGCGGGCTGCTTACTGAAACTGACAAGTATACTGATCTCGTAAAGAATGTACAACGGCAATGCTACCACAAACAAGGTAAACGCATCCCCGCTTGGCGTTATGATGGCTGCAAGAATCACCAGGATTATGGCAGCATGTTTCCTGTATTTCTTGAGGATTTCTTTAGATATAACGCCTAATTTTGACAGCACTCGCAAGAGTATGGGCATTTCAAAGACAATTCCCATGATTATCACCAGCCAGATGAACATATGGATATAAGACTGCAGCGATATCTGGTTTTTTACCCATTCACTTACCTGGTAGCTTCCCAGAAAATTAATGGTCAATGGAAAGACGAAAAAATAACCGGTCAGGACACCAAGGAAAAACAACAGGGAACACCAGCCGAAAGCTCCCTTTACCGCTCTTTTTTCTTTTGGATATAAAGCTGGCCGGATAAAAATCCACAATTGGTACAGGATGAAGGGTGTGGCCAGCACGAAGGCTATACTGAAAGAAACGCTGATATGGGTGAAAAATTGGGCTGACAGTTCAATGTTTTGCAATTGCAGTGTAAAAGGTTCCGGTGAGATGGAAGAAATCCCCACAAGGTCTGCCAACCCCGTCATCCACCGGTAGAGAATGAAATCAGAGCTTCTGGGAGCAAATATGACAGCATCAAAAACAAAGTTCTTATTCACAAAAACAACCACCATGAGTACGATCAGGACAATTGCCGAGCGAAATAGCACCTTGCGGAACTCTTCAAGATGCTCCCAAAAGGTCATCTCATTTTTATGCCCCGAAATATCAGCCACCGCTATTTTTTAATATCCTTATCGCTTTCTTTTTCATCCCCATTTATATCCTCTTCTATACCCTTCACACCTTCCTTGAAACTTCTGACACCTTTTCCAATGCCTTTCATGAGCTCGGGAATCTTGCGCCCTCCAAAGAGAAGCAGTACAATTAGGGCAATAATGATGATCTCGGTGGCACCCAACGTGCCAAACAGCAATAATTTACACATTTTCCTGTTGATTAGTTTTTTTCAAATTTATGTATTTTTCCAACACTTCCGTTAGAAAACGGGGTGCCCTCACGGGAACACCCCGGGAAGTATCCACAAAAGCAAGGGTAACATACCCTGTGGCTAAAAGTACACCGGAATCGTCAAAGACCTGGTAATGGTACGTGATCCTGGAACGGGGCATTTCATTTACTGTTGTTGTCACAGTCAACACCTGGCCATAACGTGCCGGATGTATGTAGTCACAATGAACCACACGTACCGGCATTATGATTCCCTGTGATTCCGAATAGGTGTAAGGAACACCGATATGGGCCATCATTTCTTCCCGGGCTGTTTCAAAATAGCGGATGTAGTTGGAGTGGTGCACCACGCCCATCTGATCTGTTTCGTAATACCTTACTGTTATTTGGGTTTTATGTTCCACCATGGTTATTCCAGTATTATGGCCGTCGGTCCGGGAAGATAGTAAATTAATTTGAAATTATCCACTGTGAGCTTGCTGCCATCGGCTCCTTTAAACTCTGCTCCCTCCCAGGAAGAAGACATGCGAACCACAAGGTGCGTCATCTGCAGGTTTTCCCTGCCCGGAACGGGCTTGAAAACCAACTGCTCATGCCTCCATCCCTGGGTACCGGTTGTGGCAATCTCATTTTCTGCAATCATGTCCTGTCTTTTATTCAGGTCATACTCCCAGGTTCCCGTCGCATTATGATGCAATTCTGCCGTAATAACGGCTTTGTCAGGCCCATCGACTTTTACCGGGTCTTTAAAAGCCGGCATGCCAAACATGCCCTTGTAGGATTCGGTAAATACCCTCTGGCCTCCTGGTTCATACAGGTAATCAATCTCAAATCCAACAGGATTGGAACCGGGGGCAAACGGGATCCCGAAATCTGTCATGACCGAGGGATTCATTACAGCTTCCACATCCATGCTGAAATTAAAACTTCCCAGGAGCAGAGCCCCTGCAGCCAAGCTGGTCACTTTCATCACCACCAGGTCCACCGTTTTCAGTTGTGTCAGCATCTGAACTGCATAGGGGCTGTTTTTCCCGGGAACTCTTGTTGAGCCTATAACTTGAAAATTGTTCCCGGTAGTCCATCCTTTTCCATTGGAAGGCAGGACATTCAAGAACTTAGCATCACCTACATACCCCCATTCTTCAAAACCACTGTTGGGCACCTGGGGTGCATAAATCAATCGTATCTGCCATTGCCGGATCGTTTCGTCTTCTGCCATTACTTTGAAGGTGAAAGGTTCCGTGAATGACAAACTGAGTGGAGCCCCCGATGTTATTCCCGAAAGCCGTGCACCCTCACTTACGGTAATTCTGGGCTTGATGGTCAATTGTGTCTCTTCAGCCGGTCTGGTACCGATAAGCAACGTTATCAGGTTATCGGCGGGTTCCAGGAATTTTTGGTCAAACTCATAGCCCGAGGAAGGGCTCCCGGTAATAAAGTCCGTCACGGCAGCTTCTGAACTCCTTACCGGAGACCGGTCTTCCAGTTGTAAAGTCCAGCTGGTTGTATTGGTACCGCTTTCGGAAGTAACAGAAAACCGGAACTTCAGGCCGGTTGAATTGAAAACCACCCTGTGCTGCCTTGTGGTGATCTCCCCGCCGAGCACGGCGTTCTTTGATACATTCAGCACCCCGTCCACCGTCAGGGGCATCTTTGAGGACCAGTCGCTGATAACCAGGGTCACCGTATGATTTAGCGTATCTACCACACCCTCTTCCAGGAGCGTGATGTTATGTTCTGTCTGGCTGGTGCCCTGGTAGCCTGTAATGCTGTAATCCGTCACCAGGGCTTCCAGGTTTTCTGTTCGTTCATCGGCCAATTGCAACTTCCATTCTGCCACATCGCCGCTTTCAGCCATAATGGTCAAAGGCATAATGTCATCTATGGAAGGGAAAAGAATTCCCTCCGGAAATGCTTCCTGCAAGGTGGCTTTGGGAGATAATTCCATTGAAAAGGCGTTCAGCACCAAAGGAAAATCATATCCTGACTTGAGCACCAGTGTAACTGTACGGCTGTCCTGATCTATGGTTGCCGTGTTGCTTTCCAGTGTAACCAGGTTTTCCCTGGAACTGTAACTGTCCACCACAAATGAGAGTATCCGGGCCTCTGTTTCAAACCAGGGATCAAGCCTCATGATCCAGTCTCGGCGGTTCCCCGATTGGGATGTTACGGAAAACGGCACCTCGGTGCGGTAAGATTCAAAAGTTAAGATCGTTGCTAAATCACAGGTGGCACCTTCAGATAATGTCACCTGGCGGGATGTAATCTGTAGCGGAAAATCATTGCCTTCCACCATGGGAATTTCCACCAGGGAATTGAGCGTGTCTATCCGGGGTTCACCTAACCGGATCTGGTTATTCTGTGAGGTGTATTCGCCAATCACAAATGATTCCACCAGGTTGGCCGGGTTGAGCCACTGCTGCCACACCAGTTCCCAGGCCCGAGCCTGTCGTGAAAGTATATCAACCAGGTAAAAGGTTCTTTTATCTTCCCAGCTTTGGATTGTGAATTCTTGTCCGGCATCATGGTGAATTGGTACGACATAGGGATTCATCTTGAAACCCGCCACGGCTTTCCAGGGAAAAGGATTGCCGTTGTCACGCACAGAAACCTTGTAACGGCTGGTTTGCAAATCTTCAGATATTCCCACACATTCCACTTCAGCAGGATTAAATGAAATTTCCAACGCTCCTCCTGGTGCCATGCGTTCCCAGGGTTCCCTGTCTGTCTGCGATGCATTTTCTGCCAGTATAACTCCAATCAGGCGAATGTGCCACAATTCTTTTTTCCCGCTCTCGGCAACAATTGTAAAAGGAATGGCCGTATCATAGGCATTTATGGTGAAGTTGCCTCTGTTTCCAGGGCTTTCCAGCTTCGCTCCCGGACTCAGATCAAATTCCAGACCCACAGTCAGGGGCAAGAAAGCTCCCTTCAGGGCAAATATCCCTATCTCGTTCTCGACTACATCCACCACAACTTCCCTGGCAAGGGGAAAATCACCGGGGTTGTATTCCGTTAACCGGGCTGCCGTCACTGCCGCCAGATCACTACGGGGCGCTACTTCTATTCGAATGTCGTATGAATGCACTACCCCACTCAGGGCAATCAGGTGGATTTTGCGAACCGTTTCCGGGTTTTCAAATACCAATGTATTGTCTGTATCCAGGCCAAGGATCTTGTCTATTGCCTGGGCTGTTTTTATGTTCAGGGTAACTGTAACCGGGAATTCGTATTTCCCGTAATCCATAGGCAGAATAATTGATCCTTCTTCCACCTGCGGTTCATTGAAAATGACAGCTTCAGGAGATACGTCTGTTATCAGACACGAAGCAATGGATGCACGATCATCAAGACTGGCCACTTTAACACAGCCAGCCAGGTGTGAAAGAATGAGCAATGCGAGGATTAAACCCCTGTATTTCATTGTAATAAATCTAATTGCTGCTTCAAGGCTGCAATCCTGCTCATAGCATCCGAACGTTTTTTGCGTTCTATGGCAACAACATCCACGGGAGCACGTTGAAGGAAACTTTCATTGGATAATTTCTTGTCGACAGTGGCAAGGAATTTCCGTTGGTATTCCAGTTCTTCGTTAAGTTTAGAACGTTCTTCCTCTTTATCCAGCAGGCTCCCCAGCGGAATGAAAAAGCCGGTTGTTCCCACCAGGAAAGCATATACATTTCCTTCCTGCGGCGCTTCGGTTACCGTTTGGACAGATTCCAGCCCGCCCATGCGTTGTGCAATTCCATGCAGCATTTGCGGAAAATGTCCTTTGACATAGAGTTTCAGAAGGGTTTTTCCGGGAATCTGCCTGTTTTGCCTGAGACCCCTAATGGTCACAACCAGTTCCTGTAACCGGGAAAAATCCTCCAGTTCTGCTTTGTTGCAGGATCCTGAGTCCGGTAAGGGTGACACCATGATACTGTCCCCTTCCACGCGTTTTGCCATGTTTTGCCAGAGTTCCTCTGTTATGAACGGCATGAACGGATGCAGTAAGTGCAGCAGCAGGTCAAAAAATGCCAGCGTACTGTCGTATGTAGCTGAATCAATTCTCTTTCCTGCATTCCCGGCAGGCTTGATGATCTCCAGGTACCAGGAACAGAAATCGTCCCAGAAACGCTTGTATAGCAACATCAGGACTTCTGAAAGCCTGTATTTGGAAAACAGGTCCTCGGCTTCATCCCTGGTTGCAGAGAGCAATTGGCTGAACCAGCGCACGGCCTGGCGTGATGTATCTTCCTGCTCCAGGCGTTCATCGCGTTTCCAGGAACTCACCAGACGGAAGGCATTCCAGATCTTATTGCAGAAGTTCCGGCCTTGTTCCATCTGAGTTTCATCAAACAAGATATCGTTTCCGGCAGAAGTACAGAGCATAAGGCCCATACGCACCCCGTCTGCACCGTAAATATTCATCAATTCAATGGGATCAGGAGAGTTGCCCAGCGATTTGGACATCTTGCGACCCATTTTGTCTCGAACCATCCCTGTTAGGTAAACATTGGAAAATGGTTTCTGGCCGCAGAACAGATCCCCGGCCATGATCATCCTGGCTACCCAGAAGAAAAGGATATCCGGGGCAGTGACCAGGTCATCTGTGGGATAGTAATACGCCAACTCGGGGTTGGGTTCTTTTTCCGGGTGGCCCGGCTTATCGGGATCAAAGACCGAAATGGGCCAGAGCCACGAGGAGAACCAGGTGTCCACCACATCGGGATCCTGCTTCAGATCCCCGTCTTTCACAGAGGGATCAATTTTCCGGGCCAGGACAAGCGCTTCTTCTTCTGACGAAGCTACCACCACATCTCCGTTGGGCAGGTAGTAGGCCGGGATTTGCTGCCCCCACCACAATTGTCTTGAAATGCACCAGTCCCTGGCTGTTTCCATCCAGTGACGGTATGTGTTGCGGTATTTGTCAGGAATAAGCTTTACCCGTCCATCTTCAACATAGTCCAGAGCCCTTTTGGCCAGCATGCTCAATTTGACAAACCATTGCTGCGACAAACGGGGTTCAATGACAGCGTCAGTACGTTCAGAAAAACCAACCTGAGTGACATAGGATTCTTCTTTTTCCAGGCATCCTGCCTCTTCCAGCATAATGCGGATTTTTTTGCGTGCCACAAAGCGGTCTTCACCCACCAGGATCCTGGCTTCCTCGTTGAGGGTGCCATCCAGGTTCAGAATATCTATCACGGGCAGTTTGTGCCGCAATCCTATTTCATAGTCATTGGGATCGTGTGCCGGGGTGATCTTGAGGCACCCTGTTCCAAAATCCATGGTAACGTAGTCATCGGCAATAATTGGGATTTCCTTGTTTATCAGGGGTATTAGCACTTTTTTCCCCACAAGGTTCGCGTACCGTTCATCCGCGGGATTCACACAGAGAGCCACGTCTGCCATAATGGTTTCCGGCCTTGTGGTGGCAATAGAAAGGTATTGTTCGCTTCGTTCCCCGTTATGACTGAAATAATACTTTAGGTAGTAGAGTTTTTCCTTGACTTCACGGTGTATAACCTCTTCATCGCTAACCGCGGTGCCCCCCTGGGGATCCCAGTTCACCATGCGTACCCCACGATAGATCAACCCCTGGTTATACAAATAAACAAAGGTATCCAGCACGGCACGGCTCAGGGAAGGATTCATGGTGAAGTTGGTGCGTTCCCAGTCGCAGGAAGCACCCAACCTCTTCAGTTGTTCCAGTATGATATTCCCGTGCTTTTCTTTCCACGCCCAGGCATGCCTGAGGAATTCGTCCCTTGTGATATCGGTTTTCTGGATCCCTTTTTCCCGGAGCAATGCCACCACCTTGGCTTCAGTCGCAATGGAAGCATGGTCGGTTCCGGGAACCCAGCAGGTGTTTTTTCCCTGCATTCTGGCACGTCTTACCAGTACATCCTGTATGGTGTTGTTCAACATATGTCCCATATGCAGCACACCGGTCACATTGGGCGGGGGTATTACCACACTGTATTTTGGCCTTTTATCCGGAATTGAATGAAAAAAACGGTGTTTCAGCCAATAACCGTACCATTTGTTTTCTGTAACAGAGGGATCGTATATTGCAGGTAGTTCCATTTACTTAAGGGAATAAGATGCAAATATATAAAAATACTACTTTTGTATGAAATAAAAGCTTAAGCCATGGAACAAAACCCCAAGAAACAAATTAACATAGAGCTGCCGGAAGATGTTGCCCAGGGATGTTATTCCAATCTTGCCATCATTACCCATTCCAGCAGTGAATTTGTATTTGACTTTATCCGCATGATGCCGGGTATTCAAAAAGCCAAGGTGCAGAACCGGATCATCATGACACCTGAACACGCCAAACGTTTTTTCAATGCCCTGGAGGACAACCTGAAGAAATACGAAGAACACTTCGGGAAAATAAACCTCTCCGGGAAGGGAATGCCCAATATTCCTTTACATTTTGGTGATGGAACGCCCGAAGCTTAAACTTGAACTGATTTTCTTTCACTCTCCATTACACGACTACATGGTATTGGAGGAATCAAGAAGGTCTCTCCTGGAGTCGCTGGGAAAGCGCTTCAGTGTCACTGTGATATCTTACAAAAACATAACGGCTGAACGCCTGGCTGATCCGGAAAAAGTGTATATTCCGTTCATAGCATCAGGCGGCTGCGAAGAAATATTTCAAAGCTACGGCTTTTCTCTTCCCCTGCCCTTGTTTTTTCTACATGACGACCAGAGCAACTCCCTGCCTGCCACCCTGGAACTTTTCACCTATGTAACACAGGGCAGGATGAGTATACCACTTATTTTTTCTGAAGATGAAATCTCAGAAGAACTGCTCAGCAGGACGCTCCGTATGCAGCAAACTTTCAGAAAGTTAAAGAATACAAGCATAGCGCTGTTCGGTGACGCATCGCCCTGGCTTTTGTCTTCCAAAGTGGATACAAATGCCATCAGCCGTATGCTGAAAGTATCTTTTCAAAATATCGAAATACCTTTTATCTGTAAACAGTACAAACACCTTACAGCGCTGAGCCGAGAAAACAAGGAATTGTACAACAATATTCTGAAAAAAAGCACCTGCCTCAAGAATTGCACAAAAGAAGATCTGAGTGATGCCATAAGAATGTACCAGGCCATGGATGAACTGATGGTCTACTATTCGTGCAATGCATTAACCGTAAAATGTTTCGACCTGATAAAATCATGCCATGTCACCGCCTGTATGGCCATTTCCCTTTTTAACCAGGCTGGGATTCCTGCTGCCTGTGAGGGAGATATTCCCGCACTTCTAACTATGATCATGGCAGGCAATATATCCCAGAGTCCCGTTTTTATGGCCAATCCAGTTGGTTATAACAGGGAACAGAATACCCTGGACATCGCACATTGTACTGTTCCTTTGTCAATGACATCGTCTTACTGTTTGAATTCTCATTATGAAACTGGAATCGGTGTTGCCGTGGAAGGGACCCTGGAAAAGGATGTGCCGTATACAGCTGTCAAGTGGATTGGCAATACCCTGGAACGCTTTTTTGTTTCAGAGGGCGTTGCCACCGAATCAAAACATTCCGACAATCAGTGCCGTACGCAGATGACCCTTCGACTGGATAGGCCGGTAAGTGATTTTATTCTCAATGCTATGGCCAACCACATCCTGGTAGTCAAAGGCAGGCACGCAGATGTTCTGAATATCTGGAACGGTTTTCTTGCTTACCTCCGGTAAATCACATACCGGCATTGAATATCTGTGCAATCTCGGGATCTGAAAGAACCCGGTCATAAAACCTGAGGCAGGCCATATCAGCCGGCAAAAACGTATTGATCGTAGTGCTGTTGAGTGCATTTGCCCCTACCACAAAATCCTGCTGTACGCCAAATGTCATCTGCATGGACTGTGTATAGAGATTTACCCCATCCAGGTAAACTGTCATTGAAGTCCCGTTGGAAGCGATTGACATCATATGCCAGCTGGTACCCAGCATAGAGGAAATATCTATACCGGCCAGGGAAGGCAATGTGATCACATGGGTTTCCATGCCTGGTCCCATGCAAAGTGTCAGAACCCAATCGGTCCCATTGTGACGGATTTCCACATAAAATCCTCCTTCAGACACCGACCCGAAGAAGGGATAAACCAGCGATTTGTTCATGGTCTGCCGGAACCGGAGCCAGAAATTGATGGTTCCCCTGTCGATTCCCGAGATTGGATTAACATGGCTGCTCAGCAGGTACCCGCTGCTTCCGTTGAATGAAATGGCTGCATTGGTTCCGGATGGCTTGTTATTTCTGTTGTAAGTCACACCGTTCGATACCACCAGGTCGTAAGCCCTCCCCGTCCAGTCATATGCTTTGGGTGTGTCGTCCGTGGTTATGTACATTTTGAGGCCGTCCTGCACTACCACCTGCTCATCTCTTCCGGTCGTAAACTCTTCTACCGTTCCGTAATATATATCCCTGGCAGTTTTAACATAAGAGCGATAATAATATACCGTATTGATAAGCAATCCGGTAGCCCGTGATGAATATTCGCCCGGGTAAGAAGGTGTTCCCAGGTCTGTATGACCATCGTCAATGGTCGGCTCCGCATCTGTGCTCCAGCAATGACCATAAGCCAGAATCTGCTCTGACCCTAAAACAGCAATATTTCCTTTCAAAAGGGCATCATAATAATAGATTTCCTCCACTCCGCCCGTTTCAGGTTCCGGTTCCTCGATGTCCAGGTATAGTGAGCTTGTTTCGGACAGGAATATTCCGAAAGCATTTACAGCAAAGCTACGGACATAATATGTAAGTCCCCTTTGTGGCTTGCTCAGGTTGTAAAAGAAGTTGGATCCGGATGTTTTTTCGCCCAGACTGACTACCTGGTCCTTTTCCATAGAAGGGGTATTCCCCGTTGTGTTCCAGACAAATCCATGGTCTGCAAATGGCAGGCCCGAGGCATCATTAATCCTGAATATCAAGACTTCGGATATGTTACTGTAGGTCACTACAGGATTATCCAGGGCCGGGGGTGTATATTGCATGGTCATGGTCTGGCCAAAAGAAGTGCCCATTTCATTGACTGCATAAGAACGGAAGTACCAGGTTGTCCCGGTTTCGGGTAACACATCGGGGTAGGATACGAAGGTACGGCCTTCCTCAATCGGCCCCAAATCGGAGAAATAGGCATTTTCCAGATCCGGTGCCGGATTTGTTCCCCAGCAGTGTCCGTGCCGGATCACAGAACCTCCCCCGTTGCTTGCGAGCATTCCTTTGAACCGAAGCCTGTAAGTATCATCCAGCTCATGTCCGTCTGTGATGACTTCTGCAGGAACAGCTGCCGTTGCGTAATTCACTTTAACGATAAACTCCTGTTCGGGGGCAAGGATCTTTATCTGGCTTTGAGATGCTCCAAAGGGGATATTCTCCCGGTCCAGGGTGACCACGATCTCGGCAGAGGGATATTCTTTTGAAATTTCACCTTGTGTCAGTGAGAGTTGCAGGTTTTCGTCCTCGCACACTACAGTAAAAGGAACCGGGTGTATACCCGAAAGGCGCATAAGTGTCAGGGTTTGCACAGTGCTTTCAGTTCCAAAGTCCAGTGATTGCGCAGAAACCTGGATCAGGTCCTGCGTTCTGGTTATGGAAAAGTAGTATGTTGTATCGCCTCCGTTGGAGATCAAGTCGGTACTGAAAGTATGCGTACCAAATCCCAGGGAGGATCGGTCGGCAGTGATGCCTACCTGCATTTCTTTCCCTGCAGGTACCGAGCCCTGGACAGGATCCCAGTCAAGCCAGGCAGGCAGTTCGTCTTTCAGATCCCAATCCAGCGGGATATTTCCCTGGTTGGCTAGGATGGTGATGGCTGTGCTGTCTTCTTCCCCAAAATCAAAGGTGGTTTCCTGTGCTTTCAGTAGTGCCCCTTCAACAAGCAATCGTACCTGGACGGTTAACGGGACCTCACCACCCACCAATTGTACCTCAGATTTCTGTTCACCAATCGGTAAGCCGCTCCGGTCACAGCTAAAAACCAGTGAACTGGATGCCCCCATTTCCAACTCTCCGCTTGAAGGATTTACTTTGAGCCAGTGGGGAAAATACATTTCCAGGAAACCCCACCTGAGGGTGTCTCCTCCAGGATTTGACAGGGTTAGGGTTACAGAGGTCTCACCGGTTCCAAAATCCACACTCTGAGATGAAAGTACAGCTTTGGCAATGCGGGAGAGGAGCTGCGCATCTATCGTGTACAGGTTTTTCTTTTTAGGAGACAACGGCATGCTCAGGGTTTCCCAGCTTTCGTAACCGGGTTTGCTGAAAACAAGGTACACGTTTTCGGTTGTGCGTGGCAATACAATGGTATACTTCCCTTCCTGGTCTGTTTCCTGGCCGAGGTTAAAAGGCATTACTGCCACGGCAACCCCCGCCAAAGGTTTTTTTGTTTCGGAATCGGAGACGGTCCCGGTAAAAGTGGTAGTTGTTCCTGTCTGGTCGCAGGAAGCGGTAAAAAAGCCGGAAAATATAACTGCCAGAACCGCTGTAAAGGTTTTCAGATAAACAAAAGTGCGCATGCCATATCTTTTACTTGTGCAAATATAATTAACTTTGCGGATGTTAAAACAGAATCATGGGTAACTATAAAAGCAAGCTTCACAATATCAAGGCATTTGCATTTGATGTAGATGGAGTTCTCACAGACGGCGGCGTTATATCCCTTCCCGACGGGGACCTTTTCCGGACACATTACGCACGTGATGGTTATGCCATCCGTGTGGCCATAGAACACGGGTACCCGGTAGCCATTATCACCGGGGGTGTTTCACCTTCTGTTGAAATCCGGTACAGAAATATTGGTGTAAAAGACATCTTTTCAGGTGCGCGGGATAAATTGCCCGCATTTAGGGAATTTTGCAAAAAATACAACTTGTCTCCTTCTCAGGTTGCCTATGCAGGAGACGACATTCCCGATATTCCTCCGATGAAGGTATGCGGTCTCCCCTTCTGCCCTTCCGATGCAGCGACTGAAGTCCGCCACCTGGCACAATACATATCTCCTTTTCCCGGCGGGCGCGGGTGTGTGCGTGATTTTGTAGAACAGGTGATGCGTCTGCAAGGCAAATGGTACAAGGAAACGGATGACATTCCCGAGGATATGCTGGAAACCGCATCGGAATAAAAATGACCACAACCTGCAGGATCATACTCGGCTCGGCCTCCCCCAGAAGACAACAGCTACTGGAAGGAATTGACCTGCCTTTCACGGTAGAACCGGTCAACGTGCCTGAAGATATCACCCTCCCTTTGTACACCGGTCCCCAAGGTTTTCCTCACCTTCCGGCTGCTGACCCTGAGGAAATTCCCCTTCTGCTGGCACGGACAAAATCCATGGCCTTTCTAAGGCCTCTGGAAGCCGATGAGCTTTTGATAACAGCCGACACACTGGTCTTTTCAAAAGTCCTTGCCGAGGCCGATTCCGGAACTGAAACTCAATGCTCAAACACACGCTGGACCGTACTTGGAAAACCCGCCTCGGTAAGGGAAGCACACCGGATGCTGGAACAGCTTTCCGGCAGCTGCCACAAGGTCATCACCGGGATATGCCTTCGCTTTGGAGATCAGAGAGCACACCCGGAACCCATCGTTTTTTATGACAGTTCTCTCGTCTGGTTCATGTCCCTGCTTCCCGAAGAAATCCGGTATTACGTGAACAAATACAAACCTTACGATAAAGCCGGTTCTTACGGAGTGCAGGAATGGATAGGATACATTGGCATTGAGCGTATTGAAGGCAGCTATTTCAATGTTATGGGATTCCCTGTCCACTTACTGTGGAAACATCTTAAAGAACTTCACGTGATATCATTTTCTTAAGCACATATTTTTTCTTTAAATTTACCACTTCTAAAAAAGCTCAGAAATGGAAAAACAACCTTCAGTAGCCGTACTATGCGGTGGCGGGCCGGCTCCCGGAATAAACACGGTAGTATGTACTATAACTAAAACATTTATTACCAAGGGATACCGTGTAATCGGCCTTCATGGAGGTTATACCGGATTATTTTGCAAAGAGAAATGCAGGCAGGAGGATATGGATTTTGACAAGGCCGATATGCTTTTCAACCGGGGGGGATCTTACCTGCGCATGAGCCGTTTCAAACCCACCGACGAGGATTTTGAAAAACGATTCAACCTGGATTTCTTCAAGGAAAACAACGTGAAGCTGCTGGTAACCGTCGGAGGGGACGATACGGCTTCCACTGCAAACCGCATTTCCAAATTCCTGGTTCAGAAACAGTACAACATCGCCAACATACACGTTCCCAAAACCATAGATAACGACCTTCCCCTACCTGAAGGAATCCCCACTTTCGGTTACCAGAGTGCCAAGGCGCAGGGTACCGACCTCGGGCGGACCGTTTACGAAGATGCCCGTACCAGCGAAAACTGGTTCATTGTCACTGCCATGGGCCGTTCGGCAGGCCACCTGGCCTTCGGGATCGGTTCTTCATGCCATTTTCCCATGATCATCATATCCGAGATGTTCTACAAAACCCAGATGACTATTGACAAGATCGTCAGCCTGTGCGTCTCTTCCATCCTCAAGCGCCAGATCCGTAATATCCCTTACGGTTGCATAATGATCTCTGAAGGCGTTTTCCAGTCCCTTTCCGAGGAAGACGTGAAGAATGCCGGCATTGCATTCACTTACGATGCACACGGCCATCCGGAGCTGGGCAAGATATCCAAATCCCATATCATAGACCACCTGGTAGAGAAAAAGATGAAGGAACTGGGTGTCAATGTCAAGACACGGCCTGTGGAAGTGGGTTATGAAGTCCGTTGCATCACCCCAAAATCCTTTGACCTGGAGTATTGTTCCATGCTGGGCATGGGCGTATATGAATTGTATACCAAAGGCGTTAGCGGTTGCATGGTGTGCCGGGACGGAAATGGCAAGATCATCCCGCTATTCCTCCAGGATCTGCAGGATCCGGCTACCGGAAAGATCCCTCCGCGCGTAGTGAATATGAAATCACACGAAGTCCAGTTCTACATGAAGCATATCATGGACTACATAACAGAGGCTGACTATGAAGCCGCCAAAGCCATTGTCCCCAACCCCGAGGAATTCGACTTCCATAAGATCCTGAAATTCTAAGATCGTATTCGGTCACTGCAAAATAAAGAACAGAGAGCTTTTATTGGTACGCCGAGGCTCTCTGTTCTTTGTTGTGTAGCGTGATGAATCTATGGTACGCGGTACTATACCTGGGGACCGGAAGCCACCAGCTGGCGTGCAGCATCATTGTCGCAATACTTCTCAAAGTTCTTGATGTACTTTGCAGCAAGAGACAGCGCTTTCTTTTCCCATTCATTTACGTCTGTGTAAGTGTCGCGCGGATCCAGGATACCTTCCGACACCTTGGGCAATTTGACAGGAATGGTCAGGTTCATGACGGGAATGTGCCTTGTGGGGGCTTTGTCAATGCTTCCGTCCAGGATGGCGTCTATGATGGCACGCGTATCTTTAAGAGAAATACGTTTCCCTGTTCCGTTCCACCCTGTGTTCACCAGGTAGGCTTTGGCTCCGTGCTCTTTCATCTTTTTGACGAGGTTTTTGGCATAGATGGTCGGATGAACGGTCAGGAAGGCTTCTCCGAAAGCAGCCGAGAAAGAAGGCAGTGGTTCTGTAATGCCGCGCTCGGTCCCTGCCAGTTTGGAAGTATAACCGCACAGGAAGTGATACTGTGCCTGTTTTTCATCCAGAATGGAAACCGGAGGTAAAACGCCGTAGGCATCGGCAGAAAGATAAATAACCTTTTTTGCATGGCCGGCCTTGGAAGGCAGAACGATCTTGTTAATATAGTATATGGGGTAAGAAACACGGGTGTTTTCAGTAACCGAGCCATCAGCAAAATCAGGAGTACCGTCGGGCAATATGGTGACATTTTCAAGCAAGGCATCACGACGGATGGCTTTCCAGATATCGGGTTCTTTTTCCTGGCTTAAGTCAATACATTTGGCATAGCAGCCTCCTTCATAATTGAATACCCCGTGGTCATCCCATCCGTGTTCATCATCTCCTATCAGGTAACGTTTTGGATCGGCAGACAAGGTGGTTTTACCGGTTCCTGAAAGGCCAAAGAAAACAGCCACGTCACCCTCTTCGCCAACGTTGGCAGAGCAGTGCATAGAGGCAATGCCCTTCAGGGGGAGGTAATAGTTCATGATAGAGAAGATCCCCTTCTTCATTTCACCGCCGTACCAGCTGCCTCCGATAACGGCCATACGTTCCGTAAGATTGAAAACAACAAACACGTCTGAATGAAGTCCCTGTTCTTTCCAATTGGGGTTAGTAGTTTTGGAAGCGTTAACCAGGACAAAGTCAGGTTCTCCGAAATGCTCCAGTTCGTAACCGGAAGGACGGATAAACATGTTTGTCACAAAATGTGCCTGCCAGGCTACTTCCATGATAAAACGCACTTTCAGCCGGGTATCCGTATTGGTGCCGCAAAATGCATCCACCACGTAGAGTTTCTTTTTGCCTGTTAGTTGATCCTGAGCAAGACTCTTGAGGGAATTCCAGGTGTCGGTTGAAATTGGCTTGTTGATCACCCCATCCCACCAGATGGTGTTTTCAGTGGTTTCATCTTTTACAATGTACTTGTCCTTGGGAGAACGACCGGTAAAAATTCCTGTCCTCACATTAACCGCTCCCGTATTGCTCAGGACGCCTTTCTCAAAACCTTCGTTGGAAGGATCCATTTCCGCCCGGAACAACGTTTCATAGGAAGGATTATAGACAATTTCACCCACATTGGAGATCCCATACTTGGATAAATCTATTTTACTCATAATCAATTAATTAATTAAACTTAAATACCAGAAAAATCATGTTTTTAACCAACTTGCGAAGATACTCATTTTATTTATCTTTGCAACAGGAGGAAAGACGGGCATGAAAAACAACGGAATATTCCAGCAGACCCTGCTTCGGTATTGGGGTTACAATACGTTCCGCGATAACCAGGAAGAGATCATCTCTTCCATATATAATGGAACGGATACGCTGGCTCTTATGCCAACAGGCGGCGGTAAATCAATATGCTTCCAGGTCCCTGCCCTGCTTATGGAGGGCATTTGCATCGTGGTCACACCGCTTATTGCCCTGATGAAAGACCAGGTTGAAAAGCTCAAATCAATTGGTATTAAAGCACTTTGCGTACACTCAGGAATGAGTCCGTACGAAATAGATGTCGCACTGGACAACGCTGTCTACGGTTCATACAAATTCCTGTACCTCTCTCCTGAACGGCTTGGTACCGAATTATTCCGCGTCCGCGTGCGGAAAATGGACCCCTCCATGCTGGTGATAGACGAAGCACACTGCATCTCCCAGTGGGGTTATGACTTCCGTCCATCCTACCTGCGCATTGCCGGGTTCCGGGATATATACCCCGATGTGCCCTTCATGGCACTTACAGCCACAGCAACCCCACAGGTTGTGGAAGATATCAGGGAAAAACTTCACTTTCGCAAAAAACAAAACGTTTTCCAAAGTTCCTTTGAACGCAGCAACCTGGCCTATGTTGTACGGCGGGCCGAGGACAAACTGGGACAGCTCCTGAGAATTGCAAAGGGTGTGGAGGGTACCGGGCTGGTGTACGTACGGGAGAGGAAAAAAGCCGAGGACGTGGCCGAGTTCTTGATCTTTAACGATATAAAAGCCGATGCCTACCATGCGGGAATGGATTCCCGCCTCAGGTCATCCAAACAGCAGTCGTGGAAAAAGGGGGAAACCCGCATCATGGTTGCAACAAACGCTTTTGGCATGGGTATTGACAAGCCCGATGTTCGTTTTGTCTGCCATTTTGATCCTCCCGATTCTCCCGAAGCGTACTTTCAGGAAGCCGGGAGGGCCGGCAGGGATGGAAAAAAGGCATACGCCGTACTGCTCTTCAATCCATCAGATGCCAAACGGATGCGTCAGATTTTTTCTCTTTCCTTCCCCGATCCGGATCTGGTCAGGGAGACATACCAGAATCTATACGCCTTCCTCGGTCTTGCCTACGGAGAAGGAGCCGAGCAGCAATTCGACTTCAATCTGGAAGATTTCGCCAAACGCTGCAGGAAACATCCCTCTACCCTATGGTACGCTCTGCAATGCCTGGAACAGGAAGGATACATATCACTGACAGAGGAAGTAGACAATCCTTCCCGCATCATGTTCCGTGTAAGCCGTGATGAGCTCTACCGCGTGCAGATTGCCAACCCCGGGCTGGACACGTTCATAAAACTTCTTTTGCGTACCTATACCGGGCTATTCAACGGTTTTGTCTCTATTGAGGAGCAGTACCTGGCCAACGCCAGCCGTATTGCCCCGGGCGTCGTCGCAGAATACCTCCTGAACCTCTCACGGATGGCTGTGATCTCATACATACCAAAGAAAAGAGTTCCACAGGTTTTCCTCCATTCCGGCAGACTGGAGCCAGGCAACGTCTACCTGAATCCCGCTGCTTTTCTGCAACGCAAAGATGCCTATGCAAGGCGCATGGAAGCCATGCTGCAGTATGCCCAGTCAGATGCGCCCTGCAGGAGCAAACAACTCCTGGCTTATTTCGGGGAAGGAATGAAACATGACTGTGACATCTGCGATGTCTGCCTGCAGCGCCAGGGAAGTGACAATCCAAACCAGACATTCGAAAGGATTGCCGGCAAGATAACCAAAACCCTGCGTACCGGACCGCTCCGCATCCAGCAGCTTGACCTGCTGTTTTCCGAATCGGGTGAACAGGTAATGGATGTGCTGCGTGCCATGGCCGAAAACGGGGAAATTCTCATAAAAGACGATACCATACAATGGAACGGTCACAATACGTAATATCAAACTACTTCGTATCTTTACCGAATGAATCGCAGTACGGCAGTTGCCAGGATCAGGGAGTTGAAAGACGCACTAAATGAGCACAACCGGAAGTACTATGTGCTGAATGCCCCCGATATTTCAGATTTTGAATATGACTTGCTTCTGCAGGAACTCACCACCCTGGAAAAGATGTTCCCCGACCTGGCAAGTGACGACTCCCCCACCCGGAAGGTTGGCAGCGACATATCCCCCGAAAACAACGCTTTCCTTCAGTTCCCGCACAAACACCCTATGCTCTCGCTCAGCAACACGTACAGTAAAGATGAGTTGCTCGAATTCCATAACCGCACAGGCAAAACTGCAGATCAGCCTGTAGAATACGTCTGTGAACTCAAATTGGATGGAACGGCCATTTGCCTGACCTATAAAAACGGGCACTTATTCCGCGCACTGACCCGCGGAGACGGGACCATAGGAGATGATGTAACCCGCAACGTTCTTCGTATCAAAGCCATACCGGAAAAATTAAAACCTTTTTCCGCTTCTGACTTTCCGTATCCCCAGGAATTCGAGATCCGGGGCGAAATCATTATGCCATTCAGCAGTTTCAGTGAATTGAACGCGGAAAAAGAAAAAAAGGGGGAACCACTTTTTGCCAATCCGCGCAACGCGGCTGCGGGGACATTAAAGCTGCTCTCAGCCGATGAGGTGGAACGGCGCTCCCTGGATTGCTACCTTTACCATTTCATAGGAAATGTCCCGGGGATAGATACCCATTGGAAGGCTTTGGAAATGGTTTCCCAATGGGGATTTCCCGTTTCTGAGCACCGCAGGCTTTGCCACAACACAGAACAGATCATGGACTTTCTGGATCATTGGGACAAAGCCCGGGCAGACCTTCCCATAGCCACCGATGGTGTAGTCATAAAAGTCAACAGTTTCTCTCTACAGAGAACACTTGGAATGACAGCCAAAAGTCCCCGCTGGGCCACCGCTTACAAGTTCAAGGCAGAACAGGCGGTTACACGGCTTCTTTCGGTAGATTTCCAGGTGGGCAGGACAGGTGCCGTAACTCCGGTGGCGAACCTGGAACCTGTGTTGCTGTCCGGAACAACCGTCAAACGGGCTTCACTGCATAATGCAGACCAGATAGCCCTCCACGATATACGGCTGGGAGACATGGTCTACGTAGAAAAAGGAGGCGAGATCATACCCAAGGTCGTTGGGGTGGACCTTCCTTCCAGACCGCAAAATGCCTTGCCTTTCCAATATATCACGCATTGCCCGGAATGCGGAACACTCCTGGAAAGAGATCCCGGAGAAGCAAAGCACTTCTGTCCCAACCGCTGGGAATGCCCGCCGCAGATCAAAGGAAGGATTGAGCATTTCATGAGCCGCAAAGCCATGAACATCCTGGGAGGAGAAGCCCTGGTGGAACAATTGTACAGTAAAGACATCATCAAAGATCCTGCAGATCTGTATTTTCTTGAACCCCATATGCTGGACACACTGGAGAACTGGGGGGAAAAGTCAACGCAAAACCTGCTACGCAGCATAGAAGCCTCAAGAAACACTCCTTTTCACCGCTTTCTCTATGCGCTGGGAATACCTTTTGTGGGAGAAACCACTGCCAAATACCTGGCATCCCACTTCGAATCGCTGCAGGCCCTTAAAAATGCACCCGTGCAGGAACTGACAGAAGCCCAGGAAATCGGAGAAAAAATCGCATCCTCTATCCGGGATTTCTTTGAAAACCCACGCATCCAGGTGATGCTGGAAAAATTATACGCTTCTGGTCTGCCGCTTCGGCAGGAAGAAGGCGAAACGGAACGTGTTTCCAACAGGCTGGAAGGAAAACAATTTGTTGTCTCAGGCACTTTTTCCCGCTCCCGTGAAGAGATGAAAAAACTTGTACAAATGCACGGAGGCAAAGTCCTTTCCGCTGTCTCTGGAAATGTGGATTTCCTGCTGTCAGGAGAAAAGACCGGACCCTCAAAATTGCAGAAAGCAGCTGCGATGGGAATAAAGACGATCGGAGAAACGGACTTCTATGTTCTTATTGGAGAATTGTCCCCTGAAGGCACACTTTTTGAATCAGAAAAATCACCTACCCTATTTTAATCATGACTGCAAAAATTCTCGACACCCTGCATTTTATCGGCACAAACGACAGAAACAAGCCCCTTTTTGAAGGCAACTGGCCGCTGCCATTTGGTGTATCTTACAATTCCTATCTGATTACAGATAAAAAAACAGCCTTACTCGACACCATTGAATACGGAAGCGACCGCTCCTATATGGAAGATCTGGAACGTATCCTGAACGGACGCAACCTGGATTACCTGGTGGTCCTGCACATGGAACCGGACCATGCAGGGATGATAGGCGAATTATTGCAGCGACACCCCCTGACCACAATCGTTACCAATGCTCGTGCCATCAAATTGATGGAGCTGTATTTCCCGGGTATAGATAAAAACAGGATCCGGGAAGTCAAAGAAGGAGACAGCCTGGAACTGGGACACCACAACCTGCAATTTGTAATGACCCCTATGGTTCACTGGCCCGAATCCATGATGGCCTATTGCACAACAGGGAACATACTCTTTTCACAGGATGCTTTCGGGACTTTCGGAACGCTGGACGGAGGCATTTTTGACGACGAAATTGACCCGGAGTACTATAAAGAAGAGATGCTCCGTTATTATACCAACATCATTGGGCGCTTTTCTTCCCAGGTAGAGAAAGCCCTTCAGAAAGCCGCCTCCCTTCCCATAAAAATGATATGCCCGGTCCACGGCCCTGTCTGGCGTACCAACCCACAGGTTGTTATTGGCTGGTACAGCAACTGGGCAGCAAGCCACGCTGCAGAAGGGATTGTGCTGGCCTACGCCACCATGTACGGTCATACACAAAGAACAGCAGACTACATAGCCCGCAGGCTGGCCGAAAACGGTATTCGCAACATACGCGTCTTTGACGTGTGCAAAACCCATCCTTCCTTCATACTGAAAGAAATCTGGAAATACAACGGTCTGGTCCTGGGCTCATGCTCCTACAACACGGGAATGCATCCGGCCATGCACCAGTTGTGTCACGAAATAGAGATCATGCAACCGGGCAGGAAAAAAGTATTCCTCTTTGGAGGGTATTCCTGGAGCGGTGGAGGACTTAAGAACCTGCAACTTTTTGCCCAAAAGATGACTGAACAGCACAAATGGGAGCTCACTGCCTCCGGGACCGAACTTGCGGGCTACCCCACCATGCAGGGACTGAGAAGCCTGGACGATGAACTGGCCTCATTCACCAAAATCCTGAAAACCAAAACAATATAATAATTGCATACCCAGGATCAGATAGATCAGTATTTTGCGCCGCTCAGGCAGTCAAGCCATGCGCGCTGTGCCAACGAAGAAGAATTCGAACTGGTACTCAAGGCGTACCATTTTGCCAAAGATGCACATAAGAACCAGAAGCGCATCTCTGGTGATCCCATAATCCTGCACAACATTGATGTCGCAAGGATCGTGGTAGAAGAGATCGGTCTGGGGTACAAATCCATCATAACTGCCCTCCTGCACCATACCCTGACCGATACTGAATACAGCAGGGAAGACATATCAGGGATGTTTGGCGAGAAAATTGCTGAACTGGTAGAAGGTCTGGGAAAAATGGAACGGGTTTTTGCCGCTCAGGATAAAACCCAGGAAGAGACCTTCAAACAGATGCTGCTTACGGTGAATAACGATGTCCGTGTCCTGCTCATCAAACTCGCCGACAGGCTCCATAACCTCAGGAATCTACAGGAATTGCCTGTGGAAAAAAGAGCCCGAAACCTTGGAGAGTCCATGTATGTTTTCGCTCCGCTGGCACACCAGATGGGGCTTTATACGATCAAATCTGAGATTGAGAACATCTGGATGAAACACGCCATGCCTTCGGAATACAACGAGATTGAGGAAAAGGTCAAAGCCGAGATGGGGAGGCAGGGCACAGAGATCACCCAGACCTTCCTCGATCCCATCCGGGAAATCCTGGAGCATGAAGGCCTTGAGTTCACCCTTTCCACCCGCATCAAGACACCCTATTCCATCTGGTCCAAGATGAAAAAAAGGAACGTCCCTTTTGAGGAAATCTATGACCTGTTTGCACTGCGGATCGTTTTTGTACCCCTGGTGACCGACATTGAACAGGAACACAAAATGTGTTATGATATTGAACAATTGCTTAACCAGCGATGGGAACCATACACGGAAAGAAGGAGGGACTGGCTCAAAACACCAAAGGAAACAGGATATGAGGCCCTGCACTCCACCTACCTCACCCCATCGGGTAACTGGCTCGAAGTACAGATCCGCAGCCAGCGCATGGAAGAAATTGCAGAACAGGGAGTGGCAGCACACTGGAAATATAAAGGCATTTCCCCTGAAATCAGCGGTATAGAAAAGTGGCTTGCCAGGGCACGTGAATCCCTCGAGAAAAAAGATGCAGCTTCCCTTGAATTTTTTGACAATTTCCAGCCGGGGAACCTTATCTCGGTCATATACGTCTTTACACCCAAAGGAGAAATGCGCATGCTACCCAAAGGAGCCACCGCACTGGATTTTGCCTATTACATCCATTCCCAGCTGGGGAACCGTGCCCTGGCAGCCAAGATCAATGAAAAACTCATGCTTCTTTCCACGACGCTTCGCGGAGGAGACCAGGTAGAGATCATTACCACGGAAAAGAACCAGGTGAAAATCGAATGGCTCAAAAACATAACCACATCCAAAGCCAGGGTCATGATCCTGGATACACTCAGGAAAAACGGGCTTGATCCCATACAGAAAGGCAAAAACATATTGAATGAACGCCTGTCCGGTTTCGGGATAACTCCCAATGCACGGCTTATGAACAAGTTGCTGGCTTCTTACAATATCAGTTCCAGGGAAGAGTTATATGGCAGGATCGGTGCAGGCATCGAGGATTTGTCCACATTACAGGAAGTATTGATCAAAGGGACCCCTTCGCGCAAATTCATCACCTGGATACCTTCCCCCGACTGGAAGCGTCGCAAAGACTTCAATTCATTCCATTTTGCCCCCTGCTGCCATCCCACTCCTGATGATAAACTCACAGGATTTATTGACAGGATAACATCCGATCTGTACATCCATTCAGTCACCTGCTCCCGAATCCAGGCACTCAAAAGGCTTCACAAGAATGACAATGCCATGGTCAATGTGGTCTGGAAAAAGCAATACACGTCTTCCTCACTGGTACGCCTGACCCTGCGGGGCAGCGACCGGCTTGGGATCATATACGACATCACCCGGACCATATCACTCATCCTCTGTGTGAATATCCACAGTTTCTACCTGGTGACTCACGATAATATATTTGACGCCAGCCTGGAAGTTTATGTCCAGAACCACAATGACCTGAACAACCTGGTTGAACAGCTGAAAATGATCAAAGGCATGGATACGGTCAAAAAGGCATAACTTATGAGAAGGCTTTTACAATATGGCACCATTGCCGCTGCAGTCCTCCTGTTTACAGCATCTTTGCTGATACCCCATGGTTGCGCCAATACCTCGGCGGCTCCCGCAGGAGGCCCCAAAGACACCATTCCTCCCCTGCTGATCGCCACCATCCCGGATATAAACCAGAAACAGGTGAGCACTTCTCTCAAGAAAGTGGAGCTGCAATTCAACGAATACGTCAAAATTACGGATGCCAATAAAAACATCATGCTTTCTCCTCCCCAGGACAAAAATCCAACCATTAGGACGAAAGGTAAAGGTGTTGTAGTGGAACTGCAAAACGAACTCCTGCCCAATACCACTTACAGCCTGTATTTTGGCAATGCCATCCAGGATAACAACGAAGGCAATCCCTTTCCGGTTTTTGCCCTGAGCTTTTCGACCGGCCAAACGGTAGATTCGCTCATGTACTCAGGCCTGGTCCTGGATGCTTCCACACTGCTACCGGTAGAAAATGCCACCGTCATGTTTCACATCAATCCGGCAGATACGACACTGACCGGCACACTCCCGGTAGCTGCCACACGCACAGACGCTTACGGGTACTTTGTTCTTAGAAACCTGAAAGATACCCTGTATTCACTTTTTGCCGTCACAGACGAGAACAACAATTACCGTTACAATAATACAGAAGGCGAACTGATTGGCTTCATGGACTCCCTAATAAGGCCCGTCAAAAAAATGTTTACCTACGCCCCCGAGATCCAGCCCTATTTTTTGAAAGATACTGCGGGTTTGCTTCGCAGGCCCCTGGAAGGGAATATCTTTCTTTTCAAGGAAGCCCCTTCCCGCCAGTCACTCAGGGGCTACAAGCGAATACAGCCCCGTGCATTGGAACTGAAGTTCGGAGCCCCCTACCCGGAGATAATCAGTGCCCGCATCCCGGGTATGGATTCCACACAGATCATACGTCAGCACAATTACACCCGCGACAGCCTGGTATGGTGGCTGACAGCCCCGTCTGTCCCCGATACGGTACTATTGCACCTGACTTACATGGCGACAGTCGACTCCCTGAACATGTTGCTTCTGCGTACCGACACCCTTCGGTTTACCCCCTATATGGACGAAAAGGAAGCAAACCAGGAAAAAGGCCTGGCAAACGTGGGCAGGGGCCGCACAGACAGACAACAGGCCCCTCCATCGGTAAAACCGGATAGAGAAGTCATGGATATCAAGATAAGCGCTGTCGCGGATTTGATTCAGGAACAGGGTATCCTGGTACGTTTTAAAAGCCTGCCAGCAGCACTCGACTTCAGCCGGGCAGAAATGGAACGCATTACACCACAGGAAGACACCGTACCGGTTCATTTTACGGTCATCCGTGATTCACTGGACTTTTGTCTTTACACAATATCTTTGGATAAATACCTGGAAGGCACTCAATACCTGTTTAACATACCTGCAGATGCTTTTAAGGATATTAACGGCCTGCCCAACGACACATTGCAAACCTCCTTCAAGACATTGCTCCGGGAAGACTACGGTGCCCTGATCCTGCAGCTCGAGAACGTGCCCTCCCCGCTGATCGTCGATCTGATGAACGAAAGCCGAAGTCAGGTCCTGCGCACCAGTCGTCCCGTGTCTGACACCATTATTACTTTCCCATACCTGAAAGCCGGTAAATATACAATCCGTGTCACCGGGGACCTGAACGGAAATGGCTTCTGGGACACAGGCGACATAGGGCAAAGAAGACAGGCGGAACGGGTACGCATGTTCCGTTTGCCTTCAGGCAACCCGGTCATAGAACTGGCAGAAAAAATGGAACTCACACAAATCATAGACATAGAACAACTTTTGAACCAGAATGTTACGTTATCTGTCCCGGTCAAGAAAAGGTAAATGGCTAGTCGTGCTGACAGTGCTGCTTCTGGCGGGTATTCCCGCCGGGGCTCAGACAAATCCCCATAAAGAACATATGGTGGGAATTCGGGGAGGATATGCCTTCAACGGGGTGTCTTTCAATCCCGACAGAAAACAAAAAATGGTGCCTTCCTATCGAAATGCTTCCATACTCTATACTTACTACCACGACCTGTGGAAGACCATGCCCTATTTTGGGCTTCAGACCGGATTCACGTATACGCAGCAAGGGTACGAGACCCCGGATCTCAAAAGGGTTTACGAGGTGCTTCGCATACCGCTTACTTCCCAATTCCACATTGACTTCTGGAAAATGCGCCTGTTGATCAACCTGGGTTGTTTTGGCAGTTACCGCATGAGCGCCATAGATTATACCATAGATGTACCGGATGGGCAACAGGTTGAATTTGACAGCAATCATCTATACCTGGATTACGGGATCCAGGGCGGCCTGGGCCTGTCACTGGTCCTCAGGCCATTTGAGTTCCAGATCGAGGCCAATTACCTCTATTCACTGTCCATGATAGAAAATCCGGCTCTCTACAGCAACGAATACTACACCTACGGTTATCCCAACCAGTTGCTTTTCACGCTGGGTATTTTCATTCATTTATGACCATGAAGACACGTACAGTTTATGCCGGAAAACTGGCCATCGGAGGCGGACATCCAATTTCTATCCAGACCATGTGCAACACAGACACCCTGGATGTGGAGGCTTCCGTAGCCCAGTGTCTTGCCGTTGCGCGGGAAGGCGCCCAGATGATCCGGCTCACAACCCAGGGTCCACCACAAGTCAAAGCGTTGGCTGTAATCAGGGAGAAGCTCCGGTCACAGGGAATGGACATTCCCCTGGTGGCTGACGTTCATTTCTCGGCCTCTACCGCCATGGAAGCCGCCCGGGTAGCCGAAAAAGTGCGCATCAATCCCGGTAATTTTTCGCGTGACCGTTCCAGGGTTAAAGAATTGCTGGCAGAACTGTTCGTGGTCTGCCGCCATCACAACACCGCCCTGCGCATTGGAGTAAACCATGGTTCTCTGCCATCACATATCCTGGAAACCTATGGGAACTCGGCCGAAGGCATGTGTCAGGCTGCCCTGGAATACCTTGCCATCTGCCAGGAAATGGATTTTCCCCATGTAGTGGTGTCGCTCAAATCGAGCAACACGCGCATTATGGTGCAATCCAACCGCCTGCTCGCTCAAAAGATGGAAGCCCTGGGGATGGACTATCCTTTACACCTGGGTGTGACAGAATCGGGCAACGACCGCCAGGGACGCCTCAAGTCGGCAGTCGGGATCGTTACACTGCTTAAAGAAGGCATAGGCGATACCTTCAGGATTTCTCTTACCGAGGCACCCGGGGCGGAGATCCGCTTTGGCAAGCTGTTCCTGCCTGTAGCCAAAAACCGCAGCCAGCCCGCATCCTGGGATGAACTCATTGTCAGTGCCGCATACCAGTGGGCTCCGGGCCTGCTGGATGGCACCATAGACTGGAAAACATTGCCCATGCCCTTTGTAGAGGCACCATTTGCTTCAAAAGAGGAACTCACCGATTTCTGCATGGACCTGCTTCAGGCCACCCGTTGCGTCTTTACACGCCCCGAGTTTATTTCCTGTCCAGGTTGCGGTCGTACGAAATTCAACCTGGAAGAAACAGTCCGCCGGGTCAAAATGGCCACATCACACCTCAAAGGCTGCACCATTGCCGTTATGGGTTGCATCGTGAACGGGCCGGGAGAAATGGCCGATGCGCAGTATGGATATGTTGGAGAGGGAAATGGCAGGGTTACCCTGTATAAGGGGAAAACCCCCGTTATGCGGGGGATTCCTCAGGATGAAGCCGTGGAAAGGCTTCTGGAACTTATAGAGTCTCAACAAAAATAGCACCGCCTTCTATCCTTACCACTTTAACCGGAGTACCTTTGGGTATGTATCCAACGGCTGCCCGTGCTTCTACCCAGCGTCCGCCAATGGTTACTTTGCCCGAAGGCCTGAGATCGGTAAAAGCCACTCCTTCCTGCCCAACGGCAAGATCATTCAGGGTTGGCACTCCTACAAATCCATTATTTGTCTCCAGGTTCGTCCGCAGGGCTATGCGGTTGAACACCCTGGTTGGAAACAACATATGCACAGAAAAGAGAATAAAGGATATGGCGAGCAGGCCGGTGACACTTACTGTAGCCACAGGCACTAAAATACTGTTCCAGGGAAAAGGCCCTTTGAAATCAAACACCCGGTTGTCTATCATTGTCAGTGTCAATCCGGCACCAATGGCAACAAGACCCAGGATGCCCAGCACCCCGAAACCCGGAGTGACAAATATTTCTATGGCAAGAAGGATCAAGCCTGCAATTATGATGATGATCTCCCAGTATTGTACTAATCCTTCCAGAAAAAGCGGGGAAAAATAACCTAAGGCGCAAAATACCGCCACACCAAGCGGAAAACCAATACCGGGGCTTTGCAATTCAAAATATATGCCGCCTATCATGCCCATGAGCATCAACGCCTGGACCAGCGGCAGCAAGAAAAATCCTATGACCTTGTCCAGCCAGTTTTCCTGGTATTCTTTGATCACATAATCTTCATATCCCAGCAATGCTACTGCTTCCTCCACATTCGCCGCCTGTCCCTGGCTCAATCCCACTTCCACAGCTTCCCGGGTTGTAAGGTTCACGATGGTGTCCCCGCTTACCATTTGTTCCGCCAGACCGGGATCCCGGCCTGTTTCCTCGGCAGTGGCACGCATCAGGGAGCGCATGTAAGACTGGTACTTTTCCGACATTGTTTCCCCTGTCTGATTCACAACACTGGCAGAGCCAATGGTAGAGCCGGGTGACATATAAATGGTATCGCAAGCCAGAGAGATAAGGGCACCTGCCGAGGCAGCCTGGTGGTCAATAAAAGAGACCGTGGTAAATGGAGCTTCCAGCAGGGCTGTCCTCATTTTTTCGGCGGCATCCAGGGCACCGCCAAAGGTATTCAGACGCATAACAAATGCCCTGGCATTATGATTTTTTGCTTCTTTCAGTGCCTTGTCCAGGATTCTGGCCGACTTGGCATGTATCTCACTGTCTATGTTCAGCACATATACCAGGCTTGAATCAGTTCCTTTTGCCATAAGCGGCAACAGGAGTAAGAACAGGAGAGATAATCGTTTCATTTCATTTATCTTGATTCCAGGATCGTTCCGTTATCCTTGACTACCGCTTCTTTCCATTTTCGCGTCTGACCGCCGGATATCGGGGATTTCGGGATGCGTTCGCTATTGCCGTTATTGGTGAATGATCCGTCCGGATTCTGGTGTTTGATATTTCCGTCAATATACTTAACCATCAGGTATTTATCAAGATCCACCCACTTTTCGAACAAAGCCTGCGCTGCATTGACCGAGAAATCCGTTAAAAACTCACGGGCCAGTGCAGGGTCCTGTTTGTACATAGCCAATGCGATCTGATCGACGCTAGCAGTCTTTTCCACCATCTCATTTTCCCAGGCGTCAACAACACTCCGGACTTCAGCCCCTGTCTGGTTATAGCGAAGGTATGCAAACTGGGCTACCCTGTTCACGATCCAGAAGAGCGAAGTTTCGGAGTACTCCAGCATGCTCCCGTTCCCCTCTTCAATACAACGGGGAACACGCCGGGAAGCGCTGTAAAACGGTATCAGGGCTGATGTACCTGCATCGTCCACCGCAAACCAGTACAAACCTCCAAGATCCCTGGGCAGGTCACTCCTGCATTGCCCCACAAACCACCAGCCGGTCTGTTGTGTAGCAATAGCCCTTTCATTAACATAAGATTTTCCATCCACCTCAAATGACATGGGCCTCCAGCGGTAGGGCAAGGCGTTGCTTCCGGCGCCTATATCGCAGGTCATATCCATAGGGGTTCCTTCGAAATGGTCCCGCATCATGTTGGCAATATCCTTAAAGGATAACTTTACATTGGGTTTGACATACAATGGCATCCGGTTGGAGAGGTTGTGTCCCATGGCATAATCCAGGTACTTGTCCATCCCGTCGGCAAAGCGGTTGAAATAAGCCCAGATACGGGCATCACAGGCCCTGGCGGCTCCAAAATCCACCGGTGCATATACATCGGAAAAACTAAAATCCTTGTCCTTCCCGCTGAAAATGCCCATTTCCCGGGCATGGGATATGACATCGGGACTGTATAGACAATTTTCGGGATCGTTAAAGTCAATGGTTGTGATACGGGCCTGGTTGGCATGGCCGCTGATGTATCCGTCTGGAATGCGCCTGGCAACCCAGACTGCTCCTTTGTTCACATTTTCCCCATCAACCATCCTGGGCGCCTTGGCCATTATTTCCATGATCCATACTTCATCGGGATCGGCTATGGAAAACGATTCCCCGCTGGACGCATAGCCATATGTCTGCATCAAATTGTCAATCAGGGCAATGGCCTCACGAGCGGTTTTGCAGCGTTGTAAAGCCAAGTAGATCAGGGACCCATAATCCATCATCCCGGTCGGATCATTGAACTCAGGCCTGCCCCCATAGGTGGTCTCCCCAATCAGCAACTGGTATTCGTTCATGTTTCCGGTAACTGAATAGGTACGCCGGGCCTGCGGGATTTCCCCCATGTACTTTCCGGTATCCCATTCATAAATTTTCAACATAGTTCCCTCGGGCCATTCGGCTGAGGGCCAGAAATACAATTCACCGTATAACTGGTGTGAATCGGCTGAATAACTGACAATTACGGATCCGTCTTTTGACGCACCCTTTGTCACGATCAAATTGGTACAAGGCAGGACAGTACCGGCACTCACGCATAAAGCAACAAGGCTCAGGAAAATCTTTCTGGTAAACATTCGTAAATAAATTTTTTGTGTCTTGTATGTAAAAGTACAAAAAAGACCGATACGCAACGATTTTTTGTTACCTTTGGTTTTCTTATCAAAATCAATCTACTGAACTATGAAGAAATTTCTTACCACCCTGCTTGTCTTGCTCGTGGCATGCATTACCGGCTTTTCACAAATGGCCAATCCGCAGGAACCGTTGAAAAACGATCCTGCTGTTCGTATTGGTAAACTTCAGAACGGGCTTACTTATTACATCAGGCATAATGCAAAGCCTGAAAACCGTGCCGAATTCTATCTCTTCACCAACGTGGGAGCCATACAGGAAACCAAGGCACAGGCCGGCCTGGCACACTTCCTGGAACACATGGCCCTGAACGGCACTAAGAACCTTCCCGGAAAAATGCTTATCAGTTACCTGGAAAGCATCGGATGCAGTTTTGGAAGGAACATCAATGCCGGAACCGGAGTTGAGCAAACCATGTACATGCTCAACAACATACCCATGTTGCGGGAAGGGGTGCTGGATACCTGCCTGCTCATCATGCACGATTATGCTTCCTTTGTAACCAACGACCCGGCAGAAATAGACAAGGAACGGGGTGTGATCATAGAAGAATTGCGTACCCGCAGAACAGCCCAGTGGCGGATGTTTGAAGGCTCTCTCCCCTACCTGTACAAAGGATCCAAATACGCCGAATGCAACCTGATAGGCACTATTGAAGGACTTCAGTCATTCCCGGCATCGGAACTGCATGATTTCTATAAAACCTGGTACCGTCCCGATCACCAGGCAGTCATTGTGGTAGGCGATATTGATGTAGACCAGGTTGAAAGCAAACTTACTGCACTTTTCACCGATATTCCCGCCCCCTCAACTCCCAGTCCCAAAAAAGTGATCCCTGTTCCGGAGAACGACAATCCCATCATCGGGATTGTCACAGATCCGGAAGCACAAGGCACAGGTGTTGAATTCATCATCAAATCCGAACCTGTTCCCTACAATATGCGTCCTCTGGGAATGATCTACATGATAGATATGTTCAAATCCTTTATAGCAGGAATGATGAACGACCGTTTCCAGGAGATAGCCCAAAAGCCAGACGCTCCATTCCTCGGCGCCAACTTAAGTTTTTCTCCCATTACGACCTCCGTGGATGCCATGTACTTCTCTGCCCAGGGCAGGGATGGCGAAAGTGCCCGGGCGTTTGAGGCCCTTATGACAGAAGTTGAAAAGATGCAACGTTATGGATTCACAGAAGCCGAACTGGAACGTGCCAAAACCAACTTCCAGCGCCGCCGGGAACGCGCTGCAGAAAATGCAGGAGACCGGATGAACAGTGAATTCATAAATTCCATAATGAACCATTATGCCTTTAATGAACCCATCCTGGATCCCTTATATGAATTGGAAGTTGCTAAAGGATACCTTCCTTTCATTACCCTGGATCAGCTTAACCAGCTGGCACAGAAATTCATAACGGAAGAAAACCGCATTCTGCTTGTTTCCAGTCCTAAACGGGAAGGCCTGCAGATCCCTTCCGAACAGGAATTTCTGGATATCATGAAAAAAGTGGAAGATATGGAAATTCAGGCGTATGCAGAAGAAGTGTCCGACGAACCCATTGTCAATCCTGATGCCCTGGTTCCCGGAACAATCCTTGAACAAAAGGAAGGCGCTTATGAAAGCGTGGTATGGACACTGTCCAACGGGATCAAGGTGGTTGTAAAACCCACCACACACAAAAAGGACGAGGTGTTATTCTCGCTGCAAAACGACGGCGGACTCTCCATTATACCTGAAGAACTGCTCCCTTCTGTTGAAAATACCGTTTTCAGCTTCTGGATGCAAAACAACGGGGTGGGAAATTTCAGCGCCACCTCGCTCAAACGCAAACTGACCGGGAAAATTGCTTCTGCCGGACCATTTATCAGGAGCTATAGCCAGGGTATCACAGGCAGCGCCTCGCCACAGGATATCCAGACACTCCTGGAACTGGTATATGCCCATATTGTCACACCCCGGTTTGTGGAAAGAGAATATGAAGCTTCCATGGCCCAATTGAAAGCTATTGTTCCCAATATTGAGAAAACCCCCGATTTTATTTTCCAGAAAGAGGTATATAAAACAATATTCAACAACAATCCACGCAGCCAGTTGGTTTCCAGCGAATTGATCCAGAAGATATCTCTGGCAGACCTGGAAAGGGCCTACCGGTTATGCTTTGCAAACAACAACGGGGCCATTGTCACTATTGTAGGTAATGTTGATCCGGAAACTTTGAAACCTCTGGTGGAACTTTACCTGGGTTCATTGCCCTCCGCCACGCAACCTGCAGTTTGGGTAAAAGACGACAACCGCATCCGGAAAGGCTCTGTGGATAATCATTTCAAGGTGCTTATGGAAACCCCTAAAACAAGCATCGCGAACATCTATTCGGCAGACCTGGATTATAACCTCAATAACGAAGTCTACCTTGATGCCTTGCAATCCATTCTCAATATGACCTACACGAAGACCCTCAGGGAAGATGAAGGTGGAACTTATGGAGCCGCTGTACAGAAAATAACCTCCAATCAGCCGGAAGAGTATGGCGCTTTGCTCATTGTTTTCGATACCGACCCAGAGAGACAGGAAAGAATGCGCCAGGTGGTCAAGGACGATGTTTTGAATCTTGCAAAGAACGGGCCTTCAGAGGAATATGTGAGCAAAACCCGTGAAAACTTCCTCAAAAACCGCCAGGAAAACCTCATCAAGAACAATTTCTGGCAGCAGTCGCTCATTAGTTATTATACCGAAGATCTGGATGTGGTCACAGGTTACGAACAGATAGTAAAAGAGATAACTCCGAAAAGCGTAAAGAAATTCATTAAAAAATTCCTGAAACAGAACTATTTCATTGACATTTCAATGAATCCTGAACAGTAATATCCCATAGAATATGGATCCAGACAGGGCTCTCAGAGGGCCCTGTTTTGTTTTGTATGGTTTCAAGCCCTTTGGCGAAAAGGCAAGTTATTCGCGCCGGCAACGACAACCTTGGTTTTTCCAGGTGTTTTCCGCAGTGTATGCAAGGCTCCTCCTGCTCATAGGATCCGTAGGGAAATCCATAATGTTTATATATTGCATAGGATAACCGGTTGGTTTTATAAACGCCCCTGCCCGGGTATTCTGTTTTTGTGAAATGCATGTTGCCAAAGAGAGACATCAGCCGCTGCAGGTCAAAAGAATTGACATGACCTGTGGTTGGGTTAATGCTTCCGCAATGGAGGCAACGGGTGGCATGAACCCTCAGGTCCTGCCTGAATGGGACCCCGATAAAAAGATACCGTCTTGTAACGCGCAACAATTCGGCACAGGCCGTTTCCAGCATTAGCGGTGGAATATGCTCCAGTACTTCGGTACAAATGACCAGATCAAAGGACTTATCGGCAAAAGCCAGAGAAGTGATATCACCCTGCACGCAGGCAACCCGGGGATGGGTTATGGAAGGCAGGTTTAAATCCAACGCTGTGACCGCCTGGTATTTTTCTGCCAGTTTCAGGGTGATATAACCGTCCCTGCACCCGGCTTCCAACACCTGTTGCGCATCAGGGGGAAGCATGCGCATGATAGAATCAATTCGTTGAATTTCAACTTCTTTACGCCGGTATTGTGCTGTGTCAAACATCTTTTATTTTTCTGCTCATTCGCTGGAATAACTGTAAATATGGGAAAAAAAGGGAGGGTAAATTCCAATGCAGGGAAGTCATGAACCGTAAGGTCTTTATCGGACCAAACGAATTCACGGTGCAATATTTTAGAAATCTGAGCAAAATCTCGTTAGCCAGAAGGTACGGCCTGAAAACGGGATTCATTTCATTTTTCTTATACAACGCAATACACCACAACATAATATCGCGGTAGTGTTCCTGCTCGTCAACTGTTTCTATGGCCAATCCTGAAAGCCTCAGGTGAGCGGACAGTTCCTCATCCTGTGGCTGAAAGCCCATCTTCTGCAACATGCTGCAATAAACCCTGGAGGCATGTCTGTTTTGTGCTGCAGAATTCTCCGAAGAGATCTGTCCCGGTCTCCTGCGGTAATAGGTCAGGTAACGCGGCAGAAGGTAAAAGTTCCCGGCAAACACAGCCCGGCTCCACAATTCATAATCGTGCGAAAAAGAAAAAGACTCGTTGTACCTGATGTTGTGCTCATCAAGGAAAGAACGCCTCATCATGACAGAGGAATGAACCAGGGAACAGCGAAATAATGTGGAACACCTGATTTGCCCCGGATATAATGGAAAGCGTACCGCCTTGTTCCTCCGGCCCGCCTGGTCGGTCTCGTAAACATAAGTACCAAGACCTGCTGCAGATGGGTGCTTTTCCATAAAACCGACCTGTTCTTCCAGTTTCTCCGGCGCCCAGAAGTCATCAGCATCAAGGATGGCCACATACCTGCCCGAGGCTTCATTAATGGCCCTGTTCCTGGAAAAAGCGGCACCGCTGCGTGTTTCATTTCTGAAGACCTTCAGGCGCGGATCTTGGCAGGCAGCCAGTATATGTGGTGTTTTGTCAGAAGAGGCATCGTCCACAACTACAACTTCATAGTCCTTAAAGGATTGAGCAAAGACACTATTCAACGCAGTGTCAAGGTAATCCTGGGCGTTGTACGCTGCCATTATTACTGAAACCATACGCAAAGATAAAAAAACCGGATGTCTTCCTTGGAAAACACCCGGTAAAGATAGCTTTAAGTTTGTTATTTCACAGTGGCCATGTGCCGGATCATTTCCAGGACCTTGCACGAATAGCCCCATTCATTGTCATACCAGGAAACCACTTTCACAAAATTCGGATTGAGTGAAATACCGGCTCCGGCATCAAAAATGGATGTACGGGAATCGTGTATGAAATCGGAAGAAACCACGGCTTCTTCTGTATAACCCAGGATGCCTTTCATTTCACCCTCAGAAGCCTCTTTCATGGCAGCCTTGATTTCATCATAGCTAGCCGGCTTATCAAGACGGCAGGTCAGGTCCACAACAGAAACGTTTACGGTGGGAACGCGGAACGACATTCCGGTAAGTTTGCCGTTCAGCTGGGGGATCACTTTGCCCACCGCTTTGGCGGCGCCTGTGGAAGAAGGAATGATGTTGGCAGCTGCGGCGCGTCCTCCCCTCCAATCCTTTGCAGAGGGTCCGTCCACTGTTTTCTGGGTGGCTGTGGTGGAATGAACGGTTGTCATAAGCCCTTCCACGATCCCGAATTTATCGTTCAACACCTTTGCAACAGGGGCCAGGCAGTTTGTTGTACAGGATGCATTTGATATGATGGCTTCGCCCTTATAGATCTTGTGGTTGACGCCATAAACAAACATGGGGGTATCATCCTTTGAAGGAGCAGACATTATCACACGTTTTGCACCGGCATCAATATGAGCCTGTGCTTTTTCCTTTGTCAGGAAAAGACCGGTTGATTCCACTACATATTCTGCCCCTACTTCGTTCCATTTCAGATTGGCCGGGTCTTTCTCAGCCGTTACACGGATTGCTTTTCCGTTGACAACCAGTTTTTCATCCCTGACTTCAATAGTACCCTGGAATTGCCCATGGACGGTATCATACCTGAGCATGTAAGCAATGTAATCCACGCTAATCAGGTCATTGATACCCACTATTTCTATGTTTTCAATATCCTGGGCGGCCCGGAAAACCAACCGTCCAATACGGCCAAAGCCGTTAATTCCCACTTTAATCTTATTCATATTCTTTGTTTTGTTTTAAAATCAATTGCAAAGTTAATATATGAAGCGATAAGCTCAAAAAAAATCATTAAATTCGCAAATTATGCATATACTGATAACCAATGACGACGGGTATACTTCCAAAGGGCTTCAGGCTCTGATAGAAATGGCCCGCCAATTTGGCGATATAACAGTAGTTGCTCCCCAGTATCCCCAAAGCGCCATGTCCAACGCTGTCAGTATAGGCAAGCTGCTGCGGATGGTTCCCGTCGGGAATCCCGATGGATTCCCGGAAAAAGGCATAGAACGGTATTACTGTTCCGGCACACCGGTAGATTGTGTGAAAATGGCCCTGAACCTGCTCTTTGACACCCGCCGCCCCGACTTGTTGCTATCGGGCGTAAATCACGGATTCAACGGTTCTTCTGCAGTTCTGTATTCCGGGACCCTGGCTGCCACACGCGAAGGAGCACTGTACAAAATACCTTCCCTCGCATTCAGCCTGAACGACCACCACGCCAACGCCGATTTCTCCGCCAGCATATATTACGGGAAGCAGATCATTGAAAAGTTCATTGCATCTCCACCTGCCCCCTATACGTATGTTAACGTGAACATACCCCAGGGAAGCATTGACGAGATCCGGGGTATCCGCCTGTGCCGGTTCGGCATGGGTGCCTGGATCAAGGAAATAGAAACCAGGATGGACCCATACGGCCATCCCTACTACTGGATGGTCGGAGAATACGAAAACCTTGAACCCGGTGAACCCGAATGCGACCACAACCTTCTTGAACAACATTATGTAACCATAGTACCGCATAAAATTGACAACACAAACTATCCCGAGCTGGAGCGCCTGAAAGAGGTGTGGAAAGACTTGACCCGGGATAGGGAAACATAAAGTAAAATGCGATATTTTGTAATTGCAGGAGAAGTTTCCGGCGACCTTTACGCCAAAAAGCTTATGCAGGCTCTTGCAGAAGCAGATCCCCTGGCCGAGTTCAAATACGAAGGCCCGGGCACCAGGCCGTCTGTAATGGGATTTGCAGAAGTAGCCGCATCCCTGGACACGCATTTAAAGGAATTCCGCCGCTGCAAGAAAGAACTCCTCGAATACGGCCCCGACGCCCTTATCCTGGTGGATTACCCGGGATTCAACCTTCCCATGGCTAAGTTCGCATCCCGGAAGGGAATAAAGACATTATTCTACATCGCGCCAAAAACATGGGCCTCGCGTGAATACCGTGTAAGGGCAATTCGTAAGTATGTTACCCAGCTCTATGTCATTTTCCCCTTCGAGGTGGACTACTTTGCCTCAAAAAGGATCAAAGCGGTCTATCTTGGAAATCCGGTCCTTGACAACCTGGCAGACACACTGGAAAAAGATGATCCGCCCGATGTTTTCAGCAAAAAGTACAAGATAGGACCGGAACCGGTACTGGCCATACTCCCGGGAAGCCGGCTGAACGAGATCAATTTCCTGCTTCCGCGTGCCAGGCAGATAATCAATAAATTCAAGGATTACCAGTGGGTCGTGGCTGCAACGCCCTCCATCCCCACCACCGTCTACGACGACATCCTCAAAGACCTGCCGGTTCGCGTAATGTACGGCCATACGCACCAGATATTACAACAGGCCGAGGCGGCGCTTGTCACCAGCGGCACTGCCACGCTCGAGGCAGCGCTGCTGAATTGTCCGCAGGTGGTATGCTACGGAGGCAATCCAATCTCTGTGGCCATCGCCCGGCTCATCATCAAAGTGAAGCACATCTCCCTGCCCAACCTGATCCTGGAGAAAGCCTCGGTCCGTGAACTCATTCAAAAGGATTGCAATCCTCAGAAGATGGAAGAAGAACTGCGCCTGCTGCTCAAAGGGCGCCAGAAGCGCAGGAGCGTGCTGGCAGATTACAAGCGTCTGGGAAGGATCCTGGGTATGGACGGGGCTACGGAGCGCATAGCCCATCATATGTACATCCTCCTGACCGGTGGCCACAAGGTGCCGCGTTACAGGGTTTACACCACCACCCCGCTGGGCAACTTCTATATCTCGGCAAACGAGTTTGAAGAAATCACCGCCTGTGAATTCGAGGACAATTCCAATCTCAAGGGTTACTACAAAAGCGGAGAGCCCATGGACCCTGAAGAGCCCAAACCCCCTGTTCTGCTGCTTGCTCTTGAACAGCTGGACGAATATTTCAAGGGTACGCGCCGTACCTTTGATTTGCCCTTAAAGATAGAAGGCACCGATTTTCAAAAAACCGTATGGGAAAACCTGAGAAAGATCCCTTACGGCACCACGCTTTCGTACGCAGAACTGGCCGCAAGGTCAGGCAACCCCAAAGCAGCACGCGCTGTAGGACAGGCAAGCAACGCCAACCCCTTTGCAATAGTCATTCCCTGCCACCGCGTTATCGGGGCAGACGGGTCACTGGTTGGTTACGCCTCGGGACTGGGGCGCAAGCAGAAGCTTCTGGGCATGGAAAAATCCTATGCGCCTGAATCTTCCAACTCACTTTTTTAGTATATTTGTAAGATAAAATATTGACCTATGAAATTTGTTGTATCAAGCTCAGAATTGTTGGGAAGACTGCAATCCGTAAGCAGGGTTATCGCTTCCAAGAATACGTTGCCCATACTGGACAATTTCCTGTTTAACCTGACCGGGGATTCCCTCACCATAACGGCGTCGGATCTGGAAACCACCTTACACACCACCATGCCTATAGAGAACGTGATGGAACAAGGCAGTGTGGCTATTCCTGCCCGTATCCTGACAGATTCGCTGAAAGAGTTTCCGGAACAACCCCTGACCTTTGCATTCAACAAAGAACAGAATATCATTGAATTCACATGGGCCACCGGTAAATTCCAGGTACCCGGCTTCCCTGCGGAAGATTACCCCATTGCCAAGGAACCCAATGACAACCTGTCCATCACATTCTCCCCGGACGTATTGCTCGAGGGAATCAACCGTACCCTGTTTGCAACAGGCGACGAGGAGCTGCGCCCTGTGATGAACGGTATCTTCTTTGACCTGAAAACAGATGCCGCCAACCTGGTAGCCTCGGATTCACACAAGCTCATTTGCTATACACGGCCCGATGTCAAATCAACAGAAGAAGCCTCTTTTATCCTTCCCAAAAAACCGGCCAACATACTTAAAAACCTGCTCGTAAAGGTAGAAGATGATGTAACCATATCCTTTGACAAAACGAATGCTTTTTTCAACTTTGGTTCCTACCGTATGACCTGCCGCCTTGTAGAAGGCAATTATCCAGCCTATAGGAGCGTCATTCCCCAGAGCAATCCCAACAACGTTGTTGCTGACCGCGTTGAATTGATGAACGCCGTACGCCGCGTAAGCGTATGCGCCAACCAGGCCACCAACCTCATCAGACTGCTCTTCTCTGCCAACCAGATATTTGTTTCGGCCCAGGACGTTGAATTCCGCATTGCCGCCCAGGAACGGATCACCTGCCAGTATGACGGCCCCGCTATAGAAATGGGCTTCAAGTCGGTATTTCTGGCCGAGATCCTGGCCAACCTGCCCTGCACCGAAGTCAACATTGCCCTGAGCGACCCCTCCCGGGTAGGCCTTATCACGCCCATCTACACAGAACCCGAGAACGAAGAAATCTGTGCCCTGCTCATGCCCATGATGATCACCCAGTAGGCTGCTGCCTGCTGCCGCTGCTACTGCTGCCCGGACTGCTGCGCACTTTTGATGCATTTATCTGAATAATAGAAAGTTAACAAAAGAGCTCCCCCTAAGAGCTCTTTTGTTATATCACTGTAACCCAACCTCATACATCAATAGTGCGCGGCAGTCAAGCGGTGCTCCTGCTGCTCCCTGCTGCTGCTTCCTGCACCTGCCTCCTGCTGCTGCTTCCTGCACCTGCCTCTGCCTCGGCAAGAAGAAACTCCATTTATTTTTGTACTTTTGCCGTCGATCAAGTCCTAATCTAAAATGAAACTCAACCTTAAAAAACCCATCCTGTTCCTGGACCTGGAAACAACCGGCCTGAATGTGGCAACTGACAGGATCATTGAAATTTGCGTGCTAAAGCTGAATCCCGACGGAACACGAGAGATCAAGACCCGGCGTATCAATCCGACCATTCCCATATCACCCGAAGCACAAGCAATACATGGCATTTCAAACGAAGACGTTGCCAATGAGCCCACGTTCAAAGAACTAGCCAAATCACTGGCCAAATGGATGGAAGGCTGTGACATAGCGGGCTATAATTCCACCAAATTTGATGTGCCTATGCTATCGGAAGAGTTTCTCAGGGCCGGAATCGACTTCAACTTCCGTAAGCGTAAACTGATAGATGTGCAAAATATTTTCCATAAAATGGAGCAACGTACACTAAAAGCAGCATACCGGTTCTACTGCGACAAAAACCTGGACAATGCCCACAGTGCCGAAGCCGACACCATCGCAACCATGGAAATTCTCGAAGCCCAGCTTGATCGTTACCCCGATGATCTTCAAAACGACATAAGTTTCCTCTCAGATTTTTCTACCAGGAATCGCAACCTGGATTATGCCGGCCGCATAGTGCTCGATGAAAAGGATAAACCGGTTTTCAACTTCGGAAAACACAAAGGCCGCAGTGTCAAAGAGGTTCTGCAGTCAGAACCCTCCTACTATGACTGGATCATGAAAGGCGACTTCACGCTGGACACTAAAAAAGTCCTGACCGAAATCAAATTGAGTCTTTAGTCTGAGGTTTTACCGCCTGCCAGTCTGCCTGTAGCGAACGCTATTTGAAGGTTATATCCGCCACTGTCTGCATCAAGATCCAGCACTTCACCTGCAAACGACAGGTTTTCAATCAATTTTGAACGCATCGTACGCATATCCACTTCTTTCATGGATATCCCGCCGGCCGTCACAACAGCCCGTGCCCAGTCTCCATAAGAAGCTATGGGAAAAACCCACCTGGTCATGGCGTCAACAGGATGCAAACCACTCACAGTCACATATTTTACAAAAGGACCTGTCAATGCTTCCGGCATATAAGCCCTAAGTCGCTTCACCAGATATGTTTCAGATCCACTCCCAGACCCAGACCCGGCAAGAGAATTTTCCCGTTCCCAGCGTAACATCAGCTGTTCACGTGTCAGTGCGGGCTTCAGGTTCAGATGCAGAGATACCCGCTGCCCTTTGTTCAGAGCCACCACTGCCTGCCTGCTCACACGAAACCCGATAGGACCTTCAATACCCAGGTTGCTGAAAAGAAGTTCTCCCTCCTCGGACCGTCTCAGCACATCTTCAATGTATAGATCCAGCCGGACATTGCGCAGCTCCACCCTCTCAAGCCGCCGGTCGTAATCCACAGGCATAAGCGCGGTGAGCGTAGGAAACAGTGGCTCAATGGTATGACCGAGCGCCGAGGCCAGTGCATAGCCGTCCCCTGTCGAGCCGGTACCCGGGTATGTCTTTCCGCCAGTAGCCAGAATAAAATGGTCTGCAGTCAGCAGCTTTTCTTCACCCTGTGAGCTCCTGACCCTCACCGCCTTGATCCTTTGTTGCCTGATTTCATTATTTGTTTCGTGCGAGGCACTTGCCGAGGCCTTCGTTTCTTCCCGCAGGAACTCCAGTACCTGGCAGCCGCAGATTATACGGACACCCAGCCGCTCAAGCCAGGACTTGAGTGCATCTATCACATCAAATGCCCTTTGAGACGCGGGGTACACCCTTGTTCCGCGCTCCAATACGGTGGGCAATCCAATATTATTAAAGAAAGCCACCGTATCCTCACTGGTGAAATTGTAGAATGCCGGCTTGAAATACCGGTTCACAGGGTGTACGTGCGGGCTGAAGTCTTCCCAGTTCTTGAGGTTGGTGATATTGCAGCGGCCCTTGCCCGTGATGGCCAGTTTGCGGCCCGGTTTTTCCATTTTTTCAAGTAAAACCACCCGGGCGCCTCTTTCGGCAGCCGTACCGGCTGCCAGCATGCCCGCCGGTCCAGCCCCTATTACAATCACTTCCTTCATACTGCAAAGATAGAACTTAGCGTTGATTTAAGTGACTTGCCGGGGTTGATAAAAATCAGTACATTCGTATGTAATAATTCGTGTGTATTATCGCGTGTCGAATCAATCATTATCTGTAATGAAAAATAATAAACCCATGCCTGCAGTCAGCGACTTTCACGCGCTTGCGGGTGTCATTGAGCTTGCGACAAAGAAACGTCTGCCTACAGGGATACGTTTTTCTTCGGGGATCCTTTTATTACCGTGCGTCCTGTTGATAATAACTGCGTGCAACCGGCAGGAGCAACTGCCAAGGATAGCGATTGCCGGGATTGCCATAGAATGCAGCACGTTTTCACCGGCCAAAACCGTCGAAGAGGATTTCAGCATAAGCAAGGCAGAAGAGGTGTTCAGCCGGTACGATTTCATGGCCCCGGATTCCGTTTTGCGACAGAAAGCACACTGGCTTCCGGCCATGTATTCCAGGGCAACTCCCGGCGGGATCGTTACCAGGGAAACGTATGAATCGCTCGTCAGCCAGACACTGGAAGAGCTTAAAAAGAACCTCCCCTATGATGCCCTCTATTTTGACATTCACGGAGCCATGAGTGTGGAAGGACTGGATGACCCGGAAGGAGACCTTATCCTGAGGATCAAAGAAGTCATAGGCAACAAACCCCTCATATCCACCTGTATGGACCTGCACGGGAACGTATCCCAAAGACTGGCAGAAAACACAGATCTGATTACCTGTTACCGTATGGCCCCGCACGAAGATGCCATGGAATCCAAAAGGCGGGCAGTGGCCAACCTGCTGGAACGGATCGATAACGGCAAAGGTCGTCCTGCATTCAAGGCCTGGGTGAAAGTACCCATACTCCTGCCCGGAGAAAAGACAAGCACACGCGTTGAACCTGCAAAATCACTTTATGCGAAGGTGGCCCCTGCAGCAGCCCGTGAAGGCATCATAGATGCAGCCATCTGGATCGGTTATGCCTGGGCCGATGAGCCACGCAATCACGCTGTGGTGATGGTTACCGGTGATGACAAAAACGTGGTTGAAACAACGGCCGGGGAACTTGCACGTGCCTTCTGGGATGTCAGACACGAATTCGAATTCATTGCCCCTACAGCATCACTCGACGAATGCCTGGAAAAAGCGCTGGCAAGTGACAAGAAACCCTTCATGATCAGCGATATGGGTGATAATCCCACCGCCGGAGGTGCCGGCGACGTCACCTGGACCCTCGCCCGGCTTTTGGAAAGGCCCGAGTTCCGCTCGCCTCGGGGCCCAAAACTCATATACGCCTCCATACCCGGACCGAAAATGGTGGAAAAGGCACAGGAGGCGGGCATTGGCGCCAAAGTGGAAGAAACTGTGGGAGCCATGGTGGATGACCGTTACCAGCCGCCGGTGCTGCTCAGCGGAACTGTTGAATTCATAAGGGAAAGCGACACAAATACAGAGGTGGTGATAAAAACCGGCAGCATGCACGTGATCGTGACGCAAAAGCGCAAACCCTACCACTACGAAAGCGATTTCGAAAACCTCGGCTTCAAGCCACGCGAGACAGACATCATAATGATCAAGGTCGGGTACCTGCCTGAAAGTGTGTACAATATGCGGGGTGACTGGATGATGGCCCTCACGCGTGGCGGCGTCGACCAGAACCTGCTGGAACTCCCTTACCAGCGCATAGAAAGGCCCATGTATCCGCTCGATCCTGACATGCCCGATCCGACGCTAGAAGTGAAGGTGTGGAAGTAAAGATGTGGAACCTCGTATCTTTTTTTTCTTATCTTTGCAGCCCATTGCCTTCTTAGCTCAGCTGGTAGAGCAGCTCATTCGTAATGAGCAGGTCGCGGGTTCGAGTCCCGTGGAAGGCTCAAAATCAACAATTTGTGGTTAAACCAAGAATGCTTAGAGGAAGCCTGATAGGTACCTGCATATTGCTGTGCACGTTTGCTTTTCAGTCATGCCCTACAAACAGGAGCAAGTCATTTCGTAAACATCCGTTAGAAGAATACGGTCTGTCGGAAGGAGACATCGACTACATCTATAAACCACTGTATGCCAACAACTTCTATCTTGTTAGGGAAGACGGTGAAAAAGTCCTCTATCTGACCGACCCCGTGACCTATAACACCACACGTCACGTTGTCAACAAGGTACGCAAAGTCGTATGCCTTTCCTCCACACACATCGCCTACCTGGATGCACTCAACGAAACAAACGCCATCGCCGGCGTTTCGGGTGCGCAATACATATACAACAAGAATATTCGAAAGGCTGTAGACCTGGGATACGAATCGGCCATAGATTACGAAGCCCTGCTACAACTGGAGCCCGATATTGTCTTTGCCTATGCCATTCACGGAGAATCCGCAGACTACATTGAAAAAATAAAACAACTGGGGCTTAACATAGTTCAAATCCCAGAATACCTTGAAAATCATCCCCTGGGAAAAGCCGAGTTCCTCGTTGCTTTTGCTTCTTTCTTCGATAAGGAACTCATGGCAATCGAACAATTCAGCAAGATAAGCCATACATACCTGGAATATTGCAAGCTGGCAAAAGAAACCGCCACAACTCAAAATTCTGCAGAATCAGCAAGCGGCGGTTTTGAACCGGTCAAAGTCCTGGTTAACGCGCCCTTCAAAGACGTGTGGTACGTTCCCGGGACTGACAGTCACCTTCAAATCCTGGTCAAAGATGCCGGCGGGATGATCCTGGGCTCAAAACCCGGTGCCAAAACAACTGCCCTAAGCGTGGAACAGGCATACCTGTACGCCCAACAAGCCGATTTCTGGATCAACACCAACCAATACGAGGACATGGCTTCACTCGCCCGACTGGATCCCCGCTTTGCCGAGGCTCCCGCCTTCCGCAACGGGAACGTCTGGAACAACAACCTGCGCAGCACGCCCGAAGGCGGGAGCGATTATTTTGAATCCGGCGCCGTCAACCCGCACCTTATCCTGGCCGACCTGATAGCCATCTTTTATCCCCAGGCGTTGCCAAAACACATGTTCAACTACTACAGGAAATTGGAAAATTAAACCTCAGTGCACACTGAGGTTCCACCTGTTCACGCTCAAAAGCTTCGTAAATCCCCAAATGATAAGCATATAGATCAGCGCCACCATGACAAGGGGGAAGAAGGCGTCAAATGTGCGGCTGCGGATGATGTCCCCGGCCTTGGTCAGGTCCTGGACTGCAATATACCCTACGATTGCCGTCATCTTTATCAGCGATATGATCTCTCCCTTGTAAACAGGAAATGCTATACGGGCTGCCTGTGGCAGCAGGATATATCTGAAAGTCTGATACTTGTTGAATCCCATGGCATAGCCGGCATGACGCTGTCCCAATGGTATGGCTTCAAGAGATGTACGGAACAGCTCCGATGAATAGGAAGCAAAAATCATGGAAAAGGTCAGGATCGATACAAAAATCCCGCTGATCTTGGCAGTTGCAAATACCACATAGAACATCACCATCAGGATAACCACCTGTGGGATTGCACGAAAGATGGTGATATAGCCTTTGGCTAAAGTGCGGTACACCTTATTGCGGGACATCCTCAGGGCACAAACCCCCGCGCCCGTAATGGTGCCCAGGATCACAGACAGCACGGCTATCAGAAGGGTGATCCACAACCCGTCCAGGATCAGCATGTATCTCTTTTCAAGCAACAAATGCCGGTTAAGCGAATCGATGAATTTTTCCCAGACACCTTGCCCGGAACCCCCTTCTGCAGCAGCCTCGACTCCGCCAGGATTCCATTCTACAAGCACCTGGGGATTCATATAATAGACAGCAGAAAAATCCACCTGCTTCTTGCGCTCTGCGGTTGCCGTCATATTGGAAGCCACCGCGTCCACCTTTCCGGATTGAAGGGCCGCTATCAGGGCTCCGTATTTCATGTCGACAAACTCCACCTTCATCCCCAATGCCTGCCCTATGCGCATCATCAATTCCCAGTCAAGGCCCGATATGGTGTTGTTTCGCACAAAACACATGGGTTCACGGTTGGCAGAGGTTCCAACGCGCAAAAGCGGCAATGCGCCTTCCCCGGATGATGTGCCCTTGTTGTCAAACTCTGTGACCACATATTCAGAGCCATCATGCCGTATCCAGTTCCCGATGATCTTATCCAGTGTGCCGTCCTGCCTGAATCCCGCCAGGACAGAGTCAATCTGCCGTAGCAGTCCTATGGAATTGTTCTTTGCCACAGCCACTCCGGCTCCCTCGTTGGTAAGATGGTAAGGCAGTATCCTGTAGGAGGGATTAGACCGTGAAACGACATAAGCCGTGGTGTATGCAGTCATCAGGTAATTGACTTTCCCGGCATGCAGGGCGGCAAACCCGTCCATGATGTCATCAAAACAACTGACAATAACCTGGGGATACCCGTCCCTGAGCATGATTTCTCCCAGCGACCCGGTCATTACGGCAACCATCCTGCCCTTCAGCAAACTGTCCGCCACCACATCCAGCACAGAACGCTCCTCACGGACCTGTTCCAGGACAGGCGGAACGCCCTGAGCCTGCTGCTCCCGGGCCTCCTGTGGCTGAGCTGCTGCGGGCAAAGCCCCTGCCTGCAGTATAAGGAGGATTGTCAGCAGCCATAAACGTTTCATGGCTCAAAGATAATTATTAACTTTGAGCCTGTTCACGAAAAAAACGGATATGAAAGGAATAATTCTGGCCGGAGGTTCGGGCACACGCCTGTATCCCATCACAAAAGGAGTTTCCAAGCAATTGCTTCCCGTTTACGACAAACCGATGATCTATTACCCGTTGTCGGTTCTGATGCTGGCCGGGATAAGGGACATCCTGATCATTTCAACCCCGCAGGACCTGCCCTCCTTTGAGCGCCTGCTGGGCACGGGTGAAGCCTTTGGGGTACGCTTCCAATATGCTCCGCAACCACGGCCCGAAGGACTTGCACAGGCACTTATCATTGGCAGGGACTTCACAGGCAACGACAACATATGCCTGGTCCTGGGTGACAACATTTTTTACGGACAGGGTTTCCGGTCCATGCTTCAAAAAGCCGTCGCCTCGGCAAATAACGGATTTGCCCATGTTTTCGGATACCCAATCAAAGACCCGCAGCGCTACGGGGTGGTAGAACTCGGACCCGGAGGAATCCCGGTTTCCATCCAGGAAAAACCACAAAATCCGAGGTCAAACCTGGCCGTCACCGGCTTGTACTTTTACCCCAACAACGTGCTGGATGTGTCCGCAGCGGTAAAGCCCTCGGCGCGCGGAGAACTGGAAATAACCTCGGTAAACGAACATTACCTGAACCGCCAGCAGCTGCACGTGACCACGCTGGGCCGGGGCTTCGCCTGGCTCGATACCGGAACCCACGCCTCCCTTGCCGAAGCTTCCAACTTTGTGGAAACCATCCAGGCCAGGCAAGGCCTGAAGATTGCCTGCCTTGAGGAAATCGCCCTGCGTAACGGCTGGCGCACCCCGGAGCAGATCCGTGCCGATGCCCTTCCCATGCAGCACAATGAATACGGCCAATATATCCTGGAGCTGGCAGCGGCAGCAGAGCAGTCAGGCACGCTGGCACAGCAAGACATCCGGGAGGAACTGAACCCTCATAAAAGAAGCTGACCTTATGGAAGATAACAAAAACAGTGCTTTGAAAGGATCCGGGAACTTCACGATCCTCATTACCGGCGGGTGCGGATTCATTGGTTCACATGTCGTCAGGCATTTTGTAAAAAAGTATCCGCAGTACCGGATCATCAATGTGGACAAGCTCACCTATGCAGCGAATCCTGAATACCTGAAAGATATTGAAACCCAACCCAACTATACCTTCATCCAGGCCGATGTCTGCGACCATCCGGCTATGGAGGACATCTTCCGGCAATACGGCATAGACGCTGTCATCCACCTGGCTGCCGAAAGCCACGTGGACCGCAGCATAACAGACCCGTTTGCCTTTGCCCGCTCCAACGTCATGGGCACGCTCACCCTGCTGCAAACAGCCAAAACACACTGGAAAAAGGAAGATTATCCCAGGCACCTGTTTTACCAGATATCCACAGACGAAGTCTACGGAGAACTGCACTTTGGAGAGGAACCGTTCCGTGAAACCACCCCCTACGACCCCCGTTCCCCCTATTCAGCATCAAAAGCCTCGGCAGATCACTTTGTAAGAGCGTTTCACCACACCTACGGGCTGCCTGTCAGGATCTCCAATTGCTCCAACAATTACGGCCCCTGCCAGTACCCCGAAAAGCTAATCCCCGTAATCATAAACAGCATAGTCAACCGCAAGCCCCTGCCCGTCTACGGAAAAGGAGAAAACATCCGTGACTGGCTTTACGTGGAAGATCATGCCCGGGCTATTGACCTGGTCTTTCATAAGGGCCGCAACGGAGAAACCTACAACATAGGCGGCAACAACGAATGGCAGAACATAGAACTGGTACGCCTTCTCATAGAAATCACGGACCGCCTGCTGGGCCGCCCTGCCGGCGATTCCCTGCCGCTCATAACCTTCGTAACGGACCGTCCCGGGCACGATCTGCGTTACGCCATAGATGCCTCCAGGATCAAAAACGAACTTGGCTGGCAGCAGCAAATGACCTTCCGCCAGGGACTGGAAAAAACCGTGGTTTGGTACCTAAAGCAGGAAAACAAAACAAAAACCCTATGAATATAGTAATTGCTGGAACCGGTTACGTTGGAATTGTTTCCGGAACATGTTTCGCCGAAATGGGCGCGCATGTAACCTGCGTAGACATTGACAGGCAGAAGATCGATAACCTGGAAAAGGGAATCCTTCCCATCTATGAGCCGGGACTGGAACCCATGGTACAACGCAATACACAGGCCGGAAGGCTCCATTTCACCACAGATATCACCACATGCCTGGACCAGGCCGACATCGTTTTCAGCGCCGTGGGTACACCCCCAAACGAAGACGGAAGCGCCGATATCCATTACGTGCTGGAGGTGGCCCGGACTGTGGGAAAACACATGACCGGTTACCTGGTCTTCACCACAAAAAGCACAGTCCCTGTGGGAACCGCCGCCAAAGTGAAACAGGCCATACAGCAGGAACTGGACAAAAGAAACGTCACCATCCCCTTCGATATTGCTTCCAACCCCGAATTCCTGAAAGAAGGAGACGCCATCCGTGATTTCATGAGTCCCGACCGCGTGGTGGTGGGCGTGGAAAGCGAAAAGGCAAGAAAGATCATGGAAAATCTGTACCGGCCTTTCCTGCTCAAGAATTTCAGAGTGCTCTTCATGGACATTCCCTCGGCCGAGATGACCAAATACGCGGCCAATGCGATGCTTGCCACCCGTATCTCGTTCATGAACCAGGTGGCCAACCTGTGTGAACGCCTGGGGGCAGATGTGAACAGCGTACGCCTGGGAATTGGTACGGATAGCCGCATAGGCAATAAATTCCTGTATCCCGGCGCAGGCTACGGAGGAAGTTGTTTTCCCAAAGACGTCAAAGCCATGATCAGGATGGGACGTGAAACGGGCTACCCCCTGGAACTCATAGAATCGGTGGACCGGGTCAATGAAGAACAGAAAAAACTGTTGTTCCATAAGTTGCAAAAACACTTCAAAGGAGAACTTAAAGGCAAAACCATTGCTATCTGGGGGCTTTCCTTCAAACCGCAGACAGACGATGTGCGACAGGCCCCTTCGATGGTGCTCATTGACAACCTGTTGCAAGCCGGCTGCCGCGTACAGGCCTACGACCCTGTGGCCATGGAACAGGCACAACACCTGCTGGGCAAATCCATCCATTATGCCGGCGACATGTACCAGGCAGCCAACCAGGCGCATGCTCTGGTGCTGGTGACCGAATGGAAAGAGTTCCGCATGCCCGATTGGGACATGCTGCGCAAGATCATGCACACGCCCCTGGTGCTGGACGGTCGTAATATATATAATCCACAGGAAGTCAGGGAGCAAGGCTTTGAATACATAGGTATCGGGCTGGGTGCCTAAGAAATCGCACACAGAAACACAGAATATGACAGAACTTGAGCACAAAAGACGCATAGCCAAAAACACGGCTGCCCTTTATGTGCGCATGCTGGTACGCCTGGCCGTCACCCTTTACACCTCGCGCATAGTCCTGGACATCCTGGGTGTGGACGATTTTGCCCTTTATGGCATAGTCGGAGGCATCGTCACCCTGCTCACCTTCCTGCAAACCGCCCTGAACGCATCCACCCAGCGCTTCATGAGCGTGGAGCTGGGACGCGGGGACAAAGCCGCCCTCAAGCGTGTCTTTGATGTGAGCATGACGCTTTACCTGATGGTGGCCCTTGCCATTGTCATCCTTGCCGAGACGGCCGGCCTGTGGTTCCTGAACACCCGCCTGGTCATCCCGCCCGAACGCCTGGGCGCAGTCAACTGGGTTTTCCAGTTCTCCATCCTGGTCACCTGCGTGAACATCATCCAAACCCCCTATAATGCCAGCATCATTGCCCATGAAAAAATGTCTTTTTACGCCTGGATAAGCATAGCCGATGTGGTTTTGAAACTGGGCGCCGTCTTCCTTCTCATGGTCTCGCCGGTGGATAAGCTGGTTTCCTACGCCGCTTTGCTGTTTGTGATCTCTATGATCATTTTTTTCATCACCCGGGGCTACGCCCTGCACCAATTCACAGTCTGCCGCTTCAAACCTTCCTGGGACAAACCGCTGTTGCGCCAGATGGCTGCCTTTTCGGGCTGGACGCTATGCGATTCCGGAGCCCAGCTGGCAGTCACACAAGGGCGTGTATTTTTGCTCAACATCTTTACCCCGCTGGTAACCAACGCCGCCATGAGCATTGCCACCCAGGTGAGCACGGCCGTGTACAATTTTGTGATATACTTCCAATCCTCCTTTAATCCCCAGATCACCAAAGCCTCGGCCCAGGGCAATCAGAAGTATTTGCAGGACCTGGTCAACCAGACCTCCAAATTCTCGTATTACATGATCTTTGCACTCACCCTGCCCATCCTGCTGAATATGGAATTCATCCTGGGGATATGGCTAAAGGAAGTGCCCCAATATACTGCTGTCTTTTGCAGCATAACCCTGTTGTACTACCTGGTGGAATCGTTGAGCGGCCCGTTGTGGATAACCACCTGGGCAGCCGGGAACATTCGCCGGTACCAGATCAACGTTTCGCTGATGCGCATCATAACCCTGCCGGCCACCTGGCTCCTGCTCAAATACGGCATGGAAACCTGGACCGTACTGGCAGTCTGGGTCCTTGTCAACGGTTTTTGTTATATTTACCGATTAATATACGTCAGGCGAAATTCAGGGATTCCTTTGGCTCCGTATCTGCGCGAAGTAATCGTACCCATTGTCCTGATCACGCTCCTTGCCGTACCCCTGCCCCTGCTCAGTCATTACCTTCTGGCAGGATGGACAGACCTGGTAATTACCACATTGGTCTCGTTGCTGATTACCGGGATACTTATCTGGCTCACCGGGCTTAAAACCACAGAGAAAAAACACATTAAAGAATTCGTAAAGAGACGTTTGCCATGAAAGTATCAATCATTATTCCCGTGTACAATTCGGCACCCGTTATTGAACGGTGTCTTTGTTCGGTTCTGAAACAAAGCTGGCAGAACCTGGAAATCATACTGGTAGACGACCATGGGACCGATAACAGCATGATCCTGGCTTCCCGCCTGCTGGAACTTCCCGCCGGTGAAAACGCCCAACCGCCTGTCTCCCCCGAAGTGCGTGCTCCAGAGGCCCCTGCCCGATCTGTGAAAATCCTGCACCACACTGAAAACCGCGGTCTATCGGCAGCACGCAACACAGGCCTGGACGCTGCCACCGGCGATTATGTTTTCTTTCTGGACAGCGACGACGAAATTCCTCCCCGGGCCATGGAAAACCTGGTCCGCACGGCCACTCTCTACAGCCAACCGCACCTGGTATGCGGAGCCGTGGATGTGCGTCCGGACAGTAAAAATTCACTGAATTTCAGCAACAAACTTCCAGACTACATAGAAGGCAACAATGACTCTTCACGGGCCATACTGCGCCGGGATATCCCCATCATGGCATGCAACAAGCTTATCAAACGCGATTTCCTGCTCTCCAACAAACTGTATTTCAAGGAAGGGCTCATACACGAAGACAACCTCTGGAGTTACCAGCTATCTGCATGGGTGCACAATATTGCCATCGACAGACAAGTGACCTACATATACCACCTGAACAAAAAGGGACTGACCCTGGAACGCGTTACCCCACAACGGCTGAACAGCATCAAGACCATCATATCCATACAGATGGAAAGCCTGTCTAAAGAACGTCCGCTGCGCACCCTGCAGGAAGCCTACATCTTTTTCACGGCAGCCTGGTTCCTGGACCTGCTCTACGGACAGACCCATCCAGAATACTATAACATGAGGCAGTGGGTCCGTAATACATTGCGCCCCTTCGGCCCCGGAATGCACTATCATACACTGGTAAACCACATTCTTTACCATGCCATTTACTTACCCCCCGCAGTGCTCCGGGCAGGCAAGAAATTCAGGAAATATGCTTCCCGGAACCGTTGAAAATATCAAAAAAAACAGATAAAAATCATGTTACGAATTCCCAAATCATTGCGTCTCTCATTCTCCTGTTTCATTCTTATCTTCCATTTCCTGCTTATGCCTGCAGTTCCTGCCCTTGCCGATGAAGGCATGTGGCTCCCCATGCTCATACAGCAAAAGATCCCGCAAATGCAGGAACTCGGTTTCCGTCTCACAGCCGAAGATATTTACAGCGTGAACCGGGCCTGTCTTAAAGATGCTATCGTTCACTTTGGTGGCGGTTGCACCGGGGAGATCATCTCGGCAGAGGGATTGCTCATCACCAACCACCATTGCGGCTATGGACAAATACAAGCCCACAGCACGGTGGAACATGATTACCTGAAAGACGGTTTCTGGGCCCGTACCAGGCAGGAAGAACTGCCCAACAAGACACTGACTGTCACTTTCCTACGTAAAATGGAAGATGTAACGCAACAAGTGCTCGAAGGAGTTACTGCGCAAATGAGCGAGGTAGAACGCCAGGGACAGATAGAAGCCAACATCAAAACCATCAGCGAACTAACACTCCAGGGCCTGGACCGCAAATTCTACTCGGCCCGTATCGCGCCCGCCTATTACGGGAACCAGTACTTCCTCTATCTGAACGAAACCTTCCGCGATGTGCGGCTGGTAGGTGCACCGCCCTCTTCCATAGGCAAGTTTGGCGGCGATACCGACAATTGGATGTGGCCGCGTCATACGGGCGATTTTTCACTGTTCCGCATTTATGCCGGTCAGGACAACCAGCCGGCCGACTACAGCCCCGACAACATGCCTTACCGTGCGCGTTACCACCTGACCATCTCGACCAAAGGCGTACAACCCGGTGATTTCACCATGGTATACGGCTATCCCGGACGCACACAGCAATACGTGCTCTCCCCGGCGGTAGAATACCTGGTCAATCGTTCCAACCCGCAAAAGATCCGCCTGCGCACCCTTCGACTGGATGTCATGAACCGCGAACAGGCAAAGGATCCGGCCGTCCGCATCCAGTATGCAAACAAGAATGCCGGTGTCTCCAACTCCTGGAAAAAATGGCAGGGCGAGAGCCGTGGCATCCACAATGCAGGCACCATAGGCAAAAAACAAGATTTCGAGAGCCGCTTCCAGAAGTGGGCTGAATCTTCAGGACGCCACGAATACATCACCCTGATCCCCGCCATGAAGGAACTTTACAGCCAGCTGGAACCTTACATGTTCGCATCCGAGATGTATGCCGAGGCGGTCATGGCCGTGGAACTGCTGCGTTTTGCCAGCACCCTGGAAAGCACCTTTGTTCGCAACGGGCCAGCCCGCGCCACCGAGGCAGCCCGGGCGTTTTTCAAGGATTATTACAAGCCCATAGACCAGGAGATCTTTGAGCTGCTTTTCACCGAATTTTACCGCGTCATGGAACCCCTGGCACACCTTCTGCCCAAAGACACAGCGGAGGTGCAGTCTCTGACCGCTGCCGGCGACTTCGAGCAGCTGACTGCTGCCAAAGACTTCGCACAGCTGGCTGCCAGTCTGTACAACACCTCGGTCCTTACCGACCACCGGAAAACCATGGAACTGCTGGCCAAAGACTCGGCCCTGGCCCTGAGCCAGCTCCGTGAGGATCCCGCCTTCCGGCTGGTCGATCCTTTTGTAAGGAAAAACAAAGACCATATCCAGACCCGTATCACAGAGATCAGCCTGGATCTGAACCTGCTGTACCGCACATGGATGCAGGCCATCATGGAATTTGACAGCGAGCGTATTTTCTACCCCGATGCCAATTCCACCCTGCGTGTCACCTATGGGACCGTGCAGGGATACAGTCCCGTTGATGCTGTTACTTATATGCCTGTAAGCACTATAGAAGGAATTATGCAAAAAGACGATCCGCAGGTTTTCGACTACGACATCCCGCAATCCCTGCGAAACATTTACGCTGTACGGGATTTTGGACATTGGGAATCAAACGGGACCGTGCCTGTCTGCTTTATAGCTACAAACCACACCAGTGGAGGAAATTCCGGTTCGCCTGTTCTCAATGCAGACGGCCACCTGCTGGGTCTGAATTTTGACCGTGTATGGGAAGGAACCATGAGCGACATAGAGTTCGACCCGTCCGTCTGCCGCAATATTTCTGTGGACATCCGTTATGTGCTTTTTATCATGGAAAAGATAGGAAAAGCAGATTATTTGATAGAAGAGTTGGATATTTGCGAAGATTAGCTAAATTTGTCGATATATTTAACACCTTAGTACTATGGAACAACTTATTGAAATCATCACCGCCCTTTTTGCACAAATTGCAGTTTGGTTCGAAGCTCTTATTGATTGGATCATGGGCCTCGTTGGTGCCATGTAATCACATTGCTTGATTCAAATGAAATTTTGATCATTAAAAAGCCATCCTGCGTGATGGCTTTTTTAATTTGAGAATGCAACTATTGTGATTATTTTGCATCTTTACAATAAATAACATAAACATTACAAAAGATTTTTTAATTATGGACTTTGCTGAAGTTATTACATGGCTGTCTTTGATCATATCAGTTTTGACAGCAATCCTGGGTGTTCTCCAGTTGTTTATTCCTCCAACCACCTAAACCCCTGGTATTATTTTCTATCCGGGAACAAAAAAAGCTGACTTCGCAGCCAGCTTTTTTTACAACTTATTGACTCATGGTTACATGTCGTGTGACGGTGCTGCTGCAGGACGTTCATTGGCAACGGCCACATTTATGGTTCTGCCCATGTGTTCAATACCATTCAACGCCTTTATGGCAGCAAGAGCCTCTTCTTCATTAGCCATCTCAACAAAGCCGTAGCCACGGGAACGGCGGGTCTCCTTGTTCAGGATAATGCGGGCAGACAGGACTTCTCCAAATGGAGCAAAAAGTTCTATCAGGTCTTCTTTTTTTGCCTTGAAACTAAGGCTGGAAACAAAAATGTTCATGGAATTAAGGAATGATGTTAGGTTAAATGTATCTCAAATATAACATAATTTTTATTCCCCGCAACCCGAGCCATCAAAACAGTAGGTACATAATTTTTCCCGGGGCAATCCAATGGAAGCGATCATGTTTTTTATATTGCTGAATTTCAGCGTAGTAAAGTTCATCTCCTTTCGTATGCCCTCTACCATAGCCTTATGTTCGGGTGTAGTGCAATCTATGTAAAGATTCAGATTATCAGACTTCTTAGTTTGAATAACACGCCTTGTGATCAATTCCGTATCGGTACGCGTCGTTGTAAAATGCAGATAAGGACACTTATAGATCAGGGGCGGACATGATATCCGAACGTGGATCTCCTTCGCCCCGTTGCGCATGAACACACTGACGTTGTTCTTCAGTTGTGTTCCCCTGACAATGGAATCATCGCAGCATACAAGACGGGCATCCCGTATCACATCGGCATTGGGCAGCAATTTCATGCGGGCAACCAGCGCCCGGCGCTCTTTATCTGCAGGCATGAAGCTCCTGGGCCAGGTGGGTGTATATTTCGCAACTGCCTGCCTGAAAGGCACTTTTTTCCCCACTGCGTACCCCATGGCCATCCCCGTTCCGCTGTCCGGAATGCTGCAAACAGAATCCACTTGTATTTCTTCCTCCCTGCCCATCAACACACCATTACGGAAACGCACCTCCTCCACGTTGATCCCTTCATAGGCCGAGGTCGGGAATCCATAGTACACCCAAAGGAAAGTACAGATCTGCAACTTTTCGCGCGGTGGCAACAGCTGTTGCAGCAGGGGCATTCCGGGCTGTGTGGGATCGGAAGGCAAGGTATTTTGAACCATAGCCGCCTCCCCTGGCCCTAAAAAACCGATTAATTGCAGTTCCAGGTTCGGGAAACTGCAGCTTTCACTGGCAAAGGCCACAGCAGTGATCTCCCCGGCGGGTAGCCTCTCTTGTGCTTTGGAGGACTGGCCCTCTGGCGCCGGGATGGTCTCCGGAGTGCCTGAAGGCCCTGCTTCGGCAAGGTTCTTTTCGATGGGAATGGGACTGTGACCGTTTTTACGACGGACTCCGATCACTATGGGAGTGCGGCCATACCGGTCCCGGGCCGCGATGATCCCATCCTGGGTCATAAGGAGCATGCTGCAGCTCCCACGCACTTTTTCCTGCACCAGACGGATCCCGTCGGCAAAAGATTGTTCCAGGGTGATCAGATGTCCCACAACCTCTGTAGGATTGATCTGCCCCGAGCTGAGCTCAGAGAAATTAATGCCCCTGGACAGCAGCTCCTCCCCCAACTCTTCAAGGTTGTTGATCTTGCCCACCGTTACAATTGCAAACGTTCCCAGGTGGGAACGCAACACTATGGGTTGCGGATCATTATCGCTTATGATACCAATCCCCGAATTGCCTGTAAATTCATTTAATTCATCCTCAAACTTATTGCGAAAGTAACTGTTCTCAATCCTGTGAATACTCCGTTTGATGATCCCCTGCTCGTTCATGGTCGCAAGACCAGCGCGCTTGGTACCCATATGAGAATGATAATCAGTGCCATAAAAGAGCGTATTCGCACATGGCGACTTTGAAACAATGCCAAAAAAACCTCCCATGGTTGCAAAGATAAAAAAATCTGTATCACTCCCTGCGGTTCTCTCTTTCACGCAGTATAAAATACAGGTAGACGGTGCACCAGAGCATCAGCAGTTGTTCTGTCACGTGAGGCTGGTAACGGATGGGAGCAAAAGGCAGTCCTGCAAAGAACGTAACGGCTTTATCCAACATGGTCGCCATATGAAGCAACAGGCGGTTCACCAGCATCAGGGCGTATTCCATATGCAAACCCATCACAACCAGGTACAGCAAAAAGAAGTACAGGATTACGCCGCTTAAGGGAACCACAAAGAAATTGCAAAGCAGACTGTATAGGGGAATCACCCCAAAAGTGCCCGCCGTAAGCCAGAGCGTGCCCAGCTGCACTGCAAGCGAACAACAGAAAAGCTCCCACAGGTATTTGAACACCAGATTCCGCACACTTAGCAGGTTCCGCAACAAGGGGAAAAACATGATCAGGCTCAAAACTGCTGTGAAAGACAGCTGGAATCCCAGGTCAAACAGATTCACAGGCTTAAACACAACCAGTATCAAAGCTGTAACAGACAGAACATTAAGGCTGTCTGTCCTGCCACCGATCACCCTTCCCACTCCGTAGACGGAAAGCATAAGGGCAGCACGCATCACACTGGCACTAAATCCAACCACTGCCGCATACGCCCAGATCAGCAGCAAGGCAGCCATATGCACCAGCGCCCCACCCGACACGGAATACGTTTTTAGTATGTGCGACTGCCTGGCACCAGCCTGTAGGTAATCCTGCCCCGGGGCAACCTTCACCAGGCGCCTGCTTCTATACCGGCGCGATTGGCTTATCTTTCGCGGCAGGCCCAGGACAAAGACCAGGCTGCCATAAAGCGCTCCTACGTGCAATCCACTGACCGACAGTATGTGACTTGCGCCCGCCACATTGTACCTTTCGCGCACCTCTCTGCCAAAACCGGCTTTGTCTCCCAGGCAGATCCCCGACAGCACTGCCCCGGCCTCCCCTTCCCACCGGCTGGCAAGCGGAACCCGCAAACGCCTGAGCCGTTCATACAAGGTCAATTTTGACGGTATCCGCTGGTAATCATAAACGTATGCCCTGCAATAAAACCCCCGCCGCGCCATATATCTTGGGTAATTAAAAGCAGTTAACTCCTTAGTGCCTGTATCAAAAGAAAACGACCGGCAGCGTGTCATTATTACGTCTCCGGGCAACAGGCCAGTGGATTTTAGGACGACACTGTCTTTCCCGTATAGGTTGCGGATGGTGCTGTGCAGGGCAACATAAACCAGTATGTTCTCACTACCAGGAACCTGCTTGCGCCCGTCGGCAGAATACATGAGCAGGCGGCACTCCATGCGCTCGTAATGGCGGCCGGCTGAGGTAAGGACAGGAACCGGGAAATCCGTTACCCTCAGGCATAATATGTTTCTTTCACCTGCAGGCAGCCTGCTCCAGGCCTTACCCGGGTTAACATATTGCAGCAGACCATTCCAAAACGCACAGCAAAAAAGCACAATCAGCCCAATATTGAACAATACACGGCCGTAACGGAAGCGCAGCTGGCTCTGTGAAATGTACGATGAAGCAGTCCTACCCGGCCGTTTGTGCATGTGTCCGGGACGCCGCCTGAACACCCACAAAGATGCGAAGAAAAAGACCACCAGCAACACCGTCATAAACAGGAGACCCCAAAATACCCACTGGATTCCGGCAGGCTGCCCCGCCACGGCAGGCAGCCCTGTCACCAGGTTTTCAAGTTCCAGGGTCTTCCAGGATTCCCCCGCCAGAAACTCTCCAAAAGAAAGACCGCCCAGTGTGCCACAGATAACGGCCACTGCTGGCGGCAACATCATACTATTTTTCCTCCTCCTCACCCTTGCAAGTCACATATAGTTTCCGTAATTTTGCAAATTCTATTACAATCTATTACAGAACCCTCAAATATAATAAAAAACCTTACCAAAACCAATCATGATCATTCTTGTTTTAAACTGCGGGAGTTCTTCCATCAAGTACAAAGTTCTTGACATGAAGGCAGAAAAAGATTATTCCATCCTCGCACAAGGAATCGTTGAACGCATAGGGCTCGAGATGGGAGGTCTTACGCATAAAAGGCTTATAGGCGACAAGGAAAAATACAAAAAAGAACTTCCCATTCCCAACCATACGGTAGGCATCCAGGGTGTTCTTAACCTGCTCACAGACGAGAAATGGGGCGTCCTTGAATCACTGTCCCAAATCAAGGCTGTAGGACACCGCGTGGCTCAGGGTGGCAAATATTACAAGGAAAGTGTCGAGATTGACGAAGGGGTAAAAAATAACATCAGGAAACTTGCCGGGCTCGCCCCACTGCACAACCCGGCCCACCTGCTGGGTATAGATGCCGTAGAAAAACTGCTGCCACATGCACATCAGGTCGCCGTTTTTGACACAGCCTTCCATCAGACCATGCCCGAGCATGCCTACATGTACGCCATTCCTGTTGAATTGTATGAAAAGTACGACATCCGCCGCTACGGTTTCCACGGAACAAGCCATAAATTCGTAGCCCGCAAAGGTTGTGAACTCACCGGACTTGACTTCAACAAGGCAAAAGTCATCACCTGCCACCTGGGCAACGGATCTTCCATTACTGCTGTTGACGGTGGCAAATCAATAGATACATCCATGGGATTCACACCCCTTGAAGGACTGATCATGGGTACCCGCACAGGCGATATCGACCCCTCCATCGTCACATTCCTTCAGGAAAAGGAAGGGTGGACGGCCACCCAGACCAACGATTTCCTGAACAAGAAATGCGGACTCCTGGGCCTGTATGGACCCAGCTCGGATTGCCGCGATATTGAAAATGCAGTCACCCAGGGAGACAAGCGGGCCATCCTGGCACAACATGCATTTGCTTACAGGGTGCTCAAATACATCGGAGCGTACACCGCGGCCATGAATGGAGCTGACCTGATCGTCTTCACCGGCGGAATTGGCGAGAATGACACCGTGATACGCCATATCATCGGCACCCGCCTCGGCTTTCTGGGTGTTTCCTTCGACCAGGAAAAAAACAAAACCGTACGCGGAGAAAACGCCATACTGTCAACCAACGGGACCAGAACTCAGGTAGTCGTTATCAGCACAGATGAAGAACTGGTCATTGCAACGGATACGTTCAACCTGACCAATCATAAATAAACATTCCTATGAAATCATTTGACGAAATATTCGAGCAATTGCGCTCACAGAAAAAGAAAAGACTGGTTGCCGCCTGGGCAGTGGATGACCACACAATAACCGCTGTTTACAAAGCCATAGAAAAAGGCATTGTGGACGGTATCCTGGTAGGCAAGGAATCGCAGATCCATGCTATCTGCCATGAAGAAGGCATTGACCCCAAAGCCTTTACCATTGTCAACGTTGAACAGGAACTTCCTGCCATTGCCCGTGCCGTGGAAATGGTACGCAACGGCCAGGGTGATATCCTGATGAAAGGCCAGTGCAGTACAGACAAATACATGCGCGCCATCCTGAACAAGGAAACAGGCCTGCTGCCCCCCAAGGCCGTGCTGAGCCACGTATCCGTCCTCACGCACCCCAGCTACCACAAATTCCTGATCATAGGGGACATGGCCGTGATTCCCGCACCAGACCTCACCCAGAAAGTCGCCATTGCCAAATACCTGGTAAGCACCGCCCACGCCCTGGGCATTCCCAATCCTAAACTGGCTTTCCTGGCAGCAACCGAACAAATGCTCCCCGGTATGCCTGCCTGCGTCGATGCTGCCATCCTTTCCAAAATGGTCGACCGCAACCAGATCACCGGATGCATCGCCGACGGCCCCTTGGCCCTTGACGTTTGCCTGAGCGCCGAGGCTGTTGCCATCAAGAAACTGAAGAGCCCTGTGGCAGGTGATGCTGACTGCATCCTTTTCCCCAACATAGAAAGCGCCAACGTGATGTACAAGAGCCTCACCCAGCTGAGCCCAGAGTCAAAACAAGCCGCCATCGTGGCCGGCGCCTCGGCTCCCTGCGTCCTTTCAAGCCGCGCCGATTCCATTGAAACCAAGCTCAACTCCATCGCACTGGCTGCAGTAACTGCAAAATAGAAGTCATGAAAGAACAAATCCTGGTAATCAATCCCGGCTCGACATCGACAAAAATTGCGGTTTTTGAAGGCCGGAAAGAGGTGTTTGGAAAAACCATATACCATACCCCCCAGGACCTGGCTCCCTATCCAAGGATTTGCCAGCAGTATGAATTCCGGAAAGCGACCATTTTCAATGAGTTGAAGAGCAATAATATCCAAACCGATCATTTTGCAGCAGTTATCGGCCGGGGCGGACTGGTTCATCCCATTCCCTCGGGGACTTACCGCGTGAATGAACTGATGCTTAATCACCTGGCCGAGGGGGTTGGCGGAGAACATGCTTCCAACCTGGGAGGTTTGCTGGCCCACAGCATCGCCGCGGAAATTCCCGGATGCAAGGCCCTTATCTCAGATCCTGTGGTCGTGGATGAGCTGCAGGATGTGGCACGGGTTACCGGAGTGCCTCAAATTGAACGGGTTTCGATCTTCCACGCCCTGAACCAGAAAGCCATCGCCAAACGTCATGCCAATATCACGGGAAAATCCTATGAAGACCTGAACCTGATAGTCGTCCACCTTGGCGGAGGCATATCGGTAGGCGCGCATCGAAAAGGCCGCGTTATTGACGTGAACAACGCCCTGAACGGAGACGGCCCCATCACACCCGAACGTGCCGGTACCGTTCCTGCCATGCAATTGGCCGAGCTTTGCTTCTCGGGAAAATACACCATTCATGAGGTCAAAAGGATGCTTACCGGAAAAGGAGGCCTGGTAGCCCACCTGGGCACCAACTCCTTCATGGAGCTGTGCGACAAGGTGCAGTCCGGTGATCCCAAGGCCACCCGCCTTTACCAGGCCATGGCCTACACCATTTCAAAACAGATAGGCGCGACGGCTGTTGTCCTGTGCGGAAAAATAGACGCAATCCTGTTTACCGGGGGCATTGCCCACAACAAACGCTTCATAGACCTGATTACTGAACAGGTTGGATTCCTGGCGCCCTGCTTCACCTACGCCGGAGAAGACGAAATGCTTGCCCTGGCTACCAATGCCTATAACGTGCTCACAGGAGAAGAAACTGCCCAGGTCTATGCGGGGTGATCTTCTTCTGGCGGGCCGTTGCTGCCACCACAAGAACGGGAAGCTTTTCTTTAAGCCGAGGCTTTAGCTTCGGTTTGTCATTACACCATAAAGAACGGAGAGCTTTTTCATTAAGCCGAGGCTCTCCGTTCTTTATGGTGCAGCGACTATATGCTGCGAAGCAGCACCATACTGATTTACGGTAGCTTTTGCGCTAACCGATCAGTGAAAATCCCCGGTTTCTTGTGACGTCAGCACTCTTACGGAAAAAACACTGCTCCATCCACAAAAAGGGCGCTTTTTGCGCACCGATCGAGAAAAAACAAAATTCCGTACACAAAAAAGGCTGTTTTTGTGGATGAGTGGCCAAAAAACACAGCTTCGTCCACAGAAAGTGGCGTTTTTGTGGATGAGTGGCCAAAAAACACAGCTTCGTCCACAGAAAGGGGCGTTTTTGTGGATGAAATGCCGCAGAGGGCAAAAGGAGATGGAATCTCCGGGCGGTCCCAGCCGGTGAATCGCTGCTGGCTGGCACTGCTACTGGTGGGTAGGCTCTCTCTTCTGGCTGGCACTTCTCCTGCCGAGCGGTCGCTGACACCATTAGATAAGGGAAGCCTCGGCAAAAAGAAAAAAGCTTCCTGTGCTAATGGTGTCAGGTGTTGCAGCAGGAACCTGACAGCGTGTTGACGGTAATCTGGCAGGAGTAGGCTGCATCTGAAACAAATAACCCGCCAGAAGGCGGGTTATTCTTGAATTACCCAGAGGTTATACTTGTGAACTTTTACTCGCCCTGCAGCATCTTATTGTATTTCTCATAAGAGGCCTCGAACTCGGGGCTCTTGGTGCGCAGGCGGAAGTAAATATTTTTCAGGTATTCCACCACAACCGAACGGATCTCCTGGTCTGTGACCAGTTCAAAGCTCTTTTCAAAAGGAGCAATGGCTTTTTCAAGCATCAGGTCCAGCTCTTCCACCATCTTCATGTATTTAGCATCGTCCAGTTCATCTGAAGCTGCGGTTTGAATATCCACGGCTTTGTCATAATAAGCCTGGCCCAGCTGGAAGTAACCAAAGAAGAAGTTGTTATCGGTTTCGATCGATTTTTCATACAGACGAACGGCGTCTTCAAATTTGCCCAGGTTTTTAAGCACGTTGCCTTCTGCATAATACAGGCTCGGGTTATTGGGCTCGTTTTGCTGGGCACGCTGGATGAATTCAAGCACCTTGTTGGGATCGTCGTTGCTTTCAAGGTATACGTTGATCAAAGCCACAAGAATGCTCTGGCTGTTGGGATATTTTGTAAATCCAAGGGAAAGAAGCTCTTTGCATTTTTCCATATCGCCCATCTGTTTGTAAGCTTCTGCCAGGTTGGCATAAGTGTCACCGGCCGATTCAAAGTCCATTTCAATACACTTGTCAAAGAACTTGACGGCACGGTTGTAATCCTGATCCATCAAAGCGGTCAAACCCACATAATACACAATGGTTGTATCTATCACGTTCAATGCCGGATGGGATGCTGCATTAAATGATTTCTCAAACTTTACCGAGGCATCTTTATAGTTGCCCAGCGTATAGGCTGCCATGGCATCGTTAATGAAATTGTTGGCAATAAAAGTCAGTCCTTCCTGGATATCAGCTTTGCTGCTGCCACGTGTATCCAGTTCCGTAGCCTTTTCGTAAGCTTTGTAAGCCTCCTCCAGCATGTCCACATCCTTGATCAGTGGTTGGGTAATTATCCAGAAGGACAGTCTGCCATCCGCATTGTAATAGAGGTCTTTGTCCTCGTATTTTACAATTTCGAATTGTTCACCCTGGATGTTCTGTTGTTCGGTAGAGAGTGCACGCTGATCCTTGAGCACCACCTTTGATTCCAGTGAAGACAGACCTATCCACAGGTTATTGGTTGGGAAAGAATAGGCATTTGTAAGTGACTGTGCATACTTGATCCAGGTCACGGGCTTAGCGGCACGCTTGGCATCGGCGATTTCCAGTTTTGCCTTATCAAAGCTTTTAATCAGGGCCTGGGCCTCTTTTGATTGTGCGCCCAATTGCATTGCCATCAACAACATCAGGGCAGCAGTAATAAATTTTTTCATGATGTATTATGTGTTTGTTCAGTTAAAAATTTCTTTATAAATCCTCTCCCTCTTCTTTAGGAAGAGGATCGCTTTTTGGAACGCAGCAGACGGCGGCTATGGCATCACCTTCACGCAGGTTGATCAGTTTCACTCCCTGTGTGGCACGTCCTGCCAGGCGAATATCACCTACAGCAACGCGGATGGTAATGCCCGAGCGGGTGATGATCATCAGGTCACTCTCGTCTGTCACTGCCTTAATGGCAATGAGTTTCCCGGTTTTTTCCGTGATGTTCAGGGTTTTGACTCCCTTGCCTCCACGGGCAACCTTTCTATAGTCTTCTATCAAGGAACGTTTGCCGTAACCATTCTCGCTCACCACCAGCACATGCGGCAACAAGGCAGCCTCTACAGAGGCATCTGCACATATCATGCCAACTACCTGATCATGCTCTTCAATGGATATTCCACGCACCCCGGCAGCCGTACGGCCTATGGGGCGGGCATCCTCCTCGTTAAAGCGTACACATTTGCCTTCCCGGGCGCCCAGGAGCAATTCGCAGCAGCCATTGGTCAGGCAGGCTTCCAGGAGCTTGTCATCTTCTCGTATGGTAATGGCATTGACCCCTTTGGAACGTGGATTGGAGTATGCTTTCAAGGTCGTTTTCTTGACCGTTCCCCGCTCGGTGCACAGTACTATGTAATTATTCTCCAGGTACTTTTCATCGGTCAGGTTATCCACGTTTATATAGGCACAAACGCTGTCCCCCGGCTCTATGTTGATCACATTCTGGATGGCCCTTCCCTTAGACGTCTTGTTGCCTTCGGGAACCTCATACACCTTGAGCCAGAAGCACTTCCCGTTCTTGGTAAAGAACAGCATGGTGCTGTGCATGTTGGCCGTATAAATGTGCTCTATAAAATCTTCTTCACGGGTATTGCTGCCCTTTGACCCGATCCCTCCGCGGCCCTGCAGCCGGTATTCGTTCAGGTTGGTCCGTTTTATATATCCCAGGTGCGAGATGGTGATCACCACATCTTCGTCCGGATAGAAATCTTCCGGGTTGAAATCCCCTGCAGCATACTCAATCACTGTCCGGCGCGGATCGTTGAACCGTGCCTTGATGTCCAGCATCTCGTCCTTGATGAGCTTCATCTGCAGCGCCTCGCTGGCCAGCAGGGCATCCAGGTTGCGGATCAGCTCTATCAGCTGGTCGTACTCGGCCTGCAGCTTGGAGCGTTCCAGCCCGGTAAGCTGGCGAAGCTTCATTTCCACAATGGCCGAGGCCTGCTCCTCGCTGAATCCGAACTCCCGCTGCAACCCGGCACGGGCTTCTTCCACCGTCTGGGAGGCGCGTATCAGGGCTATCACCTCGTCCAGGATATCCAGGGCCTTGAGCAGCCCTTCCAGGATGTGGGCGCGCCTGGCTGCCTGTTCACGCTCAAACCGGGCACGGCGGACCACCACCTGGTGGCGGTGGCGCACAAAATACTTGATAAGCTGTTTCAGGTTCAGCAGCCGGGGACGTCCGTCCACCAGGGCTATGTTGTTGACCGAGAATGTGCTTTGCATGGCCGTGTATTTGAACAGGCTGTTGAGCACAACGTTGGCCACCACCCCGATTTTAAGCTTGATGACAATGCGCATCCCGTTCCGGTCACTCTCGTCGTTGACAAAGGCTATCCCTTCCAGCTTCTTCTTTTCCACCAACTCGGCAATCTTCTCGATCAGCTCACGCTTGTTGACCATGTAGGGGATTTCCGTCACCACAATGGTTTCACGTCCGCTGGGTGCCACTTCGATCTCGGTTTTGGCACGCACCACCACCCGGCCACGGCCGGTTTCATAGGCTTCACGGATGCCCGAGGTGCCGTAAATGATCCCGCCTGTCGGGAAATCGGGACCTTTCACGTACTTGAGCAACTCGTCCACGGTGATGTTTTCGGCATCTATGTAAGCGCAAACGGCATCCACAATTTCGCCCAGGTTGTGGGGCGGCATGTTGGTGGCCATCCCCACGGCAATCCCGCTGGCGCCGTTCAACAGCAACAGGGGCACCTTGGCGGGCAAGACAGAGGGTTCCTGCAGGGAATCGTCAAAGTTATTCTTGAAATCAACGGTATCCTTGTCCATATCGGCCAGGACCTCCTCCGCTACACGACGCAGGCGGGCCTCGGTATAACGCATGGCTGCAGCGGAATCCCCGTCAACAGACCCAAAGTTACCCTGGCCTTCCACCAGCATGTAACGCATGCTCCAGTCCTGTGCCATGCGCACCATGGCCTCGTAAACGCTGGAATCGCCGTGTGGGTGGTACTTACCCAGGACCTCCCCTACGATGCGGGCCGATTTTTTGGTTGGTTTATTGCTTGCAAGCCCCAGCTCGGACATGCCAAAAAGCACCCTGCGGTGAACGGGTTTCAAGCCGTCCCTGACATCGGGAAGGGCGCGGGAAACAATGACGGACATAGAATAATCTATGTACGCGCTCTTCATTTCGTCCTCGATGTTTATCTTCTGAATTCTATCCTCCATATGGTTCAAAATAATCCTTCAAAAGTACAAAAAAATCCGCTAATTGACAACGGTATTGGTACCTTCAGGATTCAGTTCTACATGCAATTCAGAACCGGTGGTTTTCTCCATACGGATGATCGCCTCTGAAAGAGGGTCTTCCAGGTATCGCTGTATGGCACGCTTCAAAGGACGGGCGCCGTATTGCGGGTCGAATCCCTGCGAGGCCACGAAATCCTTGGCCTTTTGCGAAATGTTCACCTTGAAGCCTGCATGTTCTATGCGTTCATAGAGATCGGCGAGCTCTATCTCTATGATCTTGTAAATATCTTCCTTGTCCAGTGCATTGAACAGGATCTGTTCGTCCACCCGGTTCAGGAACTCGGGGGTGAACATCTTGCCCAGACTCTTTTCAATGATATGGCGGCGGCGGTTCTCGGCCACTTCGGCCGCCCCGGATGAAACGGTGGCAAAACCAACCCCTGTGCCGAATTCCTTCAATTCGCGGCTGCCAATGTTGGACGTCATGATGATTATGGTATTGCGGAAATCCACATGGCGGCCGTTGCTGTCGGTCAGGCGTCCTTCGTCAAAGACCTGCAGCAGCAGGTTGAAAATGTCGGGGTGCGCTTTTTCGATTTCGTCCAGCAAGACAACAGTATACGGTTTGCGGCGGATGCGTTCGGTCAGCTGTCCCCCCTCGTCGTACCCCACATAGCCCGGAGGCGCGCCAATGAGCCTGCTGACGGCATATTTTTCCATGTATTCGCTCATATCAATGCGCACAAGGCTGTCCGGGGAATCGAACATATAGGTGGCCAGCAGTTTTGCCAGGTGGGTCTTCCCCACCCCGGTGGGTCCCAGGAATATGAACGTGCCGATGGGTTTGTTGGGATCCTTCAACCCGGCGCGGTTGCGGTGGATGGCCCGTACCATGGCTTCCACGGCATCGTCCTGACCAATGATCTTCTGCTTGAGTATGACAGACATGTTGAGCAAACGCTCCGTTTCCGATTCCGAGACGCGGCTTACGGGCACCGAGGTGATCATGGAAACCACTTCGGCCACCGTGTCGGCATTCACCTCTTTCTTATTGGCCTTTTGTTCAGAGTACCATTTGTCCCGGGCCTGGCGCAAAGATTCAATCACCTCGCGTTCCCTCTCCCGCAGGGCCGTCGCCTTTTTGTAATCCTTCTTGTCAACCGCCTCCCGCTTCTGCATCATGAGCGTATCCAACTCTTCTTCCATGACCACCAGTTCCTTGGGCAACTGCAGGTGGGCAATGTGCACGTGCGAACCTGCTTCGTCCATCACATCAATGGCCTTGTCGGGCAGGCAGCGGTCGGTAATGTAGCGCTCGGAAAGACGCACGCAGGCCTCCAGCGCCTGGGGCGTATAGCTCACCATGTGGTGTTCTTCGTATTTGGGTCGGATGCTGCGCAGGATCTCCAGCGTATCGTCGTATTTGGTAGGTTCCACGATCACTTTCTGGAAACGGCGCTCCAAAGCACCGTCTTTTTCAATGTACTCGCGGTATTCATCCATGGTGCTGGCGCCGATGCACTGGAGCTCGCCCCGTGCCAGGGCCGGTTTGAGCATGTTGGCTGCATCCAGCGAGCCTCCGCTCCCCCCTGTGGCACCTGCCCCAATCAGGGTGTGGATCTCGTCAATGAAAAGGATGATATCGGTATT
>DBRG01000020.1 GCA_002305545.1 Bacteroidales bacterium UBA1374
CTAAAAATCCAATTATTCAGGCCAGCCGGTCAGGGAAGCCGTGATGGGAATGCCCGTGGCGTTCCCCTTGAAAGTGAGTGTAACGGTATGGATATTGCCGGGAGCCAGGTACCAGAGGTTGGTAGGTATGGTCAAAACGTCACTCTTTGATGTCTTGACAGTAAGGATCAGTTGGCGGCTTCCCGGCATCACCATGACAGAGCCGGCAGAAGCAAGTGTGGTGGTGAGTGCTTGAGTTGCGTTGTCCCCTATGGAAGAAGGCAGTGCGCTGTCCAGAGGGATCGTATTGGCTGTAAGTGTCTGGTTATTTAAGGTCAGGTCCAGCGATGTTGGCGATACTGTCTTGATGTAGGTTATGGTACCCCATGCATCCACAGACGACTGGCTTTCGGCAACGACCTGGTAATTGATTTGGGAAAGCAGGTGGGTGAAACTGAAAGACACAGTGACCGGTGACTGTGAACTCCCCGCATTCCAGCACACCCCTGCCATAATATCTTCCTGTCCCGTGATCCGGAAATTGGCCACACCGGAATTCAGGGAATTGGCCTGCGGGTGGTACGCCGTGAAATGTACCGGGGTGCCGTCGGTCATATAATATTGCATTACGGAAGGAATAACACGCCCATCGGGTTGTACCGAGCCTGTGAGCGTGGGCTGGCTGAGTGCCGAATAATCGGCTACAGATCCGTCGTACCGGCATATCTGAATGGGGCCCATGTTATCAAGACTGGTCACAGGGGCTTTTGTAGGGTAATCCACATGAACGTCCGGGGCCAGATCCACATTGAAGTCAATGGGTACCTGTTCTCTGCACAGGGAGAACCAGTCACAGGCAGTGGCAAGAAAAGCGAGGATGAGTATCGCAGGTAGCTTATTCATTGTACTTCAATTGTCTTGTTCGTAAAAAACAACCGGATAGTATATACATTGCCCGGACCAATATACCAAACAGAGGTAGTTACCTGTTCTTCGGCTTTGTTTGCCGTTTTTACCTTAATCTGCAGTGGGTATGTTGCGTTGAGGATCATAAGGCTGCCGGCCGAAGCATACGTTGTGGTAATGGTTTGGGAAGCATTTCCGCCAATGCTGGTGGGAAGAAGTTCATTCTCGGGATTTGAAGCGGCACTCAAGGCAGGCCATGCATTCAGACCCAGGTCAAGGGAAGTGGGTGTTTCAATTTTTATGTAGTTAATAGGACCCCATGATTTGGCTACATTGTCTTTCTCGGCACAAACCTGGAACCTGACCTGTGCAAGCAGGTGTCTGAAGGTAAATGCTGCGGTAGAGGGGCTGCCGCTGCTGCCTGCATACACAGTCTGTGCAGCGGTGACGTCTTCCTGCCCTGTGATCTTGAAATTGGCTATCCCTGACTGGATGGTGCGCGCTGCCGGGTAAAACGCCATAAAGTTGGCCTGGGCCCCGCTCTGATCATAATACTGTGGAACGGACGGTGTAACGGTCCCATCTGCAGCAACGGTCCCGGTCAGATCGGGCGCTGTATGGGCAGAATAGTCGGCTGCAATCCCGTCTGAACGCAGGATCTGGATGGGTTCCATCTGGTCTATGTGGTAAACGGGAGCTTTGGTAGTGACGTCTACAGAGAGGCCGTATACAGCCCTGAAATTTATGGGAGCCAATAACTCTGGTTCAGCTTTTTGTACTGAACACCCGGATAGAATAAATAATGAAACGTATAAAAAATGGTTCCTATGCATACATGGTCATGATATGGATCATGGTCACTGTACTGTTCCCGTGCCGGAGGTACCGGTTACCCAGTCGGCCAGTGTGGCACTGAAGTTTATGGCAGTAGCAGTGAAAGTCAGGTCAATCCGGTGGGAGCTGCCGGCAACGGTTGTTATGGAAGGGGTTATGGTAACGGTTTGCTCCGGAACGTTGGCCGTGGTGACTTTTATGGTCAGTGCGCCCGGATAAACAAGTATGCTCCCAAAGGATACAAAATCGGTGGTCAGTGCCTGCGGCGATTTGCCTGTAGAAAGGTCGGTCACCACCGGGGTGGTATGTTGGGTCAGGGTCTGGGTGGAAACAGTCAGATTCAGTCTTGTAGCAGAAGTGGCCTTTACAGCAGTCACATTTCCCCAGGTTGTCATGGCCCCTGCATTGGCAGCTTTTACATAAATCTGCACCTGCGACAGTTTGTGCGAAAACACAAAATTTACGGGTATTAATTGGTTATTGGTGCCCCCCGCATTTACCGACGGGGCAGAAATGATGTCTTCCTGTCCCGTTATGGTAAAGGTGGCCACACCGCTGGCTATGGTAGTGGCCACTGCATTTTCATTAACTCCGGGATAATAAGCCGTAAAATGGGCATAATTATTCTTGCTGCCGTCGAAATACTGTTTTGGGGTTACCACAAAATTAAAGATATTGCTGGCAGGGACAGAGGCATAAGGAAAGAAAGAAGCTGTGGCTGTAACTGAAGAAACCGTGCTCCAATTAGGACTTCCATTTTTCGACACAACCTGTCGCAATACCTGTATCCCGTCTATTTGCGTTGCTGGTATGCCCGATGTAGATACAATGGGTGCTTTTGTGTTGATGATGCCTCCTCCAAAGTCAATAGGAATCTTCGGCTCGTCCCCCGTTGGGATGGGCAATTTTTCAGGTGCCTCCTTAGTACACCCGAATATTAGAAGAGACAATATGAGAAGAGTCCTTTTCACACCCAATACACCTTCAACCGTTTCTTAACAGCGGTGAAAAACATTGGTTACAAGCTGCCTGTTCCGGCGGTTCCGGTAACCCAGTCGGTAAGTGTTGCCGTAAAGGTGATGCCACCCAACTCGGTAAAGGTGAGTGTGATCTTATGGGCCGATCCGGCAGCGGTGGTTGTCAGGCCGGAAATACTAACCGATTGTTCGGGAGAATTGGCCGTAGTGACCTTGATGGTGCCCAGGGTGCCCGGCTTAACCATGATGACGCCTACTGAAGCTTCTGATGTAGTCATGGTGATCGGGTAAGCACCGCTAGTAGTCAGGTCCGTATTCACTGGTGTGGTATTGGAAGCCAGAGCGTTCGTGCTCAATGTCAGTTCCAGGGCTGTATCTGCATTCACTTTGATAGATGACAATGTTCCCCATTGCGTAATGGCAGTTGCCGTAGCTGCTTTCACATAAAACTGCAGCTGTGTCAGTTTGTGGGCAAAAGCCAGGGTGGCTGAGGTAGGCGACGACTTGTTCCCGGCACCAACAGACGGTGCCACAATGATGTCTTCCTGCCCTGTTATGGTCCAGTTTACTTTATTGGCAGTAATGGTCCCGGATGGGTAATAAGCCATGAACCAGGCATTCAGGGCCGGGTTGGCATTGTAATACTGGGCCGTGGAGAATCCGCTCACAGCTCCTGCTGTGCTAACATTGGCAGTTGTGGCTACTGAGGAAACAGCAGTCCAGTCAGGACTGGAAGCGATATCAGCAGCCCTGAGTATCTGTATACCCGTAATGGTAGCATCGGGAAGCCCCTCGGTAGAGGTTATAGGGGCACGGGTGGCTACTGCGGAAAGGCCCGCGTCAAATGATATGGGAATTGGTTGATCTGCAAAGGGGATGTCTTTAACGCAACCGGCGATGACTATCAGCGAAAGGGTTGCCAGCATAAGTTTTTTCATAGCAGTTGAAATTTATCTGAAACAAGGTAGTATGCGTATGCCTTCGATGTACCTTATTTCTACATAACCCGCTAATTCTTAAACTAACAGGCTGTTTTCTTCAACTAAAAAAACACGTGCCGGTTTATAATTGTGCTTCTCCGGGTTCTCCCTGTACCCAGTCAGATAACGAAGCTTTAAAAAGAACGTTTTGAACATCGGCCGTTACCTCTACCCTGTACTCTTTTCCGGGAGTCAGTAAAGGTAAGGATAATTCCCGGGTAAAGGTACCTGTTTTTCCCTGGATTTTCAATACCAGGACAGGATTTTCCCCGGGATATACATAAACAGAACCGCAATCCTCCGGTTTTTTAGAGAGGTGTATGTTCCCGGCAATGCGGCCAATATCATCTCTTAAGGGGAGCAGTACTTTTTTTGCATCCCCTGGAACATTCAGTTGGCCGGCAAGCGGTCCGCCCAGTTGCAACTGCAGTTTGTTATACGTGAGCACTTCCGCAGAAAGCAGCACCATGTCTTCTGTCACGTCCTTATCTTGAGAAAGTGTGACTGTGACATTCAGGCGGGACAATTGATGATTAAAACTGAATCCGAAGTCCGGGTTTGGGGCATACAGGGTCCCGGCATAGGCGACCGGTGAGTAGATGACGTCCTGGGAGCCGTCCAGGGTGAAACTCGCTACTCCGTTAATGAGGGTATCGGGTTCTGGATAAAAACACAAAAAACGGGCGGGCAGATTGTCCGGGTCAAAATACTGAATTTCTGAAGCGGTTACCATGTTTTTATCAGGAGAAATTATTCCCTTGAAGTCTGGTTTCCGGTGGGTAGAAAAATCAGCTTTTGTGAAATGATCGGGAACCCTGAGAACCTGAAATTCCACCGGTTTTTTTAACCCGGTTACAGGAACGGTAGGCGCTATGAGATCCATTGAATGTTCATGGATATCTGATGTGCATTGTATAAATAACAACTGCACGACGATCAGGATAAATAATGATCGCATCGTAAGTAGGATAAAACGTACGACGTAAAGATAAGAAAAAAAAATGAATTATACTACATATTTGCAATGATATCTGCAAATAAAAGACCCATTTTTCCGGCAGCCTTATCGGCAACTACAATGACATCGGCCCCGTCGTTTTCGAAATCCTCTGCAAGATCATAAGCCTCATTGGTAATGACAGACATGCCAAAAACGCGCAGGCCGCAATGGCGTGCCACAATGACTTCTGGTACAGTGGACATTCCGGTGGCATCTGCCCCTATTGTCTTTAAAAAATTATATTCTGCCGGAGTTTCAAAAGTAGGTCCGCTGCTGCCGGCATACGTCCCGTGACGCAGTGGGATGCCGTGGATATGAGCTATATCGTCGCATATCTTGCGCAATTCCCGGTCGTAAGTGCGTGTCATATCGGGAAAACGATCTCCGAAATCCGGGTTGTTCTTGCCAATGAGCGGATTAGGCATTAAATTGATGTGGTCTGTGATCACCATCAGGTCTCCCTGCTTGAAGCGGGGATTGATACCGCCTGCAGCGTTGGAAACAAAGAGTGCTTCTGCTCCCAGCAATTTGAAAACGCGAATGGGTAAAGTCACCTGTTCCATGCCGTAGCCTTCATAGTAGTGGAAACGTCCCTGCATACAAATAACCTCTTTTCCCCCTAGACGGCCCCAGATAAGGTTTCCTTTATGCCCGGGAGCGGTGGATAGTAAAAAATTGGGGATCTCGGCATAAGGTATGATTACCTGGTCCTGTATGCTTTCAGCCAGGCTTCCCAGGCCGCTGCCAAGGATAATGGCCACCTGCGGGCGTTTTGGGATCCTTTTTAATATGTAATCTGCTGATTCCTGGTAAACTGAGGTCTTCATTTCTTTTTTCTTTTTTTATAATCTACTACTTTGTCTGCGACTTCCTGCACTTTTTGGTATATCTCTTCCTGCCCGGGAATTTGCTGGTTTTCCATGATGATCCTGCCGTCACAGATGACTGTGTCTATGCATTCCCCGTTGGCCGCATAGACCAGGTTGGCCAGGAAGTAATGGTTGGGAACGAAGGAAGGCTTGGCCATGTCTACCAGTGCTACGTCTGCCAGGTAACCCGGCTCGATCTTTCCTGCATTCAGGTGCAGGGCCTTGGCTCCGTTCAGCGAAGCCACGTTCATGAGCTCTTTCAGGGGGATGGCCCCGGGATCGTTACGCCACACCTTTTGCAGCAATGCGGCAGTCTTCATGCTATCGATCATATCCAGGTTGTTGGACGACGCACAGCCGTCGGTACCCAGGCATACATTGGCCCCGGCATCCCTCAGTTCGTTGTATTTGAATTTATAACCCGAGGCGAGCTTCAGGTTGGAGTTGGGATTGTGTACCGTATTCACCCCGTTATCTCCCAGGATCTTAATATCATCGCTGCTGAGCCAGAGCGAATGGGCTGCAACCAGGTTGGAACTCATCAGGCCGAGCTTGTTAAGGTATTCGGTAGGACTCATGCCAAAATCACGCTCGGCCTGGTCCATCTCGGAACGGGTCTCGGCAAGGTGCGTATGCACCATAAGACCGTTGTCCCTGGCATAACTGTTGATGTAGCGGTAAGATTTCTCTGCCACGGTATAAATGGCGTGGGGACTGACGGCAAAGGTGGTCAGGGAACTCCAGCCGGCGCTTGCCTTGTGGGCTTCTTTTAAAAGTTTCTTGTTATTATCAATGACATCGTCCTGGAAATGATCCAGCCAGGTGAAGGATTGTACCGAGCGCATGCCCATTTCTTCCGCAGCCCGCTTGGTCCCGTTCAGGTGCCAGTACATGTCGTTGAAGGTGGTTGTGCCTGTGCGGATCATCTCAATGCAGGCCAGTCTGGCGCCCCAATAGACCATTTCCTCGTCCAGTTTGGCCTCATACGGCCATATGCGTTCGCGCAGCCACTGGTCCAGGGGGACATCCTCTCCCACCCCGCGGAATAGCGTCATGGCCGAGTGGGCATGGGCATTCACAAAACCGGGAATAATGGCCTTGCGGGAACCGTCAATCACCTTGTCTATGCCTTGTTCCGGAATGGATCCTGCGGGTTCAACACTCTTTATCGTGTTGCCCTCTATCAGAACGTCTTTACGTTCTTTATACAACAATACGTTGGTTATGAGAATTGATTTCATAAGGGTACATTTTAGCAAAGTTATAAAATTTTTCTTCGCCAGTTGATATACCCTGCCACGGAAGATGCAAAATATACAACGTACAGTCCGGTTGTAAACCACAGGCCCGTATGGGCATAGAGTCCGATGGCCAGCGCGTTGGCAACAAGCAGCAGCAGCCATTGTTCCAGTACACTATGTATCAACAGCCAGGTGGCCGTTATATTAAGTGCTGCTATGGCCGCATCGGGAACCGGTGCCGGATGATCTGTCAGATGCTTCAGAACCAGCCACATTACGACAAAAGATATCACCAGCAGCCCGCCTGCCATCACCGCTTGCCGCCTTGTGATTCGTAACGGCCTCAGTCCCTGTTGCTGTTGCCGGCCCCACTGCACCCAGCCGTACAGGCTCATGCCCAGGTAGTACACATACAGCCCCATGGAGGCGTACAATCCCTCAACTCCGAACACTACAATGTAACACAGGGACATGACAATGCCCACAACCCACATGGATCGGCGGTGCCTGATCTCCAGCCACACATAAAGGAGCCCTGTAGCAGCCCCGGATATTTCCAGTATCAATTCCCCCACTCCCATGATAATCTGATCATTGCATTGAACCCAGCCTGCGGATAGAATCCTTCCGTGACGTCAACGGTCCCGGTATCCCTGAAAGCTGCCCGGTAAGCCCATGCACTGGCGCAATACTGCTGGTTGAGCAGGTTATCGGCAAACAGGCTTACAGTTAAAGTTCCTGCTTTTTTTGTTTTAAAAGGCTGCGACAAGGTTAAGCCCAGGACCTGGTAGGCCGGCAGGGAACGGTCCGCGCTGGAGGTATTGTCAAAATATTGTTTCCCTACAAAACGGGCCGTGAATACGGCTTCCAGGTTTCTGAACAGGGATTTTCCGGAAACAAACGGCTTGATTGATGCAAGGGCTACTCCGGTAAAAGACGGGGAGTAAACCAGGTCTGTGAGTTCATAATATTCTGTCACCTGGGGCCTTGCAGGATTCCATGCATCCGGGTGGTCGTACGTATCCAGGTACAGCGTCAGGTCCTTGATCTTGTTCCTGCTGAAACAGGCATTTCCTTCCAGACGCAGTTGTGGAAGCACCTGCCAGCCGGCTTCAATTTCTACCCCCCTGCGGTACGAAACGGGCACGTTTTCCTTGATTTCGTACCCCGTGTCGCTGATTTTTCCCGTCGGCACCAGCTGGTTGCGGTATTCCATGGCATACAGGTTCACACCAAGCATCAGGTTGCCCGACAAAAAGCGGTACCCTCCCTCAAAATCCAACATTTTTTCCGGTTTGAGCGCTGCGGTCCTGCCAGCCTTGATGGATTCCTTTATATCGCTCCGCGAGGGTTCCCGGCTGCCGGTGTAGGCCGAGGCGTAGATCTGGTGGTCCTTGTTTATGATGGCGGTGATCCCGGCCTTGGGGTTGAAAAAATGAAGTGCGGTTTCATGGGTCAATGGGCCTCCGTCCGAATCTTCTCCCTCCATGTGCATGCCAACGTACCTGTATTGCATGTCTGCAAAGAATTTGAGCGCATTGTCCCGGTTTGAGCCCAAAGGTATTTGGTAAGTGCCTTTTAGAAATGTGCTGGCATCGTGCTTGATCCCAAGATTCCTGTAATACTCACCGGCATTGGTAAAATCAGGCTTTTCTGTCTGGTGGGTGATCAGTCCGAAGTGTTGGCCGTCATAGAACGCATAATTCAGCCCCAGCAACACCTCCCCGCTCCCTGCACTCTTGCCCGCCCCGGTAAAAGTCCAGCTGCCGATAGAGCTGAAGGCCGTGTATATATTGTCCATGGAGCGGCGCACAATGTGGTCGCCTGAACTTTTTTGCTTGTAGTTTTCATAATACCCGTCTCCTTTTGTAATGTGCAGCGTGTTGCTCCAGGAAATATTGTGAGCAAAACGTCGGGAGTGGTTCAGCTGGATGTGGTGCTGGGTGTAGTTGTCCGTTTCGTTGGGGTAATAATGTACTGTCCCTTGGGAATCTGTGTATTCCCCGGCCGGATTGTACCGCCTGTCAATTGCCAGCTTCTCACGCGGAATCCCTTCCCAGGTAATCCCCGTATGTTGCTCTCCGTAAATGTAATAGAGTTTTAGCGAATAGTGGGGCCGGATCCAGGAAACCCGTGTAAAGAGCGAATGCAGATTGCCGTGACCATTGCGTATGTACCCGTCGGTCCTGTTATGCGCATACCGGATGTCCACGGCCAGCCCCCGGGGCAGGAACAAACTGCCGGTTCCTGTTCCTACCCCCACCGTGAAATTCCAGGTGTTGAACGAGCCGTAGGAAGCCTGCAGCTGCGCGTAAGGACCGGGACTCTGGTAGAGTGTGCGCATGTTTATGGTAGCGCCGAAGGCCCCGCTGCCGTTGACCGAGGTGCCTACCCCGCGCTGTACCTGGACGTTTTCCAGGAAACCGCTCAGGGACGGAAGATTTACCCAGAAAACTTCCTGTGACTCGGCATCGTTCAAGGCGATCCCATTTAAATTTACCTGGGTTCGGGACCCTTCGGAACCGCGGATTCGTAAATAGGCATATCCGGTTCCTGTTCCGTTCTCTCCCACCACCACGGCCCCGGGAGTCAGGGCCAGTGCAAAGGGCAGGTTTTGGGTGGGAGCGATACGTTCCAGTTCTTCCCGTTTGACACGGCTATGCGCCACGGGTGAATCTTTGGCTGCCTGGGTGGCAACGATGACAATGGAATCCAGGTCCCTTACTTCTTGTGCTGCCAGGGATAATTGGGTTAGCAGCAAACCCGCAAAAATGATTTTTTTCATGTTTTCCTCCGCCGGCATTATCCGGATCAGGTTCTAAGGGTGTATTCTCAGCCTGTGGTGCAGGCACCCCTGAACATGGTTAATGTAACGATATCTTATATACACGGGGCCAGTATTTCCCCGTTATCCAAATGCTTTTTGTTTGTGGATCATAGGCAATGCCGTTGAGCACATCGGTAGTTGGTTTGCGTAAAGACATGGGCAGGATGCCCTTCAGGTCTATCACACCGGTCACTTTTCCCGTTGCAGGGTCTATACGCACGATTTCATCGCTCATGTACAGGTTCGCCCACACTTCTCCTTCAATGTATTCCAGTTCGTTCAGGTAATTGACTTCTTTGCCGTTGAGGGTGACCTTAACGGAACGTTTGTCCAGCAGGGTCTCCGGATCCATGATATATAGCGTTGAGCTTCCATCACTCATGATTAATTCTTTACCATTAGTGGTGAGGCCCCACCCTTCTCTGTTGTAACGGCGTGTCCCCAGAAGTTTAAAAGTATCTGCGTCGTATACAAAGCACGTTTTCTGTGTCCAGGTAAGCTGGTAGATCAGGCCGTTGTGAATGCAGGCTCCTTCTCCGAAATAACTCCGCTCCAGGGCCTGTGATCTCAGGACCTTTCCGGTGGTCATATCCAACTTTGCGATCGTGGAACTTCCATATTGCCCTGTACTTTCGTAGAAAAAACCTTCATGATAAAAGAAACCCTGGGTATAGGCACTGATGTTGTGCGGCATGACATCCTCGATTTTATAGCTGTAACGGGATACGGCAGAGGCCGTGGCAGCGAATGTTGCCGAGACAAGCAGGGTTTTTATGAGGAATTGTCTTATCATTAATTGTTCATCAATCCTGAGTATTTCAAGGCGGCTTCTATGAAGGAGCGGAACAGGGGGGCGGGTTTTTCCGGAGTACTTTTATATTCCGGATGGAACTGGACGCCTATGAAAAACGGATGCTCCGGAACTTCAATTATTTCAATAAGCCCTGTTTCGGGATTTTTTCCTGTCGCCTTCATACCGGCCTTTTCCAGTGTTTCCAGGTAGGAATCGTTCAATTCGTAACGGTGACGGTGCCTTTCCTGAATGATTTGTTTCCCGTATATTCTGAAAGCGAGCGATCCGCGTTCCAGTTTACACTCGTAGGCTCCCAGCCTCATGGTGCCACCTTTGATGGTAAGCCGTTTCTGATCTTCCATAAGGTCAATCACCGGGTATTCGGTTTTCGGGGCAAGTTCTACGCTTTCAGCCCCTGGGATACCGGCAACGTTTCGGGCAAATTCCAGGACTGCCATCTGCATGCCCAGGCATATGCCCAGGAACGGGATCTTGTGCTCCCTGGCATATCTGCATGCAAATATTTTGCCATCGGTTCCGCGGGGCCCGAATCCAGGCGCGACCAATATGCCTTTCATGCCGGCCAGTTTCTCTTCTACATTGCACTGATTGATGTGTTCGCTTTGTATGGAATGCACCTTTACCCGGGTGTTGTTGGCCGCTCCCGCATGGATGAACGATTCCAGGATGGATTTATAGGCATCCTGCAGTTCTACATATTTGCCAACCAGGGCAATATCAATTTTCTTTTCCGGGTGGTAAACGCGGTCAATGAATAGCTTCCAGGCATCCAGGTTAGGTTCCACTTTGTTCTCGATCTTGAGCAGATCCAGCAGAATACCGTCCAGGTTCTGACGCTTGAGGTTCAGGGGAACTTCGTAAATGCTTTTCTGGTCAATGGATTCTATAACGGCATGCGGACGGACATTGCAAAACAGGGCCACTTTCCTGCGCAGGGCAAGCGGAAGTGGTCTTTCCGTGCGGCATACAATCACATCGGGATTAACCCCTTCCTGCTGCAACTGCCTTACCGAGTGCTGGGTGGGTTTTGTTTTCAATTCCTTGGCAGCAGCCAGGTACGGAACCAGCGTCAAGTGTATCACAGCGCAGTTCTCTTCCGGAAGTTCCCATTGCAGCTGACGCACGGCTTCTACAAACGGAAGGGATTCAATGTCCCCCACTGTACCGCCAATCTCGGTGATGATGATGTCGTATTTTCCGGTCTTGCCTAAAAGGAGCATCCGGCGTTTGATCTCATCGGTGATGTGCGGAATGACCTGGACTGTTTTGCCCAGGTATGCGCCTTCGCGTTCCTTGTCGATTATCGTCTGGTAGATCTTGCCGGTGGTCACGTTACTGGCCTTTGTGGTGTAGACACCCAGAAAGCGTTCGTAATGGCCCAGGTCCAGGTCGGTCTCGGCTCCGTCTTCTGTAACGTAGCATTCCCCGTGTTCATAAGGATCCAGGGTACCTGGATCCACATTGATATAGGGGTCGAATTTTTGTATGGTAACTCTTAATCCTCTGGCTTGCAGCAACTTTGCAAGAGAGGCGGCAATTGTGCCTTTTCCCAAAGAGGAAGTCACACCTCCGGTTACGAAGACATATTTTACAGACATAAGACAGCTTTTTTCAAACTGCTAATGTAAGGAGTTTTTTTTAACTTTGCGACTGCGGAGGGCTGTCCCATCGCTCTTTTCCAAATGGAAAAGGGAGGAAAGTCCGGGCAGGGAAGGGCATGATCCTGTGGAAATCACAGCTGGTCGTAAGGTCAGGGATCGCTTGACAGAAAATAACCGCCTGGGTCTTAGGACCCGGGTAAGGGTGAAAAGGCGGGGTAAGAGCCCACCGTGACGGTTGGTGACGGCCGTCGACGCAGGCACCGGTCTCCTGCAAGGCCAAGTATACCGGCAATATTAGGGCTGCCCGCTCTATGCCGGGGGGTAGGCTGCTAAGACAAATGATGGGAGTTGGACAGAACCCGGCTTACAGGCCCTCCGTTTTTTTCACTTTTTCCGTTCCTGCAGGAGCTCTTTGTAATAACGGGTTTCCGGCATGTCCAGTGTCTTTTGTGACAGGTTCAGCCATTTTTCGGCCAGTTCAAATTTGCCCTGCATTTCACAGGCAAGGGCCACGTTGAAAGCGGCGCATGCTGCTTCTTTTGCATTGTTTGACTTTACAAGTTCCAGCCAGATCTCCATCGATTTATCCCACTCAAAGCCCAGGGCATGATCATAGGCAACATTCCATTTTAGCTTGTCGTAGACAAAAATCACCCTGTCCTGTGTCTCCCACTGATCCATGAAAGATTTTGCAGTACGATCGCCAATAAAAACGGCTGCTTTTTGCAGGTCTATAAAAGCACTTTTTGGAATTGTTACAGTTTCCTGTTCTGCATACTCTCCAAGGTCCCAGGCCGCAGTGTCCCTGATGGGGATGTACTGTGTAAAGCGGACCTTTTCTGTATCATAAACACGTACCACAGCCTGAATTGGAGCCAGCAGTAACGATAGTTCGTTCACCTGGAAATCGCCTATGGTCACACTATCCACCATGAATACCAGGTCTGTTTCCGTCTCCAGGGCCAGGCGGTGTACATAATCTGGCTGATCCAGGGTGCCGAGTGCCTCGGTTCCCGAATAATGGGTGAACACGGGAACCGAGCCCTTTGACAAGCGTGCCTGCAAGGAAAGCCCGTCTGCAAATGCCTGTGCAAAGCGGTTTAGCAAAACCGAATCGGTTAGTGATACCGAATCGTAGCGGGGAATGAATACCGCCATTTCCCTGCCCGGGAGGTTCAGAGGCCGTGTGGCAGGCAGCCTCACATCTACTTCCAGGATGTTGATCATGGGGCCGCATGCTCCCGTCAGCAGCAGTACAACGATCAAACTTATCATACGTATGGCTTTCATATGATCATAATTTAAATTTATGTATACATCCCGCCGCATACGGGAATAACCTGTCCGCTTACAAAAGAAGACAGTTCCGATGCCAGGAATATGCACACGTTGGCAACTTCCTGCGGTGTACCGCCCCTGCGCAGGGGAATGGTATCTGTCCATGCTTTGCGGACAGCTTCGGATAATTGATCGGTCATGTCGCTGATAATGAAGCCGGGGGCTATGGCATTGGCACGAATCCCCCTGGGCCCCAGTTCTTTGGCTACCGATTTGGTAAGGGCTATCAACCCGGCTTTAGATGCCGAATAGTTTGCCTGGCCGGTATTTCCTGAAAGGCCGACTACTGAACTCATATTGATTATGCTGCCGCCTTTTTGCTTTACCATCAGGGGGGTCAGTGCATGAATAAAGTTGAATGCAGATTTCAGGTTGACTTGAATGACCATGTCCCATTGCTGTTCACTCATGCGTAAGAGCAATGTGTCACGGGTTATGCCGGCGTTGTTGACCAGGACGTCTATCCGCCCCAGTTCGTGTACGGCCTGGCTTACCACCTGGTGTGCCTGTTCAAATGATGCAGCGTCTGAGGCATATGCGATGGCCCTGACTCCGAAGGCTTCTATTTGTTTTATGGTTTCTTTTGCCTGGTCATCAATTTTCAGGTCGGTAAAGGCAATATCGGCACCCTGCCCTGCCATGCCCAATGCCACGGCTTTGCCAATGCCACGGGCGGCTCCGGTGATCAACACTTTCTTGTCTTTAAGTAATTGCATTGTAATTAATTTATTTATTCTTAATCTATCAGTTGCGCATACAGATCGTATTCATCTGCTTTGGTTATGCAGGCCTTTACAAAAGAACCCGGCCTGATATGGGCGGCGTCTTCCAGTATCACGAATCCGTCTACCTCGGGTGCTTCGTATTGCGTTCTTCCCAAAACCGTTGGTTTCACAGTCCCACTGTCCGGGATGACAAGGTAATCTGCCAAAACGCTGCATACGGATCCCACCCGAGACTGGTTGTAGGCAAAAGATATGCCTTTTTGCAACTCCATGAGCCTACCGTAACGCTCACGCTTGACTTTTGCAGGAACCTGGTCTTTAAGGTGTTGTGCCCCATAAGTGCCTGCTTCACGGGAATACGTAAAAGCGCCCATCCTTTCAAACCGTGCTTCCTTTACAAAGTCAAGCAACTCGAGAAATGCCTGTTCATCTTCACCGGGATGTCCCACCATCAGGGTCGTGCGCAGGCATAACCCCGGTACGAATGTACGAAAATCTTCTATCAACCGGAGCGTTTCTGCTTTTGTTGTATTCCTGCGCATTGCCGTCAATACCTTATCTGAAATGTGCTGAAGGGGAATGTCAACGTATTGGCAGATTTTTGGTTCCCGGGCCATGAGCCGGAGCACATCCAGGGGGAAACCCTGCGGGTAGGTGTACAGCACGCGGATACGTTCTATGCCGTCGATGCGGCATAGGCCTTCCATGAGCGAGGCGAGTTCCCTTTTTCCGGTCAGGTCCAGTCCGTAAAAACTGGTATCCTGTGCCACCAGGATCAGTTCCCTGACTCCCTGTCCGGCCAGGTGGCCGGCCTCGGCAAGCAATTCATTCATGGGCCGGGAGCGGTGCGGGCCCCGGATAAGGGGAATGGCGCAATAGGCACAGCTGCGGTCGCAGCCTTCGCTCAGTTTCAGGTAGGCGTAGTGGGCCGGTGTGGAGAGAACCCTTTCGGTGGCCAGGGCCGGGTCATAGGATACGCCAAGGTGTGCGGCTACCAGGGGAATGTCGGTCACGCCAAAGAAAGCATCCACACCGGGCATTTCCTTTTCCAGTTCTTTTTTGTAACGTTCAGACAAACAGCCCATGACAAGGACTTCTCCCAGCCTGCCCTCTTCTTTTGCCTGCAGGGCATCCAGAATGTAGTTGACCGATTCTTCCCTGGCATCATGAATGAATCCACAGGTGTTGATCACCAGGGCATCCAGGGGGTAATCTTCTTCAGGAGCATCGGGAATAACCTGGCAGCCACCTGCTTTAAGCTGACGCATAAGGTGTTCACTATCCACCCGGTTTTTGGAACAGCCCAGTGTATAGACCGATACCCTTTTTGGGATCTGCCGCCTGGTTTGCACTATTTCTGGGTTGTGTGCTGAACCTGCCTGGGAGCTTTGGCTGCAGCCGGTTTTGCTGCCCTGGCAGCAGGAATGATTGCTTTGGCTGCCGGTTTTTTGGTAACAGGTTTTGTCCCCTTAGCCTCTGAACCCGGAGCATCTTCTGCCTCTTTCATATCCTTCTCTTCTTCTTCTTCAAAATCAAGGGCATCGGCCGTCTTGAGCAGATTGTACCATTCCAGCACTTTTTTCATGTGTGAGGGATAAAAGCGGTCCCTGTCGTACTGCGGGATGACTTGTTCAAAAAAAACAGCCATTTCTGCAGGTTCCTTACTATGAGCGGGTGCTTCTTTCTCCTGGAGGAATTCCTTCATCCGGACAATAACATCCCGCAGCTTCAATTCCTCTTCTGTCTGGGTATATACCGAGATATCCGACAACGATGTCATGCGGGCACTGGGCCCCATCCATTTTCTTTTTCCATCTGTAAGGGATTCGACTACCACACCCCCATTGCTTTGGGCCAGGTAGCGGTACAAACCGGGTTGTCCCCCTACTGACAGGATTTTTGTAAGATCAGTTTTCATTGTGGTTTAGTGTAATATTCATCATATGTTGGTGTACTTCAAGAACACGGGGCAGTAAAGCCTGGTTGTTGTCCGAAACAATTACAAAATCTGCCCTGGCTTCTCTCTGCTCATCTGTCCATTGTTTGTCCATCCTGGCCAATACAGATTGGATAAGGGCATTGTCCCTGCCGGCTACCCTGTTGATTCTGAGTTCACTGTCAGCCGATACTGTCAGAATCCGGGTAGCTTGAAAAGGAGGATCCATTTCCAATAAAATGGCACTCTCAAAAATCACGTAAGGAGCAGTGGAAGCATATGCCCATTTGAGAAAATCCCTGACTACGTAAGGATGGACTGCCTGGTTTATTCTTTTTAGCAACTCTGTGTCATTGAAGATCAGGGAAGCCATCTTCCGGATATCCGGTTCTCCGTTTATGAAAATGTCCGGACCGAGAATACCGCTAAGCATGTCCCTCAGAGTAGGGTCCTCGCGATAAAGTTGTTTGGTGCGGGCGTCTGAATCGTATGCAGGAATTCCCAGGGCGTTGAATATCCGTGTCACGTAGCTTTTGCCACTGCCAATTCCTCCCGTAATGCCAAGTATTATGGTTGTTTTCATGGCTTAGTAACGATTCTGGATTATTCCGTCCACGAATTGCGGTGTCATTTGTAAGTGGCTGATCATTACGGGTGCCTCTTCCAGGGCCGGAGTAATCTTGCCCCCGGCTTTCCCGGTGAATTCGTTATAATCTACTACCAGGGAGAAATCCCCGGCACCTATGCTGGCAGCCTCATCAAAAGGACATCGGAATTGCAGGGTAACCTTGTCGGGAAGTATGATCAATTCCCTGCGAGAAGGCACATTGCGTGTTGTCACAGGAACCTCGACAGACATTTCCACATAACGGGAAACCATGACCTCATAATTGATCTCTGACCGGGAGAGGCGCGCATTGGCAGGGATTTCCAGGCGGGCTATGCCTTCTACAGTCTGATCCAGATTATTTAGAGTAACCTTTCTTGTCCTGACTTCCCGAATGAGGTCCAGGTAGGGTTCCTCTGCATAGACCAGAACACTGTCAGGGTAGGCACGTACAGGTTCAAATGACATATACTGAGGCATATATGATATGTCCGAAACAAATTGGACAGGAACAAACCTGGATTGGACCTGCCGGTATTCAAGACGGATGGTGTCACTCAGAATGGTCTCTACCTGAAAATCCTCACCCAGGGCATCGTTCACCAGGTTGTGTATATCGTCTGCCAGCAGGAAAAACTTATCATTTTTGTCCGGATACTTCCCCATCAGGGTCTGATCTGCAAAAATTTTTACAGAAGGTGACTTTTTCCGCCAGGAATAACGGATTATGTAAAATCCCCTTGTTTTTCCACGAAGAAAAAGGGTGTTGTCTGCCTGTGAAATGTTGGCACGTCCGTCCAGATTGGTTTCGACTTCCAGCGGAAAACGGAAATAGGCGGTGTACTCATTGGATAACGTATACACCACCCACAGGAAGAAGGCTGCGGCAATACACAGGATCAATACCCATCTGGACCGTTTCATAGGCCATACTTTGGAGGCTCGTTTTTTTGATTAGCTGCCTTGCTGAATGTCTGAAGAATCCTTTACAAGGGTTGATTTATCCACCCTTATCTTAACATTGGCGTCCACTTCCAGCAAAACATAATTTTCCTTAACTTCGGTTATTGTACCGTAGATTCCGCCGGCTGTTATGACTTTATCTCCCTTTTTCAGGTTATCGCGGTATTCTTTCAGTTCTTTCTGACGTTTTTTTTGCGGACGTATCATTAAAAAATACATCACTACAAAAATGGCAGCCATCATTATGAGAAAAGTCCAGTTGCCACCTGCGCCGGTTGCGGTTTTTGTTGCTTGTTCCTGTAAAATTATTAGTGTGCTCATTGTTGATAATTTGTTTTGTTAGTTTATTGTTTTTGTTTTCTTTACTTCTTTTGTTTCTCTACAAGTCCCCTGCCACGTTTTGCAACAACTCCTTCCTGGGCAAGATGTTTAATCACCTTGTCAAGGATCCCGTTTACAAACATTTTTGAATTCTCTGTGCTGTAATACTTTGAAATTTCGACCATTTCGTTGAGTGTGACTTTAACGGGAATCTGAGGAAAGGCGACGGCTTCTGAAACGCCCAGAACAATGAGTATGGAATCGGTTCCGGCAATACGCTCCAGATCCCAGTTCTGTGCAAATTTTTCGATAAATGCAGCATATTCATTATAATGTATCAGGGAATGCGCCAGCAGACCTGTGGCAAAATCCTTGTCTTCCTGGTTGTTAAACAGCGATGGGTGTGCCGGGAAACTCATCCCGGCCTTCATGCCGGCAAGTTGTGCCAGAATGACATTACAAACGTATGCTATATCATCTGCCCAATAAAGGCTCTGATCTTCCAGTAAATTATATAGATCCGGGTCTTCATCGGGCTGGTTGCAGAAGAATTGCTGCATCAATTTAAGATCGGCATCAAAATCGGACTCCTGCGGAGCACTCATGTATTCAACAAAATAAGGTTCTTCCTTCAATTGATCATACAATTTTTTGACATAAGCCCTCTGTGCTGTCCAGTTGAGCCCGTGTTCCCGGGCGCGTAGCAGGTCTTTGTCCTGTTCAAGGGCAGCAATGATCTTGTTATTGACAAAACGAGGGTTTGGGTGCATTTCCTCTTCCGTTGGCTGGTATTTCTGCAACCCTATGTCTATCCGGTCCTGCGCATAGTGAGCCAGCGCAACGGGCAGTGATAGTAAAAGGAAATACAATTGCCTGGTCTTTTCGAGGCTGGTTAGAAGTTCTTTTTCCGCGACAGCCTGGTCAAAATTTTGTGAATGAACACTGCTGAATAAAACCTTAAAAACCTTGACACGAATAAACCGCCTGCTTAGCATACCTTTTAAATCAAAAAGAAACTCTGCAAATATACAGTTTTAAAGCAAATATATTTTATATTTGCGTTGTTTAATAAATAATACCTATGTATTTTGAAGATTATGAAAGTTCCTCAAATGCGGAACACAGAGGAGAAGATGTTTTTTCCAAACCCGTACGCGCCGGTAAAAGAACGTATTTTTTTGATGTAAAGGCTACCAAAGGAAACGACTATTATCTGACCATAACAGAAAGCAAGCGCCGTGTAGATAAGGACGGACGGTTCTCATATGAAAAACATAAAATATTTCTATACAAGGAGGATTTTGAAAAATTCGCAGAGGGACTGGAAGAAGTTGTCAAATACATAAAAGACCGGATTCCTGTGACAGAATCCAGACCCAACGAGTTCACCAATGTCAGTTTTGATGATCTGAACAAAGAATCATGAGGCCTGCGCTGGCGTTTTGAACACCAGGTAGACGGCTGCAACTAGCAGGAAAAATGCCAGGATGTGATTCCATCTGAATTGTTCGGTTCTGAACACTACCAGCGCAAATACAGTGAACACACTGAGTGAAACCACTTCCTGGATCACTTTCAATTGAATAAGAGACAAAGGCCCCCCATTGCCCATATAACCGATACGGTTTGCAGGGACCTGGAAACAGTACTCGGCAAATGCTATGCCCCAGCTGATAAGGATTATGGCAATCAAAGGCAATGACTGGAACCATTTCATGGATCCAAACTTCAAGTGTCCGTACCAGGCAAAAGTCATGAATACATTGGATAGTACGAGCAGTAATACGGTATAGAGGGTTTTCATCTGCACCGCTTACCGGCGTCCGGGATATTGTTTCAGTGCTTCTTCCAGGCAATCCATTGCATTGGAAATGTCTTCTTTCTTAAGGACATAGGCTATACGCACCTCGTTCAGTCCTTTGCCCGGTGTTGCATAGAAACCGGCAGCGGGAGCCACCATGACAGTCTGGCCTTTGTAACTAAAGCTTTCCAGGAGCCATTGGGCAAATTTGTCGGCATCGTCAACCGGCAGGCGGGCAGTTGTATAGAAAGCGCCCATGGGCATGGGAGAATAGACGCCCGGGATCTTGTTCAACCGGTCAACCATCAGGTTGCGCCTGCTAATATATTCCTGTTTTACTGCTTCAAAATATTCCTGCGGGGTGGCCAGGGCTCCTTCGCCAGCGATCTGACCCAGGGCAGGAGCACACAGGCGGGCCTGGGCAAAACGCAACACGGCGCTCATGACTTCCTTATTGTGGGAAGCTATGCATCCTATGCGTACGCCACAAAGACTGTAGCGCTTTGATACAGAATCTATTAAAATAACATTTTGTTCTGCTCCGGGTATGTTCATGCAGGAAAAATGGGGTTCATCCGAATAGCAGAACTCCCTGTAAACTTCGTCTGATAGCAGGAAAAGATTGTGCTTCTTAACAATCTCGCCCAACAACAGTATGTCATGCCTGGAGTAAAGGGTTCCTGTGGGATTCCCCGGGCTGTTTATCAGTATGGCCTTGGTCCTGGGGGAGATGTACTTTTCAACTTCCGACATCGGAGGCAGGGCAAACCCGTTTTCAATGGTGGTTGTTACGGGTACGAATTTGACACCCGCCATCAGGCCAAAAGTGTTATAATTGGTGTAAAAAGGTTCAAAAACAATGACTTCGTCACCAGGGTTGCAGCATACCTTCAATCCTATCTGCAAAGCCTCGGAACCACCTATGGTAACAATAATCTCGTCATATTGAAGCTTGATGTTCACATCCTGGTAATACTTTGCCAAACCTCTGCGGTATGATTCAATACCTGCCGAATGCGGGTAAGAAACCAGTTTGAGGTCGATGTTCCGTATCGGTTCCAAAGCTTCTTTGGGAGAATCGATATCGGGTTGGCCGATATTGAGGTGATATACTTTGATTCCGCGTTTTTTTGCTGCCTCGGCATAAGGGACCAGCTTTCTGATGGGAGATGCCGGCATTTTCCTTGACAATTCAGATATACCTAACATAGTGATAATTGATTTGTGAAATTTAATCCGCAAAGATAAACCTTTCTTTAAACAAAAGACAATAATAATTTCCTATTTTTGTTGTTTACATAATTATCTTTAGATGTCATCATTCAGACACAAAGCACTATCAGAGTTTTCCTCCCACAAAGCAGAACGTTTTTGTATTGAAAACAAACCGGTGTCTTCTTTTTTCGGACAAAATGTATTTGATCTGAAAAAAATGAAGAATTACCTACCCGAAGAAGCATATGATGCTGTAGTTACCGCTATTGAAAAGAAATCCAAAATTGACAGGAGCGTTGCCTCCCATGTTGCAGAAGGAATGCGTTCGTGGGCTATGGAGCGTGGGGCAACCCATTATACACACTGGTTTCACCCCCTGAACGAGACCACGGCAGAAAAGCACGAAGCCTTCATACGTCCGTATTCAAATGGTTGTGCCATTGAACAATTCGTTGGGGATTCCCTCATTCAGCAGGAGCCCGATGCATCGAGCTTCCCCAGCGGCGGCTTGCGTAATACATTTGAAGCCCGCGGCTATACTGCCTGGGACCCGGGTTCTCCTGCCTTTATAATGGATCAGACGCTTTGTATCCCGACCATCTTTGTTTCCTATACCGGAGATGCCCTGGACATCAAGACCCCTCACCTGAAATCCCTGCAGGTCCTGGACCAGGCTGCCACGGCCGTGGCCCGTTATTTTGATCCCGCCACAGAAAACGTGAATGTGATCTATGGTCTGGAACAGGAATATTTTGTAGTGGACCTGGCCCTATACCGTGCCCGCCCGGACTTTATGCTCTGCGACAGAACATTGCAGGGCCACACCGCTGCAAAGGACCAGCAACTGGAAGACCATTATTTCGGTAACATTCCTTCGCGGGTCATGGCTTTTATGAAAGATTTCGAGACCGAAGCCTACAAATTGGGCGTTTACATAAAAACACGTCACAACGAGGTGGCTCCCAATCAGTTTGAATTTGCACCCTATCACGAGGAAGCCAACCTGGCCGTTGACCATAACCAGATGATCATGATGGTGATGAGGAAACTGGCAAAAAAACACAACCTGAAGGTTATCTTCCACGAAAAACCATATGCCGGAATCAACGGTTCGGGCAAGCACTGCAACTGGAGCCTCTGCACCAACAAAGGAATAAATGTGTTGGCTCCGGGCAAAACACCCCAGGACAACCTGCAATTCCTGAGCTTTATTGCCTGCACGCTCAAAGCGGTGCACCAACACCACTATTTGATCATGTCTGCGGTGGCCAGCCTCAGCAATTCCTACCGTCTTGGCGGAGCCGAGGCACCTCCTTGTGTGCTGTCTGCTTTTATGGGGAGCACCCTTGACGAGTTGCTGGACGTTATTGATAAGGGAGGGCCGAGGCGAACCAAGGGAGGCGAGCGTTCACGCATGGATGTGGTGGTGATGGTTCCCGAGATCTTTCCGGATAACACAGACAGGAACAGGACCTCGCCCTTTGCCTTTACCGGGGACCGCTTTGAATTCAGGGCCATAGGCGCTTCGGCGAATGCAGCCTCGGCCATGCTGTTCCTGAACACGGCTGTGGCCCAGCAATTGAAATTATTTAAAATGCTGGTTGACAAAGAGATAGAAAAAGGCATACAGCTGGAAGAAGCCTTGATGAAGACCATTCAGAAATTTGTTAAGGAATCCAGGGATATCCGTTTTGAAGGAAACGGGTACAGCGAGCAATGGCACCAGGAGGCCGAAAAGCGGGGATTGCGCGGGATAGAGGATGTGCCTGCATCGACCAGTGCGTTGCTGGAGGAGAAGACCATAGCCCTGATGGAGGAAATGTGCGTGATGAACCGTCGCGAGCTGGAGGCCAGGTACGAGGTAAAAAATCAGATGTATGTCAAAAAATTGCAGATAGAAGCCCGGGTGCTCGGCGATCTTGCGATCAACCATTTTGTACCTACCGCCATCCGCCATGAAAACCTGCTGCTCGAAAATGTGAAAGGATTAAGGGATGTGTTTCCGGCTGACGAATACGAAGAACTGGCCTCAACACAGCTGAAGGCCTTGAGGAAAACGGCCGGCTACGTGAATGAAATAAGGAATCTGGTACATCTTTTGATTGAAGCCAGGAAGAAAGCCAATAAAGTGGAATCGTTGCACGAAAGAGCCCGCGAATATGCGGCGGCAGTGATGCCGGTGATGGAGCGCATACGAGATTGTGCAGACCACATGGAGATGATTGTGGATGATGAATTGTGGCCGCTCCCAAAATACAGGGAACTTCTGTTCCTCAGATAAAGCCTACAAATAATGAACATGAACGATCTTGAAGCCGGAAAATACAGCATGCGAGGGGTGTCCTCTTCCAAGAGCGAAGTGCACGATGCCCTGGAAGGATTGTCCCGTGGGCTGTATCCGAAAGCTTTTTGCAAGGTCATACCAGACGTGCTGGCAGGTAACCCGGACTACTGCCTGGTCATGCATGCAGACGGAGCCGGCACGAAATCCTCGCTGGCATACAACTATTGGAAAAGAACGGGTGATCTGGGTGTCTGGGAAGGTATTGCACAGGATGCCATAGTCATGAACCTGGACGACCTGCTGTGCGTGGGCATAACCGGAAACATACTGTTAAGTTCCACCATAGGAAGGAACAAGCGCCTGGTGCCCGGTGAAGTCATAAAGGCCATCATTCAGGGCGGCAGACATTTCTGCGATAAAATGAAGGCTTTGGGAATACCCCTGGAACTCACTGGCGGGGAGACGGCCGATGTGGGCGACCTTGTGCGCACGGTGATTGTTGACAGCACCGTGTGTGCACGCATCCGGCAAGACCTTGTCATAGACAACGCCCGCATCAGGGAAGGGGACGTTGTTGTGGGGCTGGCATCTTTTGGACAAACTTCCTATGAAGATGCTTACAACAGCGGGATGGGCAGCAATGGTCTGACCAGCGCCAGACATGATGTGTTTGACAAAAGGATGGCCCGTGTGTTCCCGGAAAGTTACGACGATGGCATGCCCCGTGACATGGCTTATTGCGGCACCCGGGATCTTATGGATGTTGAACCTGAGACAGGATTAACCTATGGGAAACTGGTCCTGTCCCCTACCCGCACCTATGCACCGGTTATCAGGGCTATCATGGAATCCTGCAGAAGCTCGGTGCACGGCATGGTCCACTGCACAGGCGGTGGCCAGACGAAAGTGCTTCACTTCATTGACAACCTGCATGTGATCAAGGATAACCTGTTTCCTGCACCTCCTCTGTTCCGCAGGATACAGGAAATTAGCGGAACCCCCTGGAAAGAGATGTACACCGTTTTCAACATGGGACACAGGATGGAATTGTATGTTCCCGCAGAAACAGCTCCGGCGATATGCTCCATAGCCTCTGGCTTTAACCTTGAAGCCCAGGTTATAGGGAGGGTGGAAGCCCGGGCTGGACTAAGGGTCACCATTGAAAGCCCTTATGGAAAGTTTACCTACGATAAAAATGAGTGATCCCATAAGAAATATCATATTGCTTCTGCTCCTGGGCGCGGGCGTTACGGTGAGCAGCTGTCGGGGCGGAAGACAGGAAGTTGCCGGGCCACTGCCGGTCATTGAAGAAATACTGACAGATACCGCCTCGGCCCATTACATCGACACAAAAGCTTATGCCAATAACAGGGAGAACCTTCCCATTGGCATTTTTGGCACTTCCGTAGATGACCTTCAGGTGGTGGAAACCCTGTTGGGACTTGATGAATTTGACAATATTACCGGGGAGCCCGGAGCCGATGGCATTAAAGATTTTGCAGGAGAACATATTGATTTTTTCTGCCTGCCCCCCGTGGAAGACCGGTCGCGTGAAGATATGATCCGGCAAATTGCAGGATTGTTTCGCTGGCAGGACCAGAGGCCTCCGGTAAAAGCCCTGGTGGTGGCAGGCGATATGGTCACCATGCAGGTGTATGAGGATATAAGGGACCTCATTGAATTGGGAAAACTTGGGATCATAACGGTCAATGTAATGCAGGCGGGCAATGATAAGGCTTTCAGCTATGTTCTCAGCAACCGGGAGAACAACCGCGTGACGGTGGGGGTCATTTCAACGGCCGGTGCTTTTTCAATCAATGCCTACGATTATCTTGAAGAAAAGACGGCCGTGGCTTTCCAGGAGTATGCTCCCATTAAAGGCCGCTCCCCTGAGAAAGCCATACATAATGCCGTGACTTCTTTGGCAGACCAGCTGCTGTACAACAGTCATCCCAGGCTGAAATATATAATTTTGGGAGCTCCTCCACTGCAGCAGCACCGGGAGATAATTCCTGAATCAATTACATTTCTAAGGAATTACCGCAGTGACAACCGCTATATATACAGGCACCTTATTGATTCGGGCGTGATTCTTATAGAACCGCAAAAAGAAGCAGGAATACAACTATACAGGGCCCTGAGGGATGAACGGCTGGCTGCCTTCCGCACGACACCATCCTGTGTAAGGGTCCACTCTTTTGAAAAACCAGATCTGACAAAATACCCGTTGCTCAATGTTTGCATCAACAATTGAAAACCACGTTGTGGAATCGCTGCCCCAGGTGGAGTTAAAAGGACATATTAACCTGGTGTCAACAAGAAGCCAGGTTGAACATGCTGCCCGGTACCTTTCCCGTCAACCTGTCCTGGGCTTTGATACGGAAACAAAACCCCGTTTTTCATCAGGCAGGATGTATATGCCCGCCCTGCTCCAGTTCTCTGACGGGGTGAGTTCTTACCTGATTCATTTAAAAAAAACAGGGCTTCCCCAGGAGATAGTGGCTATCCTGTGTGATCCGGCAATAATCAAGGTGGGCGCTGCCGTCAGGGACGATATCGCTGGGCTTCAGCGCTATGCTCCTTTTGAACCGGCAGGTTTTGTTGATTTGCAGGATATGGTCCAGGAATACGGGATTGTAGAAAAAAGTGTCAAGAAGATGTCGGCCATCATCCTGGGAAAAAGGATCAGCAAGTCACAGCAGGTCACCAACTGGGAAGCTTTCCCGCTGTCCGGCGCGCAGGCGCTTTATGCCGCAACAGATGCCTACGTATGCTATTCAATTTACAATAAACTGATTGCTCACAACAGTGAAAAGAAATCACCCCGTCAGCGGATGTACGAAGAGATCCTGGTCTCTGCCGCTTCCCTGCTTAAGGATGAACCGGACCTGGTGGCCAACATGGCCAATGTGAGTGCCCTGATAAAAGAAACATTCAAATTCTGGTGGGTTGGTTTTTACAGGATTGACAACAAATCGAGGGAATTGGTGCTGGGCCCTTTCCAGGGACCTTTGGCCTGTACCCGTATACCCTTTGGCCGCGGGGTTTGTGGCACATGCTGGAAACAGCGCAAGACGATAATCGTTCCTGATGTGGAAAAATTTCCCGGACACATTGCCTGCAGTTCCCGTTCCCGATCCGAGATAGTTGTACCCCTGTTTGACAAAAAGGGTGAACTGATCGCTGTCCTGGACATTGATTCAGAAAAAACCGGAACATTTGACCAGATGGACAGTCGGTACCTGGAAGAACTTGCCGGGCTTTTTAAAAATATTTACTAACTTTGCAGTCCTTTTGGTACCCTGGCCGAGTGGTTAGGCATCGGTCTGCAAAACCGAGTACAGCGGTTCGATTCCGCTGGGTACCTCAAAGAGGATGACTAAAAAGGTCATCCTTTTCTTTTAAGCCGAGGTACCACCTTCCCTGCTGGCGGTCGCCTGAGTGTTAAGAACGGAGTGCTTTTACTTTTAAGCCGAGGCAATCCGTTCTTAACACTCAAGCGACCTTGCAGTCTATGCGAATAGCTGCTCAGATTACCGCCCGGTGGTCTTTCAAGGTGGTGCGCCAAACGCATTTGACGCATAATTAAGGCGCTATTATGTTGTATGTTACGAGCATTCCCGCCTTTTCTGATACTTACCACCTCCCAGTCAACTCCAACTCCATATAGGATTAAAACCTGGTCAGGATACTAAAACCAGGGATTATCCATTTTGCCAGGAGTACCGCGCATACTTGATGTATTGCCCTGTTTAATAGGCGATTAACAAATAAGCTCTTCCGGGGAGCTCTTTTGTTAAAGTGCTGATATCCTGCACAATGAATCAAGTGTACGCGGTACTCCTGGCGAGCGGTCACTGACACCCCACGATAAGGGAAGCCTCGGCTTAAGAAGAAAGCTTCCCGTTCGTAGGGTGTCAGTGACTGTAGCAGCACCTTCCTGATTTGCTGCAAATCTGACATTGAGCAGCATTGCTGTACAAACGACTTTCAGGTGGTCTTCAAAGCGGTAGTGGGGGCAACTACTTTTTTGTGATTCCCTTTATGCGGGGACTTGCTCATTCCTTGTGCTGGCATAGAGCACAGCATCTATGGCCATGGGTTTATGCACCCTGAAGTAGAAACGATATGAGGGGAGCAGGTTTTTAAGGAATGTGGTGAGAACCGGGAGGTCATCCTTTTTATGGTAAGCGGCCAGGGCCAGCAGGGGTTGATGCGCCAGGATGGTTTTGCGGGCTCCCTCCAGGGCTTTGAGCTCGTTGCCTTCCACATCCATCACAATCAGGGTTGCCGGCCTGGAATTCAGGATGTTGTCAATCGTATCGGCCTTCATGGTCACAACACCCCGTCCGGGTGCCTCTGCTTTGCGGGAAAGCATGGTGCCCTGGTTCAGGAAATAGACTGTTTCTTTTTTGTCCGAGATACATTTGGGAACAATCTCTGTCCGCCCGGCTATCCCTGCAGACTGGATAAACCGGGCAAGCTTTTGCAGGTTGGTGCTGTCCGGTTCGCAGGCATAAATCTTGTCGAAACGGCAGGAAGTCACTTCCAGGAAATCTTTTATGGTATCTCCTATAAATGCCCCGCAATTGACAAATACTTCATTTTGATGTAGTTTGAGAGCCGTAACCTGGTTGATTTCAGAAAAATACTGTGGTCTCCGGACAAAGGGGAAAAGGTAACTTGCGTCTTTATTGATTTTGGCGTTTATATAAGCTTCCATGCTGTCCCGGGACAGGGAATCCTCCAACAGTTCATAAACACTGTCAAATGCCGGTTTATGGGCCAGAACATAAGATGAATCCAGGGGTTGGAGTGCGCCCCCCTCATAGATGGAAGAGAGATAGTCTATCGTCTGTGCCCCTGGAAAAAGCTGGCGGTATGGCTTCAGGTCATTCGTATAACCCCGGAAAAAGCACAGCAGCAGGTTATAAGCACTGAACTCTTTCTGCAACTGAGAAATGGATAAGATACGGTCGGGACCTGTATGAGGCAGAACCGGGTCCATGTATTTGTCGTCAACCACCCGGCATGAAACCCTGATTCCTTTTTCCTGCAAAAAGATCCGGGCAGTGTCTGCAATCAATCCTATACCATACAGAACGACTGGTAAACCAGACCGTTTCAATGCTGCTGTCAAAGCATCGTCCTTGCTCTTCCCAATGACAATCTTTAATTTTTCCATTACCGCAAAGATACTATATTTGTGTAGAAATTGGGTGATCCTGAAGGTGACCATTAATGCTGCAAGATGATCATTAATACAGCGCTTTTTGCTTTCCCCGTAAACCTTATCATTGGTTTATCCCTGGTCTTTGTTGCCTGGAGGTTTAAAAGCCTCTCCTCGGACAGACACATGACAATTGCCCTATTGCTGATGATTGCTGCCGCCCTGGTACAGGGTTTTATGCCCGCTCAGGAATCTTTTACCCGTTCCTGGCCTTTTGTAATTGTTTTGACCTGGTTTCTGACCGTTCTGGCCTCGCGCCTGTTCCGCAGATTTTCACTGGCTGGTTTTGGTTTATGGCTTGCCTTGTGGGCCGGTATGCTGGGCAGTGCCGATGCATCCCTTACCCGTGTTTTGGTCCATCGTGAGGATTTTTCACAGACCGAGCTTCCTTTTGGGATACGTCTGGAAGATTTCCAGGTCAACCGTTACCAGACCGGGGAACCGATGGAATACAGGGCGCAGATCATTCTTCGTGAAGCAGGCCGGGAGCATTCCAAAACACTGCGTGTGAACCATCCGGTGCATTTCAGGGGGTATCAGGTTTATCTTGCCGATTACGATACCTCAAAAGGCAGTGACAGCGATTACTGTATTGTTATGGTAACGCGGCAACCGTGGCGGTGGCTTGTTTTTGCAGGCATTTTGCTGATGCTGGGAGGTGCTTTTAAAATTTTTATTCTATGACCTGGGATCATCACATAATCTTTGCCGCTGTGGCAGCCTTCTTCTGGATTGCAGGATCTGTCACGGCCTTTTTACAGGGTAGAAAAGCTCCCGTATGGACCATATCATTGTTCTCGGCCGGGGTCGTGGTTTATGCCGCCTATATTGCAGGTCTTTGGATATCGATGCATCGCCCGCCGCTGATGACTATGGGAGAAACGCGGTTGTGGTATTCCCTGTTTCTTTCCCTGGCAGGATTGATCACTTACATCCGTTGGCGGTATAAGTGGATTCTTACCCTGACCACGGTCATGTCCCTTGTTTTTGTAACCATAAATGTATTGCGTCCCGGTATCCATGACCAGGTGCTGATGCCTGTTCTGCAAAGCATCTGGTTTATTCCGCACGTGACAGTCTATATGTTCTCCTATGCCCTTTTGGCCTGTACATTCCTGCTGGCAGTGGCCGGTCTGGTGAAACCGTCACTGGATGTGCTTCCTGCCATTGACAAGTTGTGCCGGGCCGGTCTTTCTTTCTTTACTGCGGGCATGTTGCTGGGTGCATTGTGGGCAAAACAAGCCTGGGGAGATTATTGGACCTGGGATCCAAAAGAGACATGGGCGGGTATTACCTGGTTTCTGTATGTGCTTTTCTTTCATTTAAAAGAAATACGGCCACGGGCAAGAAAAATGATTTTTGTATCTTTGATACTGGCATTCCTATCTTTACAGATCTGCTGGTACGGTTTGCAGTATCTTCCACAGGCCCGGGGAAGCCTTCATAATTATGAAACTAACGTTCGCTGAGGTGAAAAAATGGCTTGACATACTCTGGAAGATCACCGGAACTGCTGTCATCCTGGTTGGTTTCGGCTTTTTCATTTCACGTGTCATTAACAATGTTCCTTCTGCTGAGCTCTCAAAGGAAGAACAAGTAATTTCAATCATAGAAGAGGGAGGATGCTTTGTATGCCATGGCGGTCCTGATTACTCCACCCACCTTCATTGGCCTGTTATTGGCCCCATTATTAGCAAAAAAGCTGAAAAAAGTATCCGGCACGCCGATGCGACTTCTATCCTGGAACATTTTAATTCCGGCAGACCCATTGACGAGGCTTTACTTGTCAAAGTCCGGGAAGTAGTCTTTCACCGCAGCATGCCCCCTGTGAGCTACAGGATCATTCACTGGAAATCAGCAATCACAAAGGACAAACAGAAGATTTTGCTGCATTGGACCTATGAACGTATGGCTTCCGACCATAACTGGCCACTGCCAACAAAAGAACATCCCTTTGAACCTGTCTTGCCCTTGCCGGATTCTTTGCCGGCAGACCTGGCAAAAGTGAACCTGGGGAGGATCCTGTACCACGATCCGCGTCTTTCTGCTGACAGTACAGTTTCTTGTGCCACGTGCCATAACCTGGAAAGCGCCGGAGTGGATAATCTGGATTATTCTATCGGAGCATACGGACAACCGGGAATGTATTCTACACTTACAACGTACAACGTAGTTTTCCACCCGTTTTTTTTCTGGGAGGGGACTGCGTCCACCCTGCCCATTCAAACTGCCATGATATTGGTTGATCCCGTGATCATGGGGAACGAATCCTTAGAACCCGTTATTGAAAGGCTAAAGGCTGACATTCCCTTCACGAAGCTTTTTACTCAAACCTATTCTGACGGTTTTACTGTAGAAAGCATCACCGATGCGCTGGCCGAGTACCACAAAGTATTGATCACGCCCGATGCTCCCTTTGACAGATACCTGCAGGGGGATTCTGAGGCTATAGGCCCCGATGCAAAAAAAGGATACCAGTTATTTAAAAGATTGGGTTGTGCCAGCTGTCACAACAGTATTGGCGTAGGAGGCAATTCCTTTCAATACATGGGTCTGTCCAATAATTTCTTTTCTACCGGAGACAGGATCAGTCTCCCTGACCTTGGCCGTTACAGGCTAACTGCCCGTCAGGAAGACATCCATAAATTCAAAGTTCCGGGACTAAGAAACATAGAATTAACCCATCCATACTTTCACAACGCCTCTGCCCCGGACCTGGAAACTGCCGTTGAAGCCATGGCTTTTCACCAGAGAGACATGTCTATAAACAAAGGTAAAGTTCACCAGATCGTATCCTTTATGCAAACACTTACCGGAACCTTCCGGGAAATGCCGCCTACAGATTCAGAACGATAGTGAAAAGACCTGGCTAATATAATAGGCCAGTGAGCTGATAATCAGCAATACAATCAACACCACGGATCCAAAAAAGCGTTTTCCTGTAAAAAGGGATGTGATCAGCAGCGATACCGGTATCATCATGATAAGTATATATCCGTTACTAAAAACGGGGTATGCAATGATCACTAAGCAGGAAAAAAACACAAACCAGAACATTGAACTATAAAACCGGGATACGTTCACCGTGGTGGTTGTATCGCGCCTTACCAGCCTTATGAATAAAGCCATTATAACAAGGAACGCAATGAGAAAAACCATCACTGTCTCTGTAATAGAGAATGATTCAAAGGTTTCTGCCGGATTCCATAACTTGAAGTAATCCAGCCTCTTTCCCCAAAACATTGCCATATCATTGTTCATGAACCAAAGCAGGGCCCAAACAAGGAAACAGGGAGCCAGAATCCCGGCTGCAAAGGCGACCACATCTTTTCCCGATACTTTTGCCATCCGTATAAAACTGATCACAAAAGGTATGAGCAGGAAAAAAGCAGGAAAGAACAACAATCCCGCACACGTGATGAGAAAGGCACTCATAAAAGGGCCTGAACGGGTGGCCGGCACATAGGCCGAATAAACCAGTTTACAGGTTGCAGCAGCAGCAAGCAAGGCTGCAACATGGGCCCAAAGATTGGAATAGGTCTGCGGGCAACAGGACACAAGCCATACATAAGAAACTATGATCCATTGGGTCCTTTCCGGCAACAAGCCGTAACGGTCGTTCAGATAAGACATCAGCAGTCCAGTTCCCAGAACCATCACTGCAGAGATCAAATGATGATACCAGGGCAGAGACACTTCCTGCGTAAAGTGATAAACCAGTCTGAAGACGGCCATGATGATGATGGACATAAAGACTGCCGCAGGAATACTTCGTTTTATGTATTGGATCATTTCACTGCTTTTTAAAATCCATCAGGTCTTCACCGATATCTTTCCTGTAAACCATATCGGAAAAAGAAATGGATGAGAGTTGCCGGTAAGCTTTTTCGCGGGCAGTCAGCAGGGTTGAACCGGTGGCAGAAACAGCAAGCACACGTCCTCCTGCCGTAACAACATGAGGCATTGCTGATGTCCCCATGTGGAAAACGGTTGCCTCTTTTACGTGATCCAAACCCCGGACGGGAAATCCTTTCTTGACCTGACCCGGATACCCTCCCGAAGCTGCCACCACAGTTACGCTGTGACAGCTTGCAGCAGATAATGCAACTTTGTCCAGTGTCTTTGTTTTGAGGGAGTAGCAGGCAGCGGCCAGGTCGCCCTCCAAGCGCATCATTACAGACTCCGTTTCCGGGTCGCCCATCCGAACATTATATTCAATCACGTAAGGATCTCCGTTGCAATTGATCAGTCCAAAGAAAAGAAATCCCTGGTAATCGCACCCTCTTATGGCAAGACCTTCCAGGGTAGGCTTAATGATGCGTTCTTCCACTTTTTTCATAAAGTCAGCATCGGCAAAGGGAACGGGAGAGACGGCGCCCATTCCTCCTGTATTGGGTCCCTGATCATGCTCCCCTATTCTTTTGTAATCCTTTGCCTCGGGCAATACCTTATAATGGATCCCGTCCGTAAGTATAAAGACAGAGACCTCGGTTCCCCGGAGGAATTGCTCCACAACCACTTTATTCCCCGCTGCCCCGAATTTTCCCTCCATCATCTCCTTCAGTCCTGCGCGGGCTTTGTCCAGATTCGGTTCCACCAGAACCCCTTTTCCGGCAGCCAGTCCATCGGCTTTCAACACATAAGGAGGCTCCAGCGAATCCAGATAAAGACAGGCTTCGGCATATTGTCCGCAGGAAAAGGTGCGGTAAAGGGCTGTTGGAATGCGGCAGGCCGTCATGAATGCTTTAGCATGATCCTTGCTTCCTTCCAGACTGGCTCCCCGTCTGTCTGGACCTATGACCAGAATATTTTCAAGCCCTTTCCTGTTTTTGCAATAATCTGCAATCCCCATGACAAGGGGTTCTTCAGGTCCCACAACCAGCATGTCTATTGCATATTGGAGCAAAACGTTTTCAACAGATTGAAAATCATTAGTCAATAATGCAACATTCTGCACCTGTTTCCCGTTTGTTAAAGTGAGGGATGAGGTTCCAGGATTACCCGGTCCCACAAAAAGGTCACTTACCAGATGGGATTGGGACAATTTCCAGGCAAGGGCATGTTCCCTGCCACCTGAACCCAAAACAAGAATTCTCATGATACAAAGTTAAAGAATCTCATGATAGCTGTAACATCTTTCCGGGTTTTACGTCTTAATAGTGAAATAGAACACAAAATAAAAAAAATACACGTATGAAAAAGATTTTTATAACATGCTTACTCCTGGCCGGAACCGTACTGGTGTCTTATGCACAAAAGGATTATGATGAACTGGTACGTCAATTTTCCATCCAGCCTGCTGCAGAACATATACGCGTTGGAAGTTTTGCCATGAAACTGGCAGAATTATTTGTAGATCAAGATGTTGAGCGATTTATCAAGGGCGTTAATTCTGTGAGCATTCTTTCGCTTGAATGCTGTGATTCAAACGTTAAAGAGGCATTCAGACAACAAGCCGGGAGATTATCTGAAAAAGGACTGGAATTGATTGCAGAAGTGAGTGATGAGAGCGATCAGCTCCGTATCCTTGCAGAGGTGCACCAGGACAAAATTCACAGGTTTGTTGTAATTAATGTGGGAGAAGAACCCTGCCTGATCCAGATAAACGGCCGCATTGACCTCTCCTGTATGGACGAATTGGTATCCCAGAACACTAAAGACATATAAAAAATGAAAACAATTGAAACTACTAAAGAAGGACTTTATCCCATGGTGGTAATTGTGGTTCTGACCATTGCTCTGCTGGTAATGGCCTTCACATGGAAATCCAATAATGAGATAAGTACTAAATTTGTTAGTGAACAAACAACTGCAGAACCTTTACAAGAACTGGTCACAGGTATTAAAAATGTTTGATGCCCAAACTTTTAAGGATACGTTCCTGCCCTGGCATGGTCATTTGTACCGCACGGCTTACCGGCTGCTCAACAGCCAGACAGATGCAGAAGATACGGTTCAGGACGTCTTTGTGAAGCTTTGGAATATGAGGGAAAACCTTTCCAGGATCAAAAACCTCCAGGCTTATGCCACCACAATGACCCGCAATTTGTGCCTTGACAGGATGCGCTCCCCCGGCTACAGGAAATGGAACAGCGATGCTGCCGGGTCTTTGAAATACGAGTGGGCGGATGACGTGGAACAGGCTGACCTGCAGGACGAACTGAAGATCGTCATGCACCTGGTAGACCAGCTGCCGCAAAAACAAAGGGAAATTTTCAGGATGAGGCATTACAATGAATTATCCATGGAAGAAATAAAGCAGATTACCGGGCTGAGTCCTGTAAACATCCGGGTACATTTGTCCAGGGCGCAAAAAAAGGTAAGGGAACTTTACGAAAAAATCAATGGCTATGAAAGCAGATAAAATTAAAGATATTATGGACAAGCATTACCAGGGAATAGAAGTTCCCGGGGATCTGGAAGCCAGATTATCGGCAACAATAGACAGGCTGGCTGCAGAAGAGGCACACAGTGACGGAGCAAGACCGGCACGCAGGGTTACGATGTGGAAGGTAGTTGCCGTTGCCGCATCGGTTACCATAATCGTTACCCTTGCCCTGTTCCTGCCTGTGAGAGATAGTCATATTCAGATAGCAGACACCTGCACATATACACGGGATGCATACCAGGAAACAGAAGAGGTCCTGCAATATGTATCCTCCCTGATGAATAAGGGAGTTAACAAAGTTTCCGAGACGCATAAAAACATATCCGCAATAAATACAGTAAATAAATATATTGAAATCAAATAATATTATGAAAAAGTTAATCTTAGTCGCTTTAACATGTTTGCTGACCGTCTCTGCGTTTGGTCAGAGCCGTTTTTATAAAAAATTCTCCGGTTATGAAGGCATGACAAAAGTGTATATATCCCCCTCCATGTTCTCTCTAATGGGAGATGATATGCAACTGGACCTTACAGACGATGTAAACATTGCGGGAGTAATAAAAAACATGAGTGGTCTTTACGTTCTGTCAACGTCCAATCCCGGATACATTGCCGAAATGAAAAAAGATTTCAGCGATTTGATCAGTGCCGGAGAATTTGAAGTGCTCATGGAGGTAGAAGATGGTGAAGAGAAAGTCTTTATGTACATGCAAAAGCAGGAAGACATCATCACCGACTTGTATATCTGTGCAGATGAAAACAGTGAATTCAGTGTCATCTACATGTCAGGGAAACTTACTTCGGAAGACCTGAAAGAAATGATGAAAGGGGTTAAACAATAAGAATTATTCGTAAAAAAGCAACACAGAAAAAGACCCCTCATATAGTTTTGTTTTTTTTCCTCTGAGATTCCTGGTACTTGCCGAGAATCTCAGTATTTTTTCATTCCCTGCAACCGTCGTTTCCATGGCTATCCCATTTCCATTGATATCAATAAGTCTTCCGGATCCAAGTATTACATTGCATGCGATTACTTCATCGCAGGATAAGGAGATCTCACCCAGTTCTATTTTTTCTGATAGCAGATTAACCACGTAAGCCCCGGACATTTTTGGAGAAACTTCTACTCCGTCAATTATTTCTGCAGAAATATGGCCTGTAACGGTAACTTGTCCGTAAAGACTCGTTGTCAGAAAAGTTAAGGCGAGGTATATGACGAATTTATTCATGACCTTCAATATTTGTGGGAAATAAGGGGTCTGGAAAATCGTACCGGGACAACAATGGACAAATATACTTAAATAAACAATTGGAACATACACTGCTATCCCAGGTTTTATTCCATAGTTCTGTGTGAAAAAGATTGATGGTGTCTTTAACGTAGGAAATTGGATTCCTGTACATATTGGCTACGGCAGGGGCATCAAAAGAGCCATAGACATCGCCGTTTGGCAGAATAAACGTTCTGTAAAAATAATGATTGTTTACTATCCGGACACGTTCATTGAACGAAAGCAAACCACAACCACAGGCCAAGTCATCCTGTAGCAAAAAAACATGTTCCTTTAAAAAGTCAGTGTGCGGTCCGGTGTTTGCTATAGAAATATAAAAGTTGATAATCTCGTTATCCTGAACATATTTCCGGCAGGATTCCAGATCTTCAGGACTGGTTATGATAAAATTATACGTGTAATCTTCAAGTGGGCTGAAAGAGACTTGTTTGTCAATGGGAAAGTCAATGATCACGACTGTATCCCGGGGTTTGACCATTTTTTCTATGCCATTGATGCAATTCTTGTAATGTAAGTGGTACCTGCACCTTATGGAAGATTCTGACAGTGTGGTTACGATTTCCGGAAACCGGGGATGAAGGGTGATATCTCCACCGCAAATATTGATGACAAAGGATTGGGTCCCGGATACGTCCTGAAGCAGATCCATTATCAGCTGCGGATCCATGACCGCCCCCCCCTCTGTGCGGGTGCAACATTTGAATTGTGTGAAATATTTGGAGCACAGGCTACAGTCTTGTGGACAGTCTTCGTTGATCACTAAGGTAATGTTGCTGCCTGGTTTTCGCAGATCGTCCTTGGTTGTTGAATGCATTCTTACAAGGTACGGTGTCAGGACAGCAGGTCTTTTCATTCCGCGTCGCACCCGTGTTAATACACCCATGTTGAGATCGCATATTTTGTCAATATAATCCTTGCAATAGGAGTATTTGTATGAGTCGGAAGAAAACTCCAGCACCCCGAATGAGGCCGGCTCCAGCAACCTTTCCATCAACCTGGCACACTGCTCTTTCTGGTTGAAAATAATAGCATTCATATTCTTTGTGTTCAACAACAGCACATTGTCGTTCTTAACAACAGGATAAACATATGGATTCAGGTGGAACCGGAAAGTTGTAGGCAATGTGCTCATGTTTACTTAAAAGATATGAAAAAGGTATTACGGAACATCGAATGAATGCCGAAAAACAATATTAAAATTGTCTGGAGAGAAACTACCTGGCTGTTACTTAAGGTTGTATATGAAATTGCCCTGGTAGCATTTTTCAGGAGTCAGTACCATTACGGTATACCGTCCCGCTTGTTCCATCCCGGTTAACTGGAAGGCGTTTATTACCCCGCCTGTTGCAACAGATTCCTGAAAATAAAACGATTCATTATCATTGACAATGATCAGCAGGCAGTCAGGTCCTTCCTGCATGATACGGACGCATAGTTCCTTTGCATCCAGGTCAACCCATACGCCGGGTGCATTCTTATCAAACCTGCTTGAATTCTGATCAGCAGATGAGGAAAAACCTTTCTGGCTCCTTGGCTTTGGAGTTGTAGGACCAGTCTGTTTCATCTCAACAATTTCACTGTGGTTTTGTGACATCAATGAAACAGGAAAACTTACTAAAAGTACTAAAGTGAAAATTAATAAATGTCGTGTCCTCATAGCTGTATATTTTGAATCATTACAAAGATAATGGCTTTTGAACAATAAAGGCCCTCAAAACGTACAGAATTTGGTCAGCATTGGTTTTTTATACACCTGATTTACAGTGCGTTATAAAACTGAAAAGTCAGCACGAAAAAGATCGACATAATTGTCTGTCTATCAGCGTTTTACGCTAACCGTCTAACCTTCAGCCATATAGTGTTCTTTTTGGGTGTTGCAGTAATGTAGGCTCAGGGCTATATATTCGTCCAGAGAGATGTCAAGTCCCATTTTTATTGCCAGGCGTCTTTTGCGGGAATAGATGGATTTGCCGTTACTGTGGTTGTAGAAAACACTCATTTCGGTAGCAGAGAATCCGCAACAAAGCAGGCAGATCAGGTTGATGTCGTCTGTGTTCAGATCGGTGTGCTTTTCCTGCAGGTAATCTATGACCCCGTCGTACTTGGCATTCACTACCTCACTCAGATCATCCAGGGCGCCTTCGCTTAGCCGGTTAATATTCAGCGTCTTGTTAAAGTGCTTAACGAAAGCATCGGGCACCCCTCCGTAGCGATAGGATAAATCGATCAGTTCACGGATGGTCTGGATTCGTTTTTCAAGGGCTTCTTTCAAATGGATCTCCACCATATTCTGTTTGTCCAGCTTTTCCAACAGTGTGTTATTGTATAATGCCGACTCAGTTTTTAGCTGCTCAATGAAAGAAATCTTTTCGTTGATATCCCGGTGCTTACGGTCAATGGCCACGCAGAATCCAATGGTGATTATTATGGCAACAAGGCTTATAAGAATAATTATGTAATGGTTTACCCGGGTACGGTATTCCAGCCTTTGGTTGATGTTTTCCAGGCGCTGGTTGTTGTAGCGTTTTTCAATTTTGAAGAGGTCCATCCGGCGGGATTCGTCAATAATAGAATCGGCCAGACGACGTGACTGTTCGGTATAAAGCAGGGCATCCTTGTAGTTATGCTCTGCTTTGAGGATTTCTGTCAGGGTAATTAACTGACTGTGTTTTGTGTTGGGTTCTGAACTGTTATGGGTTAGTTCATAAAAATATCGGGCCGAATCCGTTTTTCCCAGGCGGGCATAAGACCGGCTCAGACAATGGTACGTTTCGACAGGAATTGGAACACTCCCATGATTTTCTACTACATACATAGCAATGTCTCTAGCTTGGGTAAAGTCTTCGTCCATCAGGTATGTATTGGCTAATAGAGAGTAATTATGAAACAAAGCAACGCTGTCTTTCATTTCTCTTGCAAGTTCTAAAGCCTTTTCCAGGTAAAAATAAGCACTATCCCTTTTTGCGGTGGGCCTATATATTTGCCCCAGCAGGCTGGCCACCGAATATTCATTTTTCTTGTGACCGGCCAGGCGAAAGTATTCCATGGCCCTTATAAACCGTTCAATATCCGCCTGGTTTTCAATGTACATATCCTGGTATAGCCAGGCCATCTGCGAGTTGATAAGCCCGGTGGTCAGGTAGTCGGTGGTGCTGAGCGCTACTTTTTCTGCCTCGGCATAAACCTCTATGGCCTTCTGGGGGTCGTTCATCTCTTCAATGCAGATGCCTTTATAAAGTAGGGCCTTGGCGTATTTTTCCCGATCCCGCTTTCCCTTGTAATAATTTACGGCCACATTAATAAGGGAATCATTTCGCAGGGGTATGTAATTCTTGTGGCGCGCCTGTGTCAGCAACAGGGCATAGTAAGCCCTTTCACGCCGCGTGTTGAGCTCATCCGGTGAAATGCCTTTCAGCACTTTATAAGCAGTGTCCGGGTTGTTGGTCATCATGCTGTCAATAGAAGACAGAAAAAGCTGATTCACGCGGGTTTCCGAACGGCATCCTGACAGAGTTATGGCCAATAAAAGGAAAATAAATAATTTTTTCATGCTTTCTCCAGACGTGAAGCACAAATATATAGTAAAAAGGATTGGTTTCACAAGGTCAGAAACAAAAAAGCAGAAAGTTTCCTTTCTGCTTGGGGTGCCCGGGACAGGACTCGAACCTGCACAAGATTGCTCTCGCTAGTCCCTGAAACTAGTGCGTCTACCAATTCCGCCACCCGGGCATTTCTTTCAGGGTTTGCAAAGATAGACAAAAACTAAAAAAACACAAGGTCTTGTGAAAAGATATCTTTCAATAAATTATTGGCAAGGCGGCTTGCTCCTATACGGAACAGAGAAGGATGCAACCATTCGGCCCCCAGGATCTGGTTTACAATGTCATAATATTCAAGCGCCTGGGCAGAAGTCACGATGCCACCGGCCGGTTTGAATCCTACCCTCCTGTGTGTTTGTTCGTAATATTCGGCTATGCTCTGGCACATGATGCGGGCAGCAAAATGTGTTGCGGCAGGTTCCATTTTGCCGGTGGAAGTCTTGATAAAATCAGCCCCGTTCTCCATAGCCAGAAATGATGCCTTGCGGATATTCTCTTCTGTCCTCAGGGCTCCGGTTTCCAAAATAACCTTCAGATGCGCTCCAGCACCTATGGCCTGGCGTATTTGCCTGATTTCCATGGCAACAAGGTCATATTGTCCGGAAAAAAAGTAATTCAGTGACAGGACAATATCCACTTCGTCAGCTCCCTGTTCCACACATAGGGCACATTCCAGTTCCTTTATGCGGGAAAAAGTCTGTGACGCAGGAAAACCTCCTCCCACTGCAGCTATGGAAACACCCGGCACCTGCAAGGTTTCCCTGACCGCCTGTATCAACGCAGGATACACACAAATGGCAGCCACATGAGGCATTAGGGGATATTCCCTGGAAAAACGATTCACATTTTCTGCAAACAACCTGCCCCTGGACCCGGTATCGGTAGCATTCAGGGTTGTCAGATCAATAAAGCTGAAACATTGTTTAAGCTTTTCCATATTATTCTCTGTTTTTACTGTCTATGATAATTGTAACGGGACCGTCGTTGGTCAGTTTCACTTCCATTGCTGCGCCAAAGACCCCTGTCTGGACGTCTATCCCCGAGTGATCTTCCAGCATCGTGCAAAAAGACTCATACAACGGTACGGCAATTTCAGGCACTGCCGCCTTTATGTAGGATGGCCGGTTCCCTTTTCGTGTAGAGGCATGCAAGGTAAATTGGCTGACCACCATCAACTGCCCCCCGGCCTGTAATACTGAAAGGTTCATCACGCCCTGCGAATCGTCAAATATCCGTAAATTCGTGATCTTGCGCACCATCCATTCCAGGTCTTCTCCATTGTCGGATGCTTCAAAACCGGCCAGAATGAGCAACCCCGACCCGATGGCAGCTTTGCTTGCTCCGTCAATAAAGACCGAGGCTTCCTTTACCCGCTGGATGACTGTTCTCATAATTCCTTATCCTGCAACAATAACGCCTATTCCCTTATCTTTGAGCACCCGGGCAATGGAATCGAGTTTTTCTGCCGGGCATTTTTTCAACCCTGGAGCCGGTGTCTGCCTGTCCAGCGTGTAAACCATCACCTGCCGGGGTTTTAGTTCATCTACCATATCAAACCAGGCTTCAAGCTCATCTGTAGTTGTATTATCTACTTTTTCACCATCAATACTTCCTGTAAAAAACAACGTCTGCAGGGTAAAATCACCCCTGAACCTTTTAAGCAGCGAGACCGTCCGTTCCAGGAAATAACCTGCACCGGGATTGTTTATGAACCTGAGCGTTTTTTCAATGGCCGAGTCAATCTTCATGATCCTCAGGTCTGCCATCATCAATCCCTCCATCACACCTTTTTTGTCCAGGTTTGCCGAGTTGGACAACACACAAACCTTTGAGCCGGGGCTCCACTTGTTTCTCAGGGCTACCGTATCCTGAACGATCCCTGAAAAATCGGGGTGCAATGTGGGTTCTCCGTTGCCCGAGAAAGTGATTGCATCCGGAGCCTTCCCCTCTTTTGCCAACATACGCAACGTTTCTTCCAGGGCAAGGGCCACTGTTTCACGCCCGGTCATCAGGGTATCCTCTGTATTTCCCTTCTGAAGGGGATCTGGATTCCATCCGCATTCACAATAAATGCAATTGAAATTACACACCTTACGGGATGCCGGCATTAGGTTGATTCCCAGGCTGGAGCCAAGGCGTCTGCTGTGTACCGGGCCAAAAACAGGACTGGTGAAAACCCTTTGTTCCATATCAATTCAGCTTGATGTTTATCACTCCCCTGGGCTTGAATGGTTTGGGACGTTCCAGGTAGAACGGGATGGAATCGCGTCCGGATAGTGTATCTATTACAGGGAGGATGCGCAGCGGTTTTTCCTTATATAAAGAATCCCGGTCCATGCGCCAGGCTTGTTCCCGGGATGGATCGTAAGGCAGTATCCGCCTCAGGGACTGCTTAAGGGCCAAATCGTGCCTGCCGGGTACGGTATCGTTCAGCCAGCCCTTGAAACGCTCTACAAGTGCTTTTTGTTCTTCCTTGTACGTCAATTGCTCGTTAAACAGCGTTCTTTCTTCATTCAGTGATTTGCGCAGCTTTGAGAGCATGGATTTGAAACGCGATGGCCTGGTTGAATAATACTCCATCGTAGCCAAGAACTGTTCTGAAGTATAGCCGGATTTTTCAAAGATAGGAGGATAGACCAGCGTGGAATCGGCCAGACGGCTTAAGGTCCCGTCGCGCTCCAGGATAAGGTCTGTCATAAACATATCCCGCAGCAACAGCTGAAAATCATCAGCCGGTATCCGTTTTATCCCGTTTTTACAGGCGGGTAACAATAAAATGATGCATAGTACTGTCAGCGCATTTCTCATATACCCGCAAAGGTAAAGAAAATTGCGGTTTGAGCCGGTATCTCTAAAGGCTGTCCCACGGTGATTTCCCTGCCGCTCATCACTTCCGTCCCCACGGAAGCTTTACCAAGGCCTTCTGCATACCTTTGCCAGTCAACCGGAACGGATTGATTGCCGTTGTTGATCATTACCATCACACATTCGTTGTCCAGTATCCTGAAATACACGTACATGTTTTCGTCGTACCGGGGCAGATAATGAAGCAGCCTGCCTGTTTGCACAGTCGGGGATGTTTTCCTCCAGGTAAGCAACCGGGATATGTAGCTGAATACATTTTCTTCCAGGGGATCCCGGCCAGATGCCGTGAGCACACGCGCAGGCATGGGGGTTCTTTCTTCACCGTGGCCAAGCTTTCTACTGTCACGTGCGGCCAGTAGAACCTCTGTCCCATAATATATCTGGGGAATTCCACGGGTGGTTGCAAGAAAAGTATAGGCCATCTTTAATTTTTCCGGATTGCGGCCCAGCCGCTCGTACAGGCGGTTAACATCATGATTCTCTCCAAAAACCAGCAGTTCATTGGGATTTTTGTATACGAAATCGTTCGCGATCATATTATAAAGGCGAACCATACCCTGTCCCCAGCCGGGATTTGTGTCCTCCCTGAAGGCATTTGAAATTTCTCCCATCAGGGGAAAATCCATTACCGTAGGACCGCTGGGCCACGGTCCCCTTTCCCAGTAGGCTACCTGATGCGGGTGGTTGAACCAGCATTCGGCCAGTACAGTAGCGTTGGGGTATTCCTTTCTCAGGGCAGCCGTGTAGGAAGATATGGCTTTCTCATCTGAATAGGGATACGTATCTATCCTGACTCCGGCAAGGCTCGCATATTCCATCCACCAGACGGTTGCCTGTACAAAATACTGTAACAAAAACGGATTGTTCAGATTCATATCGGGCATGGAGTGGTCAAACCAACCCTGTACGCACAATGCACGGTCAACGGACGAAGCATGGGGATCCATATGAGTAGTCATGGCATAATTGGACTGTGTATAAGCGTCAAAAACATGGATCCAGTCCTTAAAAGGAAGGTCTTTCATCCACCAGTGCGCTGTGCCGCAATGATTGGGAACAATGTCCTGGAGGAATGATATGCCTCTGGCTGCTGCTTCCCTGGTCAGTTCCCGGTACGATTCATTGGTACCGAAGCGTGGGTCAATTTTATAATAATCGGCACAGGCGTAACCGTGGTACGATGCAGCCGGTTCATTATCCAGGGTGACCGGTGTGGGCCATACAGAGGTTACCCCAAGCTCTGAGAGATAATCCAGACTCATGCGGATTCCTTCCAGGTCCCCGCCCTTGCGTCCATAATCATCTTGCGGATTCGCTTTTTCAACCGTGCAGGGAGTGGAATCATTTTCCGGATCTCCGTTTATAAACCGGTCAGGCATGAGCAGGTACAGCACATCTGAGGAGGAAAGTCCTGACCGCCTGGCCGAGCCCGGTATTCTTTCATGCAGTGTATAGACAAAACTCAGTTTCTGCCTGCCGTTTGTCCATTGGAATGTGTAATCACCGGCACGGACACCCGGGGGAATGGTTATATCCAGGAACAGGTAGTTGGGACTGTCTGCTTTGTGAATTGCATCTATGATTATGCTCCCGTCGGGGCAGCTTACGCTCCCCTCTCCCAGGGAAGGTCCATAGATCATCAGCTGCAGTGGTGTTTCCATTCCCGTCCACCAGCAGGGTGGTTCAATACGATGCACCAGAGGTTTGGGGGTTTTCATTGCACTGGCTGTGGTTATCATTGCCAAAAGAACTGTCAGTATTAATAAAGTCCGTTTCATAGTATTATTCTAAAGTGAGCAGGCGGTATCCGTATGGTTCAAGATTCCAGTTGTAAAGGGTGTCTATCGTATAGTGGTCAAGACCATTCCAGTCTGTATATGTGCCTTCAGTCTGTGAACAGGTCAGCCGGAAAGAAACCGGCTGGCTGGTAAAATTGAACAAGGCAAGCACCCGGTTCCCTTTGGTTTCACGGGTAAAAGCAAAAACGCCGGAGGTGCCGGAATGGGGTACTTCCAATAAATGACCGCCGTAAGGTGGCACCTGCAGGGCATCGGAAGTCTTGCGGAAAGTGATAAGGCGGGAGTAAAAGTCTTTATACTGCTCACTTTCGTTTGGCAGCAGGGTGTCTTTCTCAAAAAAAGCAAGGCGTTTTGTATTGCCCACTTCCTGTCCTGTATAGATCAAGGGAATCCCGGGCAGCACAAAGGAGAATGCCGCCATTTGAAAAACAGCTTCTCCCATGCGCTCAAACTCGGTACCACTCCAGGAATTCTCATCGTGGTTGGAGGTAAAAAGCAGGGGGATGGGATTGGGACCGAAATCACGGACCATCTGGTCCAGGCATTGCCTCAGGCTGTCTGCATTCTTCTCTCCCCTGGCCACACTGTTCATTGAATGGTGCAGTCTCCAGGCATAATAGGCATTAAAGGCCTGCCTGGTATTCACCGGATTCTCCGATTCGGCCAGCATAAAAATATCCGGTTTGGCTTTACGCAGTTGGGGTACAGCCCATTCCCAGAAATCCACGGGGGTAAGGTCGGCCATATCACAACGGAATCCATCAACATCAACCTCTTCAAGCCAGAAAAGCATTTTTTCAAGCATGGCCTGGCGCATTGGCTGGCTTTGATAATTGAGACGTGCCACATCGGACCAGTCGTACAGGAATTCAGGCGTTCCGTCCGGTCTTCTGATATACCAGTCTTGCTGGTCCAGCCAGACGGCATCACGGGATGTATGTGCAGCAACCCAATCCAGTATGACTTTCATGCCCAGCTCGTGTGCCCTGTCAACCAGCATCTTGAAATCCTCCATAGTTCCAAATTCCGGATTGACTGCCCCGTAATCCCTTATGGAGTAATACGAGCCGAGAGTACCTTTACGGCCTTCCATGCCAATGGGATAAATGGGCATAAACCATAATACGTCCACGCCCAGTTCCCTTAATCCGGGTAACATGCCGGCAAAGGCGTTGAATGTGCCCTCCGTCGTTATCTGTCGTGTGTTGACTTCGTAAATTACGGCGTTGCGTATCCACCGGGGATGGATTTCCTGTTGCTCCCTGGACGTGCAACCACTTGCCAAGATCGTCATAAAGCTAATAATTATCAGTGTCTTTTTCATTTGTCATTCAATTACCATAATTGTGAAACCTGTTGGAGCGACAACAGTCTCTCCCATATAAGGGACCATTGCTTCCGGATCCAGACCAAAAGGCAAACGGAGTGAACTCATATCAAAAAAATCTTTGCCTTTGTTCAGACAGACCACTACGGCTTTTCCCATATAAATACGGGCGTAAGCCAGAACATCCCTGCTTGCATGAAGAGGGAATAGGTCGCCGTATAGCAGGGCGAGGTTTGTGTTACGGAGCGATGTCAACCGCTTGACACGCTCCCTGAGCAAAAGCTGCTGTGGAGCATGGTTCTCAAAAACCATCATCCTGCGGTTGTCAGGATCGTTGGCACCGGGTATCCCTATCTCATCTCCGTAATATATGCAGGGAATACCTGGTAAGGTCATATTAAAGGCATGCAGCATCGCAAGGTAATTGTAGGAAGCCGGATCTCCTGTTCCGATGTTTCGTTTCCAGCCAGCCAGTTTGTGGTTTTCGTTCCTGTCCAGGGCTCCTCCGGCAAGCGATATATACCTTGCCATATCGTGGTTCCCGCTGATATTACCCATCAGGTTATGGTATCCGTATTGCATCAGTCCTGTTTCCAATTCATGCCACAAATTTACGAAAGACCCTTCAGGATCCACTGTGGCATTAAGAAAAGCATAATAAAGATTGAAGTCAAACTGGCCATCCAGCATTCCTTTTTTTACATAATCACCTATCAAAGAGGGTGAACCATATGTTTCCCCCATCTGGATAACAGGTCTTTCCGGAAATTCCTTAACGATCTTCCGGGTGAGTGTCCTCCAGAACTGTTTGTCAATATGTTTGGTGGCATCGTGGCGAAATCCATCTATATCAAAATGTTGCAGCCAGTAAAGGGCCGAATCTGATAAAGCCTGGCATACATCCTGCCTGGAAAAATCAAATTTGGGGATATGTTTATCAAACCATGTAGTGAGTCTGAATTCATCCCATAATTCAAAATTGGGTCGTCCGTCGGGTGTAACAGGGGATGTCACCCAGTCCGGGTGTTCCTTTAAAGTGGGGCTGTTTATATGCATGTGGTTGGCCACATGGTCCAGGATGACGTTCATTTTATCACTATGGGCACTTTCAAGCAATTCTGACAGGACCTGTTCATTTCCAAAACGCTCATCCACTTTTGTTATGTAAAGAGGCCAGTAGCCGTGGTAACCGCTGAATTTTGTTTTTGGATCTTCTATCTGTCCCCAGGCATCATAGGGATTCTGTGTTATTGGTGAAAGCCATATAGTATTGACACCCAATTCTTTGAAGAAGCCTTCTTTAATTTTGAGGACCACTCCTTCCAGGTCCCCGCCATAGTAATCCACCTTTGGATGCACTTCGGGCGAATTTATCCTGCGATCATTGGAAGGATTTCCATTATAGAAACGGTCTACAAACACCTGGTACATGATCTGTGCCTGTTTATCGCTGCGCCTGATCTGGTCCTGCTTTAAGACAGGTCTGCCTTTTTCCAGGGGAATGAGCAGGTCATTTGAATTACCGCTCTGGTTTACTGCATAAACCCTGATCCAGGATCTGTCCATTAAGGCAGTGAATCCGGGCAATAGTACATTGTATGAATCTGTGATACGTACCGTCTGTACCAGGCTGTTCTGCCAGAAGAGGTATAGCGTGGCAGGACCGTTTTCAAGCCGGATGGTACATAGCGCATCGGTATCGGGCAATGCAGGAAAAACAGCCAGTCGGGGACTTTTCTCGGAGTGGGTGGTTATTTTTCTGACCGGTATGTCTCCCGCCTGACCTTTGCTATTAACATGCAGAACGGTCATCAGGGGGGTATCCTCACGCAGGATAAGCATTACTGTATCCTGCCCGTGGTAAGGGACCACCTTCAGGTGAGGTGATTCTGTCCTGTCAATTTTATCGAGTGACGGGAAATAATCCCTCACAAGCACAATGGTCGTGTCCTGTTCCAGAGTAAGGACAGATGCCGGCTCCAGTACATCAAAGACAGGTTTTCTTGCCACGGTAGGCGAGCATGCCTGTATTAAGACAAGGATCCCCGTCAGGATCAAACAGGAAATATTTCTCATGATAACATTATTTTAGTACGAAAACAACGGAAGAATACGCATCCATCTTCACCTTGTATCCTTCTTTTTCTTCCTGGATATATACATTGCCAAGGGTAGCTGCAGCATAATCCAGCGGATCATCAAGGCTAAATGTAACCTGGTCTTTTCCCAGATTATGCAAAACAAGCATTTTTTCACCACCCCCGGTAAGGTACCAGGCAGCCAGCTGGGGATAGGCAGAAAACGCTTTATCGTTGTATAAAGGGTGTTCCGTCATGGTCCCGGATGCCAGCGCCGGATAAGTATTCCTGGCCCTGGAAAATTTACGGTAAACGTTCAGTATAGATGCTGTATCGGACTGCTGTGTAAGAACGGTTCCCACTGTCTGGGCCAGGGTGGCATCTATCTCGTCTGTGTAACTTGTGGTATAGCTGTCTCCCCAGTACATAGGACTTCTGACGTAAAGATCGCCACGTGTCTTGGTCCCTATGTATCCCATTTCTTCCCCGTAATATACATACGGCGATCCCGGGGCCGTAAGCAGGATGGCTCCGGCCAGCTTTGCTTTGGCCAGTGAGCCTGCCAGGTCTGATCGGGCGCGGTTTTCATCGTGATTGGACAATTTGGTGGCCCGTATGTAGTCCGGCCTGTATTGCTTGTAGAAGTTCTGAAAGCTAAGAATGTCTTTTGTCAGGTAGCAGCCCGTGTTCTGTTCCAGTGCCCACTGCAACCTGTGCCAGAATGAGAACTCAAAAAGGGCAGGAAGTCCCTTATAGTATGGGGCTACCTGTTCATACCCCGAGAACACTTCTCCTACCATATATATATCGTGATCCCTGGATAGCCTGTAATAATCATTTACGGCCTTGTAAAATTTCTTTAGAAATTCCGGATTTTCATCGGAGAATTCATTGTGGTAAATGTGCTTTACCGCATCCAGCCGGAAACCATCTATACCTGCATCGATCCAGATCTTGGCATCTTCCACGATAGCTATGAAAGCAGGACTTTGCTCTGCTGTTTCAACGGCTCCGTAGTTCAGGTCTGCAAACCAGTTGGTCCAGAAGTGGGAATGGAACATAGTGGAACCGGGCAGCTGCAAATCATAAACAATATCGGGATTGTCATTCGTATAGAGCACGAAAGGCTTCCCGTAAGTGAGAGTTGCCGCTGTTTTGCTTTGTGCTCCGTATTTGGTTTTGTTGTTCCATTGGGTGTTGTTTGTGCGTATTAAAAAGCCCCAGGACGAGGCATAATCGGTCACCAGCTCATACTGTCCCCCGCCTTTGTCGACAAACTGTCTGAGCACGCCATCTCCGAAGTAGAGATATTTTGCATTTTCAGCCGAGGAAGCATCATTATCCGGATCTGCCGTTTGGGTTTCTGTAACAGTCAGCCTTGGCTGGGCCGGATTGCTCCAGTCCAGTTTAAATAAAAGCGTTTTCTCTCCAGTGGTGGAAACGGTGAACCATTGTCCGCTATCATAGCCCGATGCCCCTTCCGTTTTAATCATGGGTATCTTGCCGGCGCTGATATCGGAGCGCGGATCATCGGAAAAAATATAATAATCGCGATAGGGGTTGTCGGCAGAACGGATTGCCTGGCTGAACCACCAGTGTTCCCTGCCCGTATGGTTGATCACATAATCCAGGTACACCTTGATGTCCTTTTGATGGGCTGCCCGGACAAAATCCTTAAAACCGGCCATGGTCCCATAAACCGGGTTCAGCTTACTGTAATCCTTCACATCATAACCGTGATAGGACATGGCCGGATGCACGGGTGAAAGCCATATGGCAGTGGCTCCAAGCTGGTCTATATATTCCAGTTTGTCTGTAAGTCCCATTATATCGCCCCACCCGTCTCCGTCCTTATCTGCAAATGAATAAACAAGGAGCTGATAGGTGATATCAGCTCGCTTGTTTTCATCCCAGGCCCGGGGAGTGTCCTTAACCCTGGAGAACGATGCTCCATTGTCTGGATCTGTTCCCGGAGTGGGTTCCTTACGACAGGATGCAAAGAGCAGGAAAAGGGCGCAAAGGATAATTGCGCTCTTTTTCATTGTTTTACTGCTTTGTCATTGTCAGCGAGGAAGTGTTGGCCATATCCAAAACGATATGGTACGTACCGGTTTCCTGAACTTTTATGTTATTACCGTTGTGGGTAAGTGCCGTAATGTCACCACCCAGGTTAAGGTCCCAGTTGTTATTGAAGCGGATCTTGAATTCATTATCTGCCACAAGGTTCAAGGTTGCCGAGTATGTCAGGGTTTCCTGGTCAAATTCCATAGCGACATCCGTTCCCCAGGCGCTGCCTTCAAAACTGCCTATCAATCCAACCACTGTAACAGGCGTAGCAACTGCTTTGGCATCGGGAAGATCCACACTCCAGAAATACGTTCCATTGGGTAACATCATGTTGTCTCCCGTGTAGAGTGTGAAATCGTACTGCGTATCAGCCACCAGCTGGCCGGCGATCCAGTTCCCGCTCTCCACTATCTTGAATCCGAATTCCATGTCGTACATGGTGATGGCCCCTTTGTAGGTACCGTCACCGGAACCGAACAACTTTGGATCGTCGGTGGCGCTCCATTCATGTCCTGAATAATCTCCGGCTACCACCACCTCCGTGGCATATGTAGTCTCAAGATCTCCGGTTCTTACAGCTGTCATGTGGTATGGCGTCGTAGCCAGGCTCAGGGTAACTGTGTACGTGCCGGCATCTGCTTTCAGGTTGGCACCGTCTTGTTTCAAATCGTCCGGATCCCCTCCCAGGTTGATGTCCCATGCGTTGTTCATGCGGAATTTGTATTCCGTGCCGGCAGGGAATGCCAGTCCGGTGGCTGTCCACAGATTTGTTTCTGCGTCGTAGGTCATAGCCACATCCTCTCCCCATCCTGTGAAGCTGCCAATCACACCCACCCTTTCAATAAGGGTTGCGGTGGCACTCATGGTGGTGAGATCAACCTGCAGGTAATAATACCCGGGTGCCGGTACGGCAAGGTTTCCTGCAGAGGGATCGGTATCCATGGACTCAAGGGATCCGCCGTAATTGGTGTGGTTCCAGTCGGGGGCACTGGTGAATTTGAAGATATCGGTAAGCGTTACATATCCCTCGTAATGTCCTTCTGTGTCTCCGTTCAGTACCGGTGCAGAAGCCGGATCCCACCCCTGGTGATTTCCTGGTACATACAGTTTTTCAGGGAAACTGGTGTTGATGAATTTGACGGTGTAAGGATTTACACCCACGTTCAGCACCACTTTGTATTCACCCGGTGTACGTTCAAACTTGAGGTTGTCTCCCTTGCCAAAGCTTACATAATCCAGTGTTCCTCCGGCTGAGTGTGTCCAGTCATGGTTCACCCGGATCTTGAATTCTCCTTCCTGCATATTGGTTATGGCAGAGAAAGTATGTGTCCCGGGATCGTAAACCATGTCAATGTCACTGGCCCATCCGTTGCTTTCAACAGGAGCAGATCCAATAAGGCTCAGTGTCTCTACCTGGATCATGTACAGGGTGTTGAGCTTCTTGTTCAGCAGGATGTTATACATACCCGAGGGAGCGGTAATGTCACCACCGGTGGTTCCCTTTCCGGTCAAAGCGGTATATCCGTTTCCGAAAGTGGTCTTTTCAATGTTGGCGATGGCAAAGTCACCTTCCCAGGCAGGAACGGGTGAGAACTTGAATCCTACCTCCCCTCCGCCTTCCACGCTCAGGTCTATCATCCCTTCATACATTCCCTTTGTGACTGAGGAATGTTTGATCTTTGGAGCTGTGGCAGGATCCCAACCCTGGTATGCGCCGGGTACGTAAATGTACTCGGGATAAGTTGCGATATAAGTTGTCACAGTTATGCTGGCAGTGTTTGAAATTACACCGTCTGCGTAAGTGGCCGAAAAAGCTTTGACTGTGAAATCAAGCTGGGAGGCAGCTGCTTCGGGAGCACCTGCGGCAACAGCGGCTTCGTTCAGTGCATCCACAGTGATGGAAAAACTTGTTTCCGTCAGTTCAGAAGCAAGGACAACCGGCGCTCCATCACCGTATTTCATCGATACACCGTAGGTAATCGCTTCATTATACCCGAGCCTGGCCGGTTCCCAGGTTAGCAGTTCCAGCGTACCTTCAGGATCGGTAACATCCAGAACTACTGATTCCACCAGGGCGGTCATTTGCGGGGAAACGGCATCTCCGTAGGCATAAATATCAATGGTTACGGGATCCGAATCGTACGCTTCGGCTTCACTGGTTACCGAAACAAAGAATGTCATGGTAAAGGTATCATTCTCCGGCAGCGCGGGAAAAGCATTGTAAAGCGTCGTCTTGAACTCATTTTTTGGTACCCTGTAGTAAAGTTCGGCAGTCGATGCCAGTTTGGCTGTCGATTCTCCAAATTTGCCGTACAGATCATAGGTAAGTCCTTCTCCCAGGAAACGTGCAGGTTTCCATGAAAAATTCACAAATTCATCCATCGTATTGGAGGTCATCAGAATATCGGAATGTGCATACATTTCAGGAGGTACGGGCGCTGTAGAAAAAGCGTCTTCACTGATCACCTCGCAGGAGACGGCTGACAGGCTCACGATGGCTGCAGCAAATAAATATTTTAGTATTTTCATAATTGCGTCTCTTTAATCATTTACTGTTTTTCCATAACCAGAACGAAAGGAGTCCTGTTGCCGTGGAGCTTCATGATATAGGTGCCGGTAGAAGGAACATTAATGTCCCCGCCGCCTTTTACCAGTTTCAGTCCGCCTTCCACACCTGTGCTGGCTTCGTTGTTGGTTCCATATTTATCATCCCAGCTTTCGTTCAGGCGGATCAAAAAGTTCTTATCACCGCTGAAGGTTATGGCGGGAGATACCCATAGGTTGTTGACTTCATCGTAAACCATGTCCAGTTCAGTACCCCAACCGCTTTCGTCAAAGGCACCGATGATGCCGACTTTCTTAACAAGCTGTTTATCAATGATCATCTTGCCGCGGTTGACTGTCAACACGTATATGTTTCCCTCGGTCAGGTCGACAGACAGGTTGGAGTCGGACTGTTCAGGGCAATACCAGGAAGGTGTCAGGAAATTGTATCCCCAGTTTAAATCGGACCAGTTGCGTGCGACGGTAACCTTAAAGTAGGAGTATTGATCCGATCCGTCTTCAAGGTCCACCAGGATCTTGTAAACGTTGGTTCCGCCGTCTGTTTCCCAGAATTCGGGGGCCTGTTCAATTTTCCAGCCCTGGTAATTGCCTGGCAGGTAGAGTTGGCGCAAGGCTGCGGCAAAAGTTGTTACATTAAAGGCAATGGAGTTTGAGGTAACGCTTTCCACATTGGTGCCATATACTTTTGCTACAAGGTAGGCGCTTATGCTTGCCGTTGCGTTAACACCTACTCCCAGGTCGTTGGCAACCACGCCATTCAGGTCTGATTTGCTAATAGACAGGGAATTGGTGAAAGATGTCCCCAGCAAAGCTGTCTTGGAATTGGAGGCAGCGTATAGCGCATATTCAATCTGGACGGCCGGACCAAAAGAAGCGCTGGACCAGTTGAAGGTCACACTTTCAGTTTTGTTGTTATCCTCATTGATAACTACCGGCCCTTGTGAAAGCAAGACTGGTGCCTCGAATCCGGATGCCGGATTCAGGTATGCTTTCTCGATCTGGATGTCACAGGAAACGAGAACCAGCACAGAGGCGACCAACATAGTAATATAATTTGTGTATTTCATAATCGTAATCATTTATTGAATCCTCTTATGTTAGTATCCTGTATTCTGAACCAGATTGGGGTTCGCATTCAGATCGCTCAGTATTATGGGGTATACTTTGCGGTGTTCCGGTAAGGATACTTTTCCGTTCATCACCCCACCCTTCAGGGTCCAGGGAAATGCCATGGAAGTGAAATATCCGTAACGGATCAGGTCCGTTCTGCGGTGTCCTTCCCACATCAGTTCACGGGCACGTTCGTCCAGCAGCCAGTTCAAATCCATGGTTTCAGGTGTCTTTGAGGCAACGCCTGCCCGCTCGCGCAGCTGGTTAATGTATCCCTTAGCCAGTGGATCGGTTACCACGCCTCCGTTCATACGGGCATCGGCTTCGGCAAAGATCAGATACATCTCGGCAAGGCGGAATACAGGAAAGTCAATGGATGAGAATTTGTAGTTGGATTCGGCATCCGATACTGTATGTCCGTCGGAATACAAACCGGTGAATTTCCAGCACCTCCAGCCTGTATCGGTGGTTGTGTTGTCAAATTCCTTGCTTGAGCCTATATTGTAGAAGAAGGCACGCTTGTCGCTTTTTTCACGGTCATAGCCAAATCCTGTGGTGGCTCCCCATTCTACTCCTTCAAGTTCAAACCGCTGCACAAAATCATCGGCTACGTGGTAACCGTTCCAGGTTTCGGGATTCAGCAGTCCACTCAGACCCAGGTTTTTAGCAATGGCATTGTTGGCATCGGAACTGAGAGTGGCAGAAACCAGGTGGGTAGTGCCTCCCCAGCTCTGTGTGTTGTCTTTATCGTAAACAACAGCGACTATGAACTCCTGGGTTGCTCCGTTAGTGGTATTGTCCTGCATGAACAACTCCTGGTAATTGGGATGTAGGGTATATCCCATTCCAATAACCTGTGCGGCAGCCTCTTTGGCTTTTTGCCATTGTGCAGTGCCGGTATAAACTTCTGCATTCAGGTACATTCGGGCGAGTACAGCCCAGGCAGATCCTTTGGTGGCGCGGGGATACGGAACAGCGCCCTTGGCGGGCATATCAGCGCTGTTAGCCAGGTCAAGCAATTCTTCCTCAAGCCATGTATAGAGGGCTTCCCTGCCTATCTGTTTGGGAAGTTCTCCGCCTATGTTCTCTTCCAGTGCAAAAGGAGGATTCCCGAACAGGTCCATGAGCAGGTAATAATACAAAGCGCGGTTGAACCGGGCTTCTGCACGGTATTGGTGTACCGTGGCTATTTCGTCTGAATGTCCCCTTTCATTGAGTTTTTCATCCGATGTCTGGATAAGGTACTCGTTGACCAGTGTGATGCCTTTCATACAGCGTGTATAAACTGCAATGATGGCTTCATTATCGGCTGAAGTCCAGCGATGATACTGTATGGGAACTATGTAATTATCACCCCAGATGATTTTAAAGGAATCTGTGGAGAGTTCGTTCAAAACCATATACATACGGGAAAGCTCACTTTGTCCGGCATCGGCAACTGCAATATCCGGTGATCCCATGTCGTTCTGGCTAACCAGGGCCCAGTAACCATACAGGTAGGCTAAGCCGTTCAAATAACTGGCAGGCTCTGCGTATGCGGTCTCCGAGGTAGCATCTGTTTCATTCAGTGGCAGTGTATCCAGGTCATTGATACATGAAGTCAGCAGTAAAACTAGTGCCGACGCCAGCAGAAAACTGTTTTTCAATATCTTTTTCATATCTACCTTGAATTAAAAGTTAATGTTAAGACGCAGGGTATAGAGTCTGGGGCGTGGTATGATGTTGAAGTCCACACCGTCCGAAGATACGATTTCGGGATCCAAACCCCTGTATTTGGTAAATACATATACGTTCTGCACCGAAGCAGCTATACGTATGCTCTTGGCAAATTTCAGATTGTCAAACGTATAACCCAGGTTTATATCGTCTATACGGAAGAAAGAAGCATTCTCGATAAACATATCTGAATATTTCTGATTGTTTTCAGAAGGAGCTGTCCATCCTTCAACCAGGTACTGTTTGCTTACGTTGTTGAGATACCCCTTGTTCCAGTCATCGCTGTAGGATGTTGAATATCCCATGGCTACCCCGTTGATAATGTAGTTGCCAATGGAACCGTGACCATTAAGTCCCAGGTCCCAATTTTTGTAACGGAACTGGGTGTTGATCCCAAAGAAGGCATCCGGTGTGGGACTGAAACCGGTAACATAGCGGTCAGCGTCTGTGATCTCTCCGTCCCCGTCACGGTCTACCAGACCATTTTGAACGGGATTCCCTTCATTATCGTACAATTGCTGGAACATGTAGAACGTGTAGGGCGAGAAACCTTCCCGGTGCAGGGAACTGTAGCCGCCCGTTCCTCCCATTCCGGATCCTGTGGTTACGCCCAGGTATCCTTCTGTCTTCAGGGTGGTCAGCTTTGTTATTTTTGTGTCCTGAATGGTAATGTTACCTCCTATGGACCAGTGCATGTCGGCAGTCTGGACAGGTACGAAATTCAGGGTGAACTCCAATCCCTTGTTTACCATGTTTCCGATATTGGATATGATGCTGTTGCCAAAGTTGGATCCCAGGGGTGTGGATATAACGTTCAGAAGATCGTAAGTGTTCCGGTAATAAGCCTCGGCACTACCGGTAATGCGATCGCTGGCAAAACCGAAGTCCAGACCTACGTTGTAGGTTTCCGTGGTTTCCCATTTCAGGTTGGCGTTGTAAGCCAGGGGTGCCAGTGTGGTATAGAAACCGTCACCCATGAAGTATCTCATTTCTATAGCAGAAGATGAAAGATACCTGGCCAGGTAAGGATAGTAATCCGAACCGATGTCCTGTTGTCCGGTCTTGCCCCAGCCTAAACGTAGTTTCAGGGCTGAAACGGCTTTACTGGATTTCAGGAAATTCTCCTGGCCTATGTTCCAGGCAAAAGCAGCCGAGGGGAACAGGCCCCAGCGGTTGGCTTTGCTGAACCTGGACGAGGCATCGTTACGCAAGGTCACGGTGAACAGGTATTTGGATGCGATGGAATAATTGATCCTTCCAAAGAAAGAAAGCAGGTAATATTCCTTGGCATTGGTGGGTGCTGTATAGTAGTGGGCACCGGGACCATCCGGTTCAGTGTTCTTGAATTGTTCTTCATCGTACTGAACGTAGTTATGCTGCCAGGAATAACCGGCCATCACGTCCAGGTTGCTGTTTCTGAAATCGTGATTGTAGTTCAGGTAAGTTTCCAGCAAGGTATTCAGGTTGTAATTCTCGTAGGTGACAAACAAGTCATTGCTGGAACGCATCGCAGAAATTGATCCGAGGGCGTTATACCTTTCACCCCTTGTGCGGGCTACGTCATAACCAACGTTCACGTTGGCTGTCAGATCCTCTAAACCATGCACCTTATAGGCGAGCTGAACGTTGCCCAGCGAGCGCAATGTGTAATTATAATTGGTATAGTCATACATGGTCGAGAGCGGGTTGATACTGGCCATGGTGTTGGCACTGCCATCCGGATTGAACCAGTTCCAGTAACCGTTAGCCTTTGACTTGTCAATACTACCGTCGGCGTTAGTGAAATATACGGGCTTGGTAGGATCAAATGCCATGGCATTTCCAATCGCACCTGTAGGTGCCCAGTTGGTTTTCTGGTAGATCCCTTTTGCATTCACATTGATGGTCAGGTGTTCATCAAAGAGCTTGGGCGAAAGGCTAATATCCACGTTGGCTCTCTGGTTGTCCCCAACCTTAAGGGTGGCCTGGTCCAGGTTGTATCCAAGGCTCAGGCGATAAGGCATATGACGGGTAGACCCATAGAGGCTAACGTTCTGGTCTGTGTTGAAGGACAGCCTGTAGATCTCTTTTTGCCAGTCAGTGTTCTCTGTTCCAAGTAGTGTCGGGATGGTCTGGTTATTGGGATATGTGGTGGACATGAATTCCCGGTATTCATCGGCAGTCATCATCTGAATGGCAGAGGCGTTTTGTTTTACCGAGTAACTGGAATTGTAGCTGACGTTAAAACCTCTTCCTGTCCCTTTCTTGGTGGTAATGATAATAACCCCGTTGGAAGCCCTTGAACCATAGATAGCCGTTGCCGAAGCGTCCTTCAGGACGGTGTAGCTTTCTATGTCGTTGGGATTGACAGAAGCCAGTGGATTGCCCATTCCGGCTCCGCCGTCCCCGGTCACCGGAACTCCGTCAATAACTATCAGAGGATCGTTGGATGCATTTAAGGAAGCAGCACCACGAATTCTGATGGTTGCAGAAGATCCGGGCTGACCTGTGGCAGGTGTGATTCGCAGTCCGGAAACCTTTCCGAGCAACATCTGGTCCGGCGAAACCACCGCACCACGATTCACTTCTTCTGCCCTGATGGCTACAACCGAACCTGTCATATCGCTCTTTTTGACAGTTCCGTAGCCAATGATCACGAGTTCTTCCAGAAGTTCTGAATCTTCGTGCAAAACGACCCTGGTTGCGTTACCTGCAGCAACGACTAAGGTTTGATACCCCAGGTACGATATCTCCAACAGGGTTTCAGGAGATGGTACTCTAAGGGTAAACTGTCCATCCAGATCTGTCGTGACACCGTAACTGGTTCCCTGTTGCAGAACCGTAGCTGCAATCACCGCTTCGCCGTTAACATCGACGACCGTTCCCCTTACTTCGTACTGAGCGTAAACAGAAGTTACGGAGAAGAGCGTGACTGCTAGCAAAAAAGTCATCAGTCTTTTCATAAACATGTAGGTTAGTTAATAAATGTTTAGTTAGATAATCCAATTTTTCTATTCTTTCCAAAAGCAAGCTGTAACGGGTCATCCCTGTCATCAACAAAGAAAACGCTTACAGCTGCGATCAGCAGACAGAGCCCGGAGAATACCATGGCATAGATGGTTTTGCCTCCGTACAGGTATTTTACCATTACTCCTCCAACCAGTCCATTGATTATTTGAGGAATAGTAATGAAAAAATTAAAAATGCCCATGTAAACACCCATCTTGTGTGCCGGAAGGGCACCCGCCAGGATGGAGTAAGGCATGGCCAGGATCCCAGCCCAGGCCATTCCAACACCGATCATGGGGAAGACCAGCATGCGCGGATCCTTTATAAAGTAAAAGGAAAGGAATCCTATGGCGCCCATAAGCAGGCACAAAGCATGGGTTCCCTTTCGGCTGATTTTTTTTGCAATAAAGGGGAGCAGGAAAGCAAAAATGGCCGCAACCCCGTTGTAGACTCCCTGCAGAATTCCCACCCAGTCACCGGCATCGGCATAGACACGGGAAGTGTTGTCAGTAGTTCCGTACAGGTGGTCTGCCACAGCGGGCACCATATATACCCACATGGAAAACAGGGCAAACCAGGAGAAAAACTGCACAACCCCCAATTGTTTCATGGTTCTGGGGATAGATAAAAAATCTTTTCCTATCTGCCAGAAAGGCTGCTTTTCTGGCTTTACTCCTCCCTGGGGAGGGTATTCCCTGGTAGTGACAACCGTCCAGAGGACACTTCCGAATAATACGGCAGCTCCTATATAAAATGCATATTTAACGTTATTGGCAACAAGGTGTCCTGCTTCTGCATCCGGTGTATTGGACATCCCAAACCAGTTGGTCAACAGGTAAGGAAGGATGGCCCCAAGAACAGCTCCAACCCCTATCAGTGATGTCTGCACTGAAAAACCCATTGTTCGCTGTTCCGATGGGAGCAGGTCTGCCACCAAAGCCCTGAAAGGCTCCATGGCAACATTGATTGAAGCATCCATGATCATCAGGATTCCCGCCCCTATCAATATGGGTGAAATGAAGGGAGCAAGCATGGGTGCATTGGGCATCAGGACAAGGGCAAGTGCAGCCAGGATAGCACCGGTCAGGAAAAAAGGGCGTCTTCTGCCCAGCCGTGTCCAGGTTTGATCACTATAGTGACCAATAATCGGTTGTACAATCATTCCGGTCAGGGGAGCAGCAATCCAAAACAGGGAAAGATGGCTTACATCGGCCCCGAAAGATTGTAAAATCCGGCTGACGTTGGCATTTTGCAGGGCAAGCCCGAATTGAATACCCAGAAAGCCGAAAGTCATGTTCCAGATATTCCAGAATGTCATTTTCTTTTGTGTCATGGTCAAGGGTCAGGTAATACATTTTATAAATTTAGCGACTTGACCTTATAATATAAAAGCAAATCCGACGAAATGCAGAATAAAGTTGACCAGATGCAAGAAATTCTATCCGGATTCTTATTCGGATAACCCCTCAATCCAGCGCATGAAAACAGGGACCCTTTGGCGGCTGACTAATATGGGTTGTTTATACGGAGGAAGCAGCTCTATGCGCAGCCTGCTGTTAAAAAATTTTGAGATGGAGTTAATTGACGATATACTGGCAATGCAATTACGGGAGAGCTTGAAAAAATCTCTTGGATTAAGCTGTTCTTCAATGGTTTCCAAACTGGAATCAGAGAGGTAATGCTTTCCCTCCCTGGTCATTATGTAGGTACTTTTATCCTCGGAAAAAAAGTATGCGATGTCTTTTGTGTTAATGACAATGATCTGGTCACCTACCTTTATGATAAAACGTTGTTTGAAGTCCTGATATTGGTTCATCAGTTTGCCCAGATTACGGAGGTCTTGCTGTCTTCCAACTGGTTTGATGCATTTTTCCACTGCTTCCACAAATTCGGTATCACCCACCGGTTTCAGCAGATAATCAACCGCACTTTTTTTCAGTGCTGCGAGTGCATAATGTTCATAAGCAGTGACAATGATCACAGGAGGCATGGATGTAACCCTGTTGAACAATTCAAAGCAGATACCGTCCGAAAGTTCAACGTCCATCATTATCAGGTCAGCACTGTTTAATGCCAGCCACCTTGTGGCTTTATCCACGGAGTCAAGGACAGCAGCGATAACAGTATCGGGATAATAAACACTGAACAGCCGCTTTAACTGCATCTGTGCAGGGACCTCGTCTTCCAGTATAAGTACTTTCATTGCCTAATCAGGTATGGGCAGGCGAACCTCAAATGTTTGCCCGCTTTTGTTAATAACAATATCTTTTTGAAAAACAGACAAATATTGTCCGCGGATATTCTTTAATCCAACTCCGGTAGAAGAGTTCTGATATATCTTTGGCTGCAAATTATTTTTCACGACAAGGTAGCCATCTTCTGTGGTTATCATAATCTCCAGGGGACTGTCTTTACTGACGATGTTGTGTTTGGTGGCATTTTCCATCAAAACCTGCAGGCTGCATGGGATTACAAGCCTGCCCAGGTATTCTTCACTTATGTTGAAAGTGACTTTCAGTGAATTGTCAAAGCGCTGGGACAATAAATCCACGTAAAGCTCTGCAAATTCCAATTCCTCTTTAAGCATTATGGACTCTTCTTCCCCGATGTTCAGAAAATGGCGGTACAGCGAGGCCAGTTTTCTTACGTATTCGCTGGCTTTTTCGGCATCGGTGTGGATCAGGTAGTCCAAAGAATTGAGGCTGTTAAAAAGAAAGTGCGGATTCAACTGATGCTTAAGCTGCTGGTACTGATACCTGGCTTTGTTTTTCTGATTTATTTCAATGTCCAGGGCTTTTTTGTGAACTCTTCCGTAATAGGCATAAATGTCCATACCGGCTATGAAAATCATGTTGAAGAAAAATGCCGCAAGGGCGGTATACCAGAAGTTGTAGTTGAAAAAAGAACCCTCGGCAGATCCATCCCTTGCTGACATGATCCTCAACAGTACAGCAGAAAAAAGAGCGATCACAGAGAGACCGGATATTTCCAGAAAAGTGCGCAACATGGGTTTTTCTCCGTAGTCTATACGACGCACCAGCATCCATACCAGCAGGAAATCAAGGATTATCATCAGCAAGGCCAGCGGATAGTTACGCAGCAGCCTGTTTAGCGTTTCGTTGAAATTAAGGTTGAAATTGTTTTGAAAAAAAGGAATGGCACCTTCAAAAGCCAAACGGAATGCCAGTACAAAGAAAGCCAGCAGGAGCACTTCTGTGATAGTGGTTCTTTTTGTTTCCGGTGCCATTATCGGTTATTTTTTCTTGCGTCGCACCACAAAGAAAATGGCCCAGCCCAGAAATTCGGTCACAAGTGTAGTTGTAACCACGTTGCTCAGTATGTTTTTCAGACCCGGAAAAAGCGTCTGTATCCAGCGGGCCCCGTTTGTTCCCAGAAAGAAACCCGCAAAAGAGGCAAGTAACAACAAACCTACTATCACATCAACCGGCCCGTCAAACAGCCGAATCAGGATCACCACCATGGCTATTGTAAGACTGGTCAGCACGATAGTATCTCCAAAAGATGTGTCATGCAGTAAAAAACAGGCAACTGCATGTGCCAGGGCAAAGGAATGGATAATCAGATGCGTAGCGCCTGTTTTTGTCATAATGGGTAAAGTTACTAAAAAATCCTGAAGATTTTTTTAAGTATATTTGTTACCATCAAAAAATATCTTTTATGGAAATTATTTTTCGGATTCATTACAATGCACCTCAGGACAGTTTCTTGTTCCTAAGCGGTAATATTCCAGAATTAGGCAATGAAAATTTGAAAAAAACGCCACACATGAACAGGCTGCAGGATGGCTGGTGGGAACTGCGGATAAAACCAAAATCTTTACCTAAAGCGCTTTACTACCATTATGGCGTTTCCTGTCCTGAAGGTTCTGTTGTCTCCGAACATGCAACTCACTGTCAAAAAGGACTCCCTGCCGGAACAAGTGTTGTAATCATTGACCGGTGGAGGGACCCGGACTATTCCTATGTTTTTCTTACCCATAAGACAACGACACCAAAAAAATCGGATATAGCCCTTATCACCCGCAGTGTGGCCGTTCCTTCAAAGTGTCACCTTGCCATGACCGGCAACTCAGAAGGTCTGGGCATGTGGAATCCCGCGCATGCAATACCACTTCAATACACGGGAGCTGGCTTATGGGAAGCCTCATTGTCTTTTGCAGACATAGGAAATAGCACTCCGGAATACAAATTTATTATTCGCCGGGATGGAAGTAATTCACTGGTGGAATGGGAAGAAGGACCAAACCGTGTTTTTCCGGCTATTCCTGACCTGATAAAAGGTAGCAAACATGTTGTGATTAACGAAACCCCATACAGAGGTTCAGTGGAAGGATTGCGTCATGCCGGGACGGCTATTCCAGTATTTTCTTTACGCAGCAACGAAAGCTGGGGAATAGGTGATTTCGGCGACCTGAAAAAAATGGCAGATTGGGCAAGCATGACAGGGCAGCGTGTACTCCAGATCCTGCCTGTCAACGATACCACTATGTACCATAACTGGATTGACTCCTACCCTTATGGAGGCATATCCATCATGGCTTTGCACCCCCTCTACGTCAACATTAATGCCATGTGCCCGGCAGATGGAACTGCAGACCTTTCCCCGTTCGAAAAAGAGAGGAAAACACTGAATGAAATGCCCCAACTGGATTACGACAAAGTCTCTGTTCTGAAATGGAAAGTTATCCGGTATCTTTTTAAACATACCGGGGAGATAGTAATGAAATCTTCTTCTTTCAGAACTTTTTACAGGGAAAACAAAAAATGGCTGCTCCCCTATGCTCTTTTCTGCGTTTTGCGTGACAAATTTGGTACGGCCGATTTTTCACAATGGGAAAAATACACCACTTATGATCCTGAGTATGCCCGGGAGTTTGAAAACCTGGATTTGTATGTTTTCATACAATACCACCTTGACAAACAACTTGCCGAAGCCCATAAATACCTGAACAGTAGAGGGATAATACTTAAGGGAGATATACCCATAGGCATTACCCCCCTGAGTGTCGAGGCCTGGACCGAGCCCCACCTGTTCCACATGGATTCACAGGCAGGCGCTCCACCGGATGAATTTTCTGTGCAGGGTCAGAACTGGGGCTTCCCTACCTATAACTGGGAAGTAATGGAAAAAGACGGCTATGCATGGTGGAAAAACCGGTTTGGCCACATGGCACGTTACTTTGATGCTTACCGTATTGACCACATCCTGGGTTTTTTCAGGATATGGAGCATTCCTAAAGAACAGACTCAGGGTCTGATGGGCTATTTTGACCCGGCCATGCCGTTCACTGCAGAAGAAATCCGGCAATGGGGGCTTTCTTTTGACGGCGAAAGGATGACAAAGCCTTTTATAACTGATGATATCCTGAACAGGGTGTTTGGAGAGAAGGCAGACCTGATAAGGGAAAAATACCTGGATCCGGTGAAGAATCGCGGACAATACGATCTTAAGGAGGCTTTCTCCACTCAAAGGAAGATTGCGCTGCATTTCGCGTCCCTGAAGGACAACCAGGAGAACCGTATCTTGTGCAACAGCCTGCTGGATCTGGCAGCTAATGTGCTTTTTGTTCCACAACCGGGTAAAGAAGATGCATACCATCCGAGGATCTCGGCTCAGTTCAACTATTCGTACAAGGCCCTTGACGAAAATTCCAAATTTGCTTTCAACCGCCTCTACGACCACTTCTTCTACAAAAGGCACAATGAGTTCTGGTATCACCAGGCCATGAAGAAACTACCTCCCCTGATCTCGGCAACAAATATGCTTTGCTGCGCCGAAGACCTGGGCATGATACCCGATTGTGTACCGCCCCTGATGAAAGAACTGGCCATGCTCAGCCTCGAGGTTCAGCGAATGCCTAAGGACAAATACCGTGACTTTGGCGATCCGGCCTCCTATCCGTTTTTATGTGTATGTACTACCGGCTCGCACGATACCAGCACCCTGAGGGGATGGTGGGAAGAAGACCGCAACATCACCAACCGGTTTTTCAACACCGTTCTTGGAATGCCCGGGGAGGCTCCCGTGTATTGTGAACCCTGGATTTGCATGCAAGTGATCAGGGATCATCTCAGGTGTCCGGCCATGCTATGCATCCTGCCCTGGCAGGACTGGATGTCGGTATCGGGAAAATTACGCCGGGAAAATCCACACGATGAGCGCATCAATGTGCCGGCCATTGTGCCGCATTACTGGCGTTACAGGATGCATATGACCCTGGAAGAACTCCTTGGGGAGAGAGACTTTAACAACGATCTGAAAAACCTGATCCTGGACAGCGGAAGATAAAAAAATCCTGCTTAATGCTCAATAGCGGTTCCGCGCTGGCCCCCTGCAGTGGCCCAGGCACGGTACATGATTTCTGTATTGAATTCCATGGCAATTCTGCCGTTCTTATCTACACAGATCACGCCTCCTCCAGAGCCTTCCATTTTGTCTATCTTATTGAATATCACTTCACGGGAAGCTTCTTCCACGGAATATCCTTTGTAGTCCATCAGGGCGCTGATATCAAAGGCTACGCACCTTCTGATCCATAATTCCCCATGTCCCGTGCCCGACACGGCCACAGTATTGTTATTGGCATAAGTGCCAGCTCCAATAATAGGAACGTCTCCTACACGTCCCCAGCGTTTACCGCTCATGCCCCCGGTAGAAGTAGCGGCTGCCAGGTTGCCGTTTTTATCCAGGACAACACACCCTACGGTCCCTTTCGGGTCCGGATTTTCCTTCTGTTCCCTGATCCTTCGGATCTGTTCCAGCCTTTTGGGGGTTGAGAAATAATCATTGGGAACCATTGTCAGTCCCGCCGAAGCAGCAAAGGCAGAGGCCCCTTCCCCTATGAGCAATACATGTGGTGTGTCTTCCATAACATGTCTTGCAGCCAGGATGGGATTCTTGATATCCCGTACACCGGCTACTGCACCTGCTTTCAGATCCCTTCCGTCCATCAGGGCCGCGTCCAGTTCATGGATGCCATCCGAGTTTATCACAGCCCCCTTGCCAGCGTTGAAATCGGGACAATCTTCCATCCATACGACCACCTGCATGGCAACATCAATGGCCTGGGCACCTTGCTCGAGCATGGTTGTTCCGGTCTCCAATGCCTGGTTAAGCAGGTCCAGGTAATGTTCCCTTTCAGAAGAGCTCATGTTTGCAGCGGATCCGGCTCCACCGTGAAGCACTATGGCCCATGTTTCTTTTGTATCTGTGTTAACACACTGTGTGAAAATCAATGCAGAGACCAGCAAAAACAACAGGATTAGAAATTTTTTCATATGGCAATTTTAAGTGTTTTTATACTTGTCACAAGGTACAGTTTTTTTGTCATTTAGAAATTTGTTGTATATTAGTGGTACAATTAACTACAATTTCGAAACCATCCTATGAGAAAAATTTTCCTTTCAACCTTTCTAATCCTGACGGGCTTTTTCACCCTATCTGCCCAAAATGATGTGTTGCCAAACGTGATGACCAAGGGGACCAATATGGGTAGCCTTGGTGTTGGTCTTCCCGTCATTGGGGCTGGTTACAGAATGTCTGTTCCTCCAATTTCCGCTTTCTACGAAGTAGGTATCCTTGACCTTGGCAGGCCGGGCTCTGTCGCTGTGGGTGCACAGGCCGGATTATGGGGATACAGGTACAAAACCTCAATAGGAGATTACGATGCTACTTACCGTTATTTCAACACACTGGTTGGCTTGCGCGGTACCTACCACTTTACCATTTTGGAAAACTGGGAAGTATACGGAGGAGCCGTTCTGGGATTGAAACTGGAATCAAATCGTCACAAAGACAATGTGGGTACTACCGTATCAAATACCCATGTAAGATTCGGGTGGCAGGTTTTAGGCGGGACAAGATATATGTTTACTCCGTATCTGGGAGCTTTTGTTGAAGCCGGTTACGGGTTTACAATTGCAACAATAGGTGCTACCTATCGTTTTTAGTTCAAAAAACCTATTTTGCTGAAAGCCGTCCTTTGCGGGCGGCTTTCTTTTTTTACGTGATGCAACAAAGCAGAAAATTCGTGCGTCTGGTACACATATCCGGTAATTATGTTATTTTTGATTTTAATAATAATCTCTTTCAAACAACTCTTATGAAAAAAACATTTCTTTTACTCAGTACTGTTATCCTTTCAATGATTCTGTTTTCCTGCTGTAAAGATGACCAGGAGCAGGTATCACTCTTCTACAAAGAGGTTATCTATGATTTTTCAGACGGTGTCGACTATTTTACAGCAACCTTAGCAAGTTGTAGTGGAGTCAAGGACATTAATGATCCCTCGAAGGGAACTATATATGCTACCATCAATATCAAGGCAAACCGTCTCTGTAATCTGAAATTCAGCAGTATAGAAGGCCTCATAGATGATACGTACATAACTGAATATTCGGTTTATCCGCTGGTGTATTTTCCTGCTGTCCCGTTTTCACAGGAGTTTTCGTTATCTAAAGACCAGACTGTTGTTTTGAACCTGGCATTTCCAAACGTTCCCACTCGCCTGCTGAAGGTCGGCAGGTTGAGGCTGGCAGTTTTAATCAGTAACTTCAAGAATTACGGCTTTACCATCCACCAGATACCCTACAAGCCCGACACAGATAGAATCGTTTGGATTTAAGCGTATTTATGGATAATTACCGCATTATCAAACGGGAAGAAATTTCCAGTCTGAAAAAGCAGCGATGTCACTCAGATGACTGGACCAAGGTATGGGTCGATCCTGATTTCAGACCGGAAAGAGTATGGGACACAGCATTTTCCGGAGATATCCGCCTCGGTGTTTTTGATTCGAAAAAAGAACTTCCCTCCGGTATACGCATACAATCGGGCATTTGTAACGCCAAACTGCACAACGTATCTGTAGGAGACAATTCCTGCATTGAAAATATCCACAGTTATATAGCAAACTATAACATTGGGTACGGTTGTATCATAGAAAATGTAGACAAGATATATACAGAAGGTATTTCCTCATTCGGGAACGGTGTGGACGTATCTGTCCTGAATGAGACAGGCGGCCGTGAAGTCCCGATAAACAACAAACTTACCGCTCATTTTGCATACATCCTGGCCCTATACCGCCACAAGACAGAATTAGTGAAACGGATGCGTGACCTTGTAAGCATATATGCAAAAAAAGTTTCATCCGGCAGGGGAACCATTGGAAACAATGTTACCATTAGCCATTCAGGCACACTTAAAAATGTTGTCGTTGGTGACAGCACCACCATAGAGGGAATTTCTTCGCTGATAAACGGCAGCATCAATGGAAACGCATATGACCCGGTCTATATTGGCCACGGGGTGAACGCCGAGGATTTCATCATATCCTCCGGAGCAAAAGTGGAAAGGGGCGTCAACATAGTAAAATGTTTTGTCGGGCAGGGAACCATACTTGGAAAAGGTTATTCTGCAAATGACTCATTGTTCTTCAGCAACTGTCTTGGTGAAAACGGGGAAGCCTCCTCGGTCTTTGCCGGGCCTTATACTGTCAGTCACCATAAATCCACCCTGCTAATTGCAGGTATGTTTTCCTTCATGAATGCCGGATCCGGGTCCAACCAGTCCAACCATATGTACAAATTGGGACCTATTCACCAGGGCATTTTGGAACGGGGAGCAAAAACAACCTCTGATTCTTACATCCTTTGGCCATCGCGTATCGGGGCATTTTCTCTTGTTCTGGGGCGGCACGTCAACAATACAGACACCAGTTCACTGCCTTTTTCATACCTGTTAGAACAGGACAACACAACATACCTTATCCCCGGAGTCAACCTCAAAAGCGTGGGAACCATAAGGGATGCGCAGAAATGGCCAAAACGCGACCTGAGAAAAGATCCTGTCAAACTGGACCAGATCAATTATAACCTGTTGAGCCCCTATACAATACAGAAAATGCTCAATGGAAGAGCCATCCTCAGGGAGTTGATGAGAATATCCGGAGAAACAACTGATGTATTTTCCTACAAAAGCACCAAAATCAAAAACACCGCCCTTATCAACGGAATAAGGTATTATGAAATCGCTATCAAAAAATTCCTGGGAAATTCGATCATCAAGCGCCTGGAAAAAACGCGTTTCAAATCTATAGAGGAAATCAGAGAGCGTCTACGTCCGGATACTACCATAGGACTTGGAGAATGGCTGGATATATCGGGGCTGATCGCACCTAAAACAGAAATCGATAAATTGATCTGTGGAATTGAAACCCATGAAATATCAAAGATTGCGGATATCAACCATTTTATTGAAGAAATGCACCGGAACTATTATTATTATGAATGGACATGGGCATATTCCAAGATCAGGGAATTCTACAATATCGATCCAGAAGAAATCACCATAGATCAGCTCAGACAGATTGTAAGTGAATGGGAAGATGCTGTCGTTGGTCTCGATAAAATGCTCTATGATGATGCCCGCAAGGAATTTTCTTTAAGTTCTATGACCGGTTTCGGAGCAGATGGCAATATGGATGAATGCCGGCTTGATTTTGAACAGGTCAGGGGCGTTTTCGAAAAGAATCCTTTTGTTGCAGCTGTTTTAAAACATATTGAAGACAAAACTGCCCTTGGGCAGGAGCTGATCGCACGATTGGAGGACACCCCATGAAATCTTTAGCAAGTGTGCGCGGCACTCCTGCTCCTGGCGGGAGGTTGCTGGCACCACAAGATCGGGAAGCTTTTTCTTTAAGCCGAGGCTTCCCTCATTTTGTGGTGTCGGCAACTGCAGACGCAGCAAAAGCTTGGAGCGCCGGGGCTTGCCCCGGCTAAGCCCTCCTAACGGTCAGGGAGGGTTTGGGTGGGTGTTCGTTCCCACCCAGGTGCTCGAACAGGCAGCCATAAAAAAAGGAGCCAGTACAAATGTACTGGCTCCTTTTTTATAGGGCGGCGGCTACCTACTCTCCC
>DBRG01000005.1 GCA_002305545.1 Bacteroidales bacterium UBA1374
TACACTGATAATGTAGGGGTCAGCGGTTCAACTCCGCTCGGGACTACTGCATAAGGCTACGGGGATATAGCTCAGTTGGCTAGAGCACCTGCTTTGCAAGCAGGGGGTCGTCGGTTCGACTCCGTCTATCTCCACAAAACGCGACAAATTATTGCCGCGTTTTTTTTATGCGCAGCCGGCAGCAAACAGGTTCCGCCTGTTGCCATGGTATCTGCCACCAAATTATCAAAAAATTTAATCAATACTTGCCCGAACTGTTTTCCAAGCACTGCCGCAGCCACCACAAGTACAGGGAGCCTCGGCTTGTATAATAAAGCTCCCGGCTCTTGTGGTGGCGGTGACTGTCTGCTGTTTTATTATCTTTGTGTATGCAATACATGAATACGCTGGTCTGGATAGGATTTTGCCAGGCATTGTTTGCTTCCATACTCATGTTCACAAAAAATGAACGGACCGTATCGGATAAAATACTGTCCGCATGGCTTGTATTGCTGGCCCTGGAGTTTCTGACCGCAGGAATGGACTACCAGTTCTATGAAACCCCCCTGCTGTCAGGCTCTCATCTATTATCCAATGCGTCTTTTTATTTGTATGTAAGGGCCCTTACCAGATCCGGATTTCGCCTGAAATACTTACATCTGGTGCACCTGCTGCCATTCTTGATTTTCAAAGTGCTGGCCTACATCATCAAGGCGCCCTTTATGGTGGGAGACTATCTGGTTTATCAGGAAAACTACTTGTTTCGCTTTTCCTTTGCCATGGCCAGCCTGATTTCATGGCTGATATACAGCTCTTTAAGTTTGACCATGGTCTATCATTACCGGGCCAATCTGCAGAATGAAACCTCCCGTATCGACACCAACGAGAACATCCGCTGGCTTATGTCTGTTACCATTATTTACGTTGTGTATTGTTTTATAACCTACATCATATCCTTTACCCTGATCATAAAGGGAGATTACGACTCCATCCTTCCCGGAATATTTAATTATTCCATACTGCTTGTGCTGCTATATGCGCTGAGTTTTTACGGTTTGAGACAAAAGCACATACCCGAAGAATTACAAATTCCAAACGAAAAGCCAAGGTACAAAAAAAACCTCCTGGACGACCGGACCAGAAAGATTATCGGCAAACAGGTCCTGGTTTACCTGGAGCAAAGAAAAGCGTACCTGAATCCAGACCTAAGCATGGATATCCTTTCACAAGACATGCAAATACCAAAACACCAGCTTACCGAAGTGCTGAATGCCGAGCTGGGTAAAAACTTTTTTCGCCTGGTAAATTCATACCGTATTGAAGCAGTAAAAAAAATGCTGGCAGACAGTACGAATCATTATTCCATAGAGGCGATCGGCTACGATTGCGGATTTTCCAATAAATCATCTTTTTATAAGATTTTTAAAGAGACAGTAGGGGAAACGCCATCGGAGTATAAGAAAAGAATCTCGGCCATCTGATTTTTGTAGTCCATCTTTTAAAAAAATGAAGGATTATCGGTTCCTTTTTCTTTCATTTGCACAAATTTTACAACGAATGAAACGAATCATCTTTTTCACTATACTGATTTGTGCCACTTTGCAGGTAAGGGCCCAATGGAGCGGAAATACGGACTTCAGTATCCATGGTTTTGGAAGAGGGTCTGTTTACGGAGGCAGCAAGGCATATGATCTGACCTCTGTTTTTGCTGAACTTTCCCTGCAGGCCTCACTCAAAAAAGGACCAGCCATCCTTGAGTCGGATATCAGGTTCACCACAGGCATGTTTTTTAATGAAAAAGATGCCCGGTTCAGGATCAGGGAGCTTTACGCAGGGTATAAAAGCCAGAAATTTGATATTTTCCTTGGGAACCAGATAGTCATCTGGGGGCGTATGGACGGATTCAATCCAACAAACAACATAACCCCCAGCGATTACTTTTTTCTTTCATCGGATCCGGCCGATCAGCAGCAATCCAATTTCATGCTGAAAATGCAATACAGACCCCTTCCCGGAGTAGATCTTGAGCTGGTGGCCATTCCATTCTACAAAATGTCAAGTTACCGGTTTGATCTCTTTGACATGGGGGAACTGGGGAAATACCTGCTGTTCGGCGATGATATGCTTCCGGAAAGGATACTGGCCAACGGGACCTATGCCGTGCGGGCGAATTTTGACTACCCTGCATTCGGCGGTTCCGTTTCCTGGTTCCAGGGGTATGATCCCTACCATGGATTCAATGTGGTTTCTGTGAATTGGGCATCGGCCCAGCCCGTTGTACGCATTGCTTCCACGCCTTACAGAAAAACCGCGATAGGCGCAGATGTTGCCATACCCGTTGGTAATTTGATGATAGTCAGGGCCGAAGCGGCCTATAACCACACGAAAAATCCGGACAAAAAAATGTTCATACCCAATCCGGATATAAGCTATGTTGTTGGTATAGAAACCAATGTGTTGGGTTGTACCGTCATAGGCCAATACATTGGAAAATATACATTTGATTTTTTCCCATTATCTGTCCCTGTCTCTCCCGATGCTAATGACCCGGCGTCACTTGTCCAGTATGCAGAGAAGTATATAGATTATGAGAACAGGTTATTTAACCGCAAAGTTTTCAATCAGCAGGAAAGGACCAACCATGCAGTTTCCCTGACCATAACCAGGTCTTTTGCTTACGATGTCCTGTCAGCTGAATGTACAGGCTATTACAATATCACATCAAAAGAATGGTTTGTCAGGCCCAAGTTGAGCTGGAGGATATCGGATGCCCTGATGGCAGTGGTGGGTGGCAATTATATGAGGGGGGGAGAAAAAACATTGTACGGCTATTCTTCAGCCGTAATGAACGGGGCTTTTGCAGAACTTAAAGTGATCTTTTAAAAAACATGGGAATATCAAATTTTATCATAAAATACAGGTGGTATATCATTATTGTCACCCTGGTACTAGTACTGCTGGGAATTATTCCCCTGACAAAAATCCGTGTCAATCCGGATTTGGAATCTTACCTGCCAAAGACCATGCCTTCCATACAAAACAATAAAAAAATTGGAGAGTATTTCGGGAATGATGAGTTATTACTGATTATTTTTCAAACAGAAGACGTACTTAATGAAAAAACGCTGAACCGGATCAGGCTGATAACAGACACCTTGTCCATAATGCCACAATTCGGTCGTGTCTATTCATTATTTCAGGCAAAGGATATCCGGTCTCAGGAGGGGAGCATGGTGGTAAATCCTGTGGTGACGAGCATCCCGGAAAATGAGCAAGACCGGGAGATCTTAAGGGAGGCTATCCGTGCCAACGACCTGGTGTATAAAATTGTTGTCTCCGATGATTTTAAAAACGCACTGATCATCCTGAGTTCTGAAAAAACAGTGAATGATGACCAGCTCATTGGACTGATAGATGAAATTATGCAGAAATACCCCGGAGATGAAAACGTGTATATCAGCGGGAATCCATATCTGAGGGATGAGTCGGGCAAGAAAATTGGCCGTGATGCACTGCTGTTGTTACCCATTGGCTTGCTGGTGATGTTTGTGATCCTGCTTGTATCGTTCCGGGAGTTCAGGAGTGTATTGCTGCCGTTTTCTGTGGTGCTTTTTTCCATCGTTTTTTCTATGGCCCTGATCCCGGTCTTCGGATGGGAACTCAGTTTGATAGGGGTGATCATACCCATCATGATGCTTGCCATTGCCAATAATTACGGGGTATATTATGCAGCCCGATACCAGGACCTGCGGGCATCGGAACCCAATCTTTCACCCCGGGAACTGGCCATAAAAATTTCCGATTATCTATATACCCCGGTCACTTTATGTGGGCTGACCACCATTGTGGGAGTCCTGGGCCTGGTGGCGCATTTGTTCAGGCCTGCCAGGCAGATGGGGATAGTCTCGGCCATTGGTATTACCTTTGCGCTGCTGGTGAGCCTGCTGTTCATCCCGGCTGTATTGTCCCTGCTAAAGAAGGGCAGAATTCATAAAGACCTGGAAGACGGGTCAAAAGGTTTCATTCCTTCTTTGCTGGAGCGTACAGGGGAGAGCATTACACGACATCCCAAAAGAATTGTAAGCTTTTTCATACTCTTTATGGCATTGTGCTCGGTAGGACTATTCTTTTTCAAGACAGCCCCCGATTCCAACGATGTTTTACCGCAAAACCATTCCTTCAACAAGGCCATTAACATTCTGGACAGCCACTTTGGCGGGAGCAAGATGTTTAATGTGATGTTTCAGGGAGACGTGACAGATCCCGTCCTGCTTAACTGTATTGACAGATATGAGCAGGAACTCAGAGAAATACCCCGCGTGGGAACCGTCACCTCACTTTCTTCCATTATCAGGAAGATCAGTAAAGCCCTGAACGACTCCACCGACACAGGCTATGACCGCATTCCAGAAACCAGGGAGGGCGTTGCGCAATACCTGGAACTCTATTCCATGAGCGGCGAGCCCGAAGATCTGGAGCAATATGTGGATTTTGACTATACCAATACACTGCTCACGGTGCAATTCAAAGACGGGAGCATAGGGGAAATCAGGAGCCTGCTTACGAAAATCGAAGAAATGGCCCGGGCAGATTCCCTGGAACCGGTCATTGGCGGCTTTACACTCACCGATATTGATATTAACGAATCTGTAGAAAAGGGTCAGTACTATTCACTGCTGGTGGCCTTTGTCGCGATATTCCTTTTACTAAGCCTGATTTTCAAAAGCACTAAAGCCGGTTTGATTGGAAGCTTGCCTTTGGCCTTTGCCGTATTTTGCACCTTTGGGTTGATGGGCTGGCTTGGTTTGGAACTGAATATTGTAACAGCTTTAATATCATCTATTTCGATAGGACTTGGGGTGGATTTTACCATTCATGTGTTCTGGAGGATCAAATGGGAGCTGGCCCACGGCAACAATTACGGCCGGAGTATCAAGGCAACGCTCAAGACCATTGGACGGGGGATCGTCATTAACGCCAGTTCTGTGATGCTGGGTTTTGCCATCCTTTTCCTATCCGCCTTTCCTCTGATCCGTTCTTTTGCCTTTCTGATCGTTTTATCTCTTTTCCTATGTCTTGTCAGTGCCCTGATCCTGATCCCTGCCATATGCTACTGGGTCAGGCCTAAGTTTTTAGAAAAATAAATACAATGATAATATTATGAAACTACTGTTAAAATCGCTGGTTACCGGGTTGTTTTTGTTTTTTTGCGCCAACGGGTTATTTGGACAATCGGCTGCTGAAATCAGCAGAAAATCCAGAGAGGTTATAGACCTCGGCTCTACGCAAATGGATTTTACCATATACATCAGGGATAACAAAGGAAATGAGCGGGTAAGGCAATTGACCATGATATCCGCAGTCTTTAATGATGTAGGCAAAACGCTCGTACGTTTTACAGCGCCTTCCGATGTGCAGGGTACAACACTGCTCATTTACGACAACAAGGACAAAGAGGATGATATGTGGATTTATATGCCTTCTTTGAAGAAAGTTCGCCGGATCATCAGTTCTGAAAGAGGTAAAAGCTTTATGGGATCTGAGTTTACCAACGCAGACATGAGCAAGCCCAACCAGGCAGATTTCAATTATTCCCTTCTGGGCACAACGATATATGATGGAAAGGAATGCTGGATGGTACAGTCAGAAGGCAAGGATCAGACCATCAGTAAAGCGAACGGTTACAGTAAATCAGTCAGCTATATAGATAAAAACAGTTACCTGTGCTATAAAGTGGAATACTATGATCTGTCGGGAAACCTGCACAGGATCCTGACGTCCCATGATTATAAGAACGTGACAAAAAGCACCTTCTTTTCCTATAGAACCGTCATGGAAAATGTGCAGAACAAACGTATCTCTGAAATGGTGGTAAACAAGGTGGAAACACAAACCAAATCCGGGGAGGAAATGTTCTCTCCCAACGCCCTGCAATAATAGTTACCTTAGCAGCTGACGCTCTTCTGCAGAATAGAGGATTTTCTCCAGAACAGGCTTGAGCGAATCCCGGAAGACATAGACCAGCATCAGGCACAGCACGAGGACCAGGATTATCAGAAGAAAGATCATGACTCCGTTGGGAATTTTTCTACGGGGTTTCCGGATGCTTTCATGCTGAACCTTTTCATCTGTTTGGACAACAGCCTGTTTAGGCATGGACGGGACTTCCGGGGTTGCTGAAGTGCATACCTCCGGCGAGTTATCTCCTGCCTGAACAGCTTTTTCCGGATCGCCGGCCTGGGCTGAAATTGCACACCTGACTTTGGATGGAACTAGCAGCGGTCTCAGGGACAAGGGAACCAGCCCGAAACCGTTTGGATTTACAGAGACGTTCTTGTCCACGATAAAAAAAACGTCTCCTTCACGCGTCCTTCTAAGCTTCCCGAAACCATCCAGTGTCACTGATTTTTCCCTGGCCAGCTTTTTGGAAACCTCGGCAAGCAAAGCATCAAGATCCTCCTTAGACGAGTAAGCTTTTTCCAGCAGTCCGTCATTCCAGGTTTCGCTTTCCCGGAAAGAAATGCGTCTTCCCGGAGGCATGAGCACATGTCCATTGTTGGTAAGAGTAGCCGGGGTGTCTTCTGCGATGAAGCTTCCCATGCTTCCCAGAGAAACCCGGTTGTGTACGCGGAGCAATTCAATACAATGGGATGAAAGCAGGGATGTGTTCATAATCTTAGCAAATTTACACTTTTTTTAATAAGATTTTGCTCTTTCAGGAAAAACCGTTTATCTTTGCACTCCCTTACAGGAAAACATTCCTCATTAGCTCAGTTGGTTAGAGCACCTGACTGTTAATCAGGGGGTCCAAGGTTCAAGTCCTTGATGAGGAGCCACTGAAAATAAAGCACTTACAGCGTAATGTTGTGAGTGCTTTTTACATTGAAAAATCACTCAATTTTGGGCCAAAACAGGGTGTTATGTAAACCAATGTGTAAACCGGTACACAACACTTAACCAACTGATGAACACGATCATAGATGTTGTATGCAAGCGCTCAAAAATCCTATCAAATGGTGAATCGCCACTAATGCTGAGATTAACCAAGGAAGGAAAGAGGAAATATTCAAGCCTTCAAATCTCCTTAAAGCCTGATTATTGGGATTTTAACAAAAATAAGCCAAGAAGAAACTGCCCGGAGAAAGACTCAATAAACTTCAGCTACCTGTGTTGTGGCATGAACGCAAAATGTGCCTGCGAAATAACTCTTTGTAAACAATTTAAAATGCAATTACACGTGGGAGTTCAGAACGCGACCCGGACTATATTTACGGTCCCTCACTGCCCGGGAGCGTAATTATGAATATCCGTTTTGACATATAATTATTTATATTTGTTATGGCACATAAGAATGTTATGCTATGACCGTTCAGCTTATTATCACCCTTTGTGTACTATTGCTTTTCGCATACATTTTTGATATAAGCGCTGCAAGAACAAAAATTCCCTCGGTTGTTCTTTTGCTCTTGTTGGGTTGGGGAGTCAGACAGGGTACGATTTTGCTTGACCTGCAGATCCCCAACCTCATGCCCCTGTTGCCTGTCCTGGGCACCATGGGGCTTATACTCATTGTCCTGGACGGAGCCATGGAACTGGAGGTGGACAGGTCCAAACTTCCTCTGGTGGGTAAATCCTTTTTTATGGCCCTGCTGTCCATGGTTATTATAAGCGGACTCCTGGGCTGGATAATTTACCGGATAGACGGGATCGTTTCATTTAAGGATGCTTTGGCCAATGCCGTTCCTTTTGCCGTTATCAGCAGTGCCATTGCTATTCCGAGTTCCAGGAATCTGGGTGCTGCCAACCGTGAATTTGTAACCTACGAAAGCAGCTTCTCCGACATCCTGGGTGTTGTCCTGTTCAACTTCATTGTTTTCAATAAGGTAATCGATGCCGGATCTGTGATCCATTCCCTCACGGGATTCCTGATCATTTTGCTGGTTACCGTGGTAGCTACTGCCGGATTGGTCTTCCTTCTGAGCAAAATAAAGCACCATGTGAAGTTTGTTCCCATTATTCTAATGATCATTCTCATCTATGCCGTGACCGAGATCTGGCATTTGCCCGCTTTGCTGTTCATTATCCTTTTTGGACTTATTATTGGTAACATTAATGTACTCAGACGCCACCGGTTGATCAGGCGCTTACAACCCGATGCGCTGTGTGCCGAAGTAAAGCGCTTTCATGAACTGATCACTGAATTCACTTTCCTGGTACGCGCATCGTTCTTCCTTCTCTTTGGCTTTCTTCTTGAAACCTCCGAGTTGCTCAATTCACACACCATTGTGTGGGCCCTTCTGATTGCTGCAGGCATCTTTCTGTTCCGCTACCTGCTCCTCAAAATCTTCAGACTTCCCGCCCGGGAGTTATGGTTTATTGCTCCCAGGGGGCTTATAACCATACTGCTTTTCCTTTCCATCCCTATGGAGCAATCCTCGGCACTGGTAAACAAATCGCTTATGGTTCAGGTCGTGATTATCTCGGCCCTTGTCATGATGGGTGGGTCTTTGTTCCCCAAAGGCAAAAAATCCGGAAGTTCCCAGGCCGAGGCCGAGGCCGACGCTCCTGATTCTGATGAACCTGAACAAGCCGGATCCGCCGAGTTCGGGCAAGCCGCTACCGGGCCTGCTGAACCTTCCTCATCCGGTGAGGCAAACCCGGATTACCGCGCAAGGCCTAATTTGTGAAAATTAAATGCCAGAAAATCAAGCTTTTGAAAATCTTAAAATTTCTCTTGCGCGGCACTCCGGGTTTGCCTCACGTGGATGCTACACTTTGTTATGGGTTGGTTTTTTCAATTCTCCAACCGTCATCATATTTTCTAAATTCCACAGAATCCTCTATTGTTTGTCCTTGAATGTTGAATATGGCTTGTCCAAAAGAAGTAGGTGTTACAATTGTAGTGTACTTAACTTCCGTAATATTTAATTCCTTACTTTCAACCTTACCGGTTATTTCACCAAAAGCAGTATTAGAAACTTTAAATCTATTTTCATCTATAAAATCCTGTTTCCCTTTTTCTGTCAATATTCCACTATGTTTGTATATTGCTTTAATTAGATATGTATGCCTTCTACCAGTTTTTTTACCAGTGAAATATTTAATTTCCCGGGTAAAACCCGGGCCTGCTTCATCGCCAACACCATCCCATCTGCTACCATAAACATTAGCAGATAAAAGGTCAAAAGAATAAGTAATAAATCCGGCATTTTCCAATTCACTTAGAAATTTAAGTTTAGGTGGCGTATAATCTGAAGTACTAATTTTTTCTTTTGTAGAAATAAGGTCATATTCCTTTGTGGTAGAAAGTTCATAGTTACGAATATCCACTTGTGGGTATTGGTATTTTTGAATAATTAAATCCTTTGCTACATCAAGAGTTAGTGGCTTATTGCAACTTGAAATTAAAAGGATTATGAGAATAGCTAATTGAAATTTAACAAGATTTTTAACACAAAGCACATTTTTCATAATAATTAGTTTTAGTTCCTTGCTAATAAGGCTTTTCAGAAATCGCCCCGTTTTTTTATTGGGTTAAACACTCATGATTATTAAGGCATAGATTCTCCTTTTATGTGGTTACATGATCTTTGTATTATATGTTATGAATGTACTTTAATTACAAAATAATAGTACAATTTTGAAAGTTACAAATTATTCCTTAATGATTATGGCCCGTACCTGTGTAATGTAACAACTGAGGCAGTTGTGGTTGCTTTTCAGGTAAATAGTATATCTTTATATCCTGAAAATTCCGGATTGATGATCGTTACCCAGGGGCTGACAAAAAAATACGGAGATCTTACTGCCGTTGATAATCTGAATATTTCGATTGCAAGGGGAGAACTATTCTCCCTGCTGGGATTGAACGGGGCAGGAAAAACCACTACCATAAAAATGTTATCATGCCTGATCAGGCCAACATCCGGTAAAGCGCTGATAAAGCAATGGGACCTGACCAAAGACACTCAGCACATAAAGCAGATAATCAACGTATCGCCGCAGGAAACGGCTATTGCACTTAATCTGACGGTTCAGGAGAACCTGAAAATGATAGCAGGTATCTACGATCTTCCCAAAAAAAGCATGCAGGAAAAGACACATGAAATGATAGAGGTGTTCAGCCTGCAGGAAGTGCGGAACAAAAAAGCAAAACTGCTTTCGGGCGGTATGCAGCGTCGCCTAAGCATTGCCATGGCCCTGATCACGGAGCCGGAGATCCTTTTTTTAGATGAACCCACCCTGGGCCTGGATGTATTGGCACGCAGGGAGTTGTGGGCAATCATAACAAGACTGAAAGGAAAGACCACCATCCTTTTGACAACGCATTATATGGAAGAATCGGAAGCCCTTTCAGACAGGGTGGCAGTGATGATCAAGGGAAAGATCATAGCCTCGGGAACAGTTAAGGAATTACTGGAAAGGACCAACACCCATAAACTGGAAGATGCCTTTATTTTGCTAAATCAGGAGGAGGCATAAATGAAATACACCTATTTTGCAGGGCGCAACTCCAAAGAAATACTCAGGGATCCCTTATCCCTGATCCTGGCCGGGGTATTACCCGTTGTCTTTATTATCCTGTTTTCAATCATATCCCGCAACGTCCCCATGGAGGTATTCCAACCGGTAAATATTGTCCCGGGGCTTACAGTGTTTGGATTTACCTTTATTGCCATGTCTCTGGGATTACTCATAGCCAAAGATAAAAGTTCTTCTTTCCTGACGCGTTTGTTCATATCACCATTGAAAGCCCGTGATTTCATTCTGGGCTATTTCATCCCTGTATTGCCAATGGCTGCCATCATAGCAGTGAGCTGCCTTATCACCGGTCTTTTTGTGGGGATACCACTGTCAGCAAAGCTATTCTACACATTTCTTTCTTACATTCCCTTCGTGCTTTTCTCCGGTTTTTTCGGGATATTCCTAGGTATAACATGCCGTGAGACACAGGTGTTGGCTGTGGGCAATATTTACATCATTGCCAGTACGCTGTTGGGCGGCGCATGGATGGACCTGCGTATCATGGGAGAAACAATAAGGAAAATAACGGATCTTTTGCCGTTTTCACACGCTATAGAAGCTTCCCGTATCGTATTGTCCGGCCGGCCGGATGATACCTGGGGTCACCTTGGAGTGGTCTGCCTGTATGCTCTTGTTTTTTTTATTCTTGCCGTGATCTTTTTTCGCAGAAAAATGAGATCAGATAACAAATAGGCACACACCGTTGCCTAAAGGATCTGTGTGTGTTCAAGTACGATCTTCACACCTATCAGGACCAGGATGACCCCTCCTATAAGCTCGGCTTTTGTACTGAAGCGGGAGCCAAACACATGTCCCAGTTTCACTCCGGCAAAAGAAAAGAGAAAAGTGACCGAGCCGATCAGTATAACGGCTTTGACTATATTGGTTTGAAGAAATCCCAGGGAGATGCCTACGGCCAGTGCATCTATGCTGGTGGCAATGGCCAGTGGGAACATGGAACGAAACCCGAACGAACAGTCCATGGGCTTGTCATGCCGGAAAGATTCCACGATCATCTTTCCTCCTATGAAACCCAGTAATCCAAAGGCGATCCAGTGATCGGCCGATTCTATCTGATTTTGAAACCGTGATCCTGCCCAGTAACCAAGCAAAGGCATGAATGCCTGAAATGAACCGAAGATCAGGCCGGCTTTCAGGGCATTCACCCAATTCATACGGGCATGTCCCATACCCTTGCAAATAGATACGGCAAAAGTGTCCATGGCCAGGCCTATGGCCATAAAGATCAGGTTCAGTGTTTCCATCCTGTAGCTTTTACATGGTCAGCCCTGTGGATGTCACGGGGCCGGAAAGATATTTTCGCTTTTATAAATTCAGGGATATTGTAGAATTGCATCAGGCGGGGATCCGAACGTGGATTCCTTTGTGGAAGTATAAAGGGTTTTGAAAACGTTCCCGACTGATCCATATGAGAAAGATAAAGCCGGGTGTACCTTCCGTCATCTCTGCGTGAGCTGAAAACCACCCAGCGCGAGGAAGAGCTCCAGCTGTGGTAACTTTCCGCATCGGGGCTGTTTAGTCCTGTGGCTTCCCGTGCCCGGAGCGATTCCAGGTCCATAAGCCACAGATCTGCGTCGGGGTGCCAAATGGTAAAATTCCCGAAAGCCGACCGGGTAAACATGAGGAAACGTCCATCGGGTGAAGGCCTCGGCAAAGAGACCGAAAAACCGGCGGAATCGCTATCAGGGCAGATCCTTTCAGGGGCCTGACCCATCGTGTTGGAAAGGGGGTCGAACGGGATACGGTACAAAGCGTATTGAATACTGTCCAGAGTAGCTATGCTGTTAACAGGCCGTGCCGGTGCCGCAGTAAAAAAAAGTGTCTTCCCGTCGGCCGAAAAAGAGGGAAAAGTTTCCAGGAGTGTTGAGTCACAAAGCTGGTCAAAAAGGTGGAGCTTCCCCGTGGCAGTGTGGTATATCACTACATCTGAACGGGTATCAAACACATCGATGATTTTTCCTGGCACATTGTGGAACCATTGCATGATGTTGTTGACCGAGTAGGCAATATGGCTTCCCCAAGGGTGCCAGTAGGGGTATACGCAGGCCGAGATGGTCTCCGGGATTTTGTTCTCAATATGCGTGATTTGGCTCCCTGTCTTCAGGATGGTGCCTCCCCCTGGGCCCCTGATGTGGAACTGGAACAATTCAGGATCGCCCGAGGCAAACGCATGACAATTGACACAAGAGTTGGTCTCAATAGTGTTTTCCACGACGGGATACTCCCTGAAACCGCCCAACTCACGCTGATAAATGCCCATGCTGCCAAACGACTCGTATCCGGGAGCTACCTTCCGGTAACAAAGGAAAGGATCTATCTGGTCGCGAGAAACTGTAAGGGTGAAACTATCATAACGGTGCCACTTTCTGTCTTCTCTGATAAATACGGTTACCTTCACGGAATCTTCCACGGACAGCAGTTTTCGCCACTTACCCCGGGGGATCCTTACAGTACGGGATCCCCTGGAGGTGAAACGCATGTGTTTGCCCGAAAATGATGCGCGGACCCGGGCACCGTCATTGGCCATGAAATGCAGGGGGGCTATGGACTGGGGGATGGTCACATTGATATAATCCGGGATTATGGGGGGATACTCCCCGACAGAAACCGGATCCCGGGGTATCGTGCAAGAAGTTAGAAAAAGGAACAGTCCCGTTAATATTATTACTTTCATTACATATACAGCAAATAAAACCAGTAAGTATGGGCAAACCGCGGGCCCAGGGCTTCGGGACTGCTGTTCCCGCTTTTGATCTCTGATAGCAAATGGTTTAACCCGGTAGTCACACTTGTGTCTACGTGAATAATTTCATAGGCAGGATACCTCCCCGGTTGCACTGTCCGTGCCCAGGCAATCAGTTCCTGGTAATGACGGGGGACATAAGGCCGGGGAGGGAATAACTGGTGCAGCGCATCCACTTTTTTATGGATCATCAGGTACATGAAGAAATAGTTCACGGCGATCCGGTTGCCGGGACGCTGCATGACCATCCGGGCCAGCATATTATCCAGATTGGCAAAATCCGATGAAAAATCTTCTCTTGGCTGTAAATCCTGTTTAGCACCATAGAAAGGGTGGGAGGCAACCTGCCGGGGATCCCGGGCAAGCTGGTCCAGGTTTTTGGCCGCTTTACGGTAAAACAAGGTGTGTTGGAGCAGGCCCAGGTATTTTCGTGCCACGGCAGTTTGTCCAGCGATCAGGCTGGTTTCTGCCATCTGAGCCACCAGCAGGGAACTTAACTGCCGGTCCGGGATGGATTCCATGTATTCGTGGGACAGTCGCTGGGCTTCATTGATAAAACCCAGGTGGAAGAGCGTCTCGGCCGAGAAAAGCAATCCTTCACCCTGTGAAAAGATCTTCAGCGTGGATGTACTCTGGGGAAACTCAAACATACGGGATCCCGCCTGGTCCGTAGCAGCCAGGGCCAGGTTTAGCGCGTTGAGGGAAAGTATGTCGGAAGGGATCTTTTTTTCTGCCATGGATATGGCTTTTTCCCATTTGCTCTGATGGATTGCAAAATAATACCGCAAAACGTTTTCTCTGGCTGTTTTATGGCATGCCGCAAGAGCTCCTGCACCCATAGCAAACACCACGACAGTCAGCAAGATGCCGTATGCAGTCTTTTTTACAGGCCTTACATGACGGAGCCCCAATATAACAAGTATCAGTACAGCCCACAAAATCCAGAAAACGGGATGCCACTTTTCAATAAAGCGTGTGTAGCCGCTTCCGTAGAGTAAGGCAGGATTGTTCAGTGAAGGGGCTGCATGGGGGGCTGCTAACACGGTAAGCACACCCGCGGCAACCACAGAAAAAAGAGGTATGAACCAGCGCGTGTTTCTGTTCAGGCATTCCATGGATATCATCAGAATCACGGCAGGTATGGCCACACCCCCCACTGTAAACCATAACAGGGGCGGGAAGAAAAGTCCGTAGGCAGAACGCAGCCACGGATTCCCGGATTTGCAGTAAATAAGTACAGCCAGGAGGGCAAAGATTAGGGCCACGAGCCCGTTAATTGTGTAAAGAGTCATATCAGAGAGCAGGCACAGGTAAAAGAAAGACGGTATGAAAGAAAGGCCTGATTCCTCTTTCCTTTTCTCTCCTGCGAGCCTGGATACCAGTGATTGCAAGGCAAGCAACAACAGGCCGGTCAGTAGCGCTCCCAGCCAGGGATCATGATAGAACTGGATTATGAAACGACTTATGTAATTGCACAGGCCTCCGGGACGCAGGCAGGTGTCCAGTGCATAATCACCTGTATAAAGGAATAATTGCATTCCTTCGACAAACAGAAGATGGGCCTTGACACAAAAGGCGAAGTATACCCAGACTGCAAGAAGGAACAGGCCCTTTTGTATAATGGAACGCATAAATTCCTTATTTTTGCCTAACTGCTTACAAAGATAAGAAAATTGAACATGTCACTGAAGAAATATCTAATCCTGGCCACCCTGTGCATTTGGACCCTCCCGGCCTTGTGTGGCGTCCAAAAGCCCAGGGTAACCATCGTCGCCACAGGCGGGACAATAGCCGGAACGGCTTCTTCTGCCACCGGCACATCATACGATCCGGCCCAACTCACCGTGGATGCCTTGATGGCCCAGGCACCCGGAATATCGGCCAGGGCAACCATCACGGGATTGCAACTATGCAACATAGCCAGCCAGCATATGACAACGCAGATATGGATACGGCTGGGTTCTGTAATAGATTCTCTATTCAAAAACGACATTTGCGACGGTGTAGTTGTAACTCATGGCACCGACACCATGGAAGAGACAGCCTTCTTCCTGGACCTGGTACTTGGCCATGATAATCCGGTGGTGCTCACAGGAGCCATGAGGCCTGCAAATGCACTGGGCGCTGACGGCCCCGTCAACCTGTTCAATGCCGTGTGCCTGGCAGCCCATCCTGCTGCCCGGAACAGGGGGGTGATGGCCGTGATGAACGATTATATTTATGCCGCGGCTGAATTCACAAAAGTGCACACGGTCAATCCAGATGCTTTTGCAAGCCCTGATCGCGGTCCTCTAGGTGTAATACGAGGAGGGAATCCACACTTTTTCAGGGGACCTGCAGGTCGCCTCCGGACACAATTGACATGCAATACAAAGGAACTGCAGGAACTGTCAGATAAGCTGCGTGACAAAGCATTTCCCAGGGTAGAAATTATCCTTTCCTATGCCGGGGCCACAGCAGGGCTTATAGATGCGTTGCTGAAAAACGGAATGGACGGGATTGTCATTGCCGGCGTTGGACACGGGAATTATTCACAGGAAATTGAAACGGGTATTCAGCGCTGCCTGGAACAGGGCGTCTTTGTTGTCCGTGCGACACGTGTATTGGCCGGCGGAGTGACGTTTGATGTGGAAAAACCTTTTGACGGGCAAATCGTCAGCGGCATGCTCAGTCCGCAAAAAGCAAGGATCCTGTTGATGCTTGCCCTGACGCGTTTCAACACCACAGAACAGCTTCAAAAGATTTTCAATAGGTAACAGGTATAGTCGCGGATGAAATGATCTGTTTCTAACCTACTACGGCGCCGTCGGATATGCTTTCCAGGGGAGAAATTACCCGCATGAAACCTCCCGGTTCTTTAGCCATCAGGATCATTCCCTGTGACACAATGCCTCGTATGGTCCTGGGGGCCAGGTTAGCCAGTATGCAGATCTGTTTGCCAATCATGTCTTCAGGAGTGTAATACTGGGCAATTCCCGAGACGATGACCCTTTGGTCCAGTCCCGTATCAATGGTAAGTTTGAGCAGTTTTTCCGTTTTGGGAACCCTTTCTGCCTGCAGCACAGTGGCTATCCGGATATCCATTTTTTCAAAATCGGCGAAAGTACATTCCGCAAGGGCCGGGGCAACATCCTTTTTAACAGGTTCGGATTTTTTCAATTTTGCCACCTGGGCTTCTATGGTGGCATCATCAATCTTGTCGAAAAGCAACACGGGCTCGTTCAACCGGTGCCCCCCGGGCAACAGGGTTTCCAGGGCAAGGTCCTGCCATCGAAGGGCCTTGGGCATATTCAAAATGTCTCTGAGTTTGGCCGTGGAGAATGGCAGGAAGGGATCCAGCGCAACGGTCAGCCGTGCACAGAGCTGCAATGAAAAGTTCAGGATGGTTGCTACGCGCTCCATATCTGTTTTGGCGACTTTCCAGGGTTCGGTATCGGCCAGGTATTTGTTTCCAATGCGGGCAAGGTTCATAGCCTCTTTCAAGGCATCCCTGAAACGGTAGTTCTCCAGATGGCCTTCCAGGGCCGAGGCCATCCCCGGGACAGACCGCATCACTTCCTTGTCATAATCTGTCAGGGAACCGGCAACTGGAACGAGCCCGTTGAAATACTTGTGTGTAAGAACAACGGCCCGGTTCACAAAATTGCCCAGAATGGCTACCAGTTCATTATTGTTGCGTGCCTGGAAATCCTTCCAGGTGAAGTCGTTGTCTTTGGTCTCGGGCATCGTGGAACAGAGGGTATAGCGCAAAACATCTTCTTTTCCCGGGAGCTCGTCCAGGTATTCGTGTAGCCACACTGCCCAGTTGCGCGAGGTAGAGATCTTATCCCCCTCCAGGTTCAGGAATTCATTGGCCGGTACATTTTCGGGCAGGATGTAATCCCCATGCGCCTTGAGCATGGACGGGAACACGATACAGTGAAACACAATATTGTCTTTTCCTATGAAATGGACCATTTTGGTGTCCTTGTCTTTCCACCAAGTTTCCCATGTATCTGGAAAAAGTTCTATGGTATTGGAAATATAGCCTATAGGGGCATCAAACCAGACGTAGAGGACTTTCCCCTGTCCGCCCTCCACGGGAACAGGTACGCCCCAGTCCAGGTCACGGCTCACGGCCCTGGGCTGCAGGCCATTGTCCAGCCACGATTTGCACTGCCCGTATACATTGGATTTCCATTCTTTATGACCTTCCAGGATCCATTCCCTGAGCCAGGGTTCGTACTTATCCAAAGGCAGGTACCAGTGTTTTGTCATTCTTTTTTCGGGAATGCTTCCGCTGATGGAAGAGCGCGGATTGATCAATTCGTCGGGAGAGAGTGTGGATCCGCATTTCTCACACTGGTCCCCGTACGCATCGCTGTAAGAGCAGCGGGGGCATGTTCCCACAATATACCTGTCGGCCAGGAAAGTACGGGTTTCGGGGTCATAGAATTGTTCGGTCTCTTTTTCAAGGAGTTTTCCGCTGTCGTAGAGTTTTTTAAAAAAAGCCGAGGCGGTTTTGTGGTGGATCCCGGAACTGGTTCTGGAATAAATATCAAAAGATATGCCCAGCCTTTGGAATGACTCTTTTATCTGGAAGTGATACTTGTCCACGATATCCTGCGGTGTCACCCCCTGTTGCCTGGCACGGATGGTAATGGGAACGCCATGTTCATCGGATCCCCCTATAAAACAGACTTCCCTGCCCGCCAGACGCAGGTAACGTACATAAATGTCGGCAGGAATATACACACCGGCAAGGTGTCCGATATGAATAGGCCCGTTGGCATAGGGCAAGGCCGATGTGACCAGGTAACGCTTGAATTCTTTCTGCTTCATCGCAAAATTGTTTATTTATTTCAATCTGTTCAACTCGCGGGCAAATGAATTTCTCACATCCATCATGACCGTAAGCTCCTTCAGAATGGTTTGGATTTTATCTTCTTCGCCCAACTGTTGTGCCTGCCTAAGATCCCTTGTCAGGTCCGCACAGGAGAGCGAAATGATTTTAAGTTTATATACAAGCAGGGACTTTGTTACATTTTCCTTCAACATGGGCTCTTCCAGGGGCAGGCTCTCCCGTAATACCTTCAGATTTATGGGATGCGGATTGCTTAACAAATCCAGCACGTGTTGTGATATCAGAGGATCCTCATGATTGATGAAAAATTTCTTTCTTGAGGTGTCATCTCCCGTTAGTGTTGTGTATTCGCGGAATATTGCCTCATAAAACGGATCCTGGAATTCAAGATCGTCTTCTTCCAGGGCCTGTTGAATAAATTCAGATACGGTCACGTCTTCCAACATGGTTTGCCCGAATTTGATCAGGTAATAGAGAATGTCCTGCTCGCAACGGCTCAGTTCACCGCTTCCAGGCTTTAGTTCCTCTTCCTGTATGATTTCTTCACCGGGGGGCAGGGGGGGGGGCGGTGTATTGAAAGAAGGCCGATTTGCCCACTCAGTTCTTCTTTTCCGGATTTTGGCCACTTCCCGGGTCAGGATCATTTCTTCTATATCCAGATGGCGGCTGCTTTCTTCAATGTAGATGGTCCTTGTTATGGCATCGGGAATGATGGCGATGCTTTCAACCACTTCCCGTATGAGTGCCGATTTTTTTAGGGGATCCTTTATCTCATCGGCCATCAGGGCAATCTTGAAATGAATGAAATCGGTTTCGTTCTTTTCCAGGAAATCGAGTGTTTCCCTTGCGCTGTGGGAGCGGGCGAATGAATCGGGGTCTTCTCCCTGGGGAAACCTGACCACTTTTACCTGGATCCCTTCTTCCAGCAACATGTCGATCCCCCGTATGGAGGCTTTGATCCCGGCATCGTCCCCGTCATAGAGCACGGTAACCTGCTGGGTGAAGCGCTTGATCAGCCGTATCTGGTCTGCCGTGAGCGAAGTGCCCGACGAGGACACCACGTTCCTGATCCCTGCCTGGAACAGGGTAATGACATCTGTATAACCTTCTACCAGGTAACATTTCTGAGTCTTGCCGATTTCCTGCTTTGCGAAATAGAGCCCGTATAAAGAGCGGCTTTTGTTATAGATCTCGCTTTCAGGGGAATTGAGGTACTTTGACACCTGTTTTTCGTTCCGCAGGGTCCTTCCGCCAAAACCTATCACCCTGCCGCTCAGAGAGTGGATTGGGAACATGACACGGTCCTGGAAGCGGTCCAAAAGGGTATCCGGTTTGTTTTCCCGTTCAGGATAATGAATGGTCAGCCCTGTAGTGGTGAGCAGATCGAGATTGTATCCGGCGGCGAGGGCAGCCCTGGTGAAGGTGTCTTTTGCAGCAGGGGCAAAACCCAGTTCAAAATGCCGTATCACGTACTCAGAAAAGCCGCGTTCCCTGAGGTAACTCAGCCCGGCATCCCGCCCGGCGGATTCTTCCCACAAATAATTGGAATAAAAATCCCTCGCGTAACCGTTGATTATCATAAGACTATCCCTTCGCAGCCGTGATTCGGCCTCAAGGGGGGTCTCCTCTTTCTCTTCCACGGGGATGTTGTATTTGTTCCCAAGATATTTCAAGGCTTCCACATAAGTGAGCTGCTCGTGTTCCATGATAAAACGGATCACATTGCCGGCCTTGCCGCAACCAAAGCATTTAAAGATGCCTTTTGAGGGAGAAACGGAAAAAGAAGGGGTTTTTTCGTTATGAAAAGGACAACAGGCCATATAATTGGCTCCCCGTTTTTTCAGGGTGACGTATTCGCCTATGACTGCTTCAATGGGAGCAGCTTCCAGGATACGCTCTATTGTGGCCTGGCTTATCATCAGAATGATTTGAATCCGACCGCATCACGCACCAGTTCCATGGTGGCACGTGCAGATGTACGGGCCTCCTCTGTTCCTTTTTCAATAACGTATTTCAGATAGGGCCCGTTGTTATAAATTTCCTCTATCCTTGCCTTGATGGGCAGTGTATGCCTGCAGATATCGGCTGCAAGCTGTTTTTTAAGATCACCGTAACGTATGGTGCAATTGTCGTATTGTTCGCGGAAATACCTGACCACTTCAGGCTCGGATACAACGCCCAGAATTGTAAACAGATTGGCTACCCCTGGATTCATGGGGCTTCCCGGGACTACGGGCCCGCTGTCTGTTACGGCACGCATCACTTTTTTTGTGATGGTCTTTTGGTCGTCAACCAGGTAGATGCCGTTTTCTTCGCTCTTGCCCATTTTCCCGCTACCGTCCAGTCCCGGGATCTTGACAAGGTCGCTGCCGAAATTGTAAGCCTCGGGTTCCGGGAAAACCGGTACCTCGTATAATTTATTGAACCTTCTTGCCAGCAAACGGGTGATTTCCAGGTGCTGTTCCTGGTCTTTCCCCACGGGTACCCAATCGGCTCGGTGGACCAGAATATCAGCTGCCATTAGCACCGGGTAGGTAAGCAAACCGGCGTTGACATTATCCGGATTCAGGCGAACCTTGTCTTTGAAAGAGGTGGTGCGTTCCAGTTCTCCCTTATATGTGAGCATGTTGAGCAATACATACAATTCACACACCTGTGGAACACTGCTTTGCACAAAAAGGGTGGATTTTTCCGGGTCAAGGCCAGAGGCCAGGTATTCGGATAGGATTGTTTTCACCCCGGAATGGAAGTCAACCGGTTTGGGATGTGTTGTCAGGGAATGAAGATCGGCAATAAAAAAGTAGCATTTGGCCTTATGCTGCAACTGGACAAAATTCCGGAGTGCCCCAAAATAATTACCCAGGTGCAGGTGGCCTGTGGAACGTATGCCGCTCAGAACAGTTTTCATAAAGGAGAGATTCAAAATTCAGCTTACAAAGTTAGTCTTTTTTGGGTAAATGTTATCTTTGTAGAATATGATAACCATTACTAAAGGACACCTTAAAGGCAAAGTATCTTTGCCGCCATCTAAAAGCATGAGCATTAGGGTATTGGCGGCAATTTTTTTATCTGGCCGCGACACGTTGCTCAAAGGGGCCTGGCCCAAAGACGGGACCCAGGTCTGTGAAGACGTACAGGCGGCTTACCGTGTGGTACGGTCTGTCGGATCACAGTTTGCCAAAGAAGATATATGGCCAGATAAGGTTCCTCCCGGAAGGGATCATTCAAGAAGGCAACTGGATTGCGGAGAATCGGCCCTGGCCCTTAGGATGTTTGCCCCAATCCTGGCCCTGTCGTCTTATATCTACTGCCTACGAGGCCGCACTACCCTGATAACAAGGCCTGTTGATTTTGTCATAGAAGGACTGCGGGAACTGGGCTGTTGGTGTGAAAGTCTGAATACCCTTCCAACCCTTTCCATCATTGAAAACCTGAAAGAAACCGGACGGTGGGAACCACGCGACACCTCCCTGAGCCTGTCACGTCCCATTCTGCTGGTGCAAGGTCCGCTCAGAGGCGGAAAATACCAGGTAAATGCCGGAGGCAGTTCCCAGTTTTTGAGCGGATTGCTGATGGCCTTGCCTCTGGCCGGGAAAGACTCCATCCTGGAGGTGGAACACCTGGCAAGCCAGCCATATATAGACCTCACGCTGAATGTGATGGAGTCTTTTGGCGTCCGGGCAACACACGATAATTACAAAGTATTCCATATCCCGGGAAGACAGACCTACCGCGCCCGCAAGATTGACATTGAGGGAGACTGGAGTGGGGGGGCGAATTTCATAGTTGGGGCAACCTTGTTTGGAGACCTTCGTATGGGACCTTTATGGAAGGACAGCCTGCAGGCAGATAAGGCGATATTGGAAGCCGTCGGGAAAGCTGGAGGATCATGGGCATGGGGAGCGTCCAACCAGTTAAAAGTATACAAGGGCCGGAATTTACAAGGTTTTACTTTCGATGCACAGAAGTGTCCTGACCTGTTCCCCCCGCTGGTCGCACTGGCTGTACACTGCAAGGGAACTACAAGCATTCACGGGATTGACAGGCTTTTCCACAAGGAGTCCAACAGGGCCCTTGCGTTGCTGGAAGAATATTCAAAAGTGGGGGCCAATATCCGCCTGGAAGGGAACAATATGATAATCGAGGGAGGCGTTCTTCCGGGAGGGGCAAGGATTTCTGCCCGGGGAGACAACCGCATAGCCATGTCCCTGGCCATTGCCGCCCTGGGCGCTGAAAATCCCATCGAGATAGAAGGCAAGCATACTGTTGCAAAATCTTTTCCTGATTTTTGGGAAGAATTGAATAAAGTAACAAAACCGGTATCATGAATGTCTTTGGAAGGAATTTCAGGGTTGCCGTTTACGGAGAATCACACGGGCCCGAAGTCGGGGTGCTCATAGACGGGGTTCCGCCCGGGATCCTGCTTTCGGAAATTGATTTTATGGAAGATATTGCACGCCGCAAAAGCGGTGCTCCGGGCACCACCAAACGTAAGGAGGGCGACGAGCCCTTCATCCGTAGCGGCGTATACAGGGGATACACCTCGGGAAGTCCCCTGTGCATATCTTTTTTAAACAGGGATGCCCGTCCTCAGGATTATCTTGCGGCAGAAGACAGCGACCCTGCACGCAAACTGCCTTTCAGGCCGGGAACTGCAGATTATACCGGGGATGTCAAGTTCAGAGGTTTTCAGGACCCTCGAGGAGGGGGGCATTTTTCCGGCAGGCTGACACTGCCCCTGGTTGCTGCCGGGGTGGTTGCAAAGAAGATCCTTGAAAGCAAGTGTCCAAAACTGGCTATCACCGCTTTTCTGTCCCAGGTAGGCGGTGTCCCGGTGATCCGCAACAGACCGCTTCCAAAGGAAGTGAACACCCTGCTTGCACAGGCAGTTGAAAAAGGTGATTCCCTGGGCGCTGTTATTTCCTGTGAAGTCACTAAAGTTCCTGCCGGCCTGGGTAACCCGTTTTTTGACTCGGTAGAGTCGCTCTTATCCCATGGTATTTTTTCCATACCGGGAATCAAAGGGATCACTTTTGGCCTGGGCTTTGACGAAGCCCTGCTTATGGGATCACAAAATCCCCATATCGGGGGCATAGCCGGGGGCATTACAAACGGGGATACTGTCTCATTCCAGGTAGCCATTAAACCTACCCCCACGGTAGGAGGCAAAGGCAGGCATGATACCTGCTTTGCACTCCGTGTTCCCGTAGTTATAGAAGCAGTAACTGCAATGGTCATTGCAGACCTGGTGATCACCAGCGCTTAACGGATAGTTATTTTTGTTGCTGCAACGCAGCACGAACTTTTGATTCGATCTCCTCTTTGAGTTCCGGGTTGTCTTTGAGCATTTGTTTGACCGCATCCCTTCCCTGGCCAATCTTTGTTTCCCCGTAGCTGAACCAGGACCCGCTTTTTTTGATGATTTCAAATTCCACCCCGAGGTCAATGATTTCACCAATGAGCGATATCCCCTCTCCAAAGATGATGTCAAACTCGGCTTTTTTAAAGGGCGGGGCCATTTTGTTCTTGACCACTTTTACCCGGACGTGGTTGCCCGTGGCATCTTCCCCATCCTTGAGCTGGGTGGTGCGACGCACATCTATGCGTACCGAAGCGTAAAATTTCAGGGCGTTCCCGCCGGTGGTGGTTTCCGGGTTGCCAAACATGATCCCGATTTTTTCCCTGAGCTGGTTGATAAATACACAGCATGTATTGGTCCGGCTGATATTGGCGGTTAATTTTCTCAGGGCCTGTGACATCAGGCGGGCCTGGAGCCCCATTTTCGAATCTCCCATTTCCCCTTCTATCTCGGCTTTTGGAGTCAGGGCGGCTACCGAGTCAATGACCACAATGTCAATGGCCCCGGAGCGGATCAGGTGGTCTGCCACCTCGAGGGCCTGCTCTCCGTTGTCAGGCTGGGATATGAGCAGGGTATCCACGTTGACGCCCAGTTGTTGCGCATAATTGCGGTCAAAGGCGTGTTCTGCGTCGATAAAGGCTGCAATGCCACCCAGTTTCTGTGCTTCTGCGATGGCATGAATGGCTAAAGTGGTCTTCCCGCTTGCCTCGGGGCCATAGATTTCAACTACACGGCCCCTGGGATATCCGCCAATGCCCAGGGCATGGTCCAGACCAACGGATCCGGACGGTATCACAGAAACGTCCCATTTGGGCTGGTCTCCCAATTTCATGATGGTTCCCTTCCCAAAATCCTTCTCAATCTTGTCCAGGGTTGCCTGGAGCGCTTTCATTTTTTCCTGACTGGCGGTTACTCCTCCCGCTTTTACTTCTTCTGCACTAACTTTTGCCATAATATTTTGATTAATGATTAGACAACAAATATACAAATTCACTGACAAAAACCCCTATCTTTGAAGCATGAAAGAATGGTTGCTGGGGAAAAATCCGGACCAGTTGAAGCAAATAGCTGCTTCTTACGGCCTGCCTTCTTTTGCTGCAGGCCAGGTTGCAAACTGGGTCTATGGAAGGCACGTGAGGGAGATCGAGCAAATGACCAACCTGAGCAAGACGGCAAGGGAAAAACTGGCCGAAACATACCAAGTGGGGGGATTTGAGCCGTTACAGGTGCAAGTGGCCGCAGATGGTACAAAAAAATATCTTTTTCCAACCTTATGTGGCTCCGGTATCGGGGTGGAAGCGGTTATGATCCCGGAAGGGGACAGGGCTACCCTGTGTCTTTCTTCCCAGGTGGGATGCAAGCTGGGCTGTAGTTTCTGCATGACGGGGCGCATGGGTTTTGCAGGCAATCTGACTGCAGGGGAAATCGTGGGCCAGTTTCTGGGAACCGGAGAAACGGACAGGCTGACAAATATAGTCTATATGGGCATGGGAGAACCCCTGAACAACTGGGACCAGGTGCTCAGGTCCCTTGAAATATTTACCTCTGACTGGGGTTTTGCCTGGAGTCCCAGGCGTATCACCGTATCCACTTCGGGCATCCTGCCTGTGCTGGATGACTTTATGGCTAAGACACAGGCCCACCTTGCCATAAGCCTGCACAGTCCCTATGACGAACAGCGCGCACAGATCATGCCGGTTCAGAAAGCATATCCCATAAGCAGTGTCATCCGGAAATTGCGGCAATATGATTTCTCGGGCCAGCGAAGACTCAGTTTTGAATACATTCTTTTTGAAGGTTTTAACGACACACAGAGGCATGCAGCCGCCCTGCTGCAACTCCTGCGTGGTCTGGAATGCCGTGTCAACCTGATCCGTTTTCATGCCATAGAGGATTTTCCCATGCGGCCGTCTTCAGAGCCGGCAGTCAATGCCTTCATGGCCCGTTTGAACAAAGCCGGGCAGGTGGCGACGGTACGCGCCTCAAGGGGAGAAGACATCCTGGCCGCATGTGGCCAATTGAGCGTAAAGAAAAAAACGAATCCTGATGCAACAAGAGGAATATAAAAAACACCTGGCCCGCATGCAGGCTTTATGCAGCCGCAGTGAAAAATGCAGGGCAGATATCCGTCTGAAACTGGAGCAGGCAGGCATACCCCCGGCAGAGACGGCAGAAATCCTGGATGAGCTGGAAAAGGACCGGTTTCTGGACCAGGAACGTTATGCTACAGCATACGCAAGAGATAAGTCCAGCTTGCAGGGATGGGGCCCCCGAAAGATCTACAACATGTTAAGAATTAAAGAGATACCAGAGGAAGTGATAGAGAAGGCTTTGTCCGGATTGGGGGAGGAGCGGGTCCGGCAAAAGCTCACTGAAGCCCTTCAAAAGCACCGGAGTTTCAGGGAAAAAGATTCCCGAAAACGTCACGCGGCCCTGGTGCGTTTTGGTTTGGGCAGGGGTTACAGTTATTCTCAAATTGTTGAGTGTCTTGCAAAAATTAACAAAACGGCGAATCAATAATTTTTTGTGTAATTGAAAATCTTGTTATATTTGTGTCTTGTAAAGTAAGCCATTTAATTTATTAACTAAAATAATAACGTCATGACAATTTTAGACATCACTTTGCAACCGGTTTATGATTTCCTGGCAGGCCTCTGGGAAATGCTTTTTGGTAGTGCAGGAACATGGGCTGATGAGCTCTATGTGATCTTGAACCAGATCTGGGATATTTTCCAGAATATATTCACTTTCATAATTCATGAACTAACAATTATATAATTCTTGAATTTGTTTAGGCACTATTAGAAAATTAAACTGATCAGTTACTGAGTATTAAGGCTGTCTCGTACGAAGACAGCTTTTTTTATGTATGGGAACTTTACATGCAGGTGACATAGTTTTTACCATTTCCAGAAGTGTGCGAAAATCCGTGGGATTGACCGTACGGAAGGATGGGTCTGTACACGTAAGGGCACCATTCTGGCTTCCCGTAGCAGAAATAAACCGAATGGTATTGGTAAAGGCCTCCTGGATACGATCAAGGCAACAGGCTCTGAAAAACGAACAGGAAATGCCCGCTCCCGGCCCGGAACTGAACCGGATTAAAAAACAGGCGGGACTGAAGTTCCGGTCGATTGCTGCTCCCTGGGAGGAACATTTTCATATTCGCTATGGAGTAGCCCCCAAAAAATGGACAGTCAGGGTAATGAACACACGCTGGGGCAGCTGTTCCACGGCCACCGGAAGGATTACCCTGAATCTGAAGTTGTATAATAAACCCGATGCGTGTATTGAATATATAGTGGTACACGAATTGTGTCATTTGATTCACCCCAACCACGGCAAAGATTTTTATGCCTTGCTGGAAAAGGAACTTCCGGACTGGAAAACAAGAAGAAAACAATTAAAAGCTTAACTTTGTGACATTATGGTATATAACGAAGATAATTATAAAAGCCTGTTGCAGAGGGGGCAACGGTTGAGGAGGTTTCTTTGACGTAGAAGCCAGGGAAAAAGAATTGGCAGCTTTGACAGAAGCCTCGCAACAGCCCGGCTTCTGGGATAAGCCCAAAGAGGCAGAAACGCTCCTGCGGAAACAGTCCCTGCTCAGGGCACCCCTGGAAGCGTATTACAGGATCCGGGAAGGGCTGGACGATCTGCAGGTTCTTGACCAGCTGGAAGCTCCCCAGGAAGAACTCGACGACCAGATTGCCAAGTTGCTTGAATGGATTGAGGAAGAGGAATTGAAAAGCATGCTCGGCAATGAAGGCGATACCATGGGGGCACTGCTTAAGATCAATTCAGGGGCCGGGGGGACAGAGAGCAACGACTGGTCTTCGATGCTCATGCGGATGTATATCCGCTGGGGAGAAAGGAACGGCTACAAGGTAAGGGTTCATAACATCCTTGATGGGGAAGAGGCCGGTATCAAGTCCTGCACCCTGGAATTTGAAGGCCTCTACGCATACGGCTACCTTAAAGCCGAGAACGGGGTGCACCGCCTGGTGCGCATATCACCGTTCAATGCCCAGGGGAAAAGACAAACCACTTTCTCTTCTGTCTTTGTATATCCTGCTGTGGATGACACAATAGAAATTGAGATCAATCCCTCTGACCTGGAGTGGGACACTTACCGTTCCAGCGGAGCGGGAGGGCAAAATGTGAATAAAGTGGAAACAGGGGTAAGGGTCCGGCATATTCCCACAGGGATTGTTGTAGAGAATACAGAAACAAGGAGCCAGTTTGACAACCGGCAGAATGCCCTGCGAATCCTCAAATCCCATCTGTATGAAATAGAGCTGGAGAAACGCAGGGAAAAGGAATCCCAGCTGGAAGGACAAAAGAAGAAAATTGAGTGGGGTTCCCAGATACGGTCCTACACACTTCACCCTTATAAAATGGTTAAGGACCACCGGACAGGTTATGAAACAGGAGATACGCAATCTGTTTTGGACGGGGATCTGAACGGGTTCATCCACTCGTACCTTCTGGGAGGAAACGCAGATGGCACTTAAAGTATACAGGGCATCGGCGGGAACGGGCAAAACATATCGCCTGACCCTGATGTATCTCACCCTGTTGCTGGGCAACGCTGCGCGTTTTGACCCACGTGCCTTTTACGGGATACTGGCTGTGACTTTTACCAATAAGGCGACAGACCAGATGAAAGCAAGGATCCTGGATACCCTGGAATCACTGGCTGCCGGAAAAACCCCGGCCATGGGAAGCGATCTGTGCAAGGAGACAGGCCTTTCCTTTGAAGAATTAGTCTGCCGCGCTGCCACAGTTCATAAGACGCTCCTTCATAATTACTCCTGGTTTTCTGTTTCCACGCTGGATGCTTTTTTCCAGCGCGTGTTGCACTCCTTTGTCATGGAAGCAGGCCTGGACACCGGTTATTCCGTGGATACGGACACCGAGTATCTGCTGGATAAGACCGCCCGCCGTATGATCACCCGCATTCCGCAGGATGACTCGCTCCGTGAGTGGTTCACAGACCTGATCAATGAAAAGATTGCCAGATCGGATCGGTGGGATGCCTTCCGTTTACTCAGGCAGGTGGGGTACCAGGCTACCCGGGAGTCTTTCAGGACCATGGGGGAATCGTTTGCAGCAAAAATCTCGGACCGTGATTTTTTACGGGATTTCATTGGTAAATACCAGCAAATCATTCAGGATTTTGAACAAAGAATGGCCACCTGGGGGAAAAAGGCACTGGATCTGATCTCGGCAGGGGGGTTTTCCACTACGGATTTTCCCAACAAGGGGTCTTCCTTTGCCCGTTATTTTGAGAAATTAACAGATCCACATCCTGCCGTGGATTCGTTCATCCCCGGAAAACGTGTACTGGATGCTCTTGGCGGGACACCGGCAGTGTGGTATAACAAGAGTTCCCCTGCGGGCCTGGAAAAAATGCAACAGGTCCTGATGCCCGTACTCGGCAGCATATACGATCATTACCAAAGCCATTACCACCTGTATGCGACGGCTGTGGCGGTCAGGGAACAATTGCCCCAGATGGGATTGATGGCAGATGTGATCACCACCATGCGCAAGGTCCAGGAGGAAGACAACACACTGGACATAGGTGATTCAACTTACCTGCTCAACCAGCTGGCAGGAGACGGGAACACGCCTTTCATTTACGAGCGGATAGGGGCCGGTTATGAATCTTTTCTTCTGGATGAATTCCAGGACACCTCTTATCTTCAATGGAAAAATATGCATCCGCTACTGGTCAACGGACTGTCGCAGGGGGCAGATTCACTTATTGTGGGAGATGTCAAACAAGCCATATACCGATGGAGAAACAGCGACTGGAAGATCCTGGGAGAGGAAATCGCAAAGGACCCGCAACTAGTCAGGCAGGGGGTGGATTTTTTTTCTCTTAACACAAACCGCAGGAGTTACAGGGAAATTATCGGTTTTGTTAATACGCTGATAGACAAAGTTCTGGGTACTCTTACAGACTCAATCAAAGAAAAAACAACAGCTTGCGACAACCTGGAGGAACGGGATCGCGATTATTTTGAGCACCTTCTCTGCAATGCCTACCTGAATCACACCCTGCTAACACCTTCGGGTGATGCTGAAGATCCGCCCGGTTATGTCCAGGTCAATACGTTTTCTCAGGAAGGGGAGGATAGCGCAACAAAAAAGGCGCTGTCAGCATTGCAGGATTTACTGGTGTCACTGCTTACAAGGGGGTATGAACCTTCCGATATCCTGATCCTGGTAAGGTCAAGGGAACACGCCCGCACCATAACCCGGCATTTTCTCCAAAGTCCTGTTTCCCAATACAGGGAAGGATCTCAATTGCCCCAGGTAGTTTCAGAAGATTCACTCTATCTGGCATCATCTCCGGCAATTAACCTGGTGATCTCATTGCTCAGGCTGGTACATTACAGGCAAGATGCCTGCCATGCAAGGGCAGCACAGTCCATGTTGTCCGATTTTGGAAAACCCGAGATCATGGATGACCACGAATTCCTTGACAGACTCCGTTTTTTGCCTCTGGCAGATGCCTTTGAGGCCATTGTACAAAGAATGGATTGGACTGGTGATCTTGAAGCTTTGCCTTACCTGCAGGAATTGCACGATATGTTATTATTGTTTGCCGGCAAAGATGGCGGTGGCGTATACGCATTCCTCAACTGGTGGAAGGATAGGGGTAAAGAAAAAATGCTCTCCATGGGGCTTCCGGGTCAGGCTGTCAGGGTTCTTACTATCCACAAAGCCAAAGGACTTGAAGCCAGGATTGTCATAGTCCCGTTTTGTAACTGGCCGCTCGACCCGCGCACAGGCAGCCAGGTTATCTGGGCAGGCACCTCCCGTGAACCCTTCAACCAGCCGGAACAATTGCCGGTTTTATACAACGACAGGCTCCTGCACACTTTTTTTGTCAGGGATTATTTTCTTGAATACACCCAAAGATACCTTGATTCACTGAATTTGCTTTATGTTGCCATAACCAGGGCGAGGGAAGAGTTGTATCTTTTTCTTCCGGAGGCTGACGCATCCTCCCGGGAAGATATCTCTTTTCATATCAGGAAAGCCCTTTTTCAGAATCATACAGAAGGTGATATGGTCTGGTCCTGTGGCCTGCAACAGCCCCCTGTAAGGAAGATCCGGGAAGAAATAAATGAGGGATTCCGGCCACGGGCTTATCCATCGCACGATTTTAGGGAATCTTTGAAACTCGTATACCGGGAAGATGATTTTGAATATGCCGCTGAAGATTCCATGAGGCAATGGGGGATTGTCTTGCATAAAGCACTCTCGCGCCTGGACGTAGAGGCAGACATCCCACGGGTCCTGGAAGAATTGGTGATGGAAGGTGAGCTTACAGGAAATAAAGAAACAGTCAGCCAATATGCTGCCATCATAGAGAAGACCTTGTCGGATCCTCAGGTCTCTCCATGGTTTGATGGTTCCTGGAAAGTCAGGAACGAATCCTCCATACTGGGTCCGTCAGGAAAACTCCGTCCTGACAGGGTTATGGAAAAAGACGGAAAGACTGTAGTCCTGGATTACAAGTTCGGGAAACCTGATCCATTGCACCACAGGCAAATGGACCGCTATGTGGCAGCCCTCGGCAGAATGGGCTACAAGCAGGTGGAAAGCAAGTTGTTGTATTTCAATCCCTAAATGACCATCCCGGCCATCACCCCGGTATGTGAGCCGTTCCGGATGGTATGAATCCCGTTGACCCAAACATGCGGGATACCTTCCGGGAACCGGTGAGGGTCTGCAAAGGTGGCCTTGTCCATGATGATGGCTTGGTCAAAGGCAACTATATCGGCATGATATCCCGGAACGAGCAGGCCCCTTTCCCTGAGGCCAAGGCGCGAAGCTGGCAAGGAAGTGATTTTTTTCACCGCTTCAGAAAAATTCATGAGTTTTTCCTCCCTGCAGTACTTGCCCAGAAATCTGGGGAAGGTGCCATAGGAACGGGGGTGAGGAATAGTTTCAGACAGGGTGCCCTGCGGAGAATAAACGCTCCCGTCGGAGGCAGGCATCCCCAGGGGATGAGAAAGGAAAAGACGGACATTGTCTTCTGTCATGGCAAAAACAACAATGCTTGATTGCAGGCGCTCTTCGATTAAAAGATCCCTTACAAAATCCCATGCACTTTTTCCGGACAGGCGCGCACATTCTTCCAGGTTCCTTCCCATGTATGTCTCTTTGTTGCGGGGCAAAGAACAGGCAGATATGATCACGTTCTGAGCTCCGCCAAAACGGGCAAAGCGCGAAAGTGCATATTTCCCGAATTCCAGTGCAGTGTCTTTTTCCCTGAGCCGGGACAAAACATCATCTGTTGATCCCTGTCTGCCGTTCAGGGGTATGAAACTGGTAAGGCCGGTTGAAAAGGCAATGTAAGGGTAACGGTCAAACGAAATATCAACCCCGTCGCGCCGGGCTTTTTCTATCAGCTCTATCAGCGCAGGACCCTTGTGCCAGTTATTAAAATTCTGGGCTTTCAGGTGTGAAATCTGGAGTCTCACGCCTGACTCCCGCGCCATTGCAATAGCTTCTGATACGGCTTCTTCCACGCGGTCGTCCTCGTTGCGCATGTGAACGGCAAAAAGACCATTGTGTTTTGCCACAACTTTAAGCAACCCAACAAGCTCTTCATTGGAGGCATAGGCTCCCGGGGCATACTCCAGTCCGCACGATATTCCTATGCTTCCTTGTTCCAGCTGGGCTTCCAGAAGATCCTGCATGGCAGCTTGCTGTGTTGGGGAGGCAGCTGTGTTCCAGTCTCCAATGATAGCAGAACGTATGGATCCCTGACCAGTAAATGTATAGTAGTTGATCCCCGTTTTTTGCTTCCTTAATGCTTCCAGGAAGGATGCTGCGTCCTGATATGGCTTCACGGGGAAAGGAGAATCACCGCAATTGCCTCCGGCCTCGGTGGTTATCCCCTGAAAGATACGGCTATCGCCCCGTGGGCATTGAAAAAGATTGGTATCGGTATGGCTGTGAAGGTCCACAAATCCGGGGCAAACGGCCAGACCGTTGACATCTACCATATGATCGGCATAGTTTCCCAGACGGCCCAATGCCGCGATCCGTCCGTCCTTAATGCCAACATCTCCACGGTAAGGAGCTGTTCCGTCACCGGTATAGATAAGTCCGTTATTGATTATTGTATCAAAAGGCTGTGAAACACGAAAAACGGAAGAAGCCCCGGAGAGTCCTCCTGCGGTTGCTGCCAGGCCGGCGCCGGCCAATACGCTTCTTTTAAGGAAAGCCCTACGGGAAATATTGGATTTCATTGCGTTGGGTGATATTTGGTGTTGTGTATGTCACTATCTCATTATCATTGTAATAAAACAGGATTGCCTGGATGTTACCGTGCGATTCCAGGAACTGAATACTTTTTTCGACTCCCATGGAATAGAAGGCAATACTGTAAGCAGTTGCATCCAGGCTGTTGTTTGCAATGACCAACGTGCTCAGAAGCGGGTCCTGAACAGGGTAGCCGGTACTGGAATTAAACATCTGGTTGAATATCTTTCCTTCCCTGATAGTGAAATTAGAGAGGTTGCCGCATATTGAAATTGCTTTATCACTCAGGTAGATCACATTGCCGGAAGCCTGATCAATCACCCAGCGCCAGGGCGTACCGGACGGGTTCAGACCTTTACACAATACAACTTTTCCGATTTCTATCATATAATTGGATATGTTGTGCATATCCATAATTGCTCCAAGGTAATCTGCCGCAAGACCCAGCCCCGTATTGTTGAAATTTAGCTGGATACGCGAATCTGTTTTCACGACCAATCCTTTTTGGGCAGATACTTTCCAAATACCAGTATATTCGAGAACCTGTGCTATTTGATCCGGAGTAATGTTATGAGCGTTGACAAGGTTGTAACCCCACAGATCCCGCAACGGTCCTGTTGTGGTGTTCATAGATGCTCCTGTGAGCTCAGCCGTAGCCTTTGTTTTCATGAGTACTGTGGTAAAGATGGAATCGGCTTCCATGCTGGTATTGCTGTTAATATTGCTGATCACGGAAGATTTCTCATACAGGGAGATTGACCTGTCAATTTCATAGGTACATTTTCTGGCCGCCTTTTTGATATCGGATTTAAAAGTCCATGGTGCATATTCGGGGATCTGGAAGACCACCTGGTATGAATATCCCATCACTACACCGTTAATGGTTTGGTATGATTTGCCTGGATTACAACCTGCAAAGACCAAGAGGAATAATAAAAGGATTGTTGCAGGGACCACTGTTCGTTTCATAATTCTATGATGATATTATCGGTAGCATATGTTTTGAAAACCCCGCCCTGTTCATAAATGAGGTATGCGCCCAGTTCAGGATGCTGATTCAGAAAGTCGATGCTGGCTGCCAGCCCCATTACCATTAAGGCGGTGGCAAAGGCATCTGCACTCATGCAGTCAGGAGCAATAACAGTGGCACTCAGAAGGTTGTGCTTAACCGGAAGTCCGGTCTGCGGGTCAATGATATGTGCATATTTTTTACCGTTCTCAATATAATAGTTTCTGTAATTTCCAGAAGTGGCCAGACCTTTGTCTGTCATGGTGATCACTGCCTGAATATTCTCGCCCGGATGGATGTTCCCGTCAACAGGACTGTCAATGCCTATTCTCCAGGGTCTCTTTTTGGGATTCAGGCCCCGGCATACAATCTCTCCTCCGATTTCGACCAACATATCCGTGATTTCCAGTTCTGACAACTCTCCGGCAATCAGGTCACAGGCATAACCCTTAGCTATAGCATTCATACTCAAACTACACCGGGGGTCTGCCTTGTACAGTGCTGTGCCTTCCAGGCGGAATTTGTCCATACCCGTATATTGCCTGACCAGTTCCAGACTATCCTGTCTGAGGATATCTCTTTTTTCGAATCCGAATCCCCACAGATCAAAAAAAGGAGCTGCCGAAATATCGAAAGCTCCGTTGGTAAGTATGGAAATGTCCATGGATCTGTTGAACACGGTCCTGAAGAGGCTGTCTGTTTCCTGTGTGAGATTCTTGTTGATCCTGCTAATTAAGGAATGATTGTTGTATATAGACAGGGAGTTGTTGATCCTTTCAAAACCCGATGCGAGTGTTTGTTCTACTATGTCAGGAAAAGCAGACGGTGCCCCTTCAGGTATCCTGAATGTGATGGCATACGTTGTTCCAAGGGCACTCCCTTCAAGGCACATGTAATGTGCCCGTTGGTTGCAACTGGCAGTGAAAAGGAACAGAAAGCACAGGAAAATAAAAGGATATGGTTTTTTTGTCATTAACGCAAAGCTACAAATTTTTACCTACATTTGCAGATTATAATTGATATGGTCAGAAAAAATTCAAACCTGTTTTTTTTTCTCTTGTCAGTGTTCATTCTTGCCCTTGTGGCGGGATGTAAAAAAGAGGAGGTCGATCCGCTCTATATGTCCGGAGCGCTGACTTTTAATCTTCCTTCTTATACTTTCCCGGGTGAAAAAATACTGGTCGAGGCCTCAGGAGTAACCAGACCACATGGAGACTCGGTCGTTTACACTTTTAAGGGCAAATATTTCACGCCTGATTCAGTGGTCGCCCAATCTGTCCTCCTAACCATGCCAGACAGTCTGGGAACATACACACTTACACTGATAGCGTCAGCCGAGGGATACACAAAAAGCTCGACGAGCCGTTCCACAACGATCATACACAGGGTCTTTTCTGTTATGGTGGAAGGATTTGTACCATCCATGGATTCGATAACCGATCCCAGGGACAATAATGTATATTATTACAAAAGATACGGTAACCTTGACTGGTTTATTCAGAATCTGAACTGGAACGGGGCTGGCCTGACCTATTCCGATATTCCGGCACTGGGATACATGCTTGGAGGTTTGTATACCTGGAATCAGGCCATTTCAGGGGAAAACACACCTCCTTCACCGCCGCAGCCGGTCAGTGGCCTTGGCGCCGGGCCGCAAGGGGTTTGTCCCGAGGGATGGGCCATACCCACAGCCGAGGATTGGGCCGATCTGGCATCAGCAGTCAGCGGTAAGCCGATGGGTTTTCTAGATCCATGGAACGGCCTGGGAGAGGTCTTTTCTGTAGATGCAAAAATCAATGGGAACAAACTCTGGAAGTATCATCCCGACAACGAAAAGACAAATTTATCAGGCTGGAATGCATTGCCTGCCGGTTATGCAATCCTTTCGGGAGGAACTTTTTCCGGGTATGGCCAGACTTCATTCTGGTGGGCCTCTTGCGCAGATGGCAACCAGGGTTACTACCGTTTGATACATTATGCAGTGGACAGGTTTTCCTGTGCCACTACCGACAAGTCTTCAGTATATGCTTCTGTAAGATGTGTTCGGAAAGCCGATAATAATTCCCAATAAGAATGAGACCAGATGGCAAAGCTCTTTTCATCCAGGGATAAAAAAAGTATTGTAGAAGCCATAACCAGCGCCGAGCTCAAAACTTCGGGGGAAATCAGGGTGCATATAGAGGCTTATTGTCCTTCATCATCGCTTGACAGGGCAGTTTTTGTATTTAACCAATTGAAAATGTACAAAACAAGGGACCGGAATTCTGTGTTGATATACCTGGCCAGTGAATCAAAGAAATTTTCCATTCTTGGCGACACCGGGATTAACGCTGTTGTTCCTGAAGGCTTCTGGGAGACTGTTAAGGAGATAATGAAAGAATCCTTTGTCACAGGCCGCTTTGTTGAAGGTATATGTGCTGCAGTGAAAGAAATAGGCGAAAAACTTGCCTTTTATTTTCCATGCGAACCGGGGGATGTAAATGAATTGCCTAACGATATATCATTTGGAACATGAAAAGATCCCGCAGAATCCTTTTTATGGCAGTCTGTGTCCTGGGAGTATCTTTATCCCTGGAAGCACAGGTACCGGAACGCCCCGCAGTTCAGCGCCTTGTAAATGATTTTGCGGGTTTGTTCACACCTGCGGAGAAAGAATCGCTCGAAACGGAACTTGTCGGTATAGACGACTCCACATCCAACCAGATTTGCGTAGTTACGGTTTCCGACCTCCAGGGCGAAGATATCAATATGGCAGCTCAACAGGTATTGGTTGGATGGGGGGTAGGTACAGCCCGGAACAACAACGGTGTCGTGTTGCTGGTAGAGCACACGCCCGGATTGCCGGGAGGGCAGGTGGCCATTTCTGTAGGCTATGGACTGGAAGGCGTGCTGACCGATGCATTATCCAAACGGATCATTACCTATGACATGATCCCTTTTTTCAGGGAAGATCGTTATTATGAAGGAATCAGGGCAGGGATAAACTCCATCAGGGCAGTGGTCGTGGGTGAATACAATACAGCAAGGGAAGGAAATGACAAAACAGCGGGAGCGGTGGCGGTACTGACTTTGTTATCAATCCTGCTTTTCTTTTTCCTGATCATATATATTGCCAATAAAAGAAAAGGCCCGACCAACCTGGGAGGAAGCAACAGAAAAGGACCCAGCATGCTGGAATTGATGATCTTAGCCAATCTCCTGGGAGGAAGGAGCCGGGGAGGTTTCGGAACCGGAGGTTTTGGTGGCGGGTTCGGAGGCGGCGGCTTCGGTGGTGGCGGCTTTGGCGGCTTTGGAGGAGGCCTTGGGGGAGGCGGCGGGGCTTCCGGCAGCTGGTAGACCCGAGAAAGCAGCCACGATCTTTTTTACAAGAGGGTGACGTATGATATCACCCGAATCAAACCGTACAAAAGCTATACCTTTAATGTTCCGCAAAAGATCCATGCAACGGGACAATCCACTGTCACCCGTTCTGACCAGGTCTATCTGGCTTGTATCCCCGGTTATGATAAATTTTGCGTCTTTGCCCATTCGGGTCAAAAACATTTTAAGCTGTGAAAGGCTTGTGTTCTGAGCTTCGTCCAGTATCACACAGGCGTGGTCCAGGGTCCTTCCTCTCATATATGCCAGTGGAGCTATCTGCACCACACCTTCCTCCATAAGTGATTCAAGTTTTTTCCCGGGGATCATATCCCTAAGCGCATCGTACAATGGCTGGAGGTAAGGATCGAGCTTTTCCTTCATGTCTCCGGGCAGAAAGCCCAGCTGTTCCCCCGCTTCAACCGCCGGACGCGTAAGGATGATCCTGCGCACTTCCTTGTTTTTCCAGGCGCGTACCGCAAGGGCGATGGCTGTGTAGGTTTTTCCTGTTCCGGCAGGGCCCTCAGCAAAAACCAGGTCATGTTCCTGGTAACATTTTACCAGCAGTTCCTGATTTTTTGTTTTGGCCTTTATCAGGGCTCCGTTGTTTCCATATACCAGGATATTGTCCTCTTCTGTCTTTTCGTTATCTGCAGCCTGTACGGCGGCATTGAGAATGGAAAGGATACTTTCCCGTGAAAGGTGTTGTCTCTTTTCATACAAAGCAACAACACGTTCCAGCTTTTCCTCAAACCGGTCAATTATTTCCGCCGGTCCCTGGACCTTGATTTGTTCTCCCCTGGCTATAACTTTTAATTGGGGAAAGTTTTGTTTTAACAGGGGGATCAATGGGCTGTCGGGTCCATACAGGGAGGATGGAGGGATGGATTCCAAAATAAAGATTTTTTCGTTCATAGGCAGGATATCGTTTGCGTTCAACTATGCCGGGAGATGTCTCCCGCATAAAGTTACGAAGTGTTTTTAAAGTTTTACCAATAAGCTCCGAGTCGGATCGATCTTTAATTGCTTCCCTGTACAGACGCTCATCCGATACCGGAAGTGCCAGATAGGTTTTTTCCCCGTCCCCGGCAGGGCGCCAGGTCCAGATCCATTCATACCAGGCCGACTCAATACGGGGACCTGTCTTGGTGAGCACAATATCAAAACACAGGATCATTCCCATCCTGGTAAAAGGTTCGGGCTGGTTTGAAATGAAATTTCCGAGTGAATAGGCAGCCATAAAGCTCGTTTTCCCTTCAGGGTCCGTAACAATATCAATACTTTGGGGAACGTGCGGATGGGATCCTATTACGGCAGTCACCCCTTCCTGATGCAACCAACGGGCCAGCTGGCGCTGTCCGGGTGACGGATACATTTGGTATTCCACGCCCCAGTGCATGCAACAGATTATGCAATCCGCCCCTTTGTCCCGGACCTGGCGGATGTGTTCCCTGATCAGAGAGGTGTCTGTAAGGTTAAGCCTAAAGGAATCTTTCCTGTTGTTGTTGTTGCCAGTATAAGTATAGTTGAGAAGGGCTGTTCTGATCCCGTTTTTTTCCAGGATAATCCACGGGCGTGTCGTCCCAATATGATAAACGCCTAAAGAATCGTACAATTCAAGGGTTTTATAAGCACCCCGGACACCTTTGTCGAGTATATGGTTGTTGGCGGTGAGAAAGACATTGACACCAGCCTTTTTCACGGCTGCAGCAAGCTGGCCGGGAGAAGAAAAGGAAGGATACCCTGTATAAGGAGGCCCGCTGAAAGTCGTCTCAATATTCATAGCAGTATAGTCTGCCTCATAAAACCGATCCGTGACAAATGAAAAACAGGTGTCATACAGGTAAGTACCGTCAGGTTGATAGGCTGACCGGATTTGTGATCCGTGTTGCATCAGGTCTCCTGCAAAACAGAAACGCACCCGGGCCCCATCTTTTGAAAAAACCATCAGGGGCAGGAAAATCATGGTGAAGACAAGTGCTGTCCTGATCTTGTTTGCCATATTACAGGTTGCAAGTTACCCCTTTTTTTATTGTTCCCGTTTTTTTCATGTATATTTGTCATAAGAAAACTATCTAATCATTTTATTATGAAGAAAATATTCCCGTTACTCCTTGGAATCATTCTGCTGGGCAGTTTGAATTCCTGCGATTGGATACGTTCCAAATTCGGAATGCCTACATCTGAAGAGTTAAAACAGAAGCAGGAACAGATCATAAAGGATTCTCTCGAGAAGGCGGCCAAAGAGCAGGAAGCCCTCCTGGAGCAGTTCCGGCTGGATTCCTTGGCCAGGATTGAGGCCGCGAGAGCTGCTCTTAAGAGATACCACGTGGTTTTGGGAAGTTTCATTATGGACAACAATGCAAAAAGGATGATGGAAACACTCACAGGATTGGGTTATCAGCCCCAACGGCTGCAATTCAGGAACGGGTATTCGGTCATTTCGGCCTGCCAGTCCAATTCGCTTCACGAGGCCTATAATATGATGTATAAAATGTTTTCCCATGATATCACTCCTTACGATATCTGGGTATATGACACCAACCAAAACCTACACTTCTGATCTATGAAAAGAACAGCTTTTACCCGGTTCCACGAAGAGCTGGGTGCCAAAATGGTGCCCTTTGCGGGATTTACAATGCCCATAGAATACCAGGGAATCACAGCAGAGCACATGCAGGTGCGTGACAATGCAGGCGTCTTTGACGTCAGCCATATGGGGGAGATTTGGATAAAAGGCCCCAATGCCCTGAATTTTATTCAATATGTAACATCGAACGATGCTTCTTTGTTACGCGACGGAAAAGTGCAATACACTTGTTTCCCGAATGGCAGGGGAGGTATTGTGGACGATTTGCTGGTATACCGGGTAGATGTGCAAACTTATTTATTGGTAGTCAATGCAGCCAACACGGCAAAAGACTGGGAACACCTGTGCACCCATGCGCCCCGTTTCGGGATTACCCCTGGCAGGGAACTTTATAACGCCTCGTCAGAGATATGCCAGCTGGCCATCCAGGGCCCCAATGCCATGAAGATTGTCCAAAAGATCTGTGACACCAATATCATGGACATGGAATACTATACATTCAAGAAATGCACAGTTGCAGGAATCCCTCAGGCAATCCTATCCATTACCGGCTATACGGGATCAGGAGGATGTGAGATTTACGTGGCCAACCAGGACGGAGAGAAGCTCTGGACGGCATTGTTCGCAGCCGGGAAAGAGTTTGGTATGATCCCGGTGGGACTCGGAGCCCGCGATACATTGCGCCTGGAAATGGGATTCTGTCTTTACGGGAATGACATAGACGACACCACTTCGCCTTTGGAAGCCGGTCTGGGCTGGATCACAAAATTTTCAGAAACGAAAGGTGATTTTATTGACAAGGCTTTCCTGCAGGAACAAAAAGCCATTGGCGTCACACGTAAACTTGTGGGATTCAAAATGATTGACAGAGGCGTCCCTCGTCATGAATACCCCGTTTGCACGGCAGATGGAATAGAAATAGGAAGGGTTACATCGGGGAACATGTCGCCTGTGCTAAAGATTGGCATAGGAATGGCATATGTAGAAACAGCATTTGCCGGATTGGAAACGGAACTGTTCATAAAAGTCCGTGACCGTCTGCTCAAGGCCGTGGTGGTCAGGCCACCGTTTTACAAAAAACAATGAAAATAATCACTACCCTCATTACTTTGATCCTGGGCCTTGCCACCGTGCAGGCTCAGGATTCTTTTGAGAACGCACTCAGAACACACGTAAAGGAGCTGACTGCCAATAAACTTATGGGAAGGCAAGCCGGTTCAAAAGGAGAGTCGGATGCAGCTGCCTATATTTCCCGCGAATTTTCTGAAAAAGGCCTTGAATTGTTGTACCCGCAGGGATACCAGGATTTTTCCTTTATTGACGAGGCTACTTCGGATACACTTTATTCGCGTAATGTGGTAGCTGTAATACCTGGTTACGATCCCCTTCTGAGAGAAGAATACATAGTCATAGGTGCCCACTACGATAACCTGGGAACATACACCATGCGGGTAAACGGGAAAGATTCCCTATGCATTTATCCCGGAGCCGATGCCAATGCCTCCGGCGTATCGGCATTGCTTGAACTTGCCTCGGCTGCCCGGAACCAGCATTTCATGTACAAAAGGAGCCTTTTGTTTGTCGCTTTCGGAGCAGGTGAAAAAGGGGCAATGGGTTCCTGGTATTTTGTGAACAGGGCATTTCCTGCCTCTTCCGTTAAAATGATGATAAACCTGGACCGGGTAGGCGGTGCTTCCCTGGAGAATTCTCCCGCAGCTTATAGCGGACAGCCTCACTATGAAATGGAGCATCTTCTTACCCGTCTGACTTACAATCCATTTATGCCAAAAGTACAGGTTTATGGGACAGATTGCTTTCTATCTGATCATCAGGCTTTTTCAGAACAGGGAATCCCGGTCTGTCTTTTCACAACAGGCTTGCATCCACACCACCAGACATTGCGTGACACACCCGACAAGCTCGACTATGAAAGGATGGAAGCTTTTTGTCAGTATATCTCGTTGTTTATTATGGAAGCGGCCAACGACCCGGGAGACCTTTTCAGGAAAGAGAAAACGCTTATGTACCCGGCCGGAGATGAAGCTGTTTATGCTTATTCGGAAGTGGATGTTCCTCCGAAATTTATGAACGGGGATATTCAGTCTTTTGTAGACAGGTGGTTGTACAAATACCGCAGGTATCCGCAGGAAGCGGTACGCCAGGGTATCAGTGGCCGTGTTATGGTTGCTTTTGTTGTAGAGAAAAACGGGGAAGTATCACAAATTGAAGTGACGCGTAGAGTACACCCATTACTGGACGAAGAAGCGATCCGTGTCATTGCGGCATCTCCAAAATGGAAACCCGGTGAAAAGAACGGGGAGAAAGTACGTGTAAAGATCTCAATACCTGTATACTTTGAGTTGGCTCCCACCCGCTGATCATGTTTTAAGCACCTCAAAACCTGCCCCATAAACACCAGATACACTGGCCATGGAAATAAAGGCCTCCCTGTCTATTTCCTTTATGATTTTGGCAATAGCGTTTGATTCGGTCCGTCGTACAATCACCAGCAGTACTTTTTGTTCAGACTTGGTATACCACCCCTGTGAACTGATAACAGTAACTCCCCTTTGGAGCTCTTTTGATATCCGGTCTGCAATTTCCTGGTGACGGGAAGAGAATATGAAATACTGAACAGAACGTTTGACACCCGATAAAATCGTATCAACCGTATAGCCAGCCAGACCTATGATCAGGTAGCCATATAGCACTGCGGCAAGCTTCAGTCCTATGGTGGGTTCATCAGAAATGAAGAATAATGAACCAATGATCACCAGGTCACAGGACATCATGATCCGGCCCGGTGAAATGTTCCTGTATTTTCCAATGATCTGTGCAAGGATATCGGTACCCCCGGTACTTCCCCCTTGTGCTATGACTGTACCTACTCCAACTCCGGACAAAACAGCCCCAAGCAGCGAGGAAACGAGTTTTCCGTTATCCAGAGCCATTGCCTGGATAAGGTCAGCAGGGATGATCCGGGGCATAAACTGAAAAGCGATCCCTGCCAAAACAACACCGTAGATTGTTTTTATCCCGAATTTCCAACCGATGGTCTTCAATCCTATAATAATCAATACGGCATTCATGGCCAGATAAGAGACACTGATGGGCAGTCCTGTGGTATAATAGATCAGTGTTGCTATTCCTGTGACACCACCACCCACCAGTTGATTGGGTATAAGAAAAGTAGTCCATGATGCCACATAAACTAGCAATCCGATCGTTATAAGCAGGTATTCCTTTATGGCAGTAACCGGATGGGACGGCATTTTTGTTCTCATAGCACGATGTTTATGATTTTTTCAGGAACAACGATTATTTTCCGGATAATTTTATCACCGCTGTATTTTATGGTCCTTTCATCTTCCCTTACCAGCCGTTCAATTTCCTCTCTTGCCAGACCAAGCTCAATGGTTTTTTTAAACCGCAGCTTGCCGTTGAAAGATACCGGATAATCAAAAGTCTGCTCTTTTATGAACTCCGGATTAAACACGGGGAAGGAGGCATTGGCTACCGATGGCTCGTTCCCCAGCAGGGACCATAATTCTTCGGCAATATGCGGAGCGTAGGGAGATATCAAAATTACCAGCGGTTCCAGGATCATTCGTTTATGACAGTCCAGATCGGTCAGCTGGTTTATGCTGATCATAAACGCACTGACGGTGGTATTGAAGGAAAAGTTTTCTATGTCTTCTTCCACTTTCCGGATCAGGGTGTGCAGTATCTTAAGTTCTTTTTCTTCAGGTTCCTGATTGTTTACTGTCCGGTTCCCGTCTTTGTCAAAGAACAACCTCCAGAATTTTTTCAAAAACCGGTGTACTCCGTCTATCCCATTGGTGTCCCATGGTTTGGACTGCTCCAGGGGTCCCAGGAACATTTCGTACATGCGCAGGGTATCTGCCCCGTACCGTTGGCAGATTTTATCTGGATTGACCACGTTATACATGGATTTGCTCATTTTCTCAATGGCCCATCCGCAGATGTATTCCCCGTTTTCCAGAATGAACTGGGCGGTGCTGTATTCGGGACTCCAACGTCTGAAGGCTTCCAGGTCCAGGCGGTCATTCTCGACCAGGTTAACGTCTACATGAAGCTCAGTGGTCTGGTAGTTGTCCTTGAGATTGAGTGACACAAACGTATTTGTGTTTTTAATACGATAAACGAAATTGGAACGTCCCTGGATCATGCCCTGGTTAACCAGTTTGCGGAAAGGTTCCTCTTTGCATACAATCCCCAGATCAAATAAAAATTTGTTCCAGAACCTGGAATAGATCAGGTGACCGGTTGCGTGCTCGGTGCCTCCGATGTACAGGTCAACATCCTGCCAGTATTTGTTGGCGGTTGCAGAAACAAGCTGTTCTGAATTATGCGGGTCCATATACCGCAGGTAATAGGCAGAACTACCCGCAAATCCAGGCATGGTGCTCGTTTCCAGGGGATATCCCTGATATTTCCAGTTTTTGGCGTTAGCCAGGGGTGGCTCGCCCGAGGCGGAAGGGTGAAATGAATCCAGCGGTGGCAATTCAAGGGGTAAAAGCGACTCGTCAAGCGGGGTAGCCAAACCGTCCCTGTAATATATGGGAAAAGGTTCTCCCCAGTAGCGTTGCCGGGAAAAAATAGCGTCACGCAAACGGTAGTTCACTGTACGGATGCCCAATTTTCTTCTTTCAACTTCTGCAATGGCTGCAGGTATTGCCTGCTGTACGGTCATCCCGTTTAAGAAACCGGAATTGCACATTATGCCTTCTTTGGCATCAAAACTTTCTTTGCTCACATCGCAGCCTTCAATCAAGGGAATGACAGGCAGGTTGAAATGCCTGGCAAAGATGTAATCGCGGCTATCGTGAGCAGGTACAGCCATAATAGCTCCCGTGCCATAACCGGCCATTACATATTCACTGATCCATACGGGGATTTCTTTTCCAGTAAAAGGATTGATTGCATAGGACCCGCTGAAGACCCCGGTTACATGGTGTGTCTGGCTCATACGCTCCCGTTCCGTCTTGGTTTTGACATAGGCCAGGTAGTCTTCTACTTCTTTCTTTTGTCCAGGGCTGGTAAGTATATTGACCCATTCACTTTCAGGAGCAAGGACCATGAAGGTAACACCATAAATCGTGTCTGCACGGGTTGTGAAGACAGTCATGGAAAACGTCCCTGAGCCGTTCTTTACCAAAAACTCCATTTGGGCACCTTCTGATTTCCCTATCCAGTTGCGTTGCATCTCTTTCAGGGAATCGGACCATGAAATTTCCTCCAGTCCTTTGAGCAACCTTTCAGCGTAAGCAGATACACGCAATTGCCATTGTTTCATTTTTTTCTGCTCCACAGGAAAGCCGCCACGTATGGAATATCCCTCTTTGACCTCGTCATTGGCCAGCACCGTCCCCAGTCCCGCACACCAGTTCACTGTCGTTTCTCCAAGGTATGCTATGCGGTAGCACATCAGGATATCTTCCTTCTCCTTTTTCGAAAAAGCATGCCACTCCGTAGCGCCAAACTCCTTTTTGCAATTGTGTGCGGCTTTTATTCCGCTGTTACCCTGACAGTTGAACCTGTCAATAAGTTTATCTATAGGCTGCGCTTTTTCCAGGTCCATGTCGTACCAATGGTTGAACATTTTCAGAAATGCCCATTGGGTCCATTTATAATAGGATGGATCACATGTGCGTATTTCCCTGTCCCAGTCATATGAAAAGCCAAGTTTATCCAGCTGTTCACGGTACCGTTTAATATTTTGTGAGGTTGTCTTCTGGGGAGGTTGACCTGTTTGGATGGCGTACTGTTCTGCAGGCAACCCGAACGCGTCGTAACCCATGGGGTGCAAAACGTTGTATCCCTTGTGTCTTTTATAACGTGTATATATGTCACTGGCAATATAGCCCAGGGGGTGGCCTACGTGCAGGCCTGCTCCGGAAGGATAGGGGAACATGTCCAAAACATAAAATTTTGGGATTGAGGAATCTGCCTCGACTTTAAAGGTCTTGTGAGACGACCAGAAAGATTGCCACTTCTGTTCAATTTCAGAAAAATTATACTCCATCTTGATCCTGTGATTTGTAAAGGCACAAAGGTAATAAAAACCTTTTTCAGGGGGAAGACAGGAATTAAGGTGACGGGAAATAGCAAAACGTATAATTCTTCAAAATTATTTTTTTAAATTATTATATAAACACGTGATTATAAGTGTTATAAAAAGGACAATTATTCCGGACAATTATTATTTCCATTCAAAGGGTTCAACTCTTTTTCTTTAAGCAATAGATTCGTAAATTTGAATACACCTAATTTATTATTAATCATTTTATTGTAATAATGTTACTTTTTTTATCAAATTTTATGGCCACTGTTGTATATTATGTGGCGGCATCTCTTTTATTGGCTAAGGTCAGAGTAAAATCTGTCCTGCATTTTTCACCTTCGATTCCTTTCAAAAGCCTTATTTTTTCTTTACTGGCTTTGGGTACGATCTACTGTCTGAGGGCAATCATCATTTATGGACGCTACGGGATCCTTTATAATTTTCTTAAAGAAGATTATTACCTGCGTATCACACTTACAAGCCTTCCACTTTATTGTATTTCTTTTTCATCAATCGCATCCGGTCAAGTCAGAAAAATGTTACTTAAAAGAAGCCTGTTGTTTTTGACAGTGTTTTTTCTCTTATACCTCATCATAGCAGGGATTGTACAGAAAGGGATTACCCCGGGCCTGCTTTTTTCCGGGTTATTCCATGTCCTTTGTCTTGCCTGCACTGTGTCGGGTTTCATGTTGTTTTTTGTATTGAATAAAACATTAAAGAACCATAGTGAGCTACGGACAAAAGAGATTGGTTCTTTCAGGGCACTGATGGGTTTCCTTCCGGCAATGTCGCTTTCTGCATACATACTGGTGCTGGCAGGGATAACCTGGCCTGCAGGTATCTTCTTTGCTGTATTTGTTCCTGTTCATTTGTTTTTCATTATGGCCATCATTATGAAAGATACAACCCTGGTTTATGGAGGCAGGTGGGTGGAAGAAACCCAGATTCCCAACAGCACAGCATGGCATGACCTGCAAGAAGAATGTACCAATGAGAATCATTTCCGCTTGGATATATATAACAGGATCAAAAAATACCTGGAGAAAGAACAGGCATACAAGTCGCCTACACTTACAAGAGACGAACTGGCGGCAAATATCGGTACAAATATCACCTATGTATCAAGATCTCTTAATGAATATGCTGGTATGAATTTCAAACAATTCATAAATGCCTACAGAGTAAAGCATGCCCAGGATTATTTCCGGAAGCACCCGGAGGCCCGCCTTATAGAATTATGCAATGAATCGGGATTCAGGTCACTGACAGCCTTAAACCTGGCGTTCCGCGCCAATGTTGGAATGACTCCGGGAGAATGGTGCAGGATGGAACTACAGAAAATTAATAAAGAAAATAATCATGAAAAACAGCAGTAATTTTTTAAGAAGGATTACCCGGTATACACAGGGATGGCTAATGACAGATCCTGTTTTATTCACAAAAAAAGATGCGGCATACCCGGAAAATCCGGAAGATATTATTCTGTACATGAATAAAATGATGGCCCAAAATGAATTTTATAAAAATCCATCTTTAACCATCGGGCATTTGTGCCGTGAAACACACACCAACCGTTCCTACCTTTCTAGATCAATTCACCGTATGTATGGAACCAATTTTTGCGAATGGGTTAATATTTTCAGGATTGATACGGCCAAGCGACTGATAGAAAAAGAGTCAGGTAAAAAAATCGATCTGGAGGATTTGTCAATGGAATGCGGTTTCAATTCCGTACGTTCTTTCTGCAGGGTCTTCAAGGCAAGGGAATCCTGCACGCCCCGGCAGTACTTTAAAAAAACCGCAGGAAGTGATTTTAAATGAAATATTTATGAATTGTCTGCAGTGCAGAAGGAAGTGAAAAAACAACCACCCTGTCGTAAGGTTTGATTTCGGTATCACCCTTGACAATAAGGCTGGTGTTTCCCCTGGTTATGCCACCTATGATAGCATCACGCGGAAAATCCAGATCGCGGACTTTTTTCTGGGTGACCAGGCTTCTGGGCTTAGCTATGAACTCCATGACTTCTGCATCAGACCCATTCAGACATTTCATGGATGGGACATCGCCGGTCATGGTAAAGCGGAATATCCTGCTTGCAGTGATGAGTTTTTTATTGATTGTGGCGTCTACTCCCACGCTTTCGGCGAGTTTGATGTAATCAAGATTTTCAACCTGTGCTATGGTTTTCTTCACGCCTGCCCTTTTAGCAGCCATACAGGAGAGAATGTTGGCTTCAGCACTGGGTGTGACTGCAACAAATGCATCCATCTGTGAGAGGTCTTCTTCCAGCAGAAGGTCCGTATTACGGGCATCGCCGTTAATGATCAGGGAACGCGGCAGGGAAACGACCAATTCCTTGCAGCGGTTGCTGTCAATTTCAACTACCCGGACTTTTTCAATTCTGGATTCCATGTTGTGTGCAACCATTTCTCCGACCCTGCCGCCTCCCATGATCATCAGGTTTTTTACAATCATGTTTTCCTTGCCGCTAAGAATCATGGCAGCGTGAGCCGCCTCTCTTTTGGTTATGACAAACACCAGGTCATGCATCTGGAAGACTGTGTCTTTGCGGGGAATAATGGTAATGCCTTCGCGGGCGATGGCTACTGCCCGGAAGGGAATATCACCTCCATTCTCTTCTGCGACCTGTTTCAGGCTTTTGTTGACGATCAATGAGCTTTCCAGAAGCTTAAGCACGATAAGCTGTAGCCGTCCTCCGGAAAAATCCATGAATTCAGATGTCCCGGACTGTTTCAGGAGGTCAATGATCTCGTGTGCTGCAATTCTTTCCGGGTAAAACAGAAGGTCAATACCCAATTCAGTGAATATGACCCTGTTCTCGTTTTTGAGATACTCTTTATTGTTGATGCGGGCAGTAACTCGTTTTGCCCCCAGTTGTTTGGCAAGCAGTGCCGACACAACATTCACATCCTGTTCTTCGGCAGGACTGACCGCTATGAATAAATCGCAGCGGCTTACTCCTGCTTTTTCAAGAGTGGATATGGATGTGGCTATTCCGGGTACGGGAACGACATCTGAAGTCTCTGCTATCTGATGCAGACGGGCTTCATTCTTATCTATAATAGTGATTTGATGGTTTTCATCGGACAACATCTTTGCCAGATGAAAACCAACCTCTCCCGCACCGGCAATAATTATATTCATTCAAGGACCTTAATATTCGTCTTCGTTGAAAAAAAAATCTTCCTTGCTGGGATAATCAGGCCAGATGTCTTCAATGCTGTCGTATATTTCCCCATCATCCTCAAGATCTGACAGGTTTTCAATTACCTCCAGCGGAGCGCCCGAGCGTGTGGCATAATCAATAAGCTCCTCCTTGGTAGCGGGCCAGGGAGCGTCTTCCAGTTTTGATGCCAATTCAAGTGTCCAGTACATTTATGCAACGAATTTAAAAAATGTGACCAAAGTTATACAAAATAGTCTTCCGCACAACCTGTAGTAACGGTGATGAACCGGGCAAGAACAAAAAGGTAGTCAGAAAGCCGGTTAATGTATATTAAAATATCTGCGCTGGCAATATCCGTGCCAAGAGCTACTATATGACGTTCAGTTTCACGACAGATAGTACGGGCAATATGAACCTGTGATGAAATGTCTGGATTATATGGGAGTACAAAAGATTTTAGGACCGGCAACTGGTCATGCAAATTATCAGTCGATTTTTCCAGGGCCGCAGCTGCGGGAAGGAAATCGTAGCGGGTATCAAGAGAGGGGTCTTTTGATGCCAGCCTTCTTGCCAGGAGCATGAGATCCTCCTGGATGCTGCGCAGGAAGGAATTGATTTCGTGCAACCTTTGGTCAGGGGAAAATAAGGGATGAGAACGGATAAGTCCCAGCCAGGATATGAGCTCATCTACTTTTCCATAGGCTGCAACACGTGGATGAGCCTTTGATATTCTGCTCCCGTCCTGAAGGGAGGTAGAACCATTGTCCCCAGTACCAGTGTAGATCTTACTCATGAATTGTTCAACACAGGATTGTTGTTTAGCTGGTCGCTTTCTACCAGCCCGTCCCTCAGGCGGACGACCCGTCTTGCATAGTGGGCAATGTCCTCCTCGTGGGTTACGATAATAATGGTGTTTCCCTTTGAATAGATTTGTTCAAAAAGCTCCATTATATCCAGCGATGTTTTCGTATCAAGGTTTCCTGTTGGTTCATCGGCCAGAATTATTGATGGATTGTTGACCATGGCACGGGCAAGGGCCACCCTTTGTTTTTGTCCGCCAGACAATTCATTTGGTTTGTGGTTCATCCTGTCCTCAAGGTCAACATTTATCAGGGCTCTTTTAGCCTCGCGCTCCCTATCCGCCCGGGGTAACCCTGCATATATCAGGGGCAATGCTACATTATTCAGGGCATTATACCTGGGCAACAGGTTGAACGACTGGAAAACGAATCCAATTTCTTTGTTTCTCACCTCGGCCAGCTGGTCGTCCCGCATCTGGCTTACATCCGTCCCGTTCAGGATATATGTTCCTTCTGTTGGAGTGTCCAGGCATCCCAGCAAATTCATTAAAGTAGACTTGCCCGATCCCGACGGCCCCATGATAGCTACGTATTCGTTCTTCCTGATTTCCAGATCAACACCGTTGAGTGCACGCACTTGCTGGGTCCCCATCTCGTAAATCTTCTTGATTCCCCTGATTTTTATAAGTACTTCTTTTTCCATGATTGCGAATGTACAAAAAATATGATTAGTCAACACACCGATTTTCCATTTGACTCCTTCAGGTCCTGAAAGTTTAAGGTAAATTACGAGATGTTTTTTTTTGTATTTTTGTACTTTAATCCATATCCGATAATCCATGTCTTATACCAACAACGACCATTATACTCCCGAAACGACAAGAAAGCTGGAAGAACATTACAAAGAAGTAATGAAACTCCTTGGAGAGGATACAGAAAGAGAAGGCCTGGTCAGAACTCCGCTGAGGGTTGCACGGGCTATGCAGTTTCTTACAAAAGGATACCAGGAAGATCCGGCTGCCATTCTGAATTCCGCAAAATTCCGTGAAGAATACCAGCAAATGGTTCTTATAAAGGATATCGAAATGTATTCCCTTTGTGAGCACCACATGCTTCCCTTTTACGGAAAAGCTCATGTGGCGTATATTCCCGATGGTTTTATAACAGGGATCAGTAAAATTACCAGGGTAGTGGAAACATTTGCCCGCAGATTTCAGGTACAGGAACGCCTAACGGTTCAGATCCGCGACTGCATCCAGGAAACACTCAACCCGATGGGTGTCGCTGTTGTCATCGAGGCCGAGCATATGTGCATGCAGATAAGGGGGGTCCAGAAACAACATTCAAAAATGGTTACCTCTGCCTTTACAGGAACATTCCTCAAGGATATGCGAACCAGGGAAGAACTCATGCACCTGCTTCACTGATTCCCAGTTCAGCAGCCCTTTGTTTCATCAGCTCGAGGGCTTCTTCATAATTGTTGCCGATTTTTCCATCGAGGATAGCATCCTTGATATAATCCTTTATCAGTCCCACTTCGCGGCAGGGGGGCAGGTTGTAGGTCTTCATGATTACCTCTCCCGAGATGGGAGGCTGAAAGTTCCTGATGGCATCTTTTTCTTCAACCTGGATCAGCTTTTTGCTTACCAATTCAAAATTCCCGAAGTGCTGCCTTACAGTCCTGGGATTTTTTGATGTAATGTCTGCACGACACAACAGCATCAGGTCATCAATATCTTCTCCTGCATCGAACAGCAGCCTGCGAACCCCGGAATCACTTACATTATTTACCAGGGCAATAGGCCTTAAGTGTAGCTGTACCAATTTCCGGACATATTTCATTTCTTCTCCCAAGGGTAATCTGAGCTGCCGGAAAATCCCCGGGATCATTTTACTGCCAATAAAGTCGTGTCCGTGAAAAGTCCATCCCGCCTCCTTGTCAAATTGCTTGGTGGTCGGTTTTCCAATATCGTGAAGCAAGGCTGCCCAGCGAAGCCAGATATTGTCACTGACCAGGGCAACGTTATCCAGGACTTCCATCGTATGACTGAAGTTTTCCTTGTGCCCTTTCCCTTCCATTGTTTCCACCCCGCGCAGCTGGGATACCTCCGGCAGGATCATAGGCAGAAGACCGCTTTTCTCCAACAGGCAGAATCCCAAAGAAGGCTTGCGTGAGGCCATGATTTTTTGCAATTCAGCCGTAATCCTCTCCTGTGACACAATCTGAATCCTGGAGGCATTCCTGGTAATGGACCCGAAAGCCGTTTCATCTATTGTGAATTCCAGTTGTGCTGCAAAACGGATTGCACGAACCATCCTCAGGGGATCATCACTGAATGTTGTGTCCGGGTCCAAAGGAGTTCTTATGATTTTATTAACAAGATCGTTAAGGCCATTGAAAGGATCTGTCAGGGTGCCGTAATCTTCCTGCTGCAGGCTGAATGCCATTGCATTTATTGTGAAGTCACGTCTTTTCTGATCATCTTCCACAGTCCCGTTCTCTACAACCGGTTTTCGGGAATCGGACCTATAGGATTCTTTTCTGGCCCCGACGAACTCAATTTCCATCCCGCGGTAGCGTAACATGGCTGTACCAAAATTTTTAAACAGAGTGGCTTTAACATTTAGGACAGAGGCCACGTCGGAGGCAATTTCCAAACCATTACCTTCTACAACAATATCAATATCAGTACAACGACGTTTAAGAAAAAAATCACGTACATAACCTCCGATAACAAAGGCGCGCACATTTCTGGCCCCGGCCTGCAGGGATACGATTTTGAAAATCTTGGATCTCAGGGGAGCTTTCATTACAACGGATGTTTAGATCAGTTCCTGATATGCAGGTATTTCTTTCATGGACTCATAAATACCGTTTTCCCGGCTTAATTTCCAGAAGAATGTTTGCGAACCGTTGCTGACAAGAAGGTATGGTGCCAGGATCTCCGCGTTATACCTTCGCAATTGGGCAATGGTTTTTTCGTCCACACTGACCGAGGGTGCTTTGAACTCTGCCAGCACAAGAGGTTTTCCATCCCGGTCATGGAGCACCAGATCAGCGCGGTGATCCAGGATTTGAACGGGGTATTCACAGGTCATCAGGTGCAGGGGAGCTCCGCATACAATATGAAGGTGTTTAATGATATGCTGGCGTACTTCCTCTTCCGGGGTGCGTTCCACCCATTTTTTTCTTACTGCGCAATATATCACAGACGGACTGTTCATAGTGCAAATTTATGTAAATTTGTCATATGGCTAAAACAACACCTGCAGAAACCCTGTCCACCTACAACCGGATAATGAAGGATTTGAAAGAGGGTATATACAAACCTTGCTACCTGCTCATGGGAGAGGAACCCTATTATGTGGATCAGATCACCTCGTTTATTGCCGCCCATGCACTTACAGAAGATGAAAAGGCATTCAACCAGATGGTAATCTACGGACAGGATGCCACCGTTATGCAGATTGCCGATAATGCAAGAAGGTATCCTCTCATGGCATCCAGGCAGGTCATAATAGTAAAGGAAGCACAGCAGCTTAAAGGAATTGAGGGCCTTGTGTCATACTTCAAGGCCATGAATCCCTCTTGTGTGCTGGTTCTTTGCCTGATGGGGAAATCGTTGGATAAAAGAACCGAGCTCTGGAAAACAGCTCTCAAATACTGTGAAATCCTGGAATCGGTTCCACTGAGGGATTACCAGATGCAGGAATGGATAACCGCATACCTGAAAGAAATGAACACACGGATTGAACCACAGGCAGCCAGCCTGCTGGCGGATTTCCTGGGTACAGACTTGCAACGGGTCGTCATGGAACTGGACAAATTATTCATACTTATCCCGGAAGGAACACTAACCATCACAACGGACATGGTTGAAAACTCGGTGGGTATTAACAGGGATTTCAGTCCTTTTACCATGTTCAGGCACCTTACTGACGGAAATTTTGCCGGTGTGCAACCCATAGTGCAATACTTTTCGGATAATGAAAAAAAGTATCCCCTTGTTATGATAATCAGCCTTTTATATACGCATTTATCCCGGATACTTAAATACCATGCACTGCGCATGGAGAATCCCTCCCTGACGGAAGACGCTGTCGGTAAACTCATGGGAAGCAATTACTATTTTTTCAAAGAAACACTGCGGGCATCCCGTTTCTTTACATTCAGGAGGACAGTAAGGGCCATGGAGCTGTTGTGCATTTACGACAGCCTGTATAAATCTTCGGACCGCGGAGAAGCCACGGACGGGGAACTGCTCATGGAAATGGTCTGTAAAATGATGGCCTGATCAGGACACGTAGATCCTCGGAACCCGTTGTGCGACACTTGTGAGGATCTCGTAGGGAATAGTTCCCAGAATATCTGCAAGTTCAAAGATGGAGGGGTCTTCTCCAAAAACCGTTACCATGTCTCCGGGTTTGACATCAATGCCGGTAACGTCAATCATGCACATGTCCATACAGATATTTCCAATGGTGGGGGCCCTGTGTCCATTGACAGAGAAGCAGGCTTTGCCACCGCTCAGATGGCGGTTTACCCCGTCTGCATAGCCAATGGCCAGGGTAGCTATACGTGTGTCAGGAGCTGTGACTTTCCCTGCCCTTGCGTACCCGACGGTTTCTCCTTTGGCAACGGTTTTTACCTGTAAAACCGGTGTTTTGAGATAAGCTGTAGGCCGTAGCAGACTCCTGTCCACATAAGACATTCCGTAAAGCCCGATTCCAAGCCTTGCCATATCATATTGGGCTTCTTTTGCGAACCGTTCAATTCCGGGGGAATTGAGCAGATGGCGGATAGGCTTGTAATCCAGGTGATTCATTAAAAAAGAAGAAAGGGCTTCAAAGCGGGTTATCTGTGCCCTGGTGAAATCATCATGCTGAGGATCTCCTGAAGCTACAAAATGGGAAAAAATGGATGCGATCCTCACAGATTGCGCCAAAGGCAATTCATACGACAGGGCATGGAGCTCGGCTTGTTCAAAACCAAGGCGGTGCATCCCTGTGTCGAGTTTGATGTGCACTGGATAAGCCTGTTCCCCCAGGGCAGCTGCCTCACTTGCAAAACGCTTAAAAGCATCCAGGCAGGGAAGGCTTGGTTCCAGCTTGTTTTTTATCAGCAGGGAATAATGCTCCATGCCGGCCGAAAGCACGATGACAGGAAGTTTTACGCCTGCCTCGCGTATGGCAACGCCTTCTCCGGGAAATGCAACGGCCAGGTAATCTACACCATTCTCTTCCAGGATGCGGGAAAACTCACCAATACCGTGGCCGTATCCGTAGGCTTTGACCAAGACTAGAAGCTTTGTTTTTTTATTGAGAAACGAACGGAAATAATTCAGATTATACCGGATGTTTGGAATGCTGATTTCAAGGTGGGTGAATAGGTTTGCGCTCATTTTTTTATCTGGTTAAAACAATGTCTGCAAAGGGGCTCGTATATGTCTTTCTCCCCAAGTTCCACAAGCCGGGTGCTATCGCTTAAACGATGGGAATATTGGGCCGGATCCCCGCAACGAACACATATGGCATGGACTTTTACAATATGTTCGGCCACAGCCATCAAGTCGGGCATGGGACCAAACGGGTTTCCCAGGTAATCCATATCCAGGCCGGCCACGATTACCCGGATACCGTTTTGGGCCAGTATCTGGCAGACCCTTACAAGATTCTGGTCAAAGAATTGTGCTTCGTCAATGGCCACAACATCTACGTTGGTGGCCAATAAAAGAATGCTTTCTGCCGAGTCAACCGGCGTTGAGGGATAAGAATGACTGTCGTGGGAAACAACTTCTTCCCTGGAATACCTCACATCAATGCGGGGTTTGAATATTTCCACCCGCTGATTCGCAAACCTGGCCCTTTTGAGCCGGCGCAGGAGTTCTTCCGTTTTTCCCGAGAACATGGATCCGCAGATCACTTCAATCCTCCCGTTCCATTTTTGAGTTTCCAGAAACATGATGCTTCCTCGTTAAAAAGTTATATCAACACGCCCGGCATATACTCCGTAAGCTCCTGTCTGGACAATGACCACCTCATGTCCGTCCAGGTCTGTGGCACTTACAGGTTCTTCAAGAAAAGTATGTGAATGCCCTCCGATGATCAGGTGTATGTTCCTGGCCTGGGCAGCCAGTTTTATATCTGCATCAAGGCCCTGGTGTGTCAGGCAGATAACCAGGTCACAACCTTTTCTTTTTAGCCGTGATGCCATGTTGTTAGCTGTCTGCACAGCATCCCGGTATTGCATGAGCCGTAACACTTCGCTGGAGACAAGACCATTCAGGTTCAGCGTCAGGCCTATGATGCCGATTTTTTTCCCGTTGACACGGGTTATGACATAGGGTTTGACCAATTTTCTGAGCGGCCTGTACAAAATATCATAATTGGCACAAAGAATATGATAATCCGCCATTTTTAGACGGCTGACAAGGTCTTCCAGTCCGTTGTCAAACTCATGGTTCCCCAACGCGGTGGCAAACAATCCGAGCTTATTCATGCCGTTTACTTCCACCTTTCCGCCAAAGAGGTTGAAATAGGGAGTCCCCTGGTTGTAGTCTCCCGCATCCAGGTACAGCAGATCAGGAAACTCTTTTCTCATATCTTCCAGGTAACCCGACAAACTTAACAGACCGCCTGTCCCGGCATTACGCCCCGATTGAAAAGGCTCGATCTGGCTGTGAAAATCATTGGTATGCACGATCACCAGATCCTGGCCGGAAAGGGGCCGGGAAATGGCTGTAAGCAAGATAAGAGAAAAGACGTATAAAAAATACTTTTTCATTATTCACGCGGGTTGTTGATAACCACCCGTCCATCTTTTTTGGCCGGTATAGGCTCTCCGTTTTTTGTAAACACACTGATATACTGTAGTATAACATCCCTGAGTGTAATGCCCGAATAGTCAACACCCACATTCTCCCGCAAGGCGGTCATCCTGTCTCCTCCCGTTAGCAGGAAATCAATGGTGGCCAGATAATAGATTCGTTCATCGTCAAGAGGCTTCCCATTAATGAGCAATTCGGTGATTTTGTGATTGTCAATCCGGAGACGTACACCAGCAAGGGCCTCGGTGCGGCTGCGGGCGAAAAGTTCGAACAAAGCCCTTACCTGTTCGCCTTTCAGGGCTACCAGGACAAGAGAATTCTCGAATGGGAAGGCGGCATAAACATAGTAAAGAGTCAAGTCTCCCTTTGGAAACGAAGTACGTATGCCTCCGAAATTGGTCATGGCAAAATCCACCCGGTCCAGACCATAATGCCTTCTGGCGATGGCCAGCAGGGCATCTGTTGCCATATTGGACAACGGGCTCTCGGGAGCATAGGAGTCCATGGCCACCGTGGTATAACCGACCACTTCGTCCATCTTGCGGTTGAGCTCAGGGGAGTAGGCATTGATGATACTCTTAACAGCCGCGGAAGCTTTGGGCTGGTAAGCCGAAGTGTCCATCAGCACCCGGGATGCCTTGATTGTCTGGGCCGGGGAGGTGGTCATCCCCGCGATAAGCAACAGCGCAGAGAAGAGGACAACTTTTATCAGCCGTTTTTGTAGCGCATCCATTTCCATAATTCTTTCCAGGTTACCTTTTTCCCGTACATGAGTATTCCCACCTTGTATATTTTTGCCGAAAAATATACCACGGCCAGGAAAGTTGCAAAGAGCAGCAGGATGGAAACCACCAGCTGCCAAAGCGGAACCCCTCCAAAGGGAAGCCTTGCCAGCATGACCATAGGCGAAGTGAAAGGGATCATGGAAGCCCATACAGACAGGGAACTGTCCGGGTGCTGAAAGGTATGCATCATGATGAACAAACCCAGGATCAGGGGTATGGTAATGGGCAACTGGAATTGCTGCGTGTCGGTTTCGGAATCGGAAACAGAACCTATGGCTGCGAACATCGAGGCATACATCAGGTATCCCCCCACGAAATAGAGTATAAAACTCAAAAGGAATTTTCCAGCCTGTATTTGTGACAAGGTGCTTGCAATGCCTGTGAGTACCCCGTTCCCCGTATCAAAAGATGCGATGGTTCCTGCCAGCCCGCCCTGAATCTGGGGGGCTGCCTGACCCAATTCGGCAATGGTCCCGGTTCCCACCAGGGCCATGACAATGAACAGGATGATTACAGTAAGCAGGATCCACAGCAGAAACTGCAACAAGGCAACCAGGGCAATCCCAACGATCTTGCCCAGCATGAGTTCAATCGGTTTAACCGATGAAATGATGACTTCCACAATACGGTTTGTCTTTTCCTCAATAACACCCCTGATGACCATGGATCCGTACATAAAGATGAACATATAGATCAGGAAGCTGCTCAGGTAGGCGATGGCCATATACACTTCTGTGATGGTTTCCTTTTCGTCTCCGGTATCGGTCCAGGTAAAGGCCTTTGCCTGGATATTGGTCCTCACGTCCTGCATGATCTGCTGCAGTTGTGGTATGTCGTACGAGTTGAGTTTGCGCCTTTCCACTTCCTGGCTCACCTGGCGCGAGATATACCGCTGGACCTCGGAATCGATCTGGCCGGTGCTGTAGAGTTTTATATCCACCTGGTTGTCTCCGGTGTCCTCAATGACACATACGGCATGGATGTTTTTGGTGTCAAAGTTGGTCCTGTATTCTTCCAGGTCCCCCTCCTGGCGGAAGGTGAAAGTGATATACTCCTGATTTTCAAGCACGGCTTGTCCTATACCTGAGGGATCTATCACGTGAATGACTTTTTCCCTGTTGTCCTTGACCCCCGTCATGAGCATGGGAACGGTGATGAGCGCAGCCATCATAAGGGGGGTAAGAAAAGTGGCAATGATGAAAGATTTCTTTCTGACGCGAATGGAAAACTCCCTGCCAATAATAAGATTTATCTTTTTGATATTCATTATCTATCCTCCTTATTCGTTACCAGTTTAATGAAAATGTCATGCATGCGGGGAATGATCTCGGTCATGCCAACAATACTAACATGAGGCATGAGTGCCCGGATCACGGCATTGGTGTCATTTTTCTCTGCAGGGTCTACAACCATCTGGTATGACCCGTCTTTCTTTCCCTGGGAAACAACACGGAAAGGCAGGACACCCAGGGAGGAAGGATCAATGGGTTCCGAAGCCCGGTACAGAATTTCAATGTGGTTGTCTCCATGAATGCGGCGGATTTCATGAAGATTTCCGGTTACGACCAACCGTGCATTGTCTATCAGGGCAATCTGATCACACATTTCTTCTACCGATTCCATATTGTGGGTTGACAGAATGACCGAGGTGCCGTTTTCCTTAAGCCGGAGGATTTCGTTCCGGATAAGGTCCACATTGATGGGGTCAAAACCGCTGAAAGGTTCATCCAGAATGAGTAATTTGGGATTGTGCATCACTGTTGTGACAAATTGCACTTTCTGAGCCATCCCCTTGGACAGTTCGGTGATCTTTTTATTCCACCAGGCTTGAATCCCAAAACGGACAAACCAGGATTTAAGGCTGGCCATCGCCTGCGCATGTGTCATGCCCTTGAGCCTGGCCAGGTACATGGCCTGATCGCCTATTTTCATTTTTTTATACAATCCCCTCTCTTCCGGAAGATATCCTATGCTAAAGACATCTTCTGCGACCAGGGGATGGCCGTCAAAAGAGACACTTCCTGAATCAGGTGCTGTGATCTGATTGACAATCCTCAAAAGGGTGGTTTTCCCGGCTCCGTTAGGTCCCAGCAATCCAAAGACCACTCCTTTGGGCACGAAGATGCTAACATCATCCAGTGCCAGATGCCCGTCAAAACTTTTCACCACATTTTTGGTTTCCAGTATATTCATATAACTAATCGGGATTTGAAAAATTTATATCAGGCAAATATAGGAAAAATCACCACTTAATAAAGATACCACCCGATTTTGCGGGCCTGATCGCTTTCAAGGATCTTGTCCCGGACCAGGTGTTCCAGGGTACAGGAATCCAATACGGCCGTTTCCCTGTACCTTACAATGCAACGGGCCAGGTACCTGCCAATGTAGAGGTGCTGCGCCAGCTGGTCCTCGGTAGCGGTTTTCAGATCCATCCTGACAATGAAAGAAGTATCTGCAAAAACACGGTCATAGAATCCTTCCAGCCTTTCCCTGTCAATGCCGGTGACTTCCAGCAGCTGCTCAGGAACGGCAAAGCCGCCAAGTTTTTCCCTATATTTAATAATGTTGACGGCATAATACGGGCCTATTCCGTATAATTTTACCAATTCCGCACTGTCTGCCGTATTGAGTTCAATTTTTACGGGAATCACCGGCTGGTAATCATCCGGGATCAGTCTCTTTTTGGTATATGCAGGAACAATATCCCCGGCTTCGCGGCTTTTCTCCTGCAAGACTGTTGCAGGGCGTTCCTGTTTGTCAGGAACAGGATTTTCCTGCGTGAGGGTTACAGATTCCTCGGGTGCGGCTGCCCCGGACATCCCCTGCCTGGCAGTCACCGTACTCTTTATAGGTGTTATTGCCGGTGGTTCTTCATACCGGTTTGACATTTCTTCTGACAACAATGAATCCTGCCTGACCTTGCGGCCGGGAACCAGATGTCCCCAAAAAATCCTGATTAAGAGTAAAATAACGATTCCGGCAATCCCCGTTGCATGAACTACATAATGATGCCTATTGCTCTGTTTCATGATCCTTCCCTCTACCTTTCAACACAATGACAATTTCTCCCTTGGGAGTATTCTGACCGTACCATTGACAGAGTTCTGACAAAGTTCCCCGCCTGGTTTCCTGATGTATTTTTGTTAATTCCCTGCAGACACATGCCGGGCGGTCCGGTCCCATGTACTGGCTCAATTGTTCAAGGGTTTTGAGCAGTCTGAAAGGAGATTCATACAAGATGACGGTGCGGGTTTCAGCTGCAAGGAATTCCAGTCGGCTTCGCCTTCCTTTCTTTACGGGAAGAAATCCTTCAAAACAGAAACGGTCTGCAGGAAAACCGCTATTGATCAGGGCGGGAATCAGGGCGGTTGGCCCGGGCAGGCATTCAACAGGAATTCCTTCTTCCAGGCATTCCCTGGCCAGGAGGAATCCTGGGTCCGAGATGCCCGGTGTCCCTGCATCGCTGATCAGGGCAACGAGCTTTCCCTGGCGGATCTTTTCCAGAACCGTCACCACCTGCCTGTGTTCGTTGTGCATATGGTATGAAGCCATATGTGTGGTGATCCCGAATTTTTTTAACAGGATACTGCTGGTCCGGGTGTCTTCGGCCAGGATCAGGTCCGCCTCCTGAAGCACTTTCAGGGCACGCAGTGTGATGTCTTCCAGGTTCCCTATGGGGGTGGGCACTATGATCAGCTTAGAACACATTTTGCAATTGGCTGAGAAATTTCTGAACTGCGGGAGTAGATAATTCCCAGGAGGGAAAATGTTCTGCAAGATAGGTTTCGGCCTGTTGCATGTTTTTCAAGGACTGCAGGTCGGTTATTGTCTTTTCGTACAGGCTGCTGTCTTCAGAGAAAAGGGTTTTCAGGTAGAGGTATCTGTCGTTAAGGGGAATGATTTCTTTCAGGGGACCCTTGTTTTTTGTTTTTGCCAGAGATTCAGCAAGGGTGGGGCGTTGGTCCAGTCCGGAAAACTTATCCTTAAGGGTAGGGGAAACAGGGACCGCAATGGTCTCCAGTTCAAAATCACCGGGTATGTCAGGAACCGGAGCCGGGGTGTACAAGGCATCGATCCTGGCGGTAAGCTTGGCTAGCAATTCTTTTATTTCCCTGTATTCCCTTTCGTTCACAATTCAAAAATAACTATAAAAATGCTTACTGAGGAATAAATCGGTAGACAATTTCTCCCGATTGCAGGGGCGGGGCATCAACAGATGCGGTAAAGCGGCTTTGACGCGCTGCACGCAGGGCATATTCCTGAAGGCAATGGTCCTGAGAAGAGAAATATGAAACAATCGCTGCTTTCTGAACATAGCCTTTCCTGTCCACCTGGATAGAGACTGTAACATCGCCTCCGCCCAGGCATTTATAAACAGGAATGGAAAGGCTCATGGCCTTGCGTCCTTCCAGCGTGTATTCGAGCACGGCAGGGCCGGTATACGGGGTGGTTTCCTGCTTGTTTTCCTTTTTGTCTGCAACGGCCATTTCTTCCACACCGCCCTGTTCCTCAATTTCTTTGCGGGAAGCATCCAGACGTTCCTGCAATGCTTCCGCTTCTTTATAAACCTGGGAAGGATCTGCGTGACGGTCATCCTTCAGGGGACGGTTTCTCAGGGTGGCGTCAACTGCCACGTTTCTTGATTCCCTTTGAATACCGGCAATCAGATCGTCCAGCCCGGCACTTACTTCGGCCCTGATCCTATCCTTCTGTTGTTCCAGTTCCAGTTCTTCCTGGGGTGTAAAGTCAAGGATAAAGGAGGACTCTTTTTTTACGATGAGAGAGATCTGAAGCGACAAAAATACAATCAGGGCTACCAGGTGTATGATAATGGTCAGGTATAGTCCAACTCGTATTTCCTGTTTCATGACCGGGTATGCTTAGCTTGAGAGCAAAGCTCGTTCAATGGTGGATATGAGCATATTGATGGCTACCGTGTTGTGTCCGCCCTGGGGAATGATGATGTCGGCATAACGCTTGGTGGGTTCGATGAATTGCAGGTGCATGGGCTTTACAGTCTTCTCGTAACGTTCCAGAACCTTGTTCACCGAGCGGCCTCTCTCGACAATATCCCTTGATATGACCCGTGATAACCTGTCATCGGCGTCGGCATCCACAAATATCTTCATGTCCAGGCAGTTCCTCAGTGGAGGATCGGTAAAGATCAGGATCCCTTCCACAATGATGATCTGGGTTGGTTCTGTATGGATGGATTCGGGCAGACGGGTGCAGGTGATGTAGGAATACATGGGTCGCTCAATGGCGGCCCCGGACTTCAGCATGAGCAGGTGCTCCACCATCAGTTCCCAGTCAATGGATTGTGGATGGTCAAAGTTCAGCTCTTGCCTTTTTTCCAGCGGAAGGTGCGAATTGTCTTTGTAGTACGAATCTTGTGGAATTACCGTAACTTGTTTTTCATCAAGACGTTCCAGGATTTTGTTAACGACTGTCGTTTTTCCCGAACCGGTTCCACCGGCTATCCCAATGACTAACATAATTAAAACTCTGCAGATTTAGGGGTACGCGGGAATGGAATGACATCCCTGATATTGGTCATTCCTGTTATAAAAAGTAGTAATCTTTCAAATCCCAGTCCGAAGCCTGAATGCGGGGCTGTTCCATAACGGCGGGTGTCAAGGTACCAGTTCAGATTCTCCTGGGACATATTCATCTCCTGTATCTTGCACAGCAATTTATCCAGGTTCTCCTCGCGCTGTGACCCTCCAATGATCTCTCCTATTTTAGGAAAAAGAATGTCCATGGCCCTTACAGTCATACCGTCCTCATTTTCTTTCATGTAAAAAGCCTTGATTTCCCTGGGATAGTCGGTCAGTATGACTGGACGTTTGAAATGTTTTTCAACCAGGTACCGTTCGTGTTCGCTTTGCAGGTCGACACCCCAGTACACAGGGAATTCGAATTCCTGTTTACTGCCGGTAAGGATTTCTATTGCTTCTGTATAGGTTAGGCGGACAAAATCTATGTTGCAAACACTTTCCAGCCTGTTGATCAGCTCTTTGTCCAGCATATTGTTAAGAAACTGCAGGTCAGAGGCACAATTTTCCAGAGCGTAACGGACCAGGTATTTGATAAAGTCTTCCGCCAGGTCCATGTTGTCGTTTATGTCATAAAAAGCCATTTCCGGTTCAATCATCCAGAATTCAGCCAGGTGCCTTGGCGTGTTGCTGTTTTCTGCCCTGAAGGTAGGTCCGAAAGTATAAATTTCACCAAGGGCCATAGCGCCCAGTTCTCCTTCCAGCTGACCACTGACGGTGAGGCTTGTCTGTCGCCCGAAAAAATCTTGGGAGTAGTCGATAGTTCCGTCTTTTTCTTTAGGCGGGTTGTTCAGATCCAGGGTAGTCACCTGGAACATGGCACCCGCGCCTTCACAGTCAGAAGCGGTTATGATTGGGGTGTGAAGGTAAACAAATCCCTTGTCGTTAAAGTATTTATGTATGGCATATGCCATCGCGTGGCGAATCCTGAGCACACATCCAAAGGTATTGGTCCTGGGTCTTAAGTGGGCAATCTCGCGGAGGAACTCCATGCTGTGTCCCTTTTTCTGAAGGGGATAAACAGTAGGGTCTGCAGTTCCGTAAATTTCAATTTCTTCTGCCTTTATTTCTACTGCCTGCTCTGCTCCCGGGGAAGGGACCAGCTGCCCGCTCACCCGAAGGCAGGCGCCGGTTGTTGCCCCACGCAGCATGTCTTCTGTGAAGAGATTCATATCACATACGATCTGTACGTTATGAATGGTGGAACCATCGTTCAAGGCAATGAAAGTAATGTTTTTGTTACCTCTTTTGGTGCGGACCCACCCTTTGACAAGTACAGGTATCCCTGCCTGCATCTTAAGCAGGTCAACAATTTTGGTGCGTGATTTTATCATAATTATCAATATCTGTAATATTCCGGTTTGAAGGGGCCGTCAACAGCCACCCCAATATAATCTGCCTGTTTTTTTGTAAGAGGAGTCAGCTCAGCACCCAGGTAATCCAGGTGCAGACGCGCCACCTCTTCATCCAGTTTCTTGGGCAGCTGATAAACTCCAAGTTCGTGTTTTTCTGTCCATAGGTTTATCTGCGCCAGGACCTGGTTTGTAAATGAGTTGCTCATGACAAAAGACGGATGTCCTGTAGCGCAGCCCAGGTTCACCAGGCGCCCTTCTGCCAGTAAAATGATGGAGTGACCATCCGGAAAAAAGAACTGATCCACCTGGGGTTTGATATTGACATTTCTGATGCCCGGATATTTTCCAAGGGCATCTACCTGAATTTCGTTGTCAAAATGACCAATGTTGCATACGATTGCCTGGTCCCTCATTTTTTCCATGTGTTCCAGGCGTATGATATCACAGTTGCCTGTAGCCGTCACAAATATCCGTCCCTGGTCCAGGCAATTTTCCAGCCTGCGGACTTCAAATCCTTCTATGGAAGCCTGGAGTGCACAAATGGGATCAATTTCGGTGACAATTACCCGGGCACCGTAGGAACGCATGCTCCTGGCACATCCTTTACCCACATCTCCGTAACCACAGACTACCACCACCTTTCCGGCGATCATTACATCGGTGGCACGTTTGATGCCGTCGGCCAGGGATTCGTGGCATCCATAAAGGTTGTCAAATTTGGATTTGGTAACAGAATCGTTCACATTGATGGCCGGAAATAGCAATTCTCCTTTCTCAAACATCTGGTAGAGCCGGTGAACCCCGGTTGTGGTCTCCTCACTGACACCCTTCATTTCGCTGACAATATGTGACCACATGCCTGGACGTTCCTGCAGTGTCTTCCGCAGCAGGGAGGCAATGATTTTTTCTTCTTCGTTCCCGGAAAGTGCATCCAGGGAGGAAGGGTCTTTCTCGGCAAGAAACCCCTTGTGTACCAGTAAGGTGGCGTCTCCGCCATCGTCCACGATCAGGTGAGGGCCTTTGCCGTTGGGGAAAGAGAGGGCTTGCAGGGTACACCACCAGTAATCTTCAAGGCTTTCTCCTTTCCAGGCAAAGACAGGAACTCCGGCAGCGGCAATGGCGGCGGCGGCATGGTCCTGTGTGGAAAATATGTTGCAGGAAGCCCAGCGTACATCAGCTCCAAGCATCCTGAGTGTTTCTATCAGAACGGCTGTCTGTACGGTCATATGGAGGCTTCCGGTTATACGTGCTCCTCTTAGGGGTTTCTGATCTTTGTAACGATTGCGCAGCGCCATAAGTCCCGGCATTTCCTTTTCTGCCAGGAGAATCTCTTTTTTCCCAAAGCCGGCAAACTCAAGGTCCCTGATCTTGTAGTCCATCTTTTTTTTGCAAAGGTAAGCAAAAAACAAAATCAGGTTTCAAAATCCCAAAGCATCCCGCAGAGTTCTGTAACCCGAAGTGCTTATTCTGATGGAGTCCCCGTTTGTCAGAATGATCAGCTGTTGTTGCCCGTAACGTTCAATCCGGCTGATTGCGCTGACATTCACTATAAAGGACCGGTGGATCCTCACGAAACCTGATGGTGAAAGTGTTTCCTGCATGTGTTTCATGGTTTCCTCCTTCAGCCATTTGCCGTCTTTTGCAACAAGCCATATGTAATCCCCGTCGGCCTGTATATACAACAGATCGTTTACAGGAATGACTTTTATGCCGTTCCCGGACCGGACTATGATCTTATCCTGGTATTCCTGTGATGACAAAGTGGTAGACAATGGCTTATCCGCCAGGGGTGGATCTTCTGTTTTGCCGGTTTTGCCGGCTTTTTTTAGGAACAATAAAACCAAGCATATCAGGGCGACTATAAATACCCGTAAAGGAATGATGCGTACGAAATGACGAAATCCGGCCGGATCAAGGTACAGGTACATGGCAAGGACAGGTATGCCGGCAACCCCGGCACAGAAGATCAGGCTTTGAACATAAGGGGGCATTCCGTAGGCATCCATTTTATACGTAAAAAGCCCCAGCCCTGTCATGCATGTGGCAATTATGAGGCCATCCGCCAGTATTTCGAACCAGGCAAGTGAAATGAGCGATCCGGTAAGCCAGGCAAACAGGAGCGCTATTACAAGAACAACGCTCCCTGTTGCCATTATGTTGTATTTACTTGATCTCACCACCGCCAAAAACGCATTCTGCTTTAATTATCAGTTTGGAATTTTTATCCACCCCGGCAGCATAAGGTCTGTTGTCCTTGAAGTTGCCAAATACCGAATCACTTTGAATTTCAACATTCCAGGAGGGTGGGATGAATAACGTCACACCTCCGAAAACAGTGGAAACCTTCAAATAGGACACTCCCTCCTGCAGGTCTGTTTTTCGTAAATCAAGGGTAACCCCGCCAAATACACTTTCAATATTGCCTCCGCGGAATACCGGCTCAAGAAAGACGGTGTCAGAACCGCTGAAAACCATTGAATAATCTACATATCCGTTGTCAAAGCGTGTAGATCCGCCTGAAGGGTTGTGATGCCAGGCTTGATTCCCGGACCTGTAGCAGTGTTGATCGCCCTTTCTGGCTTTTGTGAAAATCAATATGCCCACAGCCACCAGGAACAAAGGCCATAAATTGCCCCAATTGAGTTTTGTAAACCATTCCATGCCGGGGAAAATATCCAGGGCACCTATGCGTGGCAAGAGGAATATGGTCCCTATTACCAGTAATATTACACCTGATGTGACCTGTTTCCTTACCAGGGAAACGAGCCCGATAACGATCAGAAGCATTTGCCAGGAGAGGAGAATGCGTCGTGCCTCCCATGAAATCCATCCTACATTGGTAAAAATCAAGATAGCTCCGGCAAGGATCATGATAAGACCTATGAATATCCCTCCGGAAAAATTCTTCCTGCGTCCCTGGCTGACCGGGGAATCGGGTTCCTGTTTGTCCAAAATTTCCATAATTGATAAATTTTAAAAGTTGTACTGCCGCAAATGTAACGGCAACCCCCTCATATGGCAACAGGAAATCGGTGAAAGCAAGGTATAGGCCCGACGAACGGATGATTTTCCGGGTTAAAAAGCAATTCCCATTGCCTGGCAAATCTTCTTTGGTATATCAGTATTGTCCATCCTTCCCGAAAAGAGTTCACTTCCTGCCCCTGTTGCATATACAGGAACCGGTATCCCGGTATGGGAAGAAGTGGTCCACCCGATACAGGCCCTGTCGTTCATCTCTGCCACTTGGCCTGTCATTTCTTTATTCCCGGTCTGTAACAGCATATCTTTGGAGGCATTTTGTTCCGCCAGCGCGTCAAAAAACAAGGAATAACCGCTTGCCGAGCCCAGGGCCAGGCCTCCCGTTTCATGATCTGCCGTCACTACGATCAGGGTCTCCCCGGGATGCCTTTGTGCAAATTCAAGGGCAACCTGCACCGCATCATTCAGGTCCAGGGTTTCCAGGATGGATGTTTTTCCGTCATTAGAGTGACAGGCCCAATCAATTCGACCACTTTCGCTCATCAGGAAAAACCCTTTTTCATTGTCCAGGAAATCTACCGCAACGTTTATGATATCGGCATGCGTCATATCGCCTTCCTTCCGGTCAATGGCATAGGGCAGGGCACCCATATAGTCCCTTTCCTTATCCTGAAGCAACAGCATTTTCTCTGCTCCGGCCGATGTTTCAACCTGCTCAATCCCGTAAGCTACCTGGTATCCTGCCTCTTCTATCAGAGAGAGAACAGATACCTGATCCTTGTCTTTCCCCTCGGGCTGTACAAATCCTCCTCCTCCAAAAAAGTCAAATCCCGTTTGCGGCAACTGGACAGCAATATCATAATAATCAGACCTGGAGCTGGCATTCGCATAAAATGATCCCGGTGTAGCATGATCTAATGTCACGGTAGATGTGACACCGACCCGGTAACCTGCTTTTTTAATTTTGTAGGTTATCGCTTCAAGGCTGACAGAGTCGGGGGATACACCCAGCATCCCGTTGTTGGTTTTTGTGCCGGTGGCCAAAGCAGTTCCGGCTGCAGAGGAACAAGTTATGATATTGCCGGCGCTGAATGTTGTGGCCATACCGAGAACCGGGAATTCCGTGAAGGACAGCTTTTCAAATCCGATTACTTCTGCGGAATCAGCCAGCCAGGCTTCTGTCAAAGCGACCTGGGCAAGTCCCATACCATCCCCAATAAAGTAGAATACATATTTTGCCTGTGGTGCTGCCTGCTGACAACCCATCAAGACTGCAATTGCCAGAATGGATAATAAACGTTTCATAGATACAGTAAAAATTCAAATGTAAAGTTAAAAAAAAAGCCGTAGTCCATTCTACGGCTTACATTGTTAGGTGTACCGGTTTATAAACCTCGTTTTTCTTCAGCCTTGCGGCGGGTAGAGTACATGATCTTCAAAGCGGAACAACGACGGAGTTCCTGCTTTACATCGGTCACAATCCCCATGCGCACATCTTCATCCACCTTAAGGGAAACTGTCATTAAGGGACGGTCAGCCTCTGACATGGATTCACGTGATGCCGCAATAAAATCGCGGATATCCTCAATTGTGCTGAATGCATCATTAAGCTGAATCCGGGCGTCGGTTCCGTATTGTGCCTGGAAAGCCGCAACGGGCGGGCCAATATTTATATAACTGGCCAGGTCCTTGCGATCCAGTTTTGCAATTTCAGTTGCTTCCGGGAGCTTTACCATGACCACGCGTTCTGAAGTACGGAAACTGGTCGAGATCATGAAAAAGAACAATATCATGAACACAACGTCTGGGAGTGAGGCTGTACTCAGGGCAGGCACTTTTTTCTTACTGTTTTTACTTCTAAATTTTGCCATAGTTATGCCTCCTATCTTCTTCTTTTGGTTACTTCTCTTGGTTCCCTCTCGGAAAGGTTCATTGGAACTGCATCCCTGGTAATACGCTGCTGATCCTCATCCAGGAGATCGTACTTCTTTCCAAAATTCTGCATCGCAAAATCGTCCCGGACTTCGTTGAAGGCTTTTACCAGTTCGTTTTGTACTTCGATATAGGCTTTGTATGAAGTCCCCCGGGTGTTTTGCAGCGAAACTAGCGCACGCGATACCATATAAGGGCCAAATCCTTCAATTTCCTTTTCCCGTCTTTCTGGTAAATCGGGCAGATTTGCAGGATTGGTAAGAAATTCCTTGACTTTGTCCTTAAGCATCACGATAGGCATTTCCTGTCCCCCCGCGAACAAACGGTCATTATTATTGATCAGTACAACCATAATGTTTCGTTTGTTGATCTGCTCGGCTTGCTCAATTTGATTCTCATCGGGCATGGGAGGAAGACGGCGCTGAATACCGGTCTCGGTATCCATGGTTGTAACCATCATAAAGAAAGTAAGAAGCAGGAAAGCTATATCTGCCATTGAGCCTGCATTAATATCACCTGCTGGTCTTGCCATAGTGTTTAAATTTATTAGTTTTTCTTCAGGGCATTATAGACAGACCCGCCAATTATGGCAATCGCTGCGCAAGCAACCAGAATATAGGTCAGGTACAGACCGGCGTCTGTCAATTTTACCACAGATCCTTCAAAAACCTTTCCGTTTGCCAGGGTTACAGGAGTGCCCGGAGCCAAAAGGTATGAACCTCCTACCAGGACAACAGTTATGCCTATCACCAGCAAAATCGAGCGCAATTTAACCGTTCTTTGCTTAAAGGTAAGTATTGGCATCAGAATGATCGCAAGAATTGTCAGTCCTAAAGTCACATAGGCCCAGTTCAAATACGTATAGGTCCATGCATCTAGGTTTTCACTCTTAATGTTTAGGAAATATAAAACGGAAATGACAATGCTGATCAAAAAGAGTACCCATAAAGCTATTTTTGGAATTTTCTTCATCGCAATGTCTTATTTTTCATATTTAACCAAAATGTCGATCATGGATATGGAGGCGTCTTCCATACTACTTACAATGCCATCCAGTTTTGAAATCAGGTAGTTGTATAATAATTGAAGGATAATAGCCACGATAAGACCGAACACCGTAGTGATAAGGGCAACTTTGATACCGCCGGCAACGATGGTAGGAGAAATGTCTCCGGCAGATTCGATAGCATCAAATGCCTGAACCATCCCGACAACTGTTCCCAAAAATCCAAACATAGGAGCAATGGCGATGAACAGCTGGATCCATGAAAAGCCTTTCTCAAGTTCCATCATTTGCACAGAACCGTAGGAAGCAATTGATTTTTCCACGACTTCCAGGCCCTGGTCAACACGGCTGAGTCCCTGGTAAAAAATGCTGGCTACAGGTCCGCGGGTGTTACGGCAAATCTCCATAGCAGCAGGTACGCCGCCTTCTTTCATGGCTTCATCCACTTTTGCCAGTAATTTTGAGGTGTTGGTTTCGGAAAGGGACAGGTACAGAATACGTTCAATTCCAAGTGCAAGTCCGAATACAAGACAGAGCAGAATGGTTGACATGAAACCAGGACCACCCTCAATGTATTTTGTTTTGAGTTGCTGGTGAATGGGTATCTCAACCTGTTCAATTTCACCCGTCGGGGTTTCTGTTTGTGCGGCAGCGTACTGAGCAGAGATGGCAATGAATCCAAGAACTGCCAAAAATACGAAAAGTTTTTTCATTTCTGTTGAATAATTAGAGTTAAGAATTTATAGTAGTCAAACGTTTTTTATAGCTGGCGGAGAAGGCGGGATTCGAACCCGCGAAACCCTTTTGGAGTTTACGCACTTTCCAGGCGCGCGCCTTAGACCAACTCGGCCACCTCTCCTTTTAAATTAGGTGTTAATAAAAAAGTAGCGCAAGTTACTGAAAAAAGTTTTATTCCAAGCACCTTTAGGAAAATTCGCCATTTAAAGACTGTGAAAGAAAATATTTAACGCGCTCATTATCATGAAAAAGACCTGTTAATAACATAATTTTTGTTACAGCCGCTTCTGTCGTCATATCATAACCACTCAAGACACCTGCTTCCTGCAGTCTTGCACCACAAGCATACGAATTCATGGAAACGCTTCCCGCAGGGCACTGGGTAATGTTCAGAATGATGATACCCCTGCTCACGGCGCCGGATAACAAATCAAGCAACCACTTGACAGACGGGGCATTCCCCTGTCCGTAGGTTTCCAGGATAACGGCGCGTAATCCTTCAATGCCCAGGACAGCTTCCACAATACCTTTTTCTATGCCGGGAAATATCTTCAAAATGGCAATATCTGTTCCGAGCTGCGTGTGGATCCGGAGCTGTTTTCCCCAGCTTTCCGGATACCGGATGTATTTTTGGTTGTATTTTATGTGAATTCCTGCTTCAGCCAGGGGTGGGTGGTTGGGTGACCGGAAAGCCCTGAATTCCTCTGCATTGTACTTAAAGGTCCTGTTCCCGCGAAACAATTCATCCTGAAAGAAAATGCACACTTCCGGAACTATGGCATGTCCGCCCGTGTCTTTTTCGGCTGCGATCTCTACGGCTGATATGAAGTTTTCCTTGCCATCTGTTCTCGGCAATCCTATGGGGAGCTGGCTGCCTGTAAATATCACCGGCTTTTCCAGGTTTTCAAGCATGAAACTCAGTGCCGATGCAGAATAGCTCATGGTGTCGGTTCCGTGCAAAACCACAAAACCATCGTAATTGTTGTATTCCTTTTCAATATGCAAGGCCAGTTTTACCCAGAATTCAGGGAAAATATCCGAAGAGTCTATCAATGGATCAAATGAATGGGTGTCGATCCGGAATCCGAATTTTCTTAATTCCGGGACTTCCTCCAGCACGTGTTCAAAGCGGAAGGGAACGAGTTCCCCGGTCAGGGGGTGTGCCTTCATGCCTATGGTCCCCCCCGTGTAAATGACAAGAACGGATGAGTTATTCATGTTTTTCAAGAAAAAACAAAGATAATGCATTTTGGGTAGTATGTTCAATCACTGTTTCAGGATTGACATCCCTCACCCGGGCCAGTTCCCGGGCAATATTTTCCAGGTAGGCACTTTCATTCCTTTGCCCGCGGAAGGGAACAGGGCTCAGCCAGGGTGCGTCTGTCTCCAGTACGATTTCTGTCAGGTCAATTTCTTTTACCACTCCGGCCAGGCGGGCATTGCGGTAGGTGATCACGCCCCCGATCCCCATCAGGAAATGACCATATCGGTTTGCTTCCCGGAAAATTTCGGCACTTCCCGACCAGGCATGAAGGATGCCGCGCATGCCTGGATAACTGCATTTTTTCAAGGTGGCCAGCAGCTCGGGAAAAGAAGAGCGTGAATGAATAATCAGGGGCAGATCCAGTTCGCGGGCCCATTGCACCTGTTCTTCAAGTGCCAGGATCTGTTCACTCATGTATTCACGTGACCAGTAGGCATCCAGCCCCACTTCCCCTATGGCAACCGCCCCTTGCAGCGTGCTGTACGCGAAATCAAGTTCCTGCCGGTAATCCCGGCCAATGGAAGTAGGGTGGAGACCCGAGGCTTTATGGCAGAATCCCGGATACAGTTCCAGGCATACTGCCTGTGCCCTGAAGGTGCTTTTGTCAATTGCCGGAAGAATGCAGTGGCTCACCCCGGCCTGCTTAGCCCTTGCCACAACCAGATCCCTGTCCGGGTCGAATGCCTGATCGTAAAGATGTACGTGAGTATCTATCATATACGTGATATGTATTCATTATTTCCCGGGCAATCAACAAAGCCCTGTACCTGGAGCTGAACCAGGCGGGCCGAGAGCTCCGGAAAAGGCATGTTCAGGCTTTCCCCCATGGCATTTATATCGCCTCCGTTCTCCCGGATATGGTTGATAATCTGCCTGTCCCTGTCGTCCAGCGATTCAAAGAGCTTCTGCTGTACAGCCTGAATATCTTTATCCCTGACTTCCCATTGCAACACATCTGCTATGTCCCGGGCCGAGGTAACGAGGGCCGCTTTGTTCATCCTGATGAGGTTGTTGCATCCCTGTGAGCAAATATCGGAAGGCCTGCCCGGAACAGCCAGCACATCCCTTGAATAACCCAGGGCAAGATGGGCTGTGATCTGGGCCCCTCCGTCGACTTTTGATTCAACCACAAGGGTGGCATCTGCCAGTCCGGCAATGATCCGGTTGCGTTGCAGAAAGTTGTGTCGGTGCCCCTGGGTTTTTGGGGGAAATTCACTCAGCACGGCACCACACTCCAGGATTTGTGCAGCTATATCCAGGTGGGCCGACGGGTAGACGATATCAATACCTGTAGGCAAAACAGCCACGGTGGGCATATCATTCTCAAGCGCTGCCCTGTGGGCGGTAATATCTATGCCAAAAGCCAGCCCGCTTACAATTACGGGTTTGATTCCCAGTGATTTGAAACCGGATATGATTTCCCTGCATACAGATTTCCCGTAAGGAGTGGCTTTGCGCGTTCCAACCACCGACAATACTGGGCCTTCATTCAGCATGGCCTGTCCCGCCACATAAAGCAACAACGGGGCATCGGGGCACTCCCGCAGCCGGCAGGGGTAGTCTTCATGATAAAGGGGTATGGCCCGGATATTTACAGATTTAAGCCATTCAAGAATACCAGCGGCCTGATTGAGCAGAGCAGGATCCATCATCTTTTCCACGATACTCCTGCGCATGCCTTTATGACGAACCAGTTCCGATAGTGGCTGTTTAAAAACGGAACAGGCACTTCCGTAATGATCATACAGCCTTCGCGCCAGCCCTCCTTCATACCTCAAACACAGACTCAGGGCACAAATCCCGATATCCTCTTCTGCACAGATCATCCTCAAATATAGTGGAAATAGATCAAATAATCAACATGGCATCGCCATAGGCGCCAAAATGATATTTTTCCTTCAAGGCAATCCGATAAGCGTTAATAACAGTTTCATAACCGCCGAAAGCGGCAACAAACATGAGCATGGTGGACTGTGGAAGGTGGAAGTTGCTGATAAGTGCGTTGGGAATGTAAAAATCGTATGGGGGAAAAATGAATTTATTGGTCCAGCCCTCAAATGCTGTGACTTCCCTTTTTGTCGTGACCGGGGTTTCAACAGCCCGCAACACATCGATTCCCGTTGCAAAGACCCGCTTACCCATGGCTTTGGCATTATTAATTATCCGGGCACTGGACTCCTGGATAACAACCGGTTCGGAGTCCATTTTATGCTTGGACAGGTCTTCTACATCCACAGCACGGAAATGTCCCATACCCATGTGCAGGGTGATCTCTGTGCTGATGACACCTTTTATGGCCATCCGCTTGAGAAGTTCTTTGCTGAAATGAAGTGCTCCGTCGGGAGCAGCTACGGCACCCTCTACCTTGGCGAAGACTGACTGGTACCGTTCCTGGTCCAGAGGTTCTGTATGCTTCCGTATCCATTTGGGAACAGGCATTTCTCCCAACCGGAACAGGGTAGCCTTGAAATTCTCATAGGTCCCGTCGCACAGGAACCGTAAAGTTCTGCCACGGGACGTGGTGTTGTCTATTACTTCTGCAACCAATGCGTCGTTTTCACCAAAATATAATTTGTTGCCAATGCGGATCTTGCGTGCCGGATCTACCAAAACATCCCACAAGCGCTGGTCCCGGTTGAGTTCACGAAGCAGGAAGACTTCAATTTCCGCCCCTGTTTTTTCTTTGTTCCCGTGAAGGCGTGCCGGAAAAACCTTTGTATTATTAAAAATTACAACATCTTTTTCCTCCATCAGGTTTATTATGTCCTTGAACATCATATGCTCAACAGCTCCGGTTTTCTTGTTCAGAACCATCATGCGGGATTCATCACGATTGGGTGCGGGGCGGCTGGCTATAAGAGATTGCGGAAGGTCGAAATTGAATTGTGAAAGCTTCATACAGTCGTATTTAGTAAGTAGATAAACGACGTATTATACGTAAAAAAAATAAAAAAGTTTCACTTAATTGAAGAAATTTTCAAATTCTTCTATCGTGATGGCATCATCTGCTTTATAGTTACCAGATCCCGAGCGACGAAGCGAAGACAGATAGGCACCGCTACCCAGGACCAGCCCCAGGTCCCTGGCCAAGGCCCGGATATAAGTGCCTTTGCTGCATTTAACGCGTAACGTTAACAGGGGAGGTACAAAGTCTTTTATTTCCAGTTCATAAATCTGAACCAGGTTTTTTGTCAATTCAGGGGTTTCCAGACCCTGACGTGCGAATTCGTAGGCCCTCATGCCGTCAATGATCTTGGCCGAGTATACCGGAGGCAACTGAAACTGCGCACCCAGGAAGCCTTCCAGGGCCTTTTCGAGCAGCTCCCGGTTTATATGCTCCCAGGGATAGAAAGTGTCAATTTCATGCTCAAGGTCACAGGACGGGGTGCTCGCACCGAAAGTGATCCCCGCCAGGTATTCCTTGTCCTGTGCCTGAAAAGTGTCTGCCAGCCGGGTAGCCTTACCTATGCATATGATCAGCAGTCCGGTGGCCAAGGGGTCAAGGGTCCCTGTGTGTCCGACCTTGAGCTTTTTTACCTGCCAGCGTCGCTGCAGCCGGAACCTGATTTTTCTGACCACATCTGCAGAAGTCCATTCCAGGGGCTTGTCAATGCACAGGATCATTCCTTCCTCCAGGACAGTGCCAGGATCGGGAACCGGACCTGATAGCGTATGTCGGTCAATAACCAGCATATTCTTCACAATTCAAAGGGACGGGCATCCCGGTCCCTGGAAGAAAGGATCATCTGATCCGGGAACAGGGGCCAGGGTATGGCCAGAGCCGGGGAATCATAGCGGTAGATGCCTTCAGAAGCGGGGTTATAGCGCTCATCTGTCTTGTACTGGACGATTGCCCTGGAAGAGAGAACGCAAAAACCATGAGCAAAACCCTTTGGTATGAACAGTTGTCTTTTGTTCACCGAACTCAGGTTTATATGAAAAAACTGACCTCTTGTGGGAGAATTTTCTCTTATGTCAACGGCTACATCAAAGATCTCCCCGTCAACCACCCGGATAAATTTGGACTGGACATAGGGTTCTTTCTGGAAATGAAGGCCCCTGGTCACACCAAAACGCGAGAGGGATTCATTTTCCTGTACAAAATCAACGGGCCCCACGTGTTGTTCCAGTGCTTCCTTAAGATACGACTCCATGAAATAACCCCGCTGGTCCTCTATTACACGCGGTGTAATTATCCAGATACCCTTAATTGTGGCTTGTTCAAATACCATTATTCCTGTTTTGTACTCCAAAGATACTTAGAAAAAACAATAAAAAGGGTGGTCAGGCCCATGACCGCTCCCAGGAACAGGAACATGACACGCATTTCTGTAAATCTTGTGATCAGTGCAAAGGCCGCCGAAGCTGCCAGGATAAACAGGAAAGAAAGCTGGTTGGAGTAGCCCAGCATATGGCCCAGGTTACGACCCGGTACTTTCCGGATGATGGCCGCATCAAAGGGTACTTTGTACAAACCACATAAAAAACCGGTAATAAAGAACAGCAGTCCGAAATAGAAGCCGCCGATGCGGAATGCATACAGGCTAAAAAACAACAGGGTTATGGCCAGACCGCAGGAGGGAACCAATATCTTGCTGTCGATTTTCCCTGAAATAGATCCCGAAAGGAAACACCCGGCTCCTGTACCCACGGCAGCAGACGTAAGAACCAGACCGGTGCTGAAATCACTCATTCCCAAATCACGCCTGCAATACACCAGCAATGTCATCTGGATCAACCCGGCAATGAACCAGAATACAGACAGGGCGACCACTACGCTGTTCAGACCCTTGTAGTTCTTTGCCTGCCTTATGCTCTGTAACAGGAACAGGACAGGGCGGATGGTCCGGGAGTCTTCTTCGGGAGGTGTTTCCTGTGCCCTGATGGACTGAGAACTGATAACCCCGCCCAGGGAAATCGCAATAAAAGTAAGTGAAAGGCCCCAGGCAGGGACCACCCGGGCCAAAAAGGAAGCCATCATGGTTCCCATGATCATGCCCAGAAAAGACACCATTTCCATGTTGCCGGTCCCGAAGGCAATGTGATCAGGACCGCCTATGTCTCTTATAAGCCCGTATTTTGAAGGCGAGAAAAGGCTGCTCTGAACCCCCATCAGCAGGATGGAGATCATCACCAGCGACACACTGCGCAGCAGGAAACCCGCCGAAGCCAGCAACATGATGGGAACCTCGGCCAGCTTGGATATCCTGACTACCGAAAGTTTATTGAAAACCACAGCCCATCTGCCTGCCAGTGGAGACAGGAAGACATAGGGCACCACAAGGGATCCGGCGGCCAGGGAAACGAGAGGGGCTTCGTATTGTGCACCCACCCATCCTACGGCAATAAAGCAAGCCAGTGTTTTAAGGTAGTTATCGTTGAGCACACCCAGGAAATTCGTTACCAATAGTGGCCACCAGCGGGGTTTCCCGGACATATTACAGCGTATTTAGTGCGTGATCTATGCGTTTTATTGTTTCTTCACGGCCGATGACTGCCATGATATCGGCAAGGCCAGGACCTTGCGGTTTTCCCACCAGGCACAGGCGCAGGGCATTCATAACCTGGCCGGTTTTTAGTTCCCTGGCCCCGATCCACTGGTGTAATGCCTGTTCCAGGGATGCTGTATCAAAAGGTTCACAGAGGGTCAGAACCTCCCTGACTCCGGTTATGATTGAAGGGATCTCCGGTTTCCAGATTTTTTTTTGCATGGCAGGATCGTACGATTCGGGCGGAATGAAAAAATAATCCGACAGATCCCAGAAATCATGCACAAAATCTGCCCGGTTCCTTATCAGTGAAACCACCTGTTCTGCTTTCTGCCTGGTTGTTGTGATCCCCCTGTCATGCAACAGGGGCATGAAATCCTCTGCCAGCAGGCTGTCTGACCTGTTTCTCAGGTATTGCTGATTAAACCACTTTGCTTTTTCCGGATTGAAACGGGCTCCTGATTTGATTACCCGTTCCAGGGAAAACAGGGTAGTGAGTTCTTCCATGGAAAAGATCTCCTGCTCGATTCCCGGATTCCATCCCAGCAAGGCAATCATGTTTACAAATGCTTCCGGATAGTAGCCGTCTTCGCGGTATCCCCTGGATTTTTCTCCCGAAGGGCTGGTCCATTCCAGCGGAAAGACCGGGAATCCCAGCCTGTCTCCGTCCCTTTTACTGAGCTTGCCCTTGCCATCGGGTTTGAGCAACAGGGGCAAATGAGCGAACTGCGGCCTTTGATCCTGCCATCCGAAAGATTCATACAGCAGATAATGCAGCGGCAGCGAGGGAAGCCATTCTTCTCCCCGGATTACATGGGTAATGTGCATCAGGTAATCATCCACAATATTTGCCAGGTGGTAGGTGGGAAGCCCGTCCTGAGCCTTCCACAATACCTTGTCATCCAGTGTGTCTGTCTGAACACTGACCTCACCCCGGATCAGATCATACATCTCTACAGTCTTGTTTTCCGGGACCTTGAACCGGATAACCCAGTTGTTGTTTTCCCGCAGCCTGCGTGATACTTCCTCCGGCTCCATGTTCAGGGAATTTATTGTCTTCTTCCGGAAAGAATGGTTGTAAATGAAGGTTTCCCCATGGCTTTCTGCTTCCTGCCTGTAGGATTCCAGCTCCCCGGGTGCGTCAAAGGCGTAATAGGCGTTTCCCTGGCTTACGAGCTGGTTGGCATATTTTTCGTACAGGGTTTTCCGTTCACTCTGCCTGTAAGGAGCGTAGGGATGGCGACCGGAAGGTTCACAGACAACCGCTCCACTGTCATCTACACCTTCATCGGGAACTATGCCGCACCAGAGAAGGGCGTCTATGATGTACTTTTCCGCCCCGGACACGAAACGCTGCATATCGGTGTCTTCAATACGGAGTACAAAAGTTCCTCCCTGCTTCCTGGCAAACAGGTAATTGAAAAGCGCTGTTCGCACGCCTCCCATGTGAAGCGGCCCGGTAGGGCTGGGGGCAAAACGTACCCTGACTTTCTCTGTTGACATATCAATCCTGTGTTTGATGTATATAGGCGTTATCGGTACTAAGCCGTTGCTGGCCGTTTTTTTCCTCAATTTTTACGGGAGAAGGTTTGGCAATATCGGCCGTGCCGTTCATTTTGAGCCCTGCTGCCTGCCTTTTATAGGCAGGGATTTTTTCCAGCTCAGCGATATTCTGGTCTGCATCCAGGATCAAGACCGGTTTTTTCCTTTGAGCAGCCTGTTCATGCGCAGCCACGGGCTGAAATTTTAATACACTGGGTTTGTTTGTAATCCGGAATTCATCATTCCCCCCTTCAGGAAGGGGCATGACCTGCTCGGGTACAAAAGCGGGTATTTGGTCCCGCATAGGTTCTCCATCAAGGTAAACCGATTCTTTCTTTTCCTTCTCCATCTCCTTTGCCGCATCATTTCCGTACACGGCAATCGGAGGAAGCGAATGGATACTGAACCCCGTCGCTATCACCGTCACCCGGATCTCATCCTGGATAGAGGGATCACATATGACACCCCGCTTGAAATTGGAAACACCGCCTGTGTAATCGGCAATATATCCCATGATCTGGGATAATTCGGCCATAGATAAGGCCTTTTCTTTTCCCGAGGTTATGTTGATCAGCACATTGCGGGCGCGTGTCAGATCGGCATCGTTGAGCAGGGGCGAGGTAAAAGCCGATTCAACGGCTTTCAGTGCCCTGTTTTCTCCAAAGCCTGATCCGGTGCCCATAAGGGCCATGCCGCTTTGTGTCATGACCATTTTTACATCGGCGAAATCGACATTCACGAACCCGGGACGGGTGATGATCTCTGATATTCCCTTTACGGCATTGTTTAAAACATCGTCTGTTCTCTGGAATGCTTCAAAAATCGGCAGGTCCCCAAAAGCCCTGTACAATTTCTCGTTGTCAATGATTATCATTGAGTCGGCATATTGCTGCATTTCCTGTATCCCGTCCAGGGCCCGTTTCAGGAAATCTTTTCCCTCGTCCCTGAACGGAAGGGTAACTACTCCTACGGTAAGCAGCTCCATTTCTTTGGCAATCCTTGCAATGACGGGGGCTGCTCCAGTTCCAGTACCGCCTCCCATGCCTGCTGTAATGAATACCATTTCTGTAGCACCTTCAAACAAGGCCCTTATACGGTCCTCGCTTTCAAGAGCAGCCTGTTTGGCTATATCGGGATTGCATCCGGCTCCTCTTCCGCGGGTGAGCACGTTGCCCAGCTGGAGTTTATCGGGAACCGGGCTTAAATCCAAAGCTTGCGCATCGGTATTACAAACCACAAAATCCACGTCGCTCAGTCCCGAACGGTACATATGGCTGACTGCATTCCCGCCTCCGCCTCCAACCCCGATCACCTTGATGATTGACTTGTTGTTTTCCCAGTTCAGGGGAATGAATTCTTCTTCTTTTTCTTTCATGACACTCATGCTTCGTTTGAGGCTTCAAAAATTTTGTCCAGGTTTTTAAAAAGATCCCCTATGATCGATTTTTCTTTTTGCTTTTTACCTGTCGACACTGTTTTTACGGTTTTTTTTGTTTTGGAGGATTCCCCTGCATCCACCCCGGAAAATATACCGGTCAGATCTACATTCTGTTCGGCAGCAAAATGAGGCTGGGCTTCAATACCGCAAATGAGCATGCCGGCAGCACAGGAATGGGTAACCTGGTTTACCTCTTCGCAATCCCGTGTAATGATGCCGTGGGGACGGGCAATACGTGCGTCATAGCCTGTTTTGTATTTTATGAATTGCGGCAGGTTAAAGAGCAGGGATCCGCCCCCGGTCAGGACTATCCCGGCCGGCAGTCTGTCGGCATAGCCGCTTTGCTGGATCTCATACATAACCGCTTCCAGGATTTCATCCATCCTGGCTTCTATGATGTGGGCCAGATAGCGGAAGGGAATTTCCCTGGATTCTCGTCCCCCTATTCCGGCAATCACGATGGCTTTGTTTTCGGGGGCCAGGTCTGCGTAACAGGATCCGTACTGGATTTTCATCTGTTCGGCCTGCCGTGAAGTCACTTCACATCCCTGGCGGATGTCCTCTGTGATGACATTTCCTCCAAAGGGGATTACTGCCGTATGACGGACAATATTGTCGTGATAAACCAGCAGATCGGTTGTTCCGCCCCCTATGTCCACCATGGCAACGCCCAGCTCTTTTTCGTCTTCCTGGAGAACTGCCTCGGCAGTAGCCAGGGGTTCCAGGATAAGCCGGGTCAGTTTCAGGCCGGCCCCTTCTATGCTTCGTTTGGTATGCTCTGCAGATACGCTTTTTCCTATGAAAAGCTTGTAATTGGCCTCAATGCAACTGCCATACATTCCAACGGGGTTGGCGACACTTCTGTATTCATCTACATGATAGGATTGCGGAACCACGTGAAGGACCTCCTCTCCCGGATCCACCCTTGAATTGTACATGTTGCGCCACATGCGGTCAATCTCCTGTTGTGAGATCACTTCGTTTCGGTCGGAGCGGTTTATAATGCTGCTTACCGATTTGCATTTGACGTACTGGCCTGCTATTCCTACCACAACTTCCGATATGGGCTGTTCTGTCCTTTTCTCGAGCTCTTCCATAAGTGGTTTGAGTGTATTGAGCACGCTCTGGTTGTTGACCACTTCTCCCCTCATGATCCCCTGGGAGGGGGATTCACACGAGGCAATCACCTGATAGCCTTCTGTTGTTTTTTTTCCGGTAAGACAAACCATTTTGGTGGTCCCCAGATCGATTACAGATATTATTTTTTCCATGGGTCTGTTAGGTTTTATATATTTTTTTCATCTTTTCTAAGTGTGCAAACAAGCTGGTCTCCAAAACGTGCGTCTACCACGCTGTATTTTTCTTTGCCCCCAAGGGGCACCAGCACCCGGTAAAATTCCTGCAGCTTATCCAGCTTGTATTGAAACCGGCTGAGGTCCCCGATTTTCAGTTCAAGGTCCTTTTCCTGTGGAACGATACTGATATCCTGATAATTATCAATCACTATTGTTTCTGCCTTTTTGCTCCAGAAGGGGTGTTCTGCCATGAATCCTGTCATCCGGCTCATGGCGGCCAGCCATGTATCTGCCGTGTCCATCTGTCCCCGGTAGGAAGGGGAGTAGGAAAACGGGACATTGCCACGAACTATCAGTACTGCCGACCGGTGGGGATTGACTACCGGAAAAATAAAATTTTCCCCGGATACAAAAAAGGATCCCACGTGGGTCTCGAGTCGGAAAAGTGGTGCATGTTGTTGTATTTCAAGTTTTAGCGTTCCATCTATTGTCTTCACGGCGTTGCATTGCCTGACAGATGCAAATGATTCCACTTCTTTTTCCAGCCGGTACATGTCAATGGATGAGAAATCCCTGCCCGGCAATACGATGGAACTCCGCTCCAGAAAAGAAGCCACTTCCCCGGCCCTTATCAGCGGATTCTGCACACTGTCCCTTACTATGATCAGAACCTGCTGGCATCTGTCCTGGCTTTTTTGATGGACAAGGATGGTGGCAAAATAGAAATAGGCACCCAGGATACCTGTCAGAAGAAGGTATCCGCATATCTGCAGTGCTTTTTTCCATTTACTCATAAATTCATCTCCTTCAGGGTGGCTGTTATCGGTCCCACAAGCCGGTCGATATTTCCCGCACCCAGGGTCAGCAGGATCCTGGGCTTGTTATCCCGGACAAAGCCCGTTATTTGTTGTGAATCCAGTATGATTACGTTTTTCGACGTCATTTTTCCGGCAATCATTTCTGATCCCACACCCGGGATGGGCAGCTCCCTGGCCGGATACACGGGCATAAGCACAACCTGGTCCAGCAAGTCCAGGCTTTTGGCGAATTCCGGGGCAAAATCCCTGGTCCTGGTGTACAGGTGGGGCTGGAATATCCCTGTTATTTTTTCACCCGGGAACCACTCCCTGACAGAAAGTACGGCGGCGCGGATTTCCTCCGGATGGTGGGCGTAATCATCAATATAACAGCATTGTTTACCTGAGTAGCAGACGTCCAGCCTGCGGGAAACTCCCCTGAATGAGGCCAGTGCCTCCTTAATTGCAGCGGGAACCACTCCGTTTAAATAGGCCAGGGCCGAGGCCCCCACGGCATTTTCAACATTGATCCAGCCCGGCACTCCAAGCCGGCATCCCCTCACTTTTTCGCCTTTAAGCATCAGATCAAAAGTGTAGTATCCTCCTTTCTGTACGGTGTGGTTCAAAGCATGAAAATCACATGATTCCCTGTAATGGTAAGTATAAGCGGTTACTCCCGGTTGTAAAGGCAATGGGATTTCGACACCTTTTTTGATCACCAGCATCCCGCCGGGTTCAATTTGTGAAGCAAATTGCGAGTAAGCCTCCTTAACGGCCTGGTGGGAGCCGTATATGTCCAGGTGGTCAGCGTCGGCAGAAGTAATCAGGGCTGCATGGGGATGCAGTTGAAGGAAGGAACGGTCGAATTCATCGGCTTCGGCAACAAGAAAAGGATTGTTGCCCAGAAGCAGGTTGGTGTCGTAGTTTTTCGATATGCCTCCCAGGAAAGCAGTACACCCGGTTCCCGAATGATGCAAGATGTGCGCAAGCAGGGTGGAGGTGGTTGTTTTTCCATGCGTTCCTGCCACAGCAAGCGTTGTATGGTTTGCCGAAAGGTGTCCCAGGGCAACGGAACGCTTTATAATATGGTACCCTTTTTCCCTGAACCATTGCAATTCCCTGTGGCCTGGCGGCAGGGCAGGTGTATAGATTACCAAAGTGTTATCCCTGTTCTGTGCAACAGCGGGGGGAATAAGCAAAGGATCGTCCTGGTAATGGATCTCTATGCCTTCCTCTTCCAACCTGTGTGTGAGAGCGGAAGGGGTAAGGTCGTAACCCTGTACAGAGGCTCCGGCATGTTTATAATACCTTGCCAGGGCACTCATTCCAATACCTCCTATACCCAGTAAATATACGTTTTCTGTCATAATCCCAGTACCATGGATGCAATTTGTGCCGCTGCATCCGGCCGGCTAAGCTTTAAAATATTGGCCGATAATCTATTCCTTTCGCTATCATTGAAAATCAGCTCCAGTGCCTTATCCATAAGGGAGAGAGGGGCTTCCTTGTCCGTCACCATCCAGCCAGCGTTTTCATTAACAAGGGCCATGGCGTTATGTGTCTGATGATCTTCGGCCACATTGGGAGAAGGCACAAAAATACAGGCTTTTCCTGCTGCACTGAACTCCGAGATACTACCCGCCCCGGCCCGCGATACCACCAGGTCTGCCGCAGCGTATGCCAGGTCCATCCTGGCAATGAATTCATATACATAGACCGGTACGCCCGGGTGTTCCTTCAAGACCGCTTCTGCCTGAGACAATCCGTGTTTTCCGCATTGCCAGAGTATCTGCACGCGACGATCCCCCGAGCGGGGCAGGTATTCCCTTACGCATCTGTTCAAGGTCCCGGCTCCCAAACTTCCGCCTGTGATCAGCAGTGTTTTTTTCTCATGGTCCAGGCCAAAATGCCTCAGGGCTTCCTCTTTTTCCTGTTCCGTTGCCGGACGGATATCCTTTCTAATAGGATTTCCTGTCAGGACCACCTTTGAGGCGGGGAAAAACTGTTCCATTCCCGGGTAGGCGACACAGATGTGTGCAGCTTTTGCTGCCAGCATTTTATTAGTTTTTCCTGCAAAACTGTTCTGCTCCTGAAGGATATAGGGAATACCTTTTTTTCCGGCCACCCAGAGCAGGGGCCCGCTGGCATAACCGCCCACGCCCACGGCCACAGTGGGGCCGAAATCCCGGATGATCCTGCCTGATGCATTTACACTCTGAACCAGCCGCACAGGCAACATAAGGTTTGCCATGATGCCCCGCAGCGACAGATCCCTTCTGAGACCGGCAATAGGCAATCCGATGATCCGGTACCCGGCTGCCGGGACTTTTTCCATTTCCATCCTTCCCAGGGCTCCCACAAAGAGGATTTCCACCCCGGGATCCTTTATCCTGATGGCATTGGCTATGGATATGGCCGGAAAGATATGGCCTCCGGTTCCTCCTCCGCTGATGATGATCCTGTGACTGCTTCCGGTTTTCATTTTGCAATGATTTTTTTCGTTTCTTCCTCGGCAGCCAGGGGTGCGTCCAGCTGCTCATCCTGCAATGCCCTGCTGACCGATAACATCATCCCGAACGCTGCGCTCACTGCCAGCACAGAAGAACCTCCCGAACTGATCATGGGCAGCGTCTGGCCGGTTACAGGCAGCAGGCCCACATTGACCAGGATATGGATCATGGCCTGGGAAACTATCAGAATCCCCAATCCGCATACGAGCATGGCTGCAAAGGTTTTTTTACATTTTTTCGCGATGACTATGACACTGAACAGGAGCCAGAAATACAGGCCAATAACAAATACTCCGCCTATCAGTCCGGTTTCCTCCACTATGATGGAGTAGATATAGTCGCTGTTTGACAAAGGCAGGACATGACGTAAAGCCCCGTTGCCGGGGATCTTCCCCCCAATTCCCCCCGTGGCAATGGCTACCTTTGAATACATCACCTGGTCGTTTTCTTTTTCCTCTTCTGCCTGGCCGAATCCCAGGAAACTGCTCACACGCTTTTCTACGGTTTCCAGGCGCGAAGTTGAGGTAATGGAGGAATCTGTTTCCTTACTCAATGTCCTCTTCAGCACCAGTCCGCCGTAGGCCAAACCAGCCATCAATACAACAATGCCGGCCGCTTTGGCAATATGTTTAAAACGAACTTCGGAAATGAGCAACATAATGAATATGGTAAGAGAAAGAATCGCCCCGGTGGAAAAGCCCTCCCAGATTATGGGCAGGATGAAGACCACAACAGGAAGAAATAAACGCAGGAAAAAATCCTTGAAAGTCTCCAGTTTGTTATCTTCAAGTACCCTGGAAACAAAGAGCACCAGGGCGACCTTGGCAAACTCCGAAGTCTGGAAACTGAATCCGAACAGGGAAAGCCAACGGGTGCCCTCATTGCGCGTTACTCCAAGAAACAGGGTCAGCAGAAGCAGTGCCAGCGCGGCTACATATCCGAAATAGGCCACAACCCTGTAAACCCTGAGTGATATGATGTGGAACACATAGATCACACCAAAGCCAAGGAGGATGTGTCCCATTTGTTTGAGCATGATGGAAAAGGTGGTGGTATGCTGCAGGACGGCTACCCGGCTGGAAGATGAATATACGAAAACCAGAGACAGCAATGAAAATATTATGATAAGCGCCCACAAGGACGTATCACCTTTCAGCCGTATTTTCCTTTTTTCTTCCATCTGCTCTTTATAATTTCCGAACTGCTTCCCGGAACTGGTCGCCCCGGTCTTCATAATTTTTGAAAAGATCAAAACTGGCACAGGCAGGAGACAGCAGGACGGTGTCTCCCGGCCGGGCTAGGGTATAAGCCTGGTGAACGGCTTCTTTCATCGAACGGGTTTCAATAAGGCAGGGTACCCTGCCCTCAAAGCATTCCAGGATCTTTTTATTGTCAACTCCCAGGCAAATCAATGCCTTTACCTTATCCGATACCAGGTCATACAAAGGGGTATAGTCATTTCCCTTATCCTGCCCGCCCACGATCCATACGACCGGGGTCTGAAGACTTTCCAGAGCATACCAGACAGAATTGACATTAGTGGCTTTGGAGTCGTTGATGTATAAGGCACCCCTGACTTTGGCCACCTGTTCCATCCTGTGCGGAATGCTCTTGAAGGAAGTCAGGCTCTCCCGGATCACCGGATTTTTTATGTGCATGATCTTGGCCGAAAGGGCTGCCGCCATGGAATTGTAAATGTTGTGTCTCCCCTGGAGGGCCAGTTCGTTGAGGAACATTTCAAAATCTTCCTCTCCGTAGCTTACATGCATCCTGTCCTGGGATGTGTAGGCTCCCTGGGGTACAAAGACTTTTTGTGATATTGGCAGCATCCTGGCTTTCAAAACGATGCGGTTCAGGTGATCCATAGAGATCTCATCGTCCCGGCAAAATATGAAACAATCATCCTGGTTCATATTCTGTGTGATCCGGAACTTTGCCCTCACATATTCGTTCAAATCATGATGGTACCGGTCCAGGTGGTCCGGGGTGATGTTCAGCAGAATGGCAATATCGGCTTTGAAGTCATACATTCCATCGAGCTGGAAACTGCTGAGTTCCAGAACGTATATATCGTAATTCTGTGTGGCGACCTGGTAGGCAAAGCTCTGTCCCACGTTCCCGGCCAGTCCGGCGTTCAGTCCCGCATTCCTGAGCAGGTAATAGATCAGAGAAGCCGTTGTGGTCTTGCCATTGCTTCCTGTGACGCATATTTTGCGGGCCTGGGTGTACCGGCCAGCAAACTCGATTTCAGAAATGACCGGTATCCCGGCATTGTTTAAATCTTCCACTATGGGTACAGAATCGGGTATCCCGGGGCTTTTGACTACCTGGTCTGCCGTCAGGATCAGCGAACGGGAATGCATTCCTTCTTCAAAGGCCACGCCGTATTCATGGAGCAGGGATTTTGCTCCGGGTTGTATGACCCCCGAATCGGAAAGAAACACATCAAATCCTTCTTTTTTAGCCAGCACTGCGGCTCCTACACCGCTTTCACCTCCTCCCAGTATAACCAGTCTGTTACTCATAGAAATATTGTGATTATCTGATTTTCAATGTTATAATTGTTAAAACAGCCAATAGAATGCTGATGATCCAGAAACGCACAACCACTTTCGGTTCTGCAATGGGTTCCGTGGGTCTCTTAAGCAATATGGGGGTGTCAACTTTCTTCCGGTCATATATATAATGGTCGTGAAGGGGAGCCCTTACCCACACCCGCTCTCCCTTCACGACATCACCCGGATGGTATTTTCCCTGTGCCATCAGTTTTCTTGTGGCACGGATACGGGTATACTTGTACCATAACCGTTGTACCATTACAGAGAAACTCTCTGCCAGGAAAATACCGCAAAGGATCACCAGCAGCAACTCCACCCGTATCATCAGCGCATACACGGCCACGATACCACCCAGGGTAAGGCTGCCCACATCTCCCATGAATACCTGTGCCGGATAGGTGTTATACCAGAGGAAGCCAATGAGAGCTCCAATCAGTCCTGCCATAAAGACGACCATTTCTCCGGAATTTGGTATATACATTATATTCAGGTACCGCGCATAGACAATGTTACCGGACAAATAGGCAAGCACACCCAGGGTAACCCCCACAATAGCCACCGTGCCGGTGGCCAGTCCGTCCCTCCCGTCCGTGAGATTGGTCCCATTGGATACAGCTGTTACTATAAAGATGGCTACCAGGATATATACGATCCAGCCGGCCTTCTTGCCTGCTGCTCCCTTGAAGGGTGTGAGCCAGGAATAGTCAAACAGGTTGTCTTTCAGAAAGGGAATGGTTGTCTTGGTACTTTTAACATGACGGATGTAAGCCGGCTCTTCCACCTGCTCTGTCTGACCGGCATCTGACGGAACCTGGATCATTTCCACAATAACGGCCTTGTCACTCACATACAGGGCAATTCCCACAATCAAACCCAGGCCTATCTGGCCATATACCTTGAGTTTGCCTTTCATGCCATCCTTGTCCTGGCGCCTTAACCTGGACAGAAAACGAACAAACCCGGTGTCCTGTTTGCCGGCTTTATGCCTGAGTTTGAGCAGATCGTCAAGAAAACCTATGATGGAAAGCCACAGGGTGGATACGACCAGCAGCTGGACATAGAGGTTGGACAGGTCACACAACAGTAGCACCGAAACCAGCATGGAAATGATGATCACGATTCCGCCCATGGTCGGAGTCCCGGTTTTTCCGTTATCTCCTGTTTTGACAGAAGTGTCGGTGATCTGTTTTCTTTTAAGCCGGGCAATGATGTATTTTCCTGCGATCAGGGAAATGATCAGGGCTATGATAACCGACATGATTGACCGGACAGAGATGTAACGGAAGAGTCCCACTCCCGGGAAATCCACGTTTTCTTTCAGGTATTCAAACAAATGGTATAGCATATCATCCGGTCTTTAAAATTTCTGTTAGGATTTCTTTATCGTCAAAATGGTTTTTTATCCCCTTCACATCCTGGTATGTTTCATGGCCTTTGCCGGCTACCAGGATTATGGCTCCGGGACGTGCCATTTTCACAGCTGTTCTGATAGCCTGACGCCTGTCGGTGATGCGCAGGTGACGATTTTGCTGTTCAAAGCTCAGGCCGGCGATCATCTGGTCCAGTATGGCCTCTGGGTCTTCAAACCGGGGATTGTCAGAAGTAAAAATACAGAGATCGGCATACTGGTCTGCGATCCGGGCCATCAGGGGACGTTTTGTGGTGTCCCGGTTCCCTCCGCAGCCCACCACGCAGATCAGTTCCTGACCAGGCCGGATCAGTTCCCTGAGCGTAAGGAGGGCGTTTTTCAGCGCATCGGGGGTGTGTGAGTAGTCCACCACGGCCGTCAGGTTATCTCCACCCCGGACGTATTCCATCCTTCCGCTGACTGTCCCGAGGGCGCTCAGGATCCGGAGCGTTTCTTCCCGGGGTTGCCGCATTATGGCTGCACAGGCATAAACTGCCAGCAGATTGTAAGCATTATGCATTCCTATGAAAGAGGTCCAGACTTCAGTTCCGTCAATGGATAATTGCATTCCGTCCACCGAATGATCCAGGACACGTGCATTGAAATCGGCCATTGTCCTGCAAGCGTAAGTGTAACTGCGTGCCGCACAGTTCTGTACCATTACCGGCCCATTCCTGTCATCCAGGTTGGTCAGGGCGAAAGCACCGGCGGGGAGCATGTCAAAAAAATGCTTTTTGGCATCCCGGTATGCGGCAAATGTTTTATGGTAATCCAGGTGGTCGTGGGTCAGGTTGGTGAAGATTCCGCCCGCAAAACGAAGCCCTGTGATGCGCTCCTGAACCACGGAATGTGAGCTGACTTCCATAAAACAATGGGTGCATCCGGTGTGCAGCATCTTGTCAAGCAGGCTGTTGATAGCCAAAGCGTCGGGGGTGGTATGCGTGGCAGGCACCTGATCCCGGTCTATGTAATAAGCAATGGTGGATATGAGTCCGCATTTGTGTCCCAGCTGGCTGAACATACGGTATAAAAGGGTAGCCGTAGTTGTTTTTCCGTTTGTTCCGGTGACTCCTACCAGTATCATTTTTGCCGAAGGATGTCCATACCAGGCATCGGCCAGCAAGGCCAGTGCCCTGTATGAATCCGGTACCTCGATGAAGGTGGTGCTGTCACAAAATCCGGATATCACCTGTTGGTCTGCAAGACACCCTTTTTGATAAACCACCGCTGCGGCTCCCTGCCTGGCCGCCTGGGATATGAACAGGTGTCCGTCTGTCTGAGTTCCCGGTACAGCCACGAAGAGACATCCTTCAAGAACCTTGCGTGAATCCTGGCATATAAAAGCAATTTCACGGGCCTGTGATCCCGTGACCTTCCCCGTTTCCAGTACTTCTATAAGCCTTGACAATTGCATGCCGGTAATATTTATGAGGTTTTTTCCGGCGCTACCAGGGGAGCATTCCAGAAAGGATTCGTGATATATATATGGTCTGCTATCTTCTTGAACACCGGGGCTGCCCAGGATGCCCCGTAAAAATTACCCCGGGTGGGGCTGGAATACAAGATGACGATCATGCTGTATTTTGGATTTTCAGAAGGGAAAAAGCCCACAAAGGAGGCCTGGTGCTTCCTGTATCCGTTGTGTACAAAAGCCCCGTCATAGGCGATCTGTGCGGTTCCTGTCTTTCCCGATATGCTGTAACGCGGGTCATTTATGCGGCTGGCAGTGCCGTGTTCTACAACCCCCCGCAAAGCCTGGTGGACGGCTCTGAGCGTAGCCGGAGTACAAAGTGTCCCGCTCAAAAGGGTATGTTCGGGCTGTTCAACCAGCCGGCCATGTTGCGTGAAGTGTTCTATGAAATATGGAGTCACCATCCGGCCGTTGTTGGCAATGGCGTTATAAAAAGTCAGCACATGCAAAGGGGTGAGTTTCATTTCGTATCCCATGGCAATCATGGGCAACGACAAGCGTGACCAGCCCTCTTCTCCGGGAAAAGGAATCTGTGCGCGTCCTTCGCCAATCAGTTCAATGTTGAGCCGCTCGTTGAGCTTCATGTTGTACAACCTGTTGATGAACTGTTTTTCTCGCTCTCCGTATTTTTCTACTGCCAGCTTGGCAAAAGCCACGTTGGAAGATTTTTCAAAGGCTTGCTGAACGGTGATTGTTCCATATGAGCCGCTGGCCTCGGTAAAAGTTTTCCCATAATAATGCCATCCGTTCCTGCCTGTGGCGATGCTGTCGGATAGGCGCACAAAACCATCTTCAAGCAACGCTATCAGGGTGGCCAGCTTGAATGTGGATCCCGGATTGGTTGATTCGCTGATGGCATAATTGAAGGTCTCGTCATAGGTTCCGTCAGGCATTCTTTTCATGTTTACGATCGCCCGGATGGCTCCTGTGCCGACTTCCATCACCACTGTCGTTGCACCTTCAAACGTTGAGTCTATGGAAAGCTGTTCCCTGAGGGCACTTTCGGCAGCTCCCTGGATACTGATATCTATTGTGGTGACTATGTCCAGGCCGTCTTTGGGAGCCACTTCGGGCTGACTGGATACGGGGACCCACTTATCGTCGCCTGAGCGCCTGCGGACCCGGTCTTTACCCGGATTTCCCTTCAAATAAGCATTATAAGCGTATTCAATGCCTACACCCGTTTGTTCATCTTCGCTTATATATCCTATGGTTCTGTAAGCCATACGTCCATAGGGGTAAATACGTTTTTCCTTTTGATTGACAATCAGCCCGCCTTTGAATTGTCCCTGGTTAAAAATGGGGAATTCCCTGATTTTCTGTAATTCATCATAAGATACCAGGCGGTTTCCCAGTTCCAGGTTGCGGTATCCAGGCTTTTTTTCCACCCGGGCCCGCGTAATCTCCTGCTCATAGGCTGCGGCGGATTTATCTTCAAATAAACGGGATAAGGCAACCGAGAGATCTCCCAGGTAACGGTTCAGCATCAAATCATCCGGCACGGAACAGTCCATACGCACTTCGTAGAAAGGAACGGTGCTGGCCAGTACCCGTCCGTCACAACCCAGGATGCTGCCCCGGTAGGCAGGAACATCGATAGTCCTGTATACTATGGCATCCAGCTGGTCCTTGTAGTCTGAAAAGAACTGCAGGTGTACGATCTGCCCGATGGCCAGCAGGGCCGTCAGAAGATAGCATATATAGACAATCATCATTTTGCCTGATGTATTCATCGTCCACTTTTTATCCAGGCAGGCGGATTAACGGGAGCCATTAATTCCGAACCCCTGTTCCTGAGTTGTTTTTCAATTTCCTGTTGTTGGCTCAACTGCATCAAATCGGCCGATTTTCTTGTGTATTCTGCATGGAGCAGCTTAAGTTCCTTTTCCACCTGGTAATTGACCAGCAATGTTTTTTCAACGGCATTGTTTATGCTGATGTAAAGAATCAGGAGGAAGAATATATAGAGAATAAAGTTCAGGTGCCCGGAAAGCAACCCGCTGAGCAGGGCACGTCCGCCAAAAAGAGTGGAAATGAGTTGTTCACCTTTGGTTTTACTCATAATCTTGCTCCCTTATTTTCTCAGCCGTCCTGAGTTTGGCACTCCGGGCCCTTGTGTTTTCACTGATTTCATTTTCCTGCGGCAGGATGGGTTTTTTATTGACCTGCCTTAGTAAACCGGCGGCTGCCTTTTCACGCAAGAAGTGTTTTACCATCCTGTCTTCCAGGGAATGGTATGTAATGATGACCAGCCTGCCTCCGGCATTAAGCAGGGCAAGGCTCTGGTCGAGCAGTCCTTCCAGGGCACGCATTTCATCATTGACTTCTATGCGCAGGGCCTGGTATACTTTGGCCAGGAATTTATGTTCTGCATTCCGGGGTATCAGTCCCTCCAGTGCATGGTGAAGATCTCCGGTTGTATTGACGGGTTTGATGGTCCGGGCTTTGACAATGGCACCGGAAAGGGCAGAGGCGTTGCTTACTCCGGCATAACGGTAAAATAGAGCAGTCAGGTCTTCACGGGGATATTCATTGACCACCAAAGCAGCCGTTTTATCCGAAGCCGGGTTCATTCTCATGTCCAGCAACGCATCAAACCGGAAAGAAAATCCTCGTTCGGCTGTATCAAACTGATGCCAGGATACCCCCAGGTCGGCCAGAATGCCGTCGACCCTGTTCACCCCATGGTATCTGCAAACATTATGGATAAACCTGAAATTGGAATGAATCCAGTTGATTCTTTTGTCATCCGGCAGGTTACCCTGTGATTCCGGATCCTGATCAAAAGCCAGCAAGCGCCCCCGCGGACCCAGCTGTTCCAGGATAGCGCGGGAGTGTCCGCCGCCGCCGAATGTGGCATCCACGTATACCCCCTCCGGCTTTATGGCCAGGGATTCGATACTTTCTCTCAAAAGAACCGGTATATGATAGAAAACCATAGGAGCAATTATTATGACAGGATCTTTTCGGCAAGCGATACATAATCATCATCACTGATCAGGCTGACATGATAGGATTCTTTGGACCACAACTCGATCTTAAAATCGGCTCCGGCAAATACCACCTCTTTATTCACGCCTATCATGTTTAGCAAATGTTTGGGAATCAATATTCTTCCGGTTTTTTCGTCGGGTTCGACTACAGCCCTGTTGCTCATGTAGGCACGCCAAAGCACTGCATGTTCACGATTGAAGGAAGGGTTCAACCGTGCTTTCACCGCTTCAGACTGTTTTTCCCATTCTTCATAGGAATACATTTCCAGACATGGACTGAACAAATCTTTCTTCACTACAAAACGAAGCGGACGGTCAGGATCTGCCAGTGCCTTCAGGGCAGAAGGAAACACCAGACGTCCTTTGTCGTCAAGTTTTGCATTGTATTCTCCAATAAATTTTGCCATATCGGGTCGGATAATTCTTTCGAACAAAAGTATAAAAACTTTTCCACTATTTTCCATTTTATTACAAATATTTCCACTTTGAGACAATTTTTTATAGTTTTGTATCTGATGAATCCCATGAAATGTATTTGAGAAAAATTCTAATTCTGATGAGCGGCCTGTTAATCGGTGGCTGCGCAGGGTCAAGGCAAGAACCTGAAGTGCTGCCTGAACCATCGGTAGAAACAATTCCCGATGGAGAAGTGGCCGAGTTATGCGGATTGTTTGCTTTACCGCTGATGGACTACGGCCTGGAAAATGAGGTGATCAGAAAAAATGAGAACCTGGCCTCTATCCTGCAGGGCAGGGGGATTGATTACCAGCAGGTCTATTCTGTCACACAAATTGCACGTGGTGTTTTTGACATGCGCAGGCTCAGGGCCGGAAATCCCTATTCATTGCTCTACGCTCCAGGCGCCTCAGAACCGTCCTATTTCATCTATGAAGAAAATTACAGGACGCATGTATGCTTTTCTCTCACCGACAGTCTTTGGGTACGCAGGGCCGAGATCCCCCTGGAGATAGAGGATAAGTTCGTTGATATAACCATTTCCAGTTCATTGTGGCAGGATCTGGAAGAAGCGGGATACAATCCTCTGGTTGCCAATGGACTGTCCGAAGTCTTCGCCTGGACAGTGGATTTCTTCGGGCTTCAAAAAGGGGACACTTTCAGGGCATCCTACCAGGCATACCTGCTTAAAGACAAAGAAGTGGAGGCCGGTCCCATCCTGGCGGCATCGTTCATTCGTGCCGGCCACACCCAGAAGGCCTTCCGGTATATGCAGGACAGTGTTCCCGGGTATTGGGATCAGGATGGGGTGAACCTGCAAAGGGCATTTTTAAAAGCACCCCTGAAATATTCCCGTGTAAGTTCCGGATTCAGTTATGCCCGAAGGCACCCCATCACAAGAACAGTACGTCCCCATACGGGTATCGACTATGCAGCCCCGGCCGGTACTCCCGTGATGAGCATAGGGGAAGGCAAGGTCATAGAAAGAACGTATACGCGGGCTGGGGGCAATACAGTCAGAATCAAACACAACAGTGTTTATACTACCGCTTACCTTCATTTGTCGCGATTTGCCAGCGGACTTACCGTGGGAAAGCAAGTGGCACAGGGAGAAACCATAGGGTATGTCGGGAGTACGGGATCATCCACGGGACCTCATCTTGATTTTCGGGTCTGGAGGAATGGGAAACCCATCAATGCCCTGACCATGGAATCTCCTCCTGCCGATCCCATTCATGAAGCTAACATGAAAAGTTTCAGGGAGTATATTGCTCCTTACCGAAGGGGGCTTGAACCGGAATTTTATAAAAGAATTGCGCTGGAGATTATCGAACTTGCCGGGGTACGTTTTACTTAAGGTCTTTTTCCCGGGACAGTGCGTCATCTGAATACTCCCCTGGCATGATTTCCCCTTCATAATCCTCTGATATCGGAGGACGAGAAAAATCCTCAGTGTTAACCGGGATTATTTTACGCAGCTCAAAATTCTGTCCCAGGTATTTTCGTCTGACTTCCTGGTTGGAAGCCAGTTCATCCGCCGTCCCGCTTTCCAGAATGCTGCCTTCATAAAGAAGGTAAGCCCGGTCTGTAATGGCCAGCGTTTCGTGGACATTGTGGTCAGTTATGAAAACCCCGATATCCTTTATTTTCAATTGGGCCACAATCTGCTGGATGTCTTCTACAGCAATGGGATCGACACCGGCAAAGGGCTCGTCCAGCAAAATGAACCTGGGATCGAGCGCCAGGGCCCTGGCAATTTCACAACGGCGGCGTTCTCCTCCCGAAAGCTGGATCCCGTAGCTTTTCCTTACTTTCTGCAATCCAAATTCCGCAATCAACCGCTCCATTCTTTCCTTGCGCTCAGCTTTGGTAAAAGTTGACAGTTCCATGACAGACATTATATTGTCTTCTACGTTCAGCTTTCTGAAAACAGAAGCTTCCTGGGCCAGGTATCCGATCCCTTTTTTGGCACGCTGGTACATGGGGTACGTTGTGATTTCCTCCTGGTCCAGGAATATCTTTCCCGAGTTGGGTCTGATCAGGCCTGTGATCATGTAGAAGCTGGTGGTCTTGCCGGCTCCGTTGGGACCCAGAAGACCCACGATTTCTCCCTGTTCCACATGAATGGAAACGTTTTTTACCACGGTACGCAAACCGTATCTTTTAACCAGGTTATGACAATGTAAACGCATAGGATCGGAGTTAACTGATATCCAGATTCAGGTCTTCCCGAAGGGCGGCCACTTCCGGATTATTTTCCGCAATAAATTTTGCTTTTTCTTCCGGCATATAGCATGAATTGCCGGGTACGCTTTCAGGCGCATCCTCTACAATGAGTGATACGCAGACTTGTTTATTGTGCAAGGTGTTGCGCAGGTATGTATCAATAACCCTGCCATAATGTTCCTCAATCCAGGTTTTCTGCAATTCATTGACTACAGTGAACTGCACCTTGCACCCGTCCACTATCAGGGGAGGGCAACGCGAAAGGGTAGCTGAAAGGTTTGGCTTGTCTTTAAAAAGATTGATTAGCCCGGGCAAAGCTTTTTCCAGGCCTTCAATGGTCAGCTCCCTGTCCCCGGTCATCTCCCCGGCAGGTTCCTGTTGCTTTTCCTTCTGGTTCCTATGCATCAGTTTTTTAATGGATGCGGTAGCGGCAGGAGCAGCAACGGGAGCTGCAGCAGGAGGCCGGACCGCTTCAGAAGCCGGGGTGGAAACAGGAGCAGAAGCCTGAACAGGGGCCGGAACCGGGGTTGGGTCCGGACCGTTTTCCGGAACCCTGGTTGCAGGAGCCTTATCGGTCGCCGGGGTTTTGGCGGTGTCCTGGCTCTCGATCCGGCTCAGCCTGACCAAAGCCATTTCTATATGTAATCTGGGCTGGTTGCTCTGTTTGTATCCGGCCTCGGCCTGTGTGCAGATTCCAAGTGCACTGAACAGGAAATTAAGAGGACAGGCAGCGGCCTGTTCACTGTACCTGCGGGCTGTTTCCTGGCCGTAGTCGAGCAACGGAAGGCTCCCAGGTTGTTTGGATACCAGCAGGTTACGAAAATGTGAACTTAGTCCCGATATGAAATGCAGCGCATTGAAACCACGGGTGAGCACCTCGTCCAATAGCAGCAGCATGCTGTCAAAACGGCCTTCCAGCGCCATATCTGTGAGCCGGAAATAATACTCCCGGTCCAGCACATTCAGATTGGAGATCACCTGCTGATAGGTCACCTCTTTGCCACTGACTGCTATACACTGGTCAAGAAGTGTTAATGCATCGCGCATGGCCCCGTCGGCTTTCTGTGCAATTACATGCAGGGAATCCTGGCCTATGGTGACACCTTCCTTTCCGGCAACCTCTGCCAGGTAATGTGTCATGGCCTTGATGGAAATACGGTTGAAGTCAAAGACCTGGCAACGTGACAGAATGGTGGGCAGCACTTTGTGTTTCTCGGTTGTAGCCAGTATGAACAGGGCATAGGACGGCGGTTCTTCCAGTGTTTTAAGGAACGCATTGAAGGCAGACTGGGACAACATGTGCACCTCGTCAATGATGTATACGCTGTATTTTCCGACCTGAGGCGGAATCCGGACTTTATCTATCAGCTCCCGGATATCATCAACTGAGTTGTTGGAGGCCGCATCCAGCTCGTGAATTGAATAAGACCTGCCCTGGGCAAAAGAAACACAGGACTCGCAGGTTCCGCAGGCTTCCATACCCGCAGAAGGATTCAGGCAATTAATGGTTCTGGCAAAGATCCTGGCACACGTGGTTTTCCCCACCCCGCGCGGCCCGCAGAAAAGATAGGCGTGGGCAAGTTGTTTTCTCTGGATTGCATTTTTCAGGGTTGTGACAATATTATCCTGATCAACAACATCATTGAATTGCTGTGGCCGGTATTTCCTGGCAGAAACTACAAAATGATCCATAAACCACAAAGATAAAAAATAATCCCTATTTTTGCGGCCTTATTTTACTCCTGAAATACTATGGGACCTGTCTATGTGACTTCTTTGTCATCCGGTATGCAATGTGCCGTGCTTTCCACTGCTTCTGCTGTGAGTTACTGTGCATTGAGCACCCTGGCCGGTACACGGTTCGAACCTCCCGGCATGGCCGGTCTTGCCCATTTTTGCGAACACATGCTCTTTAAGGAGACGGAACGGAGAAAATCATATCACATAAACAACCGCCTGGAAAGGCTAGGCGGAGAAATCAATGCCTTTACAACTAAAGAAGAGCTGGTGTTGCATGCAACAGTCCTCAGGGAAGATCTGGGTAAAGCCCTGGAACTGATGTCAGATTTGGTATTTCATTCTGTTTTTCCTCAAAACGAAATGATAAAGGAAAGAGATGTCATTCTGGACGAAATCAGGTCCTACAAGGATTCTCCCATGGACCTGATCTATGACAGTTTTGAAGAAAAACTTTTTGCCGGCACGCCCATGGCTACGCCCATCCTGGGAATACCCGGGGAATTGAGCAAAATCACTTCCCGGCATATGAAGCAGTACCTGGGGGAGCGCTTTATCCCCCAGACCATGGCCTTGAGTGTAGTAGGAAATATTACTCCGGCAAGGGCGATCCTGCTGGCAGAAAAATATTTTGGGATCGGTGCCTTTTCAGAGAAAAATCCCTGTCCCGCCAAAATGACGGTTTCTGTTCCCACGTCACAATCAGCAAGCTGCTTTGACATTACAGAAAAAAGGGGTACTTATCAGACGCACTGCCTTACAGGTTCTGCCGCTTACGGCCTGCATGACAAAAGCCGTGTTCCGCTGGTCCTGTTAATGAACATGATCGGAGGACCGGCCTCCAATGCGCGTCTGAATATGTTGCTCAGGGAAAAATACGGCCTGGTCTATACTGTAGAGGCTTCCTATGCTCCCTATATGGATACCGGATTTGCCGGGATTTACTTTGGAACCGATGGGCCCAACCTGTCCCGCTGCCGGGAATTGACAGAAAAAGTCACCACCCAGTATGCCAGGGTACCACTGACCACGTTGCAACTTGAAAGGGCAAAAAAACAACTGATCGGACAAATGTCCATTACAGAAGACAATCATGAAGTGCAATGCCTTTCCATGGGAAAAAGCCTTTTGTCGTTCGGCAAGGTTATTTCACACCAGGAAATGATCTCTCAGATCAACGCTGTCACTCCTGGCCAGATAATGGATGTTGCCCTGGAGATATGGGACACCTCAAGACGCGGTACGCTGGTTTATTATTGATGGACCTGAAGTTGGTACTGCCAACTATCAAAATAAAGGTTTCCTCCGCGCCATTCCACTTCACCTCTTTGGAAATCAACTGTTTCGGAACGGGGATAGGTCTTGGCCGGGAAAAATGCGCCCCCAATCCCGCTATTGACCACCATGCGGTATGAGTCAAGCCCACCGGCATAAAACAGGGGTAATGGTTCAGGTTGCAGGCCGAATGACTGGTCCACAGGGATCCATCCGACCCCTTCCAGGTAGGCTTCGGCCCAATCATGAAGGTTCACTTCGCCCGGGTGAAGCATCCAGCCACTTTCCCACCTGGCGGGAATGCCAAGGCTTCGGCACATGGAAATAAACAAAAGACTTACCTGCCCGCAATCACCGTGTCCGTTATCCAGGACATAGAGCGGAATGCTTTCTATGGTGGAATACTCTCTGGCTCCGGCCCATGGGTAGTTCAGGCTGATGTACGAGAATATTTTCTGCAGCTGCAGGTATGGGTTGGTTTCAGTTCCGGTAATTATTTTTGCCAGATCAGCTACGGCGCCCGTAGTAACGATGTGCGGTAGGACTTGTTTGGTGTATTCCATCCATACGGGGCTAAGAGTGTCGTAGGGAAGCACATCCTTTTGATAATCTATGTGGTGGTATTCGGCCAGGGCAGTGTAGGTGAAGGTATATTCAAACACCGCATCCCGGTCTTTTATAGCCGGTTTTTCCATATAAATGGATTTGTGGATGTAGGAATCCGGGGATATGATATAATCAGGTTCCGAGGCTGTGAGCAGCCTGAATCCGTATTGCCGGGGGATATCCGTTCTTGGAAGGGGCATCCAGGCGCGGAGGATTTCTCCGTCGGGAACCGTATTGGCTGGAACGGTCAGGGTATAGGTTATGGTATAGGTTCTGGGCTCTACTCTTGAAGCACCTGTTTTCTTTGTAAGGTCAGCAACTTTGGGCAGGTGTTCCTGCAACAGGGAAGCTTTGGGATCCACGGCAGGACCGCTTACTTCTTCGTATCGGGAAAGGCAAAGGCTGTCTATCCTGAACAGATTCCTGAAAGCCCTTGAGAAATACCGTTTTTCCCCGTTTATCATCATGCATTCCAAGGCTCCGGATGCCTCCCATGATCGCATCTGTTGAGGAGTTACTTCCGGAAAGTACTGCCGGATGTATTCCAGTGCTTCCGATTCTGTCTTGTTAAAATCCAGGGCGATTCTATGCATGCGGTCAACCTCCCATGCCCAGGAAATTTTTTCTTCGGCACTCTGGCTGTTCGAAGCTGAATAATGGAGGATCCTGGTTTCTGCTTCCTCAAAGCTACCTTGTTTTATAAGATCTTTTATAGCTGAAATGTCCGTTTCTTTTTCTCCTGAATTACAGGAAACCAAGAGTAGTAGTGCCAGAAAAGCTGCAGGAATTTTTTTCACAGCCGGATTATTTTACCCTTTCTGCATAGCCACGTGTACGGGTGTCCACTTTAATACGTTCTCCCTGGTTGATGAACAGGGGGACCATGATCTGGGCACCTGTCTCCAGGGTGGCAGCCTTCAGGGCGTTGGTAGAGGCCGTATCCCCTTTGACAGCCGGTTCTGTATAGGTGATCTCCATTTCAACAAAGGGAGGCAGTTCACAGGTCAGAACCCTTTCTTCATCTGCCAGGAACATCATTTCCACATATTGGCCTTCTTTCATCAGATCCGGGTTTTCTACCAGATCCGGCTGTAGTGATATCTGTTCAAATGTTTCTGTATGCATGAAGTTATACCCCATATCGTCTTTGTATAGGTATTGATAGGGACGTCTTTCCACACGGATGGTTTCCACCTTTTCTCCGGCATTGAAGGTGTTCTCAAGGACCCGGCCGTTTTCCAGGTTGCGGAGTTTGGTTTTGACAAATGCACCGCCCTTGCCTGGTTTCACATGTTGGAACCATATGATGGAACAGGGTTTCCCGTTGAAAGAAATATACATTCCGTTTTTAAAGTCTGCTGTAGTTGCCATAAACTGTGTAAGTGAATATTGAATCAATGTGCAAATGTAGAGTTTTTTTATATTTGTTCCAGGTATGGTAACTATAAAAGAAATCAACACCAGGAGGGATAAACGAAAATTCTTTGAATTCCCTGTCAGATTGTACAAAAATAATCCCTGGTTTGTTCCGACATTGATATCAGAGGAAATGAGGGATTTTAATCCCCTAAAGAACGCGGCTTTTGAATATGCGTCCTGCAAAATGTTCCTGGCGTACAGGGATGGGGAAATCGTCGGCAGAATTGCTGCCATACTGAACAATGCCTATAATTACAAGATGAACGTGCGCCAGTTGCGTTTTACACGTTTTGATTTCATCGACGATTACCAGGTTTCAGCTGCACTCTTTGAAAAAATAAGGGAATGGGCATTATTCCTGGACATGAAAGAGATTGTAGGTCCCCTGGGCTTTTCCGACATGGACAAGATGGGGATGCTCATAGAGGGATTTGAAGAAATGGACATGTATATCACCATATACAATTATCCCTACTATATTGACCATATGGAAAAGTTGGGCCTGAAAAAGAAAGTGGACTGGCTGGAGTATCAGGTGAAACTTCCCTCCCGGATGGACCCTGTCCTGGAACGGTTGGCCCTGGGCGCGATGGAGCGGTACGGCTATACTATACGAAAATTCAATAAGGTCAAGGACCTGAAGCCCGCTTTCAGGGAAGCCCTTCCGCTTATGAATGAGGCATTTTCTGAATTGTTCGGCGTGGTGCGCATTTCTGAGAAACAGTTGATGGATTTTGCCAACCTGCTCATGTCCATTTGCAAACTGGATTACATTACCGTTGTACAGAACAAGACCGGTCAGATCATAGGATATGGTCTTATGGCCCCCTCTATAAGCCGTGGCGTGCGTCTTGGCAAAGGCAGGCTCTTTCCCCTGGGTTTGTTGGGAATTATGCGGGATATCAGAAAGTCCCGGGTACTGGACATGTATCACATAGGGGTATGGCCCACTTACCAGAACCGGGGCGTCAATGCCATTATCATATACAACAGTATAATCAATGCCATGAAGTCAGGAGTGGAATATGCCGAGACAGGTCCTGAACTGGAAGACAACATTAAAATCCAGAGCCAGTGGAAATTGTTTGAACACCGGCAGCACCGGCGCAGAAGATGCTACACGGCAAACGTTCAGTCTGACAGCCCGCTCTAATCTACCAGGGAATCAAAATCGGCATCCAGCCGCCTGTTGTTGATAAAATCGTACTGGGTAATGCTCCTGAGCTCGTAATAGTAACGCCAATAGTTGAACAAGGCCTGGACATATCCGACCCGTGCCTGATCCCTGTCAAGCTGGGCATTATTCATGTCTGTCACCGTTATCTTATCAATAAGGTAGCGCTGTTTGGCAACATCATAGCGTTTCTGGGCAATGGTGTCTGCTTTGGCCGCAATAAAGAACTGCTGTTCCTGCATGTTGAATTGACGGACATTGAGGTTTATATCCTGTATGAAATCCAGCCGTGACTGCTCAACCTGCCGCCGTACGAGTTCTTCGTTGCTAAGGGCCATTTTCACCAGTCCCTTGCCCCTTCCCCAGTCGAGTATGGGGACCGTCAGTCCTATGCTGACTGTCTGCATGTCCCTGGGGTCTTTATAGGAATCCAACAATCCGGTTGCCTGCTGGTTCAGACCGAAAGCGACATTCAGGTTGGCCTGGAATCCCCGGTTGGCACGTTGTTGGGCAACATTCTTCTGGGCTTCGATCAGCTGTCTCTCATACGAGATCATATCGGGATTGTTATCCAAAGCCAGCTGCAATACCTGTTCCACATCCATGATTACATCCGGAACGTTTTCCGGTATAACAATATTCAGTTTCACACGCTCATTGAATCCAAGATAGGAACGCAAACGGTTTTCTGCATCTTCAAGGTTCAGTCTGTCTTCATTCAAGGTAGATAGTGCATTTTGATAGGCCAGCTCGGACTGGAGCAGGTCGTTTTCTCCAATGGTGCCGAGTTCATACCTTCCTGCTGCAATATTGTACAGCGTGTCGTTGTTGGCGTGGTTGAATTCGGCAATGGCCAGCCGTTGCTGAGCAATGGCCATATTGAAAAAAAACTGGATAGCCCTCTGGTTCACATTTTCCATGTTTTCTATGTAGGTGCGCCGGGCTTCTTCATATTTCAAAGGCTCTATCTTGCGGTCCCACTTCATTTCATTTACGCCAAAAATGGATTGCCTGAGCCTGACATTCAATGCAGTGGATAGATATTCCGTGCTCTGGTGGTTGCTGAAAGACCCGCTGAAACGGTCAACCCGCTGCAAGGATGAACTAATAGTCACCGAACCTCCGGTAGGCAGGTTTTGCTGGAGTGACAGACCGCCGCTGAAAACATTGTAGAATTCCGATGAATAATCATGCCGCACTTCTCCCGTTGCAGGATCAATGCTGGGAACGTCCACGATCTTGCGCGAAAATTCCGGCAATTGGGAAGTAAACGACAGGTAGGGTAAAAAATTTGCCCGGTAAGACCGGTATTGCCAATACCCTACCTGGAAACTGTTCCTGGCCCTCAGGGCTTCATTGGACTGTGTAGCGGCAAGGTGCAGTACATCCTCCAGCGTCAGGTTATACGAATACAGGATGTACTCCTGCAAATCCGGATCTGCTGTTTCCTGATTGGTTTGTGCCCACATGCCCCGGGCAGGGAAAAGCATACAGATGATGCATGTCAGAAGACAGGTATTGATCTTCATAATTTTATTCATATCTGAGAGATTCTATGGGATCGCGTTCGGCGGCGCGTTTTGCAGGGGAGTAACCGAATATCACCCCTACTGCAGCCGATACGCCGAATGAAATTACAATGGATGAAAAAGAAATGATGGTGGTGATATCAAAGAAAGACCGGATCAGAAAGGACAGCAGGACTCCCACAAACACGCCAATCACACCTCCGGCCACGCTTATCAGGATGGCTTCCGAGAGGAACTGGGCTATCACATCGGCTTTTTTTGCGCCAATGGCCAGCCTTGTGCCTATTTCCTTTGTCCGTTCCATGACTGAAGCGAACATGATGTTCATGATGCCGATGCCTCCCACCAGGAGCGAAATCCCGGCGATGGCTCCCAGCACGATGTTAAAAATATCCTTGGTGCGTTGTTGCTGCTTGAGCAGCAGTTCGGGAACGGTCACTTCATAATCGGGGACTTCCTGGTGGCGTCGCTTGAGCATCCGGGTGATCACTTCCTGGGATGAAGTCAGCTGGTCTGTTTCGTGAACCTGCACGGTGATCCTGTCCAGTTGGTGGTAATTTGTATTGTCCGAGGTACTGGATGAGGAAGAACTGCCGCTCACAATAATCCGGTGACGTCCGCCTCCCCCTGCCATAATAACCGAACCTCCACTGGAAGAACCCGGATTGGTTATGGCAAGGGCCCTGTTTTCCTGTCTAAGCAGCATGGTCCTGATGGGGATGAACACCTGGTCGTCGTATCCCTGCATCCCCATGCTTTCCGAACCAATGGTTCCCAGTGACCCGGACCGCGCAGTCGATGCCGTACCTGATGATTCCTCCTCTTCTTTGGGTTTGGAGGCCCCAGAAGTGCTCTGTTCCAGAACCCCCACCACTTTTACCCAGTTGGCTCCGAATTTGATGAATTGCCCGATGGGGTCATTCTGCTGAAAGAAACGGGTTTTTATATTGTGCCCTATAAGGCATACGGCCATAGAATTGAGCTCCTGTTCGCTGCTGAAATAATTCCCTGATTGGAGTCCGATATCGTACAATTGAAAGTACTCTGTGGTAACACCCAGCACTTTGGCCGGCTGACGGATCCCTTTGTAGGTTATATAACTGAAAACACCGACTTCCGGTGACACGTGTTTCACCGAAGGCAGGATCTTCCGGATGGCTTCGGCATCGGTCAACTGCAGGCCGGGTGAGAATTTTTTTGACATACTGGCCGAAGTGGATGCGGCTTCCTCGTCCACTTCTTCAACCGTGGCGGGGAGGATCACAATATTGTTTACCCCGACCATCTTGATCTGGTCCAGGATTTCCTGCTGCGCTCCGTTTCCTATGGCCATCATACTGATTACGGCGCCCACACCAAAGACAATCCCGAGGGCAGTCAGGAAACTTTTCAGCTTGTTGTGCACGATGGATTCCACAGCTATGTGGATATCGTGAATATACCGGTGGATAAAAAAGATATTCATAAAAACCCCAATGCTTACTACTTAGTGCCTGAAGGCCGGACAACCCTGCGGGTGCCTCCCCGGGGCGGTGTGGTTTCCTGAGGTGTTGCTGCTCCCTCAGGTTGGGTTACTGCCTGAGGCTGTGGAGCTCCCTCTGGTAGTGTTACTCCTTGTGGTTGAGGAACTCCCTGTGGTTGTGGAGTTCCCTGTGGCGGGTTGATCCCCTGAGGAAGGGTGACTCCCTCGGGCAAAGTAACACCTTTGGGTAGCACTATGTTCTGCGGTCCCTGACCGTTGCGAATGATCATGCGCTTTTGCTTGAGGGATTCCTGTTCTTCCGCCTTTCTCTTTTCTGCTTCTGCCTTTTCAATAATCCTTTGCTTTATGACGGGTATATACTCTTCCCCCCGTACCTTGAACCGGGAAGGATTCATAGGCAGGGACAGGTATACTTCGTCGTCCTCTGCAAGACCCTGTTCAACGACGGTGAAATTATCGTTGGATTCCCCTTTGACAATAATCTGGCGTACGCCGTTGGTTCTGTACACGTAAGTGATGCTGTCTCTTTCAAAGATGGCTTCTGACGGGAGAAAAATCGCCGAATCCAGCGAAGCAGTTACAATCTGGTTGCTGGTAGTCATAGCCGGACGCAGAATCTCATCCTGGCCATCCACCTTGATGATCACTTCAAAAACCTTGGCATCTGCATTCTTGAGCTGTTCCCCGATATTGGAAACCTCCTTGACTATTCCTGTGTAACTCTTTTCGGGAAACGCATCCACGCCTATGCGGACCATTTGTCCAGGCTTGACCTTGGCAATATCAATTTCGTTCACGTATGTTTTTGAGAGCATGTTGCTCAGATCGGGCAGGGTGGCTACCACCAGGTCCCATCCGCTGATGGAAGAACCAATGCGCCGTTTATCGCCGCTCCAATCCCTGTAATAAATGACCATCCCGTCACTCGGGGCATAGATGGTAAAATCTTTTAGCACGGCCCGGAGCTCATCCAATTGCCTCTTTTTCCGGTTCAGTTCTATTGCTACATCGTTAACGGTAGCGTGGGCCTGTTCTACTTTCAGGTCATAGTTGTTGAGGGCCTGCTCATAGGTGCGCAGGGCTTTTTCCAGGTTGTTGCGGTATTGCCGCTGGGTTGCAGGCGGTTCGTAGATGGATTGTTCCACGGAAATTTCGGCTTCTTCTATGGTAAACTTCTGGTTTTCAATATCATCACGTAAAGCTTTCAGGGTAAGGGATGTGTCCAGGAGGGTCCTGTCATATTTTGCAATCAGGGCCTCGTGCTCATCTTCCAGGTCTTTAAGTGAATTGTCTGCCGAAGTCCTGTCCAGCGTAGCCACATAATCACCCTGCTTTACTACAGTGCCTTCCGGAATAAGATCCTGGATCTTGACCTCACCCAAACGCACATTCCGGGCAGTCATTCCGGACGGACCTTCAATTTTGATATTGCTTTCGGCTTCCAATTCTCCGGTTGTTGAAACAATGATCTCAAAAAGACCCTTCTGAGTCTTGACTATCTGGGGTACGTAACCGTCTTTGTTACCGCTGGCAAAGATGATTATGAGCACAATGGCTACGACGGCCGCAGAGCTTAAAATGATGATATTCCTCTTTTTCATATTGATTCAAAAAGTATGATAAGGTAAAAATTTGACAAATGTACCCATTTGATGGACTAAGGCATAAATAGTTTAAAAAATAAAAATTTTGCCGGCTATAAATAAATAATTAACTTTGTTCCCCCATTCAAGAATGGTGCCATAGCTCAGTTGGTAGAGCAAAGGACTGAAAATCCTTGTGTCCCTGGTTCGATTCCCGGTGGCACCACAAAAACGGAATATTAAAACCCTGCTATTCAATGATATAGCGGGGTTTAGTTTTTCAGGTTGTACCATACAATTGTACCATACCAAAGGAAAATGCCCCTAAGAATTTAACTTCATAAGGGCATTTATTGTAATTGTTCCAACGGGGATCACTCCCTATGGCATGAGCAAAGATAAAAATTATTTTAATAGAGCGGGCTATTATATCGCCACAGGTCCGCAGCAAGCATCTGCCAACTTCATTTCCAATGCTCACCTTATTGCTACCTGGGCTATAAATTGCACATAGTCTCTCACTTATAGGGTGTCCAGTTTGTCCAGTTTTTCCCGGCTTTGTCGCGGCTTTGTCGCGGCTTCCTCGCTGCTTTAGCCGGTTTTTATCATATTGTGTTACGTTGTTATCCTGTGTCGTTGTCTATGCCGTTTGCCCCTGTTTTTTTCCCCCGTTAACGGGGTGGGGCCTTTTCTCTGTGCCATGATCAATGTTTTTTATTATGGACAAAATGCGTTTGTCCAACGCTCTTTTTATTACTTGGACATCCTTTGGACATTTTTGACAAATAGGCTTATAAGTTGGTGATATACAGTGCTTATGATTTTGTCCACTTGGACACTCGGCCATTGGACATTTGGACACGTACGTATATATATACGTGTCCTATTTGTCCAGGTGTTTGTCAATAGGGCAAATCTTCTTCTTTCCATAGTTCTACCAAGTAGTAAATATCTGCTTCGCTCTTCTTAATTATTCCCATTTCCAGGGCTAAATCAATGGCCCGTCTTGCGGTCTTATCGCCTTTTTTATTCGCTCGCATGATGCTATCAATCAAATCCTTTTTCTTCCATTTGCTACTACCAAACATGGCCTTTTTAATCAATTCCTCAACATCGTGCCGCTTTTTCTCCACCTTCGGACAATCGCATGGAACAGGTAGCCCGGTTTCATCTATACGGAAGGAAAATTCTTCAATATCCCGATTACGGCTATATACGGGGCTGATTACCGCAATGCCATCCTGCTTCTTGACTTGTAACACGGTTTCGGACTTATGACATATTTCAGAACCTAAATGCCCGCGCGCGTTCTCATCGGCCTTGTTCTGATGAAGTACGGTTATTATGGCGCAGTTTTCCTGGGTTGATATTGCCATAAACCTACCTACCACTTGGGAGGATTCCTCAATATTATTAAAGTCGTTTACCAGGTCTCGGATTCCATCAATTATTACCAAATCGGGGTGCAAATTCTCAACGGCTGAAATGGTTGTTTTTAGGCGATTTTTGACACTTAATTCTCGCAGTGATAAAGTGATTAACTTGCTGCTTGGCTTGTCAAAATCCCACCCGCATAGCCTATATATGCGCCTTTGTACCTTGTTTACGTGTGCCGCCGCCTGCTCGGTATCAATATATAGACATTTGCCACCGGGACCGGATAATGATAACGTTTCATCTTCCAGGAAGGCTGCCACGGCTGCCGATACAAAAAACGTCTTGTAAGACTTCGCCTTTCCGGTTATTGTGCAGATGTTCCCACGGCTCACCAGGATTCTATCACCCTGGGAAACTATCGGTTCCGGCTCGGCAAATGCACTTGTTATGTCTACTATGTATTTATGATAGTCTACTTCCTGCGTCTGATCCTGCGGCATTGATACGGCTTTTGTTAGGGCTGCTAATATTTCATCGTTATATTCCATTTCCTAAACCCTCCCGATATAATATTTTGCCGTAAGACTTATGCAGGTTTCCAGGTCCTGCAATACCTGCGCTTCGTCTGCTACCGCTTTGAGCCGCTCCGGTGTCGCTCCGTGGGTTGCCATATAGTGCAGGGACCGAATGCGTTTATCTACAATAGAACCTATTGTGTCTATGTAGTCAGTTGGAAGTGTTGGCCTTGACTTGCAAAATGTCTGATAATATTCCCGTAACGCATCCTCCGGCCTGGTGCCTGCATTTATTGCCGCAACCGTGTAAAGGCATTTGATTGAATGTCTTGGGTTCATTGCTCTGCCCTCCCAAACTTTGCACTATACCATTCAACGAACGAAGTAAAGTCCTTACATACGAAATAGATTCCACCGGCTGCCTCAATGTCCCGCGCATACTGTCGCTGCGCCTCGCTCTGCCGATCGGCTCCGAACTTAATTTCTATTTTCACGCTCCGGCCTTGTATGGTTGCAGATATATCCGCGCTGCCACGTGTTGAGGTCCCAGGAATCCACTTGACACTGCCTATTTGTCGCGAATGGCCTAATACATCAGTGAAGGTCTTGCGCTGATCAATCGGCCGGCCCATTATATTTATGCGCTCTGCCTGGCCACCGCGCAGCCGTATATAGGCAATGACGCACCTGGTAAGTCCGTTTGCCGAATCATCCCGGTATTTTTCACTTACCAATATATAGTCGGGCACATCGGGGAATCGCTGCCGCTTCACCTCCCATGCAAGCGCTTCCAGGTCTTTGACTGCCTGCGGCTTTTTGTATGGCTGCTTCTTGACCTTATTCATGATCCACCTCCTTTGTATATTCCGGTTTCAGTTTATACCCATCGGGGCCGATATCTAGCAAACCGCTTTCAAAGAGTTTTTTTGTGAAGTCGTAGCATAAATAATTCGTAATATTTAGCATTACGGCTGCCATTTCAATAGTGCACCATTGTTCATATTGTTGCAATAATGAATACATCAAACCCCTTTCACGGCCTGGCGTAGTCCGTAACCACAGAGGTATTTTTTTCTTATCTATCATGGCCTAATCCTCCGTGTGTTTGAATTTATATACCTTCTTACCCTTGATCGCCTTTAATACATCGGCTTCTGAAAATAGTGTCTTATGCCCTATCTTTTTACATTCCAACAAACCGCGGTTCACGTAACTGTGGACCGTAACAAGTGAAACGCCTAACATCTCGGCCACCTCCGCCCTGGTAATGAACCGGGGTTCTTGTTCTTTCCGATCCGCATCCATTTCGTTTAATGCCTCGCGTAAGGAATCTTTGATTAACGGCTTCAAAAAATCCATTATAAACTGTTCCATAATTATACATTTATCGTTCCTGCATTCAGCATGGCGGCCGCTCATACTGTTTGCTGCGATAAATATAAATGGCTATCCTCCCACAATCTCGGAAATTGAATTTTTGCGGGTATGTTGCCCGTATTGAGGGCTTATAACTTATTGTGGAATTTATAGATACGGCCTTCCATCGGCCAGAAATTCAATATTTATTCAGGCAAAAAATTGGATTCTTTTAGATTATCGCCAAAAAAATTGGATTATTTTTTTCAAAACTGAATTATTTGTGCTTATCAGAGGTGCTTTTTTCAAATTCTTTTGACAATGCGTTGTATTCTTGAAAGTCTTTTATACCATTCGGGTAGTATTGCCCGTTCGCACATCCCAACAAGCGGCAAAATGTTGTATGCCATTCCGTAAAAGTTCCGGGTACTTTGTTTAGATACCTATCTTCATATATAATATAAGCAATTGCCGCCAATCGCTTTTTGTTGCTTTTGGCTTCTAGTTTTGGTTTAAGGAATGTATCAAACCATACTTTGTCTTTGAATAATCCCTTTAATGTTTTAATATCCGGTTTCGGGGTTGGCGCACCTTTTGGCTGCGGCTCCGGTGCGCCCTTACTGCATTTATCAATTAGCGGGGTAAAGGTTCTTATAACTTCACCGCAAAAATCGGCTATATAGTACCATGCTAAAAGTGAACGCATTATTGAGGGCTCGATTATCATCCCCATTGACGTAGTGGCCCTATCTCCCAAAGGTGGTTTGTTAATGTTTAGTAGGGCTTCGATTTCCGGATATTGGCGGTTGTAGGTATCTACTAATTTTGTCGCTTCTTGTATGAAGGTCTTGGATTCAAAGGAAGTGCCGCCCTTGTTTACTTCATCGCTGATAAAGTTGTATATCTCGCGAAGGTCCAAAGTCCATTTATTTAGTAAATTTTGATATTCCCTTTTTTCGGGCAATAATTTATCGGACACATCCAAACGCATGCCCAATATTGTGTCCGGCTTCCTGCGTTCCAATTGTTCGCGCGCATCCCGCATCTGCTCCGTGTATTTGTTGATTGTTGTTTTATCCATTGTTGCACCCTTTATAATTGATTATTACTGCCCATGTTTTGAAGTTTTTGCGCTATTCTTTCAGCGATCATCTCTGAACTAAGGCATATATACCCTTCAAATGATTCTTGGCTTTTATGGCCCGATATTGCCATTATGGTACGATCGTCAAATAGTCCGGTAATATATAGATTGGTTATGCAGGTTCTGCGGGCCGTGTGTGAACTCACCATTTCCCATTTGGGCCGCCATACATTACCCTTTGCATCACGTTCAAACTTCATTTTCCCGGCTGCCTCTGCCTCGCGTTCTTTCATTGTCAGCAATGTAATGGACCTTTCAGCCAAAGACGGAACCGTTTGCGACAATTCACGGAGAATCTCTTTTATATATCTGTTTAGTACCTGGTCGCATACCCTCGGAAGTTGGTAATCGTACTTCTTAAATATTTTTGTCAAATACTGACTAAGTACGGGTATGGTTACGGTCGTTCCTGTCTTTACCTGGGTAAGACTAACAACGTCATACCCATTTGCCGTTTTTTTGAACATTTCCGGGCTTATGCGGCCATAGTCTGATATGCGTTGGCCCATATAGCAACCGCACAGAAAAACGTCTCTAACCTTGTCTTTTAGGCTCCCTGCCGGAAGGTGCATTTTATATAGTGCCTCCAATTCTGCCAATGTCAAAAATGGCTTGAAAGTTTTGTCTTTTTTCTCGGTTTTTTCCCGGTAAACTACCTTTGCAATGTCAGCGTTATGGTGCAGTCCGTCTGCGAATGCAAATGCACATAACGTCTTAAATGTAGTTACATACTTATTTATGGTCTTGTTGAGGTACCCACCATTTATAAGATATTGTTTGAATTCCTCAACATTGATCGTGTCCCAGGAAGAATGATGTTTTGATAAGAATGTTTTTAGCAACTTCGAGAAACTTTGCCATGCCTTTATTGAATTCTGCGCGTATTGCCTTCCCTTGTTCTGACGTGCTCCGCTCTGCATCTCGGAAATGACATAATCACAATACATCGCTATATCCTTAGGAATGGCCGTTACCCGGACTTCAAAACCCCTAAGACAATTGGCAATGGTTTCCCGTGCAATGGCGGGTGTAAATACTTCATTGTCTGTTATTGCTTGCAACAAGGCATGGCGGATCGCATTCAACCGCTTATCTATGCCACGCAAACGCTCCGCAAGTGCTTTATTATCGCCCGAATATTCCCGGACACATCCGTTTTTACTGTTCCAATGCTTGATTGGTATTGTCAGCGTTGAGGTCGCTCTGTATTCAAATTGGCGGCCTCCCACGATACGCGCCCAAATAGGTGCTTCGTCATCGCGTTGGACTTTTTGTGTCCGCAGTACAAAATAGATTTTTGCCATTGATAAGATATTTTATGGAACAATTACAATACAAATATAATAAAAATTAACTTGTACCATACATTTGTACCATACATTACCTAATTTACGCTAATTTATGCCGAAAATATACGTTAAGAAATATTGCTATATGTACTGATAATCAATGCTTTTTCAGTTAGTACAAATTAAGTAGTTCAGTAACCGGTGGCACCACA
>DBRG01000023.1 GCA_002305545.1 Bacteroidales bacterium UBA1374
GTATTACAAATATAATAAAAAAATCTTTTTATGGTACCCACCGGGCTTCAATTATTCTGTTTTTTTCATTCAGATCCCTGTGAACCCGGATCTCCGAATAACCTGCCTGCTGCAGGAGCCGGCCTGTTTCCCGGCCAAAGTATTCATTGATCTCTGCCATCAGGGTGCCACCGCTGCAAAGGAAGCGGCTCCCCAAAGCGGCCAGTTGCCTGTAATGGATAAGCGGGTCTTTGTCCGGGACAAAAAGTGCGCTATGGGGTTCAAAAGACAATACCCTGCGGGACATACCCTTTTTTTGGCTTTCCGTTACATACGGGGGATTGGAGATAAGCAGACCGACAGCCTGCTTTTCCAGTCCCGCCCCCGCAACGGCTTCTTCCACCCCGGGAATATCGTTTAAGTCTGCAAGGAAAAAATGTACTTCCGCCTGGTTCAGGGCTGCATTCTGTGAAGCTACTTCCAGCGCATCCCGGCTCAGGTCAAAGGCATAAACGTTTGTGACGGGGCGACCTTTCTTCAGGGCTATGGCCAGGCATCCGCTCCCGGTGCAGGCGTCCAGCACCACGCCGGGGATGTGCCGGGCACGGTCCCACATTTCTTCCGTCTCGGGCCTGGGGATCAGGACCCGCTCATCTACTCCTATGCGGCAATTCCCAAAATGAACAAAGCCCAGGATGTACTGCAGGGGCCTGCCCTGTGTGGCCTGGTCCACCGCTTTAAGCAGTGCTTTTTCCGCTGTTGGCGGGAGTATATGTTCTTCGCGTGTGTGATACCAGTAATTGGGAATCCCCGCAAAATGGGCCAGCAGGGCACTTACCAGGAAACGCAGCTCGGGCTGTTCCAGTGAAGAGGCCAGGCGCTCACGGGCATATGCTTTAAATTCTCTGATGTTCATCTATGGCAGAACGGATAAGCTGGTCAAGGAACCCGCGCATCGTCATGCCGGCCGCCAGGATCTCCTGGGGTACCAGGCTTTTTTGCGTCATGCCCGGAAGTGTGTTGACTTCCAGAAAATAGAGGTCCCTCCCGCGCAGGATGTAATCCACCCGGACAACCCCCCTGCACAGGAGTGTATCGTAGATCAACGATGTGGTCTGCTGGACAAGGCGTGTTATTTCAGGTGTAATGCGTGCCGGGGTGATCTCGGCGGAAGCCCCTTCGTACTTGGCCCTGTAATCGAAAAATTCACATCCGTTGCCGGGGATGATCTCGGTTACCGGCAGGATAAATTCCTTATCCGCTGTCTTCATGATCCCGTTTGTTACCTCAATCCCCTGAATGAATTCTTCTATCATCACCACATGGTCTTCCTTCATGGCGTATTCCACGGCAGGCAGCAGGTGGGCGGCTTCCGACACTTTTGTGACGCCAAAGCTGGAACCTCCGGCCACAGGCTTGACAAACCAGGGCATGGGTCCAAGGGCTGCAGCAGCCTGCTGCTCCCACGGTCCGGCCAATGTTTTTTCTGTGATTCGGAACTCCCGCGCCATGTTTATGCCATTGCTGCGCAGATACGATTTACAGGCCAGCTTGTCAAAAGCCAGCAGGGCCGTACGCGCCGGGCAACCGGTGTGGGGAATTCCCATCATTTCAAGGTAGGCTATCAACAGTCCGTCTTCTCCGGGGGTGCCGTGTATCATGAGCACGACCACATCAAATACAATATGCTTTCCTTCCCACTGTACGGTAAATCCGTTCTTGTCCACGTCGGACGGCTGTGTATCTCTCCCGTTTACCGCCACAAGCCTCCAGCAGGTCTGGCAGATATCTATTTCAAAAACATTCCTATCGGGAGCCAATAAATGGGTGGCGATATGTTTTCCGCTTAAGATGGAAATTTCGCGTTCGGAGGAACTGCCTCCATATACCAGGGCAATATTCATAATCAATTGAAAAAACCTTCCGTGCGGCTCTGCTGGTCCATATCCTGGTCGGAGCCGTCGCATTCCAGGGATATGTCAAATCCGGGAGGAGCCACAAACTGGTCTTCCACAGAGAATCCTAATGAAGGATCACTCATTACCTTTTTCATAAAGATGCCCCAGATAGGCAGGGCCATATTGGAACCTCCGCCCAGGGCCAGCGATTCAAAATGTACCTGGCGGTCTTCTGCCCCCACCCAAACCCCGGCTGTAAGCCTTGGGGTAATTCCCATAAACCAGCCGTCTGCCTGATCGTTGGTCGTACCGGTCTTGCCGGCCACTGCTCCCTGGGGCATGTATAGTGCCCTGATGCGTATGGCCGTTCCCTCGTTGACCACTCCCTGCAACAGGTTCACCATCAGATAGGCCGTACGGTCCCCTATGGCTTCCCGTTTTCGGGGGCTGAATGCTCCCAGCAGGTTCCCGCTGTTATCCTCTATGCGTGTCACCAGGAAAGGTTCCACGTAAACCCCTTTGTTTGAGAAGGTATTGTAAGCAGCCACCATTTCATAGAGCCGTAGGTCTGCCGGCCCAAGGCACAGCGACACCACCGGGTCAAGGAAACTCTTGATGCCCAGCTTATGGCACATGGCCACCATGGCCTGGGGACCGAACTGTTTCATCAGGTAAGCCGAGATGTTGTTGCTGCTTTTGGTCAACCCCCACTTGAGGGTCACCTTCCTCCCGATCCATTCCGGCTTGTCCACGCTTTCGGGGGTCCAGGTGGTATCGGACAATATGAAGGTCTGGGGAACGTTGACCACCTGGTCGCAGGGTGTCCAGCCTTCCTGCATGGCAAGGGAATAAAGGAAAGGCTTGATGGTCGAACCCACCTGCCGCCTTCCCTGGCGGGCATTGTCGTACTTGAAATACCGGTAATTGGGTCCTCCCACATACGCTTTCACATGGCCCGTTTCCGGCTCCATGGCCATGATGGCGGCACGCAGGAAAGATTTGTAGTACAGGATGGAATCGCGCGGTGTAAGCAGCGTATCTGTCGCATAAGTCCCGTCCTTGCCGGTCCATGAAAACACCCGCATGGGGGTCTTTGTCCTGAATGCCAGATCTATTTCAGCATCGGTAGCACCGTCGGTTTTCATATTACGGTACCGGTCGCTCCACCGGATAGCCTGTTTCATGACAAGGTCACGGATCTCTTCAGGAACATCGTCCGAAAAGGGCTTGTGTTGCTTATACCTGATCTCACTGTTGAATGTGGGCTGTAGATAGGTGGCCAGATGTTCCTCCACTGCCAGGTTGGCATAGAGTTGCATCCTTGCATTGATGGTGGTATAGATCTTGAGACCGTCGCGGTCCAGGTCATACCTGGAACCGTCCGGCCTTGTATTTTTATTCAGCCACCCGTATAACGGGTCATTTTCCCATAAGTCCAGGTCTTCCTGGTAGTGTTCGTCATAGGTATAATCCGCCGGATCCGGCTTGCCCGCGCTCATCACGCGCCTGAGCATGTCCCTGAAATAGGGGGCCAGGCCGGCGTTGTGGTCCTGTGTGGAATAATTCAGCACGATGGGCAGCGCCATGAGCGAATCGGCCTCATGGCGGGAAATGAAGTTGTATTTGCGCATCCTGGATATGACGCTATTGCGTCTGCCCAGGGAAGATTCATAATTCAGGACGGGATTGTACCGGGTTGGCTTATTGACCATTCCTACCAGGGTTGCGGCTTCTTCCAGTGTCAGTTGGGAAGGATGCTTGTCAAAAAAGGTTGCGGAAGCTGCCCGGATCCCATACGCATTGCTCCCGAAAAAAATCGAGTTCAGGTACATGGTAAGCAGTTCTTCCTTGGTATAGTTGCGTTCCAGCTTGACTGCCGTGATCCATTCTTTCATTTTGATAACCAGCATCTTGAAGGCTGCTCCGCCTGGGAAATTATACGTAGTGGTGTCACGTGGATACAAGGTTTTGGCTACCTGCTGGGTAAGGGTACTGCCTCCTCCGGAACTGCTTTGCCCCAGTAATAAAGACTTCACGGCCACCCGTGCCAGTGCCCGGAAATCAATCCCGGAATGACGGTAAAACCGGATGTCTTCTGTTGCCAGAACAGCGTTTTTCAGGGATTCCGACAAGTCTTCGTATTGTACATAGGAGCGGTTCTCTACGTGAAAGGTTGCAATCACAACGCCGTCTTCCGATATCAGCTCCGTAGCCAGGTTGGTTTGAGGGTTTTCCAGGACGCGGAACGAGGGAATGTTGGTGAACACACCTACCAGTAACAGCATGAGGAAGAATCCGGCGACTGGAACCAAAACAATGATCCACAACCACTTGTTGATTTTTTTCTTTGTTGTTTCCTTCATAAAAGAAATGTGTAGCGTTGCAAAATTACAGATAAATATTTGGAATATACCTCATTTTATGGCTTACTTTGCACCGACTGATTTTGAATGCGTATGGAGAAGAACCTGGTTATTGTTGAATCGCCTGCAAAGGCAAAAACCATTGCCAAGGCGCTGGGAGATGGATATCTGGTTACATCAAGTTTTGGGCACATAAGGGATCTGTTAAAGAAAAAACTCGGGATCGACCTGGAAAACGGATTTATTCCCGAATACGTAATTCCCCCCGACAAGAAAGAACTGGTCAAGAAACTGACCAAAGCCGCTGCAGAAGCATCGGTGGTCTGGCTGGCATCCGACGATGACCGCGAAGGCGAGGCCATAGCATGGCATTTGAAGGAAACACTTAACATCCCCGAAGAAAAGATTCGGCGCATAGCATTTCACGAGATCACTAAAAACGCCATCCTGCAGGCGGTGGAAAATCCCAGGGATATTGACATGAACCTGGTGATGGCGCAACAGGCCCGTCGCGTTCTGGACCGCCTTGTGGGCTATGAAGTTTCACCTGTGTTGTGGAGAAAAGTCAAACCCAGGCTTTCTGCCGGAAGGGTCCAGTCCGTGGCCCTTCGCCTTGTGGTCGATCGCGAGCGTGAGATCCTGCAGTTCAAACCTGTCTCTGCTTTCCGGGTGGAAGGGCTTTTTACCTGCCCGGAAAGAAATACGGAACCGTTCAAGGCAGAACTGGACACCCGCTTCAACACGGAGGAACAGGCAAGGAAATTCCTGCTTTCATGCGTCGGAGCCGATTATTCCGTTACAGAAATTGAAAAGAAAAGGGGACACAAAACCCCTGCCCCTCCCTTTACCACCTCCACCCTTCAACAGGAAGCCTCCCGCAAGCTGGGTTTCTCGGTGAGCCAGACCATGAGTGTGGCTCAGCGCCTTTATGAGTCGGGCCGGATAACCTACATGCGTACCGATTCAACACAGTTATCCAAAATGGCGCTTGCCTCGGCCAAAAAAATCATCTCCGAATCTTTCGGAGCGCAGTACAGCAAGACAAGACAGTACGCCACCCGCTCCAAAGGGGCCCAGGAGGCCCACGAAGCCATCCGTCCCACTTTTATGGAAGAGACAAAAATTGAAGGGACGGCTACAGAAAAGAAATTGTATGAATTGATCTGGAAGCGGGCCATTGCTTCGCAAATGGCCGATGCCCAGATAGATAAAACCCAGGTTAAGATCGGGAGCGGAAAAATTGCCAAGAACTTCCTGGCGACCGGAGAAGTGGTTGTGTTTGACGGTTTCCTGAAAATGTACCGGGAAGGCTCAGACGATGACCCGGAAAAAAACAATGGGAAACCATCTTCCTCCCTGCCTTTCCTGGAAAAGGGAGACATTCTGGAAGCCATACAGATACGGGCAATACAGCGTTTTACCCAATGCCCCTTCCGCTATACCGAGGCAAGCCTGGTCAAGAAGCTGGAGGAACTGGGGATAGGACGCCCCTCCACCTACGCACCCACCATCTCTACCATCATAGAGCGGCAATATGTGACCAAAGGGGACCGTCCCGCCAAAACAAGAAGCTACGTGGAACTCCGTCTTGAAGGTGATACGGTGAGCCGTGAGGAATGCCAGGAGAATTTCGGGGAAGAACGCAAAAAGCTCTTCCCGGAAGATATCGGGATCCTGGTCAATGACTTTCTGATTGAACGTTTTCCCAACATCGTGGATTATAACTTTACAGCCAAGGTTGAAGAAGATTTTGACCGCATAGCTTCGGGAAAACTGGTCTGGAACAAGATGCTGGATGATTTTTACAGACCGTTCCGCAAAACGCTGGACCAGGCCCTGGAAACGTCGCATCCCGGCAAGGGAGAAAGATTGCTGGGCAACGATCCCGTGACGGGAAAACCTCTTACGGTCAGATTGGGACGGTATGGCGCCATGGCACAGCTGGGCACAAGTGATGATCCTGAAAAACGATATGCCGGACTACAGAAAGGTCAACTCCTGGAATCCATAACCCTGGAAGAAGCCCTGCGCCTGTTTACCCTACCGCGTGAGCTGGGCATGTATGAAAACCTGCCGGTTGTTGCTTCAAATGGCCGTTTCGGACCTTATGTCAAATGGCAGGGAAAATTCATTTCGCTGCCCAAAACAGATGACCCCTACACAGTTACCCTCCAAAGAAGCATCCAGGTGATAGAGCAGTCCCTGGCACAGGAGTCCAAAAAATACATCCTGGAATTTCCCGAAGACAACATCCGGGTACTAAAGGGTCGTTACGGTCCCTATATCAGTCAGAATAAAAAGAATTACAAAATACCCAAGGGGACAGACCCTGAAAGCCTGACCCTGGAGGATTGCAGGAAGATCATTCAAAATAAAGACAATGAGTGAAAAACGTTTCCCGCTGGAATCCCTTCATGCAGATGCCCTCTGCCAGGAAATGCCCTCCTGTGGGGCGGTAATCGTATTTACAGGCAAAGCCGGAGCGATCCCGGATGAATTGAAATGCCTTTATCCGCAAAGTCATTCCCGTGTTTTTTATATGGAAGACACGATGGAAACCCGGTTGCCCGGGATTTTGTCTGCCGTGGAGAAATTGCGCGTACCCTGCATAGTCATGCACCCCGGAGACCTGCCGGGCATGGGGGCCTTCCTGCCTTCAGGTGCCCGTGTAAGCCTTGTATCCCAGGGAACGGAAAATCCCGATCATCTATCAACTCTTCTGGAACAATCCCTCCCGGATTATTTTACCTGGATCGGGTTTCAGCGGTACCTTGCCAATCCGGCAGTTCTGGAAAAACTATCGGACAATTACATGGAGACACTCCGGCTCGGGGAATTCCGCAAGAACCATCTGATGGCCGAGCCCCTGCTTCGCGAAGCCTCTCATCATTTCGTTGACATGCGCTGCATGCGACATGCCGATTTTCCTGAAATCAAGCACGGTAATCCTAACGGCCTGTACGCCGAGGAAATCTGCACCCTTGCCAGGTACATGGGACTTTCGCATCATTTTCAACTGGCGGTGGTTTATGGCTATCCCTCCGATTGCCGCAAGGGGTCGCTTACCGCAAAACTTATGGCACAACTCCTCTGGCACGTGACTGAAGGCCTGGCCGTTTCGGTTCAGGAGCATCCCGGGGAAGATGCCGCGTCGTTCCACAGGAAAGCCGTTCAGATGGGGGAAGACGGGCAGGAACTTGTTTTTTTACAGTCCCGCAAGAGCGGCAGGTGGTGGATTGAGGTTCCAAATTGTAAGCAAAGCGGCACTCCCTTTTACATCTCTTGTTCCATCGATGATTACGTGATGGCATGCAAAGGGGAAATCCCCCTGAAATGGTTGTTTTACTACCAGAAGTCTAATAATTTTTCATAACTTTACGTCCTAAGAAGAATTATTATGTCAAAGTATCAGATTGATGCCACTGACCACAAGATTTTAGCTTTTCTGGTCAAGAATGCCCGTATGCCTTTTCTTGAAATCGCCCGTGAATGCAGGGTATCAGGAGCTGCAATTCATCAGCGTGTTAAAAAAATGGAAGCCCTGGGCATTATCACGGGGTCCCGTCTACTGGTCAAACCCCAGACCCTGGGTTTGAATGTTTGTGCTTTTGTGGGCATTCAGCTTTCTCAGGCCAACCAATACCCAACGGTTATAGAAGCACTTAAAGGTATATCGGAAGTTGTTGAGTGCCATTTTGTTACCGGAAAATATGCCTTGTGGCTGAAATTATATTGCCGCGACCACGACCATTTGATGGAGGTCCTCATTGACATTATCCGGAATATCCCCTCGGTCATACAGACAGAAACGCTGATTTCCCTGGATCAGGCTATAGAGCGTCAGGTTTGGGTAAAACAATGACAAACAATCTTAGGAACATACCAATACGCACAGCCCTCATATCGGTATACCATAAAGAGGGATTGGCCCCGGTCATTGGTGAGCTGGCCAGGGCAGGGGCGCAATTGATCGCTACCGGAGGCACATTGGAATACATCAGGAGCCTGGTGGCCGGCGGCACGGCCGTGGAAGACCTTACCGGCTATCCTTCCATCCTGGGCGGACGCGTTAAAACGCTGCACCCAAAAATATTCGGAGGTATCCTCGGCAGGAGGGATGTCCCCGCCGACAAGGCCGATATGGAACAGTGGGAAATCCCCCCTGTGGACCTTGTGCTGGTTGACCTGTATCCTTTCAACGAGACAGTCGCTTCCGGGGCTTCACATGCCGATATCATAGAAAAGATAGACATAGGGGGCATATCACTCATTCGCGCTGCTGCCAAGAATTACCGCGACGTGGTGGTGGTGGCTGACCGGTCCCTCTACCCGGAATTCCTGGCCCTGCTTCAATCTCAGCAATGCCATACAACGCTCAGTGACCGCATGTATTTTGCCACCCAGGCATTCAAGATCAGCTCCCATTACGACACGGCCATATTCCGGTATTTCAACCGGGACATAGACCTGCCCGCCTTCAGTCACAGCCTTCTGGAAACGCCCGTATCTTTACGTTACGGAGAAAATCCGCACCAGAACGCCGTGTTTTTTGGACATAATGAGAGTCTTCCACGCAAACTGCACGGAAAGGATATCTCCTATAACAACCTGCTGGACATAGAAGCAGCCCTGAGGCTGATTCAGGACTTTACCGACCCCTCCATTGCCATTCTCAAGCACAACAACGCTTGCGGATGTGCCTCCAGCCAGGACCTGGAACAAGCCTGGGAACGCGCACTAAAGGCAGACCCGGCAAGCGCTTTTGGCGGGATCATTGTGATGAACCGTCCCCTTTCCGGTGTCCTGGCACAGGAAATGGACAAGCTGTTCTTTGAGGTGATCATGGCTCCGTCTTACGACCCCGGAGCACTTGAGATACTCAAAAGCAGGAAAAACCGCATCATCCTGGCTTATGACCAACAAGCCAGTTTGCCGGAAAAAGAATTCAGGTCCCTCTTTGACGGGGTAGTTGTGCAGGACAGGGACACCCTGGTGGAAGACCCCGCTTCTTTTACACAGGTTACCCGCAAGTCCCCTACCAAAGCACAGGTGGCAGATCTGGTGTTTGCCAACAAACTGGTCAAACACACCAAATCAAATGCCATTGTGCTGGCAGCCAACGGGATGCTGCTTGCCAGCGGGATGGGGCAAACCTCCCGGGTAGATGCCCTGAAACATGCCATAGAAAAAGCCCGGGAAAACAACCTGTCCCTGAAAGAGGCCGTAATGGCTTCCGACGCATTTTTCCCGTTTCCCGATTGTGTAGAACTCGCCCATAAGGCAGGCATAACAGCCGTAATCCAGCCGGGCGGCTCCATCAAGGATCAGTTAAGTATAGATTATTGTAACACCAACAACATGGCTATGGTCTTCACCGGCATACGCCATTTCAAACATTAGCAAAAACCATATGGCTTTCTCCTTTTTAACTCAAAAACTCGCCATCGATCTGGGTACAGCCAATACCATAATCATTCACAACGACAAAATCGTGGTGGACGAACCCTCCATTGTGGCCATAGATCAGAATACGGGCAAACCACTGGCTATTGGGAAAACCGCCCGGCTCATGCAGGGCAAGACCCATGAAAACATCAAGACCATAAGGCCGCTTCGCGACGGAGTGATCGCCGATTTCAACGCCGCTGAACAAATGGTGCGCGGCATGATCAAGATGATCAATCCGCAGAATAAATTTTTTATGCCCAGCCTGCGAATGGTGGTATGCATACCCTCGGGAAGCACAGAAGTGGAGATCCGAGCGGTCCGCGACTCGTCGGAACACGCGGGAGGCCGTGATGTTTACATGATCTACGAACCCATGGCTGCCGCGCTCGGGATCGGCATAGATGTCACTGCCCCGGAAGGCAATATGGTGGTGGATGTGGGCGGGGGAACCACAGAAATTGCCGTAATCGCACTGGGTGGCATCGTGTGCAACCAGAGCATCCGCGTGGCGGGTGACTTGTTTACCACGGAAATCCAGCAATACATGCGCCACCAGCACAACATCAAGATAGGAGAGCGTACCGCCGAGGATATCAAGATATGCGTCGGAGCGGCCCTCTCGGACCTGAACAATCAGCCGGAACCCATGTTGGTGCGCGGCCCCAACCTGATGACAGCGCTTCCGGTAGAAGTGGCTGTTACCTCCCAGGAAATTGCTCATTGCCTGGACAAATCCCTGGTCAAGATAGAAACAGCCGTGCTGTCAGTTCTGGAACAGACTCCTCCCGAGTTGTACTCAGACATCGTGCAACGGGGCATTTTCCTTACCGGGGGAGGGGCATTGCTGCGGGGTATCGACAAACGCCTCCAGGACAAGATCAACATCCCGTTCCACATTTCCGAAGGGCCCCTGCATTCAGTGGCCAGGGGAACGGGGATAGCATTGAAGAACATTGGGAAATTCCCATTTTTACTAAGATAAGATAACCCGATCGTGCATGTCCGGTCTGCCCCCTTTGCTTAGGAAACTTCTTGTTCTGCTGCTGTTTCTTGCATTGCAGACGGTGGCTGTCGTGCTGCTTGTCAATAACAGTTACTTTCAGCAGAATGCCATCATGCGGGTAGTCCGTTCATGGCAAAAGCAATGGTGGGAAAAGACTTCTTCGTGGACGGCTTTTACGAACCTGAGAAAAATAAACGACGACCTGTTCCTGGAAAACAACAGGCTCAGGGCCGAGGTGGCCCGCCTTTCAGAACTTGAGCACCACCTGGCGCCAGAAGCAACCGAAAGGATGGCCGCTGCCGATTCCTTCTCTTTCATTCCTGCCAGGGTGATCCGCAATTCGGTGAACAAGCAGCGCAACTACCTTATCATAGACAAAGGATCTGCTGACGGGATATCGCCCGATATGGGGGTGATCAGCGCCCGGGGCATTGTGGGTGTCGTATCCCATGTTTCGGAACATTATGCCATGATCATTTCACTGCTCAATACAGACCAGCGTTTTACCGCGGAGCTTAAAAAAACGGGCACTTTTGGCACATTACGCTGGAATGGAATTAATTACAGAAAAGTATCGCTCTCGGAAATCCCGCTCCATATTGATGTAAGCCCCGGCGATACGGTTGTGAGCAATGACTTTTCCCTGGTCTTTCCCTCGTCCATACCCATTGGCCTTGTCATTTCGGGCAACCTCAGGCAGGGTTCTTTCCTGGAACTGGACGTGGAATTGTTCTCGGATTTCAAGACCCTGCGTTACGTCAACGTGGTTTCTTTCAGCGGTGCGGATGACCTGCGCGAACTGACCGCCACGGAAACGGAGGAGGCATTATGAATGACAACCTGAAATACACCCTGCGCTTTCTGATCTTTCTGGCAGTTCAGCTTTTGCTCTTCCAGAACCTGAACCTGGGCACGTACCTTGCTCCCATGCCCTATATCCTGTTCCTGCTGCTTTTTCCCTGCACCTATTCTACCGTATTGCTTATGCTCTGGGCTTTCGCCTTTGGGCTGACCCTTGATGTCCTGGGCGCAGGCATCATGGGTCTGCACACCGCTTCCTTTGTGGTAGCGGGCGCATTGCGCAGTACCATACTGAAAACGGTTACCGTAAAAGGCGACCTGGACAATCTGATGGTTCCCGGGTTCAACCAGCTGGGATTTGGCAGGTACAGCATCTTCGTCGTGCTCTGTGTGATGGCGCACCACTTGGTGTTCTTTACGCTGGAAAGTCTGAGTTTTTTCCTCTTCTGGCAAACCTTTGCCCGTTTTTTATGCAGCCTGCTATTGAATGTTTTTCTGATCCTGTTATTCAAAAAAACTTTTTTTGAGCGCGGGAGGTAGTATCATGGAAAACAGGGCAAGACAAAGATCCATCATCGTTGCTTTTTTTATCATTTGCATGATCATCCTGGCAGGCCGCCTTGTATTCCTGCAGCTCATCAACAAAGAGTACAAAATAACCGCATCCAACAACGTTTTACGATACGAAATCATTTACCCCTCCAGGGGCCTGATCTATGACCGCAATGGCAACACCATGGTTGAAAACCAATTTGCCTACGATATCCTGATCACACCCCGGGAGCTGGTATCTTTTGACACTACTGCTTTCTGCTCTATTTTCAATCTGGACCGCGAACGCCTGGAACAAATGCTGGAAGAGGTCCACAGCCGGCGCAGGACCATCGGGTACCAGTCTGTGATCTTTCTCAGGCAGGTAAGCAACCAGGAGTACACCCGTTTCCTGGAAAAATCCTACAAATTCCAGGGATTTTCCGTTCAGACACGCAGTGTGCGCAGTTATCCCTCCGAAATCTGCGGCAACCTTCCCGGCTACATCATAGAGGCCGATCAATCTTTCCTGGACAGCAATCCCGAATACCGCCCGGGAGACTATATCGGCAGGACGGGACTTGAAGAATTCTACGAAAAATGGCTCCGGGGAGAAAAAGGGTATTCCATTTTCCTGAGGGATGTGCACAACCGCATAAAATCCTCCTATGAGGACGGCGCCTATGACAAAACAGCGGTTCCCGGAAAGGACATGGTCACAACCATAGACCTGGACCTGCAGCGCTTTGGGGAAGAGCTGATGCGCAACAAAGTGGGATCTGTTGTTGCCCTGGACCCTTCCAACGGCGAGGTCCTCACCCTGATCACGTCAACAGGCCTTTCCTCCCAATACCTTACCAATTTCGGGAGTTATTACCCGCAGGTCATTGCCGACCCGCTCAAACCCCTGTTCAACAGGGCCATCATGTCGGCTTATCCGCCCGGATCTGTATTCAAGCTGGTCAACGGCCTGATAGGATTGCAGGAAGGGGTCCTGAAGCCGGAAACCCGTTATTCCTGCAAAATGGGGTACCACGCCGGGTCCCTGACAGTGGGATGCCACAGCCACCCTTCACCCATCAACCTTGTGCAATCGGTGATGATGTCCTGTAATGCCTACTATTGCAATGTTCTGAGGAGCATCCTGGACAATCCGGCGTATGGCAGTATAGGGGAATCCATGAACAAGTGGCAGGAATACGTGAAAAGTTTTGGGTTTGGCACCCGTCTTGGAATTGACATTCCCGGAGAATTGTCAGGTTCGCTTCCGGGTACCGCCCTGTACGATAAAATATATGGCGCCGGCCGGTGGCGTTCACTCACCGTCATTTCCCTGTCCATCGGGCAGGGAGAAATTGGCGCTACGCCCCTGCAACTGGCCAACCTGGCGGCCATAATGGCCAACAGGGGCCACTACTATACCCCGCACCTGGTGCGGGAAATCCGTGAAGAACCTTCATTCAGCCCCCGGGTAGAGCGACACCAGGTGATGGTGGCCCCTGAAAATTTCGAGGTTATTGTCGAGGGGATGTACCAGGCCGTGAATGCCCCTGCAGGTTCGGGAGCTACGGCCCGCCTGGCAGCCATTCCGGATGTGGTTTTGTGCGGCAAAACCGGAACGGCTCAGAATCCCCACGGGGAAGACAATTCTGTTTTCATTTGCTTTGCCCCTAAAGACGACCCAAAGATCGCGGTTGCCGTATACATAGAACAAGGCGGATTCGGAGCCTCTCAGGCCGCCCCTGTGGCTTCGCTTCTGGTAGAAAAATACCTTACCGGAGAGATCCATCCCTCCCGGCAATGGCTCTATGAAAGAACCCTGGAACAGGACCTGCTCACACGCCACCTGCAATGATACGAAAAGAGGATAAACTGGTAAAAAAGCTGGACTGGTGGACAATAGCCACCTACATAGTGCTTGTGCTGATAGGATGGATCAGTGTCTTTTCTGCCGTTTACGATCCTGAACACGGTCAGATCTTTGACACCACTCAACGTTACGGCATGCAGATGATCTGGATACTGGGGGGTTGGTTCCTGGCTGCTGTTGTCATACTCATCCCTGCCCGCGTTTATCCCTTGCTTTCAAACATGATCTACGTTATCGGTCTTTTGCTGCTGCTTGCGGTGCTTGTCTTCGGCGTGGAACGAGGTGGGTCCAATTCCTGGCTGGTTTTTGGTCCGGTCCATTTCCAGCCTGCAGAAATGACAAAAGTCTTCGTTGCCATAGGTCTTGCAGGCGTTATGAGCCGCCCGCATTTTAACCTCCGCTCCTGGCGGGGGATAATGCAGGTAACGGCCCTTATTCTCATTCCTGCCGGATTGATCTTGCTGGAAAAGGAAACCGGGCTGGCCCTGGTCCTGTTTGCCTTTATTATCGTTTTATACCGGGAAGGACTGCCGGGCTGGATCCCTGTTACGGGAATCGTGGGCATTGTTTTATTCCTGTTGTCCATCGTCTGGGACCCGCAATACGTGCTCTGGCTTTGCCTGGGCATCTGTTTCCTGATAGCGCTGCTGCTGGCCCCCGGTAAAATGACCGTAATCATCACCCTGGGGTCCTTTACCGCGCTGTGGTTTCTTGTTCCCCTGGTCCTGAAATGGCTGTCCATAGATCTCTTTGCCAGTATGGAACGGTACCAGTGGTTCCTGCTCCTGGCCGCACCCCTGGTGCTGACGCTGGCCATAGTAGCCTTCCGTAAAAGGATTGCATACCTTAAAACACTGCTGCTGTGCTTTGTAAGCAGTATTGTACTGATCTTTTCGGTGGGATACCTGTTCAACAACATACTCAAGCCCCACCAGCAGGCACGCATAGAAACCCTGCTGGGGATTGACAAGGATATTTACGGATCGGGGTACAACGTCCATCAATCCAAAGTGGCCATTGGATCGGGGGGATTTGCCGGGAAAGGATTCCTTCAGGGAACGCAGACCAAGTATAACTTTGTTCCGGAACAGAGCACCGACTTTATTTTCTGTTCCATTGGAGAGGAGTGGGGATTCTTAGGGGCCTGCCTTGTAATTTTCCTGTATACTTTTCTGCTCATTCGTATTGTCCGGATAGCTGAAAGACAGCGACATCCTTTCGGGCGCATCTACGGGTACGGGGTTGCTTCCTGCATCTTTATCCACGTCTTTATCAATATCGGCATGACCATAGGTGTTACCCCCGTGATAGGGATCACCCTGCCATTTATCAGCTACGGAGGCTCCTCTTTATGGACTTTTACATTACTTTTGTTCATCCTGCTGAAAATGGACGCTTCAAACGATTAATCAAATAATAATACCACATATGGCACTATCATTTACAGAAAGACACAACGGCCCCCGGCCTGAACAGGAGAAGGAGATGCTCCGCGTCATTGGGGTGGAATCCCTGGATGAACTCATAGACAAGACTGTTCCGACCCAGATCCGTATAAAGGATCCGCTGCCCCTGGGTAAAGGCATGAGTGAACATTGTTTCACCCAACACCTGAAAGAGATGGCATCCAAAAACCTGCCCTTCCGTTCCCTCATCGGCATGGGATATTACGGAACCGCTTCGCCTGCGGTGATCCTGAGGAACATCTTCGAGAACCCGGGGTGGTACACCTCCTATACTCCTTACCAGGCCGAGATTTCCCAGGGACGCCTGGAAGCCTTGTTCAATTTCCAGACCATGGTGTGCAGCCTTACCGGATTCAACCTGGCCAACAGCTCGCTCCTGGACGAAGCCACCGCCGCCGCAGAAGCCATGCGCATGATGCTGGAACTTCGTTCCCGGGTTTTTATCAAAGAAGGCCGAAATGTGATCCTGGTGGACAGGAATATCTTCCCCCAGACTCTTGCCGTAATGGAAACCAGGGCTCTTGGCCTCGGGATTGAGATTGTAACGGACAACCTGACCGCGGAACTGCCGCCTGTCTTTGAAAAATACGGACCCCGCCTATTCGGGGTTATGGTACAATACCCCGGTGCAGACGGACAGTTGTGTGACCACAGCGCTTTGTGCCGGCTGGCGCATGAAAGGGAACTGCTGGTAACCGCCGTTTGTGACCTTTTGTCCCTGGCCGTGTTACAGGAACCGGCCGCCTGGAGTGCCGACATAGCTGCCGGGAGTGCGCAACGCTTTGGATTGCCCCTGGCCTTTGGAGGCCCGACAACCGGATACCTGGCCTGTTCCGATAAATACCGGCGTAACATTCCCGGACGCATTGTAGGTCTGTCTGTGGACAGGCTGGGCAACCAGGCATACCGCCTGGCCCTGCAAACACGCGAACAACATATCAAACGGGAACGTGCCACGTCCAACATCTGTACGGCAACCGCCCTGATGGCCACCATGGCCGGTATGTATGCCGTATACCACGGCAGCAAAGGAATCCGGCAAATAGCCCGGAACGGCCAACATTACGCCCATGCGGCAGCAGGAATCCTGGCAAAAAACGGATTTGCCATAAAAAACAAACACTTTTATGATACCATAGAACTGACCGGGGTGGACACAGCGCGTATCCGTGCCAATGCAGAAGCCTTGAAAATCAACTTTTTCTATCCCGATCCTCAAAGTGTAAGGATTTCTTTTGACGAGCTTAGCGATGAAAGGGAACTGGAAAAAATCCTGGAAATATTCAATATTCCCGAGGAAGAAAAAAACGCCGTGCCGGAAATCCCGTCCTTTATGGAAAGAACCACCACTGCACTTGAAGAGCCGGTGTTCAACACCTACCATTCAGAAACGGAAATGATGCGTTATATCAAAACGCTTGAAACACGGGATATTTCACTGGCCCACTCCATGATCCCGCTGGGATCCTGTACCATGAAACTGAATGCGGCAGCGGAAATGATGCCTTTAAGCCAAAGCGAATGGACATCTGTTCATCCTTTTGCCCCTGCCTGGCAGGTAGAAGGATACCTGCAGCTGATCCGGGAACTGGAACATCAGCTTTCCGTTATTACAGGGCTGGATGCCTGCTCATTGCAGCCCAATTCCGGTGCTGCCGGGGAATATGCAGGCCTTACGGTCATCCGTGCCTTTCAGCGGGCAAGGGGAGAAGGACACAGGAACATAGCGCTCATTCCATCTTCTGCGCACGGAACCAACCCGGCAAGCGCTGCCATGGCCGGCCTCGAGATTGTGATCGTGGGCTGTGATGAGCAAGGAAATATTGATGTGGAAGAGTTGCGGCAAAAAGCACAGGAACATCGCGATAACATCTCGTGCATGATGATCACCTACCCCTCCACCCACGGAGTGTTTGAATCGGCCATTTGTGAGATCAGCCGCATAGTGCATCAGAACGGGGGGCTTGTTTACATAGACGGGGCCAATATGAATGCCCAGGTAGGGATTACTAATCCCGGAATGGTAGGCGCCGATGTCTGCCACCTGAACCTGCATAAAACCTTTGCCATGCCTCATGGCGGAGGAGGTCCCGGAGTAGGGCCCATATGCTGCACCAAAGAACTGGCCGCGTACCTGCCGGGCAATCCCCTGGTTGCATGCGGTGGCGGCCATGCTGTGGCAGCCTCTCCCTACGGTAGTCCCATGCTGCTACCCATCACCTACGGATACATCAAAATGCTTGGACAGGAAGGCCTGCGCCGCGCCTCGGAAGTGGCAATCCTCAATGCCAACTATCTTTCCCGTACCCTGGCACCGCACTACGCTACCCTCTATACCGGCAGTAACGGGTACGTGGCCCATGAGTGCATCATTGATCTGCGTCATTTTTCTAAAACATACGGCGTGGATGCCACTGATGTGGCCAAGCGCCTGATGGATTACGGCTTTCATGCGCCCACCCTTTCTTTCCCTGTGCATGAGACGCTCATGATTGAACCTACAGAAAGCGAATCAAAAGAAGAATTGGATCGCTTTGCCCAGGCCATGCTGACCATCCTTGAAGAATGCAAATGCCTGGCCGGCGGAAATGATTCCTGCGGGACAGCAGAAGACAACCTGCTGAAAAATGCCCCCCACACTGCACTGGAAGTCTGTTCGGACAACTGGACACACCCCTATCCACGACAGAAAGCTGCCTACCCCCTTCCCTGGATCGTGATGCATAAATTCTGGCCCGTGGTAACACGGGTTGACAACGGCTATGGTGACAGAAACCTTGTCTGTTGCAACGTTATCCGCTAAAATTGTATCTATACTGAAAAACTAACAAGAAGATGATTTTCCCCCTTTCAACACCCGGAGAGTGGTACCTGGATTACCTGGAAAACGGGCTCTGGTCCGCACTTGAATCTATGGGCATATTATGGCCGCTGATCATTTCACTGGTCATAATACTGGGCGTATTAGCCCTGGCCTTTTTTGTCCCGTATCCCGGATCGTCCGACTAATACCCGGTCCGAGTCCCTGCGCTGATCCTTCTCCCGGATGGATTCGCGTTTGTCGTACTCCCTTTTTCCACGGGCCAGTGCTATGTTGAGTTTGGCATAGCCGTTTTCTGCTATGAATAGTTTGGTCACCACAATGGTCAGGCCTTTTTCCCTCGTGGCCCTGTACAGTTTGTTCAGTTCGTGCCGGGTGAGAAGCAGTTTCCGGTCCCGCCTTGGGTCGTGTTTGTTGAATGACCCCCACCAGTAATCGGCAATGTTCATGTTTTTGACAAACAATTCCTTCCCGGAAAAATAACAATAAGAATCCACCAGCGAGGCTTTTCCCGCGCGGATGGATTTGATCTCTGTGCCGGTCAGAACAATCCCTGCCGTATACGTGTCTATGAATTCGTATTCAAAAGAGGCACGCTTGTTTTTGATAACAACCTGGGATTTTGCTTTTGGCATAGTGGTGTAAGATGGATCAATAGGTGCCGCGGGTACTGCTTAGCGGGGGTTTTTTCTCTTGTTTTTTCTCCTGGATTTTTTCTGCCGGGTCTATACGCATGGCCGGTTTGCCCCTCATGATGCTGTAGAGCATCAGAATGGCGCCTGCAAAGATAAAAGGAATACTCAGAAGCTGTCCCATATTCAGGGCCATGGTTTCTTCAAAGGCCACCTGGGGTTCCTTGATGTATTCTATAAAAAACCGCGCGGCAAAGAGCACCAGCAGGAACAATCCAAAAAGGGTGCCTTCTTTGAGCCTGTTGAGTTTTTTGCGGTACAGGAAAAGCAAAAGTACAAACAGGAGCAGGTAGGACAGGGCTTCGTACAGCTGGGTGGGATGCTTGGGCACAACCTCTCCGTTGCGCAGGAAAACAAAGCCCCATGGCAAGGTGGTTTCATTCCCGTAAATTTCTGAATTCATGAGGTTTCCCATACGGATAAAAAAACCTGCCAGGGCTGTGGCAATCCCCAGGCGGTCCATGATCCAAAGGAAGCTGAAATGATTTTTTCTGCCATAATGATGTGCAAACCACCACATGGCCAGGAGCAGGGCTATGGCTCCGCCGTGCGAGGCAAGGCCGCCCTCCCACACATAGAGGATTTCTATGGGATTGGCCAGGTAATAGTCCGGCTGGTAAAACAGGCAATGCCCCAGACGTGCTCCCAACAGCGTCCCAATAATGAGGGTGTAGAGCAGGGGATCCAACAACTTAAGCGGGACCCCTTCCCTTTTGAAGAAGCCTTTGAAAATGTAATACCCTATGGCAAAGGCAATAATAAAAAACAAACTGTAATAGCGGATATCTATTTTCCAGATGGAAAAAATGACGGGATCCACATCCCAGTAAACGGCCAGCAGGTTCATAGCGGTATTCTTTTATAAAATCTGTTTATAACTCAATTCTTGAAAAAACACTCAGGGGAAGTCGCTTCCCATAATCGTCCTTAAGGTACAATTCGCCAAAGGTATAATTCCCGTTCGCGGGAAAACTAGCCCTGGCAAGGGTGTCGGCCAATAGCGCCGAATAGCCGTTGGAATACAAATTCAGCACCATAAAAGCATTCTCCCGGGCCAGAATATGCGCACATTCCTGTAACAGGGCATGAAGGCAGTCATCCAGTTTCCACCTTTCCCCTTCGGGTCCGTGTCCGTAGGCAGGCGGATCCAGGATCAGCCCCTGGTATGTGTTTCCCCGGCGTACTTCCCTTTTTACAAACCGGAAGGCATCTTCCAGGATCCAGCGGATCCCGTCCATGCCGCTCAATTCCATGTTTTCCCGGCCCCAGGTGATCACCTGCCGCACCGCATCCAGATGGATCACTTCGGCCCCGGCTGCACGGGCTGCCAGAGATGCTGCCCCTGTATAGGCAAACAGGTTAAGCACCTTGGGTACAGACTGCGGGGCCTTCTCACGGATTTTCTGCACCCTGTGGTTTATATAATCCCAATTGGGCGCCTGTTCGGGAAAAACCCCCACGTGCTTGAAGGCTGTCAATCCCAGTCGTAACCGGAAAAGTTTCCTGTACCCGATAACCCACCGGTCAGGTACCTGTCTGAGCTTTTCCCAGGTGCCGCTGTCCTCTTTTCCTGCCTTGCCAAACCCGGCTCCCTGTACAAAACGCAGGTGGGCCCGGCCCATCCATTGTTCGTCGGAAAGAGACTTCGCCCACAAGGCTTTGGGTTCGGGCCGTATCATCAAGTATGGCCCGAACTGCTCCAGTTTCTCCTGATTTCCACAATCCACCAGCCGGTAATCCGGCCAGGACACAGGGCATAATAGTTGCATAGGGTAAAGATATAAAAATTGTATCTTTGCACCACTTAATTCACCCTAAGAAATGGAAAACATAAGCACCTACAACTTTAAAGGAAAACGCGCCATTGTGCGTGTTGATTTCAATGTGCCCCTGAACGCAGAATTTCAGGTAACAGACAACACCCGTATCCGGGCTGCCATCCCGACCCTGAAAAAGGTGCTGGAAGGGGGCGGGTCACTGATCCTGATGTCCCACCTGGGACGTCCTAAAAAAGCCGAAGATAAATTTTCCCTGAGGCACATTCTGTACGAAATTGAATCACAACTGGGAACCCCCGTTCTATTTGCTCCGGACTGCATGGGCCGCGAAGCCGCTCAAATGACGGCCGCCCTGAAACCGGGACAAGTCCTGTTGCTGGAAAACCTCCGTTTTTACGCCGAGGAAGAGGGAAAACCGCGTGGTCTTGCAGAAGATGCAGCTGAAGAGGAGAAGAAGGCCGCCAAAGCAGCCATCAAGGAAAGCCAGAAAAAATTCACCGCCACCCTGGCCTCCTATGCCGATTGCTACATCAACGATGCCTTTGGCACCGCCCACCGGGCACACGCTTCAACGGCCCTGATCGCCAATTATTTCCCCAACGACAAAATGTTCGGTTACCTGATGGAGGCCGAGATCCGCGCCCTTGACAAAGTGCTGGGCGCTCCCGAACGCCCCCTGACCGCCATCCTGGGAGGGGCCAAAATCTCGGGCAAGATTGCCATTGTCGAGCACCTGATGGACCTGGCAGACAACATGATCATTTGCGGAGCCATGGGTTTCACCTTTATCAAGGCCAAAGGTGGCAGCATCGGCAATTCCCTGTGCGAAGACGACCAGATGCCACTGGCCCTTGATATCCTTAAGAAAGCGGCAGAAAAAGGGGTAAATATATACCTGCCCCGGGATGTGGTGGCTGCCTCGGCTTTTGACAACAACGCCCAAACAGCCGTTTGTCCCATAGACCGGATTCCGGACGGCTGGTTTGGAATGGATACCGGCCCGGCAGCCCTGGAACACTGGAAAGAAATCATCCTGAATTCCAAAACCATTCTCTGGAACGGACCTGCAGGCGTTTTTGAAATGCCCGCCTTTGCCAATGGCACGTTACAACTGGTGGAATTTGTGGCAGAAGCCACACGAAATGGTTCCTTCTCGCTGGTAGGCGGCGGGGATTCTGTAGCTGCAGTCACCCGGATGGGATACGCAGACAAAGTGAGTTATGTTTCAACAGGAGGCGGTGCCATGCTGGAATACCTTGAAGGCAAAGAACTGCCCGGGATCCAGGCCATAGGAGCCATCAGACCGTCATAATTTCCTTTTCCTTGGCGGCCAGGACTTCTTCCACAATTTTGGAAAAGGCGTCCACTTCTTTTTGTATCAGAATCTCGGTGTCTTTGACTATGTCTTCAGACAAACCGTCTTTCTGATATTTTTTTAGCAGATCCACCCCGTCCCGGCGGGCATTGCGGATGCTGATGCGGGCGTTTTCCCCCTCGGTCCTGGCTTTCTTAACCAGTTCGCGGCGCCGTTCTTCGGTCAGCGGAGGAACCATTATGCGGATTATCTCGCCGTTGTTTTGTGGTGTAAATCCCAAATTCGCAGCCATGATGGCTTTCTCGATGGCCGATATCAGGCTTTTGTCCCATGGCTGAATGATCATGGTACGGGCGTCAGGGACAGAGATACTGGCCACCTGGGCCAGGGGGGTGGGGGTTCCGTAATATTCAATATGGACTCCCGAAAAAATAGACGGATTGGCCTTCCCTACACGGTAAGTGGCCAGCTCGTTCTCGAGGAACTCTACAGCTTTATGCATCTTTCCCTTCGCCTGTTCCAATACTTTTTTGGCATCGCTCAATTCCATAATGTGTCTTATTTTACAATGGTTCCTGTTTTTTCCCCGTTGACGATTTTTTGCAGATTCCCTTTGCTGTTCATGTCAAACACCACGATGGGCATATTGTTTTCCCGGCACAGGGTAAAGGCAGTCATATCCATGATGCGCAGGTTCTTCTGCAATACCTGGTCAAAAGTCAGCGTGTCGTACCGGGTGGCATGGGGATTTTTTTCCGGGTCATCGCTGTATACGCCATCCACACGGGTTCCCTTGAGTACGGCGTCTACACCAAGTTCCACAGCACGCAGAGCCGCCGCCGAATCTGTGGTAAAGAAAGGGTTCCCCGTCCCGCCTGAAAGCAGGACAATGGTCCCTTTTTCCATTTTGCTCAACACTTCATCGCGTTGATAATACCTGGCAATGGGACGCATGGGCGTGGCTGTATAGACCATGGCTTTCATGCCCTGGGCCTGCAAGGCGTCTGCCAGGGCAATGCTGTTGATGGTTGTGGCCAGCATGCCCATCTGGTCACCATGGACACGGTCATGCCCGTTTAGGGCTCCCTGCAATCCCCTGAAAATGTTACCGCCACCCACGACTATGGCTATGCGTATGCCCGCCTCTGCCAAGGGTTTGATCTCCCGGGCATAGGTGTCCAGGACCTGAGGATCCAGGCCCCTGCCTTCTTTTCCCCCGAGACTTTCTCCGCTTAATTTCAATAGTATGGAAGAATACTTCATGTTTTTGTCCTTCATATCTTACAAAGATATATAAAAATCCGTGTATCTTTGCTTTAACCACGCAGATACATCATGTCATCATCCATTGCAAAAAAAGCGATCATGAGCGTAACAGGGCTATTTCTGATCCTGTTCCTTACGCTTCATGTAACAGCCAACCTGACCATCCTGTGGGGCCAGGAAGCTTATGATGCCGTTACAGGGTTCATGGGGACCAATCCCTTGATACAGATCATGGTACCTGTTCTGGCGCTGGGTTTTGTCATACACATTGGATTTTCCCTGATCCTGAACCTGAAGAACCTGAAAGCGCGGGGGCCGGTAACGTATGCCGGGGGAATAAAAACCCGGGGATTCAGATTTGACAGACGGGCTTCGCAGAATATGCTTGTCCTGGGTGTCATTGTCCTGGGGTTTCTTATACTGCACCTGAGCCAGTTCTGGATAAAAATGCAATGGCAGCAACTTTCCGGAGGAGAGCCTCAGAACGGATACCTGCTTGTGACCGGGTACCTGGGTACTCCCTGGGTGGCCATTTGCTATATCGCCTGGTTTGCCGCCCTGTGGTTTCATATAAGCCATGGTTTCTGGTCTGCCTTTCAGACGCTGGGACTCAATAACCGGCGGCTCCTCCCCATCCTGCACACGGTGTCAGTGGTTTATTCCTCCCTTCTGTTCGGGGGATTTTCAACCATTGTGGTCTGGTGTATGTTTTTCTGAGAGGGATGCGCCCCTGTGGCTACTTGTCGTCTTCCCTGACACTGCGGAAATAGTGTTCCAGGTGGCTTGCAATGCGTTGAATGTCCCGGCGCATGCCTTCTATAGTCAGCGTATAGTCCCGGTAATCCAGGGTGATCTTATCTTCAAAAACCCGAAAGATCCGCATGGTGAGCCGTTTGGATTTGAAAACCATTTTCCCGTCCTGATCCGATATGAGGATAAATCCCGATTCAGAGACAATTCGAATGGTGGCGTCCTTGTCTTCTTCGGAAAAACGGTTGGTATAAACCTCTTTTTTGGAGAAGCCCAGGAAAGGATAGATGGCAGAAAATGCTATGATCAGAATGATCAGGTTGGTTTGGGATCCGGGACGGATCAGTTCCCAGAACGTGATGCTGCGGTTGTCGCTTGTAAAATAGACAATAAGCAGCATTAACAGGATGATGATGGTATAAAAAACGATGTATTTGGCAACGCGGCGCAAATAGATCCAGGGGTTAAATCCTTTCATATGTGGTTTGATTTGAAGGTGTAAACAAATGTAGGTCTTTTTTTTATTACTTTTGTGATAACTAAACTTTTCAACTATGGAAAAAAATCTCAAAACCATTATCATTATCCTGTCCGTAGTAGCCGCACTGCTGATAGGAGCCCTGGCCTGGGTATGGATAGACCGGGGTGGCATGATAAAAGAATTGAATCTGGAAAAAGAGGACTTGACCCAGCAGACCATTCAGTTGCGCTCCCAATATGATTCCCTTAGCACTACCAACGACACCCTGAACCTTCGGTTGATGGAAGAACGGGAAAAGATAGACCAGCTTATTGAACGTATCAACAAGACAGAAGCGACTAATCGTACCCGTATCCGTGAATATGAAAAAGAACTGGGAACCCTGCGCAGCATCATGCGAACTTACATCCACCAGATTGACTCGCTCAATACCCTCAACCTGGCTTTGCGCCAGGATGCCACACAGGCCAGGGAAGAAGCTTCCCGCGCCACGCAGCAATACGAGGAACTCCGCACCACGACGGATGAATACGCCCGTCAGGTAGAAATTGGAGCACAGATCAAAGGACGTAACTTTGTGTTGACCGGCATTACAGAAAGCGGCAAGGATTCTGACCGCTCCAGCCGGATTACCCGGTTAAAACTGTGCGGTAGCCTGATTGAGAATGCTATTGCACAGAAAGGGCCAAGGAATATTTACCTGCGCATCAAGGGCCCCGATGGCATCCTGCTCACCAACCCCGATCAGGGCGTGTTCAATGCAGCCGGAGAACAACTGGTTTATTCCGCCGTCAGGGAAGTTGACTATCAGGGAGCCGAGCTGGAATTCTGCATTTTCTTTGGAGACGTAACTTTCGGCCGTGGTATTTATACGGCAGAAGCCTACACCACAGACGGGCAGATTGGCGTGACAGAGATCCTTTTGCGTTGATATACGTTCACATTCCCTTTTGCAGGAGTTTTTGCTCCTATTGCAACTTCTATTCCAGCACAAGACTCCGGGAAATCTCCCCGGTGCTGGAATCCATTAAAAAGGAATGGATAAGGGAACGCGACACGTGGCTTGATTTATGGCGCAGCGGAACATTCCGCCTGCGCCATACTCTTTATATAGGCGGCGGAACACCTTCCATATGCACAACGGGAGAACTTGCTCCCATCCTTGATTTGCTGTGCAGCGACCTGAAAAATGCCGGTATGGAACCCTCCGAGGTAACCCTGGAAGCCAATCCCGGAGACCTTACAGTCGCCTACTGCAGCGCATTGCAGGCCCTTGGTGTGAACCGGCTGAGCATAGGAATCCAATCTTTTCATGACACCCACCTGCAGGCCATGAAACGCCGTCATACCGCCGGGGAGGGGATAGACGCCGTGAAGGCGGCCAGGGCTGCCGGTTTCAGGAACATAAGCATGGATCTGATCTTTGGGTTTCCCGGCCTGACCATGTCCCAATGGAAAGATACACTTCACCAAGCTGTAGCCCTGGCCCCGGAGCACATCTCGGCTTACCAGCTGAGCCTGGAGCCCTCTTCCCCCTGGGGAAAACAAGGCTTGTTGCCACCACAGGAGGAATGTGCCGCCCAGTACGGTTTGTTGCAGGAATTCCTTTCCAGCCGGGGGTACATCCAATATGAAGTGTCCAGTTTCTGCCTTCCCGGAAAGGAGTCACTCCACAACAGCGGTTACTGGATCCGCACGCCTTACATTGGACTGGGACCGGCCGCCCACTCATTCAATGGTCGTGACCGGTACGCCAACGTGGCCCACCTGGGCCGTTATGTACAGGGAATTGAAAAAGACTCTCCGGCAAGAAAACATGACCGCCTGACACCGCGTGACGAACACAACGAATGTGTCATGCTACAGCTGCGAACGGTGGAAGGATTTTCCATAAGAGGGCTGCAGGAGCGGGAAGGAGCGGAAGCCGTGGCGGGTTTCCTAAAACAAATAGCCCCGTTGCTGGAGCGGGGCCTTCTGGAATTGTACCGCAAGGAACCAGGCAACGTCCGGGTTCGCATCCCGCCGGGCCGGCTTTTTGTTTCTGACGATATTATCCGGGATTGTCTGCTGCCTGCCTGATGGCCTGGTAAACATCCGGTCCAAAGCAGTGGATCAGCGGCTCTTTAACAAATTCAAATACCCGTATCTTTTTTTTGGCACCCAGTTCACGTGCTGCGCTGCACAAATACCATTTGTGGTAATTGAGCCCGATAGCCCCATCGGCAAGTTTCTGAACCCGTATGGGATAGAGCCAGCACGAAACGGGCTTTCTGAAAGAAGAAACGCCCCCGATGTGTGCCTTTTCAATGGCGCACAGGCAATTCCTGTCCTGAAAAAAAGCATACGCACATTCTTTCCCTTCTATCAGAGGGGTTACCGTATCGCAGTCAATATCCAGGGTCCATGGTCCCAGTTTTTCGACTGCCCGCACCCCTGTGTTTTGCATATAGGGAATATAGCGTGGCCATTCCGTTTCCAGGTATGTGCATTCTTCCTGTGCCAGGGGAGCCCCGCTATCACCCTCTACGCAGCAAATGCCCCGGCAGGCCTGCACATCGCAGGCAAAATATTCTGTCAGGATGCTTTCACTGACCAGTATCTTGTCAGAAACGGCTATCACTGCACCGGTACAGCATGGGGGTCAAGTTTCAGGTCCTGGCCATAGGTGTCTTTCAGTTGCTGGACAAAGGAACTGACCTGGGCCATGGCCTTGCTCATTTCTACGAGTACTTCTTTAGGAATGGACTCGTCTTTGAGGTATTCCAGCAACTGCATGGTCTGGGAGGTATATTTGACATTGAAGTTATACCACATCTCTACGTATTTATAATCCAGCGATACAATCTTTTCCTGTTGTTCGGGATTAAGGGAATCAAAATCCACCTCAAGGTATTCCTTGGCCGTTTCATGCATATTGACGCATTCGCGGGCCAGGTTATTGGCATTCTCTTTTGCCTGTATTACAAATTCATTCAATTTGGCATTGTCTTTCAACGCCTTGGAGAGGGTGAGGTCGATCTGTGGAACATCGGCAGCTTGCTTGCAGGAAGCAAGTCCGGTAAGGATGATTGCAAACAAAAAAATCTTTTTCATAGTTGTTCAATAATTGTGGGAACAAAGGTAATCAAAAAACCGCCCCCTGAAGGAGGCGGTTCCGAAAGTATATTCAGCCATTACTAAAAACGGAATCCTATCTTAAGTTGCGGGAAGGCAAAGAATTTGAACTGCATTTCATAAGCATTGTATTCCTGGCCGTCTGCATACATACGGATTGCTGTGTAGTAATAATTGAAAGGGCGTACCTCAAGAGCTATGTTCATGCCCGGCAGGAGATTGTATTCCACACCAGCCGTGATCGCCCCGGATATTGCATATGCTTCACCCGCACGATTATCCAACGCGTAGAGTTCAATGGGATCTGTCCCTGTTTCTGTTGACACTTCTATCCCTGTATAGGGCAGGTATGCCTGAACTCTTGCGTGTTGAAAACCGCCCAGTACACCAATATAGGGGAACAGCCGTCCGTTGCAGTTGTTGAAATAGTAGTCTGCGCCAACATTTACCAGGTACTTGTTGGTCAGCCTGCCTTCAACCCACTGAATGCCTCCCTGGTTCAATAATCCGGAACCATAGGAAGATGAACTGCTATAACTAGTGCTCTCCAGATTGATGCCTTCAATATAATCACGCTGGGGGGTAACGTCTATTTGCATGGCAAACATGGCGTTGAGTGCAAAGCGGTTGGTTACGAAAAATTTGCCCTGGATTCCTGCAAGATTGACAATTGGATTGTTATCCATACTGCCCATCTGCAGGTAATAACCCACACCTTTTTGCGTAGGATCTATGCCCAGTTCATCACCCGGCATATAACTTGGCAACAGGGGGGTTAAATTATCCAGATAGTCAAAATATAATCCGCTACCCAAGACCGCAGAAACTTGCACTTGTCCCGCGCGTGGGGCATATACAGCACTTCCGGAGCGTTCTGCCGGTTGCGCCCAAAGGGACGCAACCGTTAGAACAGCTATCAGAAATATGCTAAGTTTTTTAATCATTATACGCAAATCTTATCCGTATGGTTTATTGAAAATCTTCCAGCAGTTTGGCGCGTATCCCTTCCAGGACAACGAGCTTCTGTTGCAGGTTTTCGATATCTTCCAGGATGCAGTCAATTTGAGCCTGGTACATGGCGCTCATATCCTGAATAACACCCAGCCACCAGTCTTCGACCGGCAGACCCTGGTTCAGAAGGTCAATGGCTTCTTCAATTTGTTCAAGATACTGCGTGTGTTCCAGAACCATTTCGTTGGCTTCTTCCATCATGGAGAGCAGGCCTTCCTCGGCGCCGGTATACCACCAGTTGCCATAGTCGTGGGCCATTGATGCCTGTCCGATCATCCATTCGTATTCGTCGATCCAGTCTTCGTAATACTCTACATAACCATAGACGGGCACATCATTAACGATATCATAGCCTATAGCATACAATGCATCTACGATATCATCAAGTTCTGCTTGCAGTGCATCCCTTACGGCTTTGGCTTCCAGGTAAGCAGCCCACTGGGCATCGTACAGGGCCTGGATCTTGCCGATCAAAGCTTCGTATTCTCCATTCTTTACCCGGTTGTAGGTATCCAGGTATGCCTGGTAGTCACGGGCCTGATAGATGGCATAGAAATAGTGGCCTTTAGCATAAGTTTCTTTATCGGCCCATTCCCAGAGAAGCATGTCGCCAACCCATTGTGACCATTGATATCCGCACTCTTCACCGGCTGCCTTCAAGGCGGCATAGGAAACGATCAGGTTGCAGTCATCATCCAGGTAGGTGATGTCAAAATCGAGCGACGGGATGGGGCCTGTCAGGTCTTTGTAAGCTTCCAGCACAAAGAAGAATTGACTTACATCAACGGGAGCAGGTTGTATTTCGGTTTGATCCGGTGTGTCGTTGTAAGTCGGCGGGGTATAGGTGCTGGGAGTAGGAGCAATCTTTGTTAGGAAGGGTTTATATTCCCACCATGTGTTTGCCTGAGCGCGGGTTACTTCAAGTTCACCGGTGAAGAGGTCTTTATTTTTGCCATAGGCTTTCCATACCCTGTCAAAAGGATCGAACATGGCTGTTTCCATATTTCCAAGACCTTCAACAGCATCGTAGTATGCTTTGATGGCATCCTTGATGGGCTTGTCGCTCGGGCCTACCATGTATGTGACATAGAAGGGAGCGGTATAGGCAACAGGAGTGGGGACGTAGTCCTGCTTCTTGATTTGCGGTTTCAGTTCACCAAAGAAATCTTCCAGAACCGTTACTGCAGCATCGGTATAGCCACTGGCATTGATTGTGATCACGGGGCCTCCGTTGGGATTTTCCAGCCCGATTACAACCTGCCTGGATTGAAACAGCCAGTACAGGAACAGCCAGGTGTACCAGTCTTCTTTTGTCAATTCGGTAAGTTCCTTGTCGGAATTGGCATAGACGGCACGCATGATGTCATTGTAGGGAACCGGAACGGGTTTGTAGGTCCATGCGGTGGCATGTTCCCAGAAGGGAGGATATCCGTTGGGGTGTGTCCCGTCCATGATGCCCTTGAGTTGGGTGACGATGGCATCCATCTGGGTGGGGGCGTTGATCAGGCCGATAATGGTGTTAATGGCTGTAATCACTGCACTTGCATTGCCCTGTAACAGCCAGTTGGCCAGGGTGCCGGCGTTGAATTCAATACCGCCAAGTACTTCGGAAATGTTGGCGCTTCCGGGAACGGTCAGGTTGCCTTCATCCAGCCATCCGTCCAGATAATCCATGAACAGATTGATAAGACTGTCGGCTTCGTAATACATGTTTTCATAGGTGTTCTGGTGAACCCTGAAGGCTGCCATCTGGGCATCCCATGCGGTCCATGCGTTAACCCATGCGGTGTAACGGGCACCTCCGACAGGTTGTGCTTCCTTGTAGTATTTCTGCCAGTTGTTCCAGTTAGTGGTATACTGCGTTGCAGCTGCTTCAGCGGTGGCCTTTTTGGCTGCTATTGCTTCGATAATACCGGATTCCTGATCTTCAAATTCCTTGCGGGTATCATCAATCACGCGCATATCCCTCTTCATGATGTCGAACATGCTGGGGCTGGTGGCCCATCCCCAATTTTTCAGCTTATAGGTGCCATCGTTGACATGGATGTTGGGGTCGTCTCCGCCATCGGAGAATACGCCGCTGATGCTAACTGTCCTTTTCTTGGTCAGCGCATCATTGGCTGCAGCAAGGGCTTGGTGGTCAAACAGCATATACTCTTCTTCCAGTTCAAGGAATGCAAGTTCCAGTTCAACGATTTCTGCGCGAAGGGCAATGACCATATCCTGGAAACGGGTGATTATTGCATCAAATTCTTCATGCTTTGCATTGTAAAGGGCTTCGTATGCTTCTGCAAGGGCGGTCAGGTGTTCAATCTTGCATACCACCCATTTCTTTTCAGCTTCCAGGTGCATAAGACCGTGTTCTACTGCCTGGGGATATTCAATGTTAACATACCACAGGTAGTTGGATTTGGCAGCATCCAGGTCGATTTGTGCTTCTGCCAGGTCTATGATCACAGCTTTTATCTGTGCTACGATCCCATCCAGGGCAGCCATAAGAGCCTGGGAGATGGTGTCCACATTGGCGAGCTTCCACAGTTCAAAAGTAAGAATGGCTTGTTCATAAGCCTGTGTGGCTGCTACCATCTGGGCTTGCAGCTGCATCATGTACACTTCCCATTCTGCAATGGCGGCGTCGGCTGCTGCGCGTGCCACTTCAAGCTCGTATTCTCTTTCGGCAACGTTCAGGGCCCACATTTGTTTATGGTAATCGGTCAAAGCCTTTTCCCATTCAACCTGTGCCATGATGAGCGCTGTTTCTGCGTCTATCTGTCTGGCATGGGCAGCTATAATGGCTTCCTGAGCCTTCAGAAGACTGGCCTGGGCCTGGATCAAAGCGGCATTGGCAGCTTCTACCTGTACCTTGGCCTGTTCCAGAGCGGCCTGAGCTGTCAGCAAGGCGGCCTTTGCATTACGCATGGCTTCAATGCCTGGGCTGGGCTCATTCTTAATACAGCCTACGGCGAGTACACCCAGTACTAAAAAGGCTGCACTCCATTTTAAAAATTTTTTCATGCATTAAAAATTTTAAGTTAAACAAAAGTTTTTAGAAGTTATCAGATATTACTTTTATGCTATGATATACATAAGTGCAAAGATAAACCATAATTTGAATCCGCAAAACTTTTTTTGTTGAAAACTTGTTGGAAACCCACTGTTTTTAGGGTTCTGCAGAGCCATCCGGCAGGGTCAGCCGGTTGGTCCCTTTCTGAGGTTGCATGTTTTCTTCAAAATTCCATTCCTCAAAATGCGGGTGTTCAACGATTTCCGCCGGAATCACTCCGTTGAGCAGGTTGTTGCGGATGATGAAGGTTGTCAGGTTCTTTAGCGTTGTTGCATAGGCCACAGGAATATTGTAGCCGAAAAACATGAAGTTGGTCAGGTTGCAGCTGTCCAGGTTGATGGTCTCCAGGTTCTCCAGGTCTTTCCACGACACAGGCAGCCACCCGGTAATTCCTGTGTTGGCAGAGAGGTCTATAACTTCCAGGTATGCCAGAAGAGAAAGCGGATCTTTCTCGGTACCGTCCCCTACCGACCCTTCCAGCCGGCCGTTGGAAAGCTCCAGTTTTTTCACATGCAGGGCACCGTTCCGCACAGCTGTTTCCAGGGTTACGCCGGGCCAGGTTTCGGCCGTCAACTGCAGGTTCCACAAATGGGTATCCCTCCAGTTCTCCCCGCGCATGTTCTTGTGGAAACGGATCAGCGCCGTGCTGTCTTTTTCGGCTATGCGGGCTCCGCGCTGGATCAGGGTAAAGGTCTTGTAAACCTGCTGGGTGCCTGTTTCACGCACTTGCAACACGGCAGTGCGGTTGCTGGTTGTGGGCACCGGCAATACCTGGAATTCCCAGTTCGTGGTCCTGCCTTCCACCGTTTTTGCGGTATTGATGATCCAGTTTGCATCCAGCCCATACCCCACCTGGATATTGGATTCCACGGTCAGGGTGAAGCTGTCCCCCTCGTTGTGCAGGAATTGCGGGGAATCCACAGTTGCGTTGACAAAAACAGCCTCGGCCGCCTGATTGATGACCAGGGCCGAGACAAGGCCTCCTCCGGTGCGCGTCAGTTCAATTCTTGCCGAACGTGCCACTGTCTGCTGGTTGGGCATCACTGTAAAAGTCAGTTCTCCGTTATGTTCCACCATGTTTGCTATCTGCAGGCCTTCCACCCATGACGGGAACGAAAGCACATTCCATGGCACATTGGCCTGGACCGGAACGGTATAGGCCCCTCCGGCCGCGGGCACGTCCAGGGTGTCGGGATCACAGGTAATATGCGGTTTTGCCCCCTGCTGGAATATGGTCCGGGTGACCACCAGGGAATCTTGTCCAGTATCTGTTGTAGTGACCTTGAGCTGTGCCTGGCGCGCTTCTATACTGGTATTGGCACCCACCTGCAGGGTCAGCGTTTTTGTTTCCAGGCCTTTGGTCTGTACCACAGAGACCCAGTCTTCGGACAGGGAAGCTTCCCAGGAAACGTTGGATACCACCGGAATGGAGATGGTGCCACCGGCAGCCGCGGCTACCGGAATGCTCTCCTGGAGCGGCAGGTATAATTTCCGCTCACCGGCCACCTGCCCTATGGTAATACCTTTAATATAAGATCCGTTTTCCTGCGTTATGTTCAGAGAAGTTGAACGGGGCTGTACATCGTCATTCCTGTCAACAGTGATCTGCAGTCCGTTGGTCGTGCGCACAACCTTGGATACCCACGAGGCAGTCCCCGCAAGATCTTCCTCCCAGTTGAAATTGGCCTGCACTGTAATGCTGTATGTCCCTCCTGCTGCCGGAACGTCTTCAATGGCCGCCGGTGTGAGCACTGCCAGGGGCTCGGCTCCTTCCTGGGTAACCGTTACTACAGCCTCGCCCAGTTGCGGATAAGCGGGCGCGTTAATGGTTATGGTTCCCTGCCGGGTTTCCACGCGCGGGTTGGCATCTACCGTGAAATTGCAGTCGCGGGACTGCATCAGGCGCGTGCCGGTAAGGTGGATCCACGGTGTATCCGTTTTGGCTTCCCATTCTATGTTGGAAACCACCGTGACCTTGTACCCCCCGCCGGCGGCAACAGCCTGAACCGAGTTGGTCTGGAGCTGGATTCCGGGCGCCTCACCCGTTTGGGTAATGTTGAGAATGGCCGAGAGGGATCCGTTCTTCTGTTTGAATTCCACCTGCGCCGAACGGCTTTCCAGCGTTGTGTTGGGCTGCACGGTGAAGATGGTACGTTTGGATGTTATTGTCTTTGTCTCGTTATATACGATCCAGGCTGCTCCGGGGGTGATGCTCAATTCCAGATTGGTGGTAACCCCTACAGAGACAGTGTCGCCTGCTGCGCCAACCGTTTTTTGCGAGCTGTCCAGGCTCAGCGCGGGGGCTTCCCCGGCCTGGGTAACGGTAATTTCCCTGCGTGTCTGTTCCCCGGCTATGATAAAGGTTGTCTGACGGGGCTCCAGGCTCGTGTTGGCAGCGGTCGTTACCTGGATTTGCTTGTCACCGTAACCCTTCATGGGATTTATAGTAACCCAGGTGTCTGCAATTTCAATAGTCCAGAGAAAATTGGAGGATATGGCAAAATCGCGGATTTCTTCACCAGATTGAAAATCGATTTTTGTATAGGGAGTGACAAGCACCTCGTCGTTCCCGGGACGGATGCATCCGCTCAGAAGCAGGGCAAACAGCGGCAAAACTATCCGTTTAGGCATACTTGGCATAAGTTTCTACTTTAGGAAAAATTCCGTAAGGGGGTGCAATTTACGGATTTTTTGAATAAGACGTATCTTCAGCTTTATTTGTTGCACCGGAAAGCATCACCCTGGAAGCGTTCCCGTATTCCATGATCTGTCTTACAAAATCCCTGACCATGGCTGCATCTGTGTGTTGCAGCGTACCGGCATAACCGGTTACAAAATCCCTGCCGCTCCGGCTGTATGACACAAGCATCCTGCAATGGAACAGCGGATCGGCCAGCTGTGCCTGGTATTCCATCAGCAGGGAATGACGGGCCATCTCCAGCTGGTCTGCTGAAGGCCCGTAGGCTGCCAGGTTGGCCAGTATCTGTTCCAGGCGGTGTTCGTTGTAGGCAAGATCCGGGGCATAAGAACTGAATCCGATATACAGAAAATAATGACCCCGGGGGTAATATTCCAGGGAGGCCTGCACGCTGGCAGCATTATCTGTAGCCTGCAGTACGAGCCTTTCGAGCATTTGCAACAAGACATATTGTTCCAGGGTATAGGGACAGGGACCGGAATAGAGACGTGCCGTTTTGCTTTCAGAGGCGGGATTTGGAAAAGAAATGGTCTGGTCGTGCAGGCCCCTGCGAATCCCCTCCCCTTGCGGGAGGGGGCCCTTTGCGCGTATATCCCTGTTGGGGATACCGGCCAGGTATTCCTCGGCAAAGATTATCAGGGAATCGGGACAGATGTCCCCGGTGCAGATAAAGTCAAAACCCCTGGGAGTATGCGGGCTTTCTGCCGGCTCCCTGTCGAAGAGCAAGGATCTAAGGGTGTCCAGCAGGATGTTCCGTGAAAGGTCCCGGGCGGCGAGGATTTGCTTTTCCCTTTCCTTCCACAGATTTTGAACGGTTGTTGAATCAAGCACCAGCCTGCCTGTCTGCCGCGCAGCCCCTTCCATGAAACTGCGCAATGAATCCGGTGTTGTGGTATTGTAAAGCAGGAGTCCCTGCGTGGTCTGTTTCCAGAGAAGCGGGCCATCGCCTTTGCGGAATACTTCCCGGGGCACAAAGGGCATATAAAAGGCAGGATCTCTTTCGACAGCAGCAAAACAGACCTTTCCACGCAAGAGTGTGTCCGGCCTTACATAAAGCAGGGACCCGCCGGACAATTGCCATACCGATACCCCGTTGTGGGCTGTATTCATTTGCCGTTCAACTTTACCTCTTGCCGGCAGTCCGGCAAATTCCACGGATTTGCTACCCGGGAAAGCCTGACCGGGAGCCTGGCCGGGAGCATGCCATTCCTGCCGGAAAAGGTGTCCAAGGCTGTCCGGGGTGACCACGGGGATCACCTGGCTGCGTTCCAGGCTGTCCAGCTGCAGGCGCAGGTCAATGTCCAGTATCCTGGCTGCAAGTTCTGTCAGAAGGATGTCATCAAAGGGGAACAACATGCCGGAAAGTTCACTTATCAGCCGGTCTCTTTCCTCCAGAAGTTCCTCCGGCAGGAACGAAACCGGTTGCATGAGGCTGTCTGTGGCATTAGCAGCTTTGTATAGCGTAATTTCCGGCGGGGATGAAAAGAGTACTCCTTTAATAAACCTGTTCACATGGTCCGTCGTGACGTAGTCGCTCATTTCGTTCACAAAGCGGTAACGCCAGTCCGGCGTGGGCAGGGGAATCCCGTCAAAAAAATGACAGATGCATTCCTGCACATAATAGTCGTTGGTCAAGGTATTTCTGTTCCGGAAAAGCCACTCTTCCTGTTTGAGGTACGATTCCCGGGCCTGACTGAATTCCTGTTCTGTGATGCCGTAACGGGCCAATCGCGCGCATTGCCTGGCAAGATCACGGAAAGACCCTGTCAGGCTGTCCGGATGTGCTCGTGTTGCCCATACAAACTCTTTCCCGGAATATACAAAAGACGGGTAATCAAGAGATTGCGCCGCTGCGTATTCCATGATCCTGCGCATGAAATCCATAACATAATACCCTCCCCCGCTGCGCATTTCCCTTGTAAGAACAGGCATAGGGAAAGAAATTTCTATGCGGGGATATCCATCCTGGAAGAGCGGGGGCAGGGGTTTTGCAGAAAAAACGCGGGCTGCCAGGGTGGAATCTATGCCTTGCGGGACTTCCTGCGCCTGCATTACATCTACAGAAGCCGGCAGAACGGCCAGCTCCCTGCTTATCACAGCCAGGGCACTATCTGCGTTAAAGGGCCCCACCAGGATAAGCCCAAGCAGGTGCGGCCTGTATTTTCCGGGTGAGGTTACCCGCTGTTCCTGCAGCGCCCTGACAAGCATGGACACCCCTTCTTCCACACCGGAAGGAGGGGTGAGGATTCGCCTGAAAAAAGGCTCCCTATCGGGTTTCTGGACCATTTGAAAGTGCATTTGTCCCTGTGGCAGGTCATTGGTCTGTATATAATAGGTAATCCCGTTGGGGAGGCTGCCAGTACGAAAACGGCTGTCATAGGGAACATCTTCTGCTTTCGCGGTTGAAGCCGTCACCGCAACTTGCATGGAGAAAAGAATCAATATCAACAGGCTGCGCAATTTCACATGGCATGATTTATGTGTCCGGTAATTGCAAAGGTATTAAAAAAGCTCTATCTTTGTTCATTTGAAAAATAGCAATTTTAACCTCAAATATATAAGGAACTAATGAAAAGATTCAAGATTATTTTTTCCACAACCGTACTGGTAGCTGCCTGTACCGTTTTCCTGCAGGCGCAAGACCTCAACACTGCCATCGAGGCATACAACCTGGGAGCAACAGCCGCACAGGAAGGCAACTATATCACTGCCATTGAACACCTTGACCGTGCCATGGAAGTAGGGAGCGCGCTGGGAGAAGAAGGAGCTTCCGTGGTAACCGACTGCAAAAACCTGATCCCGCAACTTTATCTGCGTCATGCCAAAGATCTGGCATCGGCAGGAGACGGTCCCTCTTCCCTGCCCTTTCTGGATAAAGCTGCCCAGACAGCCCTCGCCTATGGCGATCAGACAGGCATAGGGGCAGAGGTTAATGACCTGAAATCAAAAGTATATTACATCATCGCAAACGAGGCATTCGGTAAAAAGGACTTTGCCGGTGCCATAAACAATTATAAAAAGGTACTGGAACTGGACCCGGCCAATGGTGTTGCCTATCTGCGCCTTGGGCAATCGGCTGCAAACAGCGACATGGAAGAAGAAGCAATCGCCGCGTTGCAGAAAGCCGCCGAAAACGGGCAGGAAGAAAATGCAAAGCGCCTGATGGCTTCCATCTACCTTAAAAAAGCTGTGGGAGCACAGAAAACCAAGGATTGGGAGCAGGTTTACGAAGCCGCCGGAAAAGCCGCTGAATATGCAGACAATGTTCAGTCCAACAAATTGCTGGGCCTGGCTGCAATGGAACTCAAACGCTTCCCCGAAGCCCTTACCGCATGGGAAAAGGTAATGCGTACAGATCCGGACGCAAAAGACATCAACACTACTTATTACCGCCTGGCCGTTGTGAACGAAGCCCTGGGAAATAAAGCCGGCGCCTGCGCCTTTTACAACAAGATCCTGGGTGATCCCAACTTTAAATCCATCGCAGAATACAAGATCAAAACAGAATTGAAGTGCGAATAGACAATTTGTCTCACGCCATATTATTTTCAGCAGAAGAGGGCTCAGGTGCATTACCGCAGGCCCTCTCTCTGGCTCAGTACATTCTCTGTTCAGACAAAAAGGAAGAGGGGGTGGCGTGTGGCGTGTGCCCTTCCTGCCGGAAAACGGAAAACGCCATACATCCGGATCTGCATTTTATCGTCCCCGTAAACCGCTCTGCCAGCCTGTCCTCTGCACGCCAGCCCGTGACAGACGATTTCCTGGAACTGTGGCGATCATCTTACCTGGAAAATCCCGGTATCACGGAACAGGAGTGGTATCAGAAACTGGAAATTGAAAACAAACAGGGAGCCATTGGGGTTGCCGAGGCCGGGAATATCCTGCACAAACTCCAGTTCCGCTCTTTCGAGGGCGGGGCACGGGTGGTAGCCATCTGGCTCCCTGAGCGCATGCATCCTGCAGCCGCCAACAAACTGCTGAAGATCCTGGAAGAACCTTCTCCCGGCACGTATTTTCTGTTGGTAAGCCACCGCCCCGACCAATTGCTCCCGACCATAAGGAGCCGCTGCATGCTGGTTCAGGTGCCCACAAAAGAGCGCCGTCCCCTGCCCCGCGAGGCATACCAGAGCCTGGAAAAGCTGCTGGACCTGTGCTTCTCCGGAAAACCTTCAGGCGTTATGGACTGGGCGGAAGAAATGGCAATCCTGGGAAGGGAGTCGCAGAAAGCATTCATGGCTTCTGCACTGCTGATCCTCAGGCAATATTATATGGTATTCCTGGGCCTGCCTTCACTGGCATTCCTGGATGCGGCGTCTCTGGCTACCGCATCCCGTTATGCATCCAGGATGTCCGAAACTTTTTTCAGGCGGATCTACGATCGCCTTAATACGGCCACCGGACAGTTGGAACGCAACGTAAACGGGAAGGCTTTGTTCTGCTCGCTGGCTTTTGACTTTTTCCTATCTTTGCAAAGATAGTCTGAACCCTGATGGAAGAAAAAAACATACAACACGATTGCTCCCGGGGCTGCCAGGTGGAAAGATCCCACATGGGGGACCTGCATTGCACCATGGATTACAGCTGCTGCAAACTGGCAACTTATGACTGGATGGAGGAATTCCGGGATATTCAATGCGACAATCTGTTTGAAGTCCGTTTCAAAAACACACACAAAGGTTTCTTCAAAAACGCTTCCGATACCGTCCTCAAGACAGGAGACATAGTGGCAGTAGAAGCGACTACGGGCCATGACATAGGTTTCATAAACCTGGCCGGGCCGCTTGTGCTCAAGCAGATGAAACGGCACAAGATCAACCCTGAAACATACGAATTCAAGAAAATATACCGGAAAGCCAAGCTACTGGACCTGGAAAAGTGGCAGGAAGCCATAGCCCGGGAACACCAGGTAATGATCCGTGCGCGGCAGATAGCCTCTGCCGAGGGACTGCAGATGAAAATCGGGGATGTTGAATTCCAGGGAGACGGGACCAAGGCCATTTTTTATTATATAGCCGATGAGCGGGTGGATTTCAGGCGCCTTATTAAACTTTTTGCCTCTGAATTCTGTATCCGGATTGAAATGAGACAGTTCGGCGCCAGGCAGGAAGCCGGCCTGATTGGAGGCCAGGGCGTTTGCGGGCAGGAACTTTGCTGCAGCCGCTGGATGGCCGATTTCACTTCTGTCACAACACAGGCGGCAAGGATCCAGGACCTTTCGCTGAATCCTCAGAAACTGGCAGGCCAGTGTTCCAAACTCAAATGCTGCATAGATTACGAAACGCCTGTTTACATGAATGCCCAAAAGGATATTCCGGCCGTCAACCAGCCCATAGAAACGGAAGATGGCCCCGTATACCTGGTAAAGACCGATGTGCTCAAGGGAACCATGTGGTTCAGTTATGAACAGAACAGCATGACCAATATGATCCCCGTTCAGGCAGTCCGGGTTAAAGAAATGATCCGGGATAACAGCCAGGGCAAAAAAGTGCCTCCCCTGCGTGAAAAGCCAAAGAACAACGGGGAACAGAACGGATTCCGTTCTGCAGCGGGAGAGGAAAGCATTACACGTTTTGACAACAGGACTAAGAATAAGCGCCGGAAAAACAACCTCAAAAAGAATGGTCCCCAAAAACAATAGGTTGCTCTCCTTCCTTACGGGGGGAGTATTCCTGATCATCTCATCCTGTGATGCACCGTCCTCAAGCCAGGTTCAACTGACTCTTCCCGGGGGGACATGGGAACAATCCAATATCCTGGATCTGACACTTCCCATACCCGATACAAACGCCCGGTACGACGCCTTTCTGGACCTGAGGCTGACTGCAGGGTACAAGGATTCCTACCTGAGTGTTTCCTTGACCCGGCACGGAAAAAGAGACACCCTCTGGCTGTCGCTGGTTGGGCAGGAGGCAATCTCTTCGGGACTTTTCACAGACTACCGTTTTGCATTGGATACAACAGGTTTTTCTGTGAAAACCCCTTCCTGTACCTGGCGTTTGTCTCACAACATGCAGCAGCAAACCCTGTCTGGCGTTGCCATGATTGGTTTGCTCATAAAAAAACACGGGTATGGGAAAAGATAAACTGCGCCGTTTCGAGGAAAATAAAAATTTTGCCAACCTGTATGAGGCGCCTTATTCCCAGGTGCTCGGGAAAGACCATCCCCTGAAGGGATTCTGGGCCAGGGAAGTGTTTGGCAACAACAATCCCATTATCCTGGAACTGGGCTGCGGCAAGGGTGAATATACCCTTGCGATGGCCAGGGGTGACAGGCAACAGAATTACATAGGCGTTGACATAAAGGGGGCCCGCCTGTGGCGGGGGGCGAAGACGGCCCTTGAGGAAAAGCTGGCGCATGTTGCTTTTATCCGGACCAGGATAGAATTGATAGACAGCTTTTTTGCGCCGGGAGAGGTCTCGGGTATCTGGATCACTTTCCCGGACCCTCAACCAAGAAAAGAAAACAAACGGCTCACTGCGCCCCGGTTCCTGGAACGTTACCTTAAATTCCTCCGTCCCGGGGCAATTATCCACCTTAAAACAGACAACAGGCCGCTGCACGACTATACACGGGAAATTGTTGAAAGCCGTCCGGATTTTAAATTACTGGAGGCAGATAACGATATATACCGCCACAGGAAAGTCCCGGATATGGTGCTGGAAGTGAAAACCTTTTATGAAGAGATGTTCCTGAGGGAAGGGAAGCCCATCACATACCTGCAATTTTCAACAGGGCTTCCTGCCACGGAGAGCCCGGCAGGCGGCTGATTTGCTCCTTAGCCTGAATCTGATGATGATGCAACACCCCGGCAGCAAATTCCAGCCCCTGATACTTGTCTACAAATCCCATGATCTGATCCAGGGCCGAACGGTCTCCCTGTTCCAGCTGGCGGATCCATGATGCCACCCGGGGGCGGTTCTGACTGTCCCCGCCATTGGACAGGGCCCCGAGCAGGGGCAGGGTGATCTTTGATTCGGCGATATCCTTGTAATAAGGTTTTCCCACATTGGCCGCGGGTTGGTAGTCCATCATGTCGTCCCGTATCTGGAATGCCATTCCCATGTGATAAGCCGCTTTTTCGAAAACAGGACGGTAAGCAGAGGAAACCTCTGACCCGCGAACTGACAGGGCTCCCGAAACCATGGCGGCATGGAAAAGTGAGGCTGTCTTGTTTTTACATATGGTATAATAGTCTTTTAACGACAGGTCCAGGGTACGGGATTTTTCCAGCTGCAGCATCTCCCCTTCGCTCAAAGCCTGGATGGCATCTGCGTACAGGGGAAGCAGGTGCGTCCCTTCGTATTGCAGCAAAGTGCGGAAAGCACGCGCAAACCAGTAATCCCCCATAAGAATGGAAGCCCTGGGTCCATATTGCTTTTGCACACTCAGTGTTCCCCTGCGCATATCGGCGTTGTCCGCCACATCGTCGTGAAGGAGCGAGGCGGTGTGGATCATCTCGGCAATGGCCGCCACCGCATGGCTCAACGGGCCCGGGGTACCGCATATCCTGGCAGCGCACAAGGCAAGCACCGGCCTGAGTTGTTTGCCGGGCTTTTTCAGAAGGTAGGAATCTATATTGGAAAGCAGTGCGTATGGAGAATCAAGGGCAGCCTTCAGGATGTTTTCAAAAGCTTTCCAGTCCGGTCCTAAAGACTGCCTGATCCAACCAAGTTCATACATTATTTTCAGAAGAGGAAGGCAACGGAAAGTTCAAATCCCCTCATATTGGAATCTTCCAGTTTCCAGTCATCGGAGTCAATATGGAGCGAGCCTCCCGGGGCCAATTGACCGAAGCTCCAATTGTATTTGCCCGATATCTGGAATTTCCATATCTCCAGCCCGGCTCCAAGGCTCAGCCCGTAGTCCAGGCGGTTCAGGTCCTGCCACTCTACCTGCGCCAACAGGTCCCCTTTGGCAATGGCATACCTTAGATAAGGAGCAGCAAAGATGTAAGGCCTCAGGAAAAGGATGTTGATACCCCATTGTATGTTAAGGGGGATGTCAATATAATCTATCCTGAACCCATCGTAGGAAGATTCTCCCACCTCTCCCAGCAGGCCTGTCCGTACCCGGCTGTAAAGGATTTCCGGCTGGAAAGCAAGTCCAACGACAGGAATTCTGTACTGCCAGCCAATCCCGGCATGAAATCCGGTCTGGGAATTCCAGGATTGCTTCAGATTATCTATCTGGATATCCTGCAACTTGTTGAAATTAAGCCCTGCCTTTACAACAAAACTCCCTTGTGCCAGGGCGGCAGAACTTATGCAAAGCATAAGCGTGATTGCGATCAGGTGTTTTTTCATATTATTCATTGGATAGTGTTTTCAATTTTTCCTGAATGGTCTGTTTGTTCGTCGCTCCTACGATTTTATGCACCAGTTCCCCGTTTTTGAAAAACAGCAGGGTGGGTATGCTGCGGATCATGTACCGGGCTGTGACCCCGGTTGCCGTGTCTACATCGCATTTGCAAACCAGGACCGAACCTTCTGTTTCATTGGAGATTTCCTCTACAACAGGGGCGATCTGACGACAGGGTCCGCACCAGGCGGCCCAGAAGTCAACCAAAACGGGAATGGCTGACTGTAATACGACCATATTGAAATTGTCGTCTGTAATTGTTTGAATCATAATGTTTATAAGTTTATACCAGGGTAATTCGTCGTAAAATTAACAAAAATCATTTATTTGACACTACAGCCAGACCTCCTTCCGATGTTTCTTTATACAAAGAAGGCAAATCGTGACCGGTGCGTTTCATGACCTCTATGACCGTATCAAAGTGTATCCGGTGGGTTCCGTCGGAAAGCAGCGCGTACATATTGGCGTCAATGGCCCTTGTGGCTGCAAAGGCATTTCTTTCTATGCAGGGGATCTGGACCAGGCCGCAGACCGGATCACAGGTCAGTCCAAGGAAGTGTTCCATGCCCATGCTGGCTGCGTATTCGGCCTGGGCAATGCTGCCACCGAAAAGTTGCACGGCCGCTGCCGCGGACATGGAACAAGCCGAGCCTATCTCTCCCTGGCACCCCACCTCGGCCCCCGAAATGGAAGCGTTGGATTTTATGAGCGAGCCTATGAGCCCCGCGGTGGCCAGGGCACGTAATATTCTTTTATCTGAAAAATTATAGCATGTTTTATTCAGGTACATCACAGAGGGGACGACCCCGCAACTGCCGCAGGTGGGAGCCGTTACCACAACAGATCCCGAGGCGTTTTCCTCAGATACGGCCAGTGCATAGGAAAAGGCGAGCGCCCTGCGCTGCATGGAGCCGGTGTATCCCTGCGCCTTTATATAATAGGATGCAGCACGGCGGGCAAGGTGCAGCGGTCCGGGAAGAACCCCTTCGTTCTCAAGCCCCCTGTGAATGGCGTTCTCCATGGTATGCCACACATGTTCCAGGTAATCCCAGATGTCTTCTTCCTCGTACAATGCCACATATTCCCAGAAGTGGAGCCCCTTTTCCTGGCAAAACTGCAGGATTCGGGCCATCTTGTTGAGCGGGTAAATGACATGGCGCGAAGTTCTTTTCCCGGTATCGGAAATATCGCCACCCCCAATGCTGAAGGTAAGCCACGTGTCCAGAACCTGGCCGCTACTGTCCAGTGCCCTGAATTCCATCCCGTTGGGATGCTGTTTAAGGACGGTTACATGATTCCAGATTATCTCCACGGGTTTGGGCTGGAAAGCACTTTCCAGCGCTTTATCTGTAAAGTGGCCTTTGCCAGTAGCGGCCAGACTTCCGTACAGGGTCACCGAAAAGCCGGCTGCCTGCGGATTCCGGGCTGCAAAATCCAGGGCTGCCCGGCGCGGAGCCATGGTGTGGGAACTGGAAGGGCCGTTCCCTATTTTGAATATCTCTTTTATACTTTCCATTATTACAAAGATAGTACTATCTGCACTTTTTTCTGTTTTTTTATTTATTTTAGTACCTTGCGATACAAGGTATCAATATTTTTATATATCTTTGCGGCATAATAATCTAATAACACCCTTATAAAAGGTTTAAACTATGAAAAAAGTCATGAATGTTGGAATTGGCGGAAGCAGTTTTACTATTGAGGAAGATGCCTATCAGAGGCTGGACCTCTACCTGGAACGCTTCCGCAGTGAAATGGACAGCACAGAAGCCGGCGAAGTCATGGAAGATGTGGAAGCGCGGATTGCTGAACTTTTCTATGACTATACAAAAGAGAAAAGTGAAGTGGTCACTCTGGCGATTGTGGAACGCGTAATCCGGCAGCTGGGCTATGCTAATGATTCCAGGGACGAGGCGGAACCGGGGGAAACAACCCGCAGAGCCAAACGGCGCAACGGGTATGCCGGCTACGAACGCTATGACGGCCTGGGAGAAAAGCCCCGCAAACGTCTGTACAGAGACCCAGATGACTCCATGATCGGAGGTGTGTGCAGCGGTTTGGCGGCCTACTTCAACTGTGATCCGGTACTTATGCGTGTCCTGGCTGTTGCTTCCTTTTTCCTTGGCAGCGCGGGATTCTGGATTTACATTATTTTATGGATAGCAGTTCCCCTTGCACGCACTGCTTCTGAAAAACTGGAAATGCGGGGACTTCCCGTTACGGCAGAAAATCTGCGCCGGTTTGGCGAACGCCGCTAAAAACCTTATAAATTAAAAAATTGCCGTTATGAATGAAAATAATATTGACAACATCAAGTCGCAGATGCGCAAGGGAGTGCTGGAATATTGCATCCTGAGCGTGCTGGACAAGAACGATGCCTATGCATCTGAACTGATAAACAAGTTGAAAGATGCCCGCATCATTGTAGTGGAAGGGACCCTGTATCCCTTGCTTACCCGGCAGAAAAACCAGGGATTGCTCACCTACCGCTGGGAAGAATCCACCCAGGGACCTCCCCGGAAATACTATTCGCTTACCAATAAAGGACGGGACGTATTGCAGGAAATGGACAAAGCATGGAAAGAAATCGTGGAAACTCTTGATATCCTGAGAAAATGAAAAAAGTGATCAAAGTTAGCATTAATAAAATGCCCTTTACCCTTGCTGAGGACGCCTACAGTGTCCTGAAAGTGTACCTGGACCACTTGCGGCGGTATTATTCGGGCAGGGAAGGCGGTTCGGAGATTGTGGACGGGATTGAGGAACGCATAGCCGAACTGCTGGCTGAACGTACCGGAATGGATGGCCGTGTTGTCTCCAAAGCCGATATCGACAATATCCTGGAAATTATGGGTCCTGTAGAAGTGATTGAAGAAGAGGGAGAAGAACCCGCTCCGGGCACCGGAACCTTCAGGGGCGAACCCAGGCCGCCTAAAAAACTGTACCGCGACGTGGACCACAAGATCCTGTGCGGTGTCTGTTCCGGGCTTGCAGCCTATTTCAATATTGAAGTAGTCCTGGTACGCTTGATTTATGCGGTGTTGTTTTTCCTTCCCTCCATCATCCACTGGTCCGTCAATTTCAGGAACTGGGGCGGTTTCATATTCAATTTCCCCTGGATCTTTGTAGTGGCTTACGTAGTCATGTGGATCATCATCCCGGCCGCACATACGGTGGAAGAGAAATACGCCATGCGCGGAGAGCCTCTCTCGGCAAAGGGTGTGCAACGTTCCCGCCCCAGGCCCTCGGGAGCCCGGCGGTATTCCTATGAACCGAAGCCGGCTTCGGCAGAGAGAAACAGGATCCTTGGCACCCTGGGCCGTGTGATAGCCGTTTTGGTTGGCTTGTTTTTCCTGGTTACCAGTTCTGCCGTGCTGATAGGTCTTGTGGTGGCTTTTTCTGCCACGGGGTTTGCTTTCAATTTTTTCCCCACGGCACTTTTGGATTTGTTCGCTTTCCCCGAGAACATGCTTTGGTTCAAGATCTTTCTCATGGGGGCTCTTGTGATCCCGGTATTGGGATTCATTCACCTGGGATCGGTCCTTGTTTTCAATATCAGGGGACATAAATGGATTGGTTCCACGTTGTTTTTTCTCTGGCTGGCTTCTGTGGTGGGTCTGCTCATCACCGGGGCGCATGGTGCCGGGAATTTCCGCCACAATGCCCATTTTGAGGAAACCGTACCTCTGGAGCTTACTTCGGATACCCTCTACATTGACCTGGTGTCGGAAGAAGACTTTATGTTTGACCGCTATTGGCTAAAGGCAGACAATTCCTATTACCGGCTTGGATGGTTTGAAGGGGAACGCGATGACCTGGACCTGGTGGCTTTCCCGCCCATAACCATTGTCAGGCAGTCGGAAAGCGAGATGTCCGGCGTACTGGTCGGCTCGCACTCCTTCGGACGTTCCCAGTACATGGCCCAACAAGATGCAGAAGCCTTAAAACCGGCCATCAATCTGGAAGGGAATGTGATGTCCGTGCCTGCTTTCCAGGCTAACAGGGAGAAGCCCTGGGAAGGCAATACCGGATCACTGAAGATCTACGTTCCTTCCAAGCAGGTAATCATAGTACGCAAACCCATTTATCATGAGTTTGGCGTATCACGTTCGAAAAAAGTGAATCTTATCCGGTCTGAATGACCGGATTCTTTTTTATTCTGTGGGGATCAGCGGGGTGTCCTGTGTTCCTGTGGGGAACTGGGGCATCCCGGTTGGTTGCTGGGTCTGCTCCAGACGCTGTTCCAGATCGGAGGCTTTCTTATTCTTGCCTGTAGAGATAAACGTGGTCCCCAGAAGACAAAGTACCAGAATGACTATGGCCAGTGTCCAGGTGGCCTTTTCCAGGAAGTCGGCTGTCTGACGTACGCCAAAGGTTGTATTACCTGTGGCAAAATTGGCTGCCAGCCCGCCTCCTTTCGAGTTTTGTACCAAGACGACAAGGGTCAGCAATATGCTTGCAATTACTATGAGAATGGCGGTTGCTGTATACATGTTTAATTATTTGTTTTTTGCTTTATTTCTTGAACAAGGGACGCAAAGTAAGCGCTTTTTTCCGGATATAGCAAAATAAGTTTCCCGTAGCTGGCGATGGCCAGTTTGTGGTAACCCTGTTCTGCATAGATCCTTGCAAGGGTTTCTGTCACAAAATCATCATCGGACAGTATCGGCGGGGTGTCCTGTTCCTGCGTATCTATGTTTTCCCCCGTACGAGCCAGCATCTGGATAAATCGCGGCTTTTCACTGATGAACCTGTCAATGGGAACGTTAACGTCCAGTTCCAGGGTGGCCATATCTGTTTTTCCAAAATAGTCTGCTCCCGGATAAAAGGTGCGTTCCCGGGGCGGCTCCAGGATATATTCCGCTGTGCTGCTTCCTTCCTGCTTCCCGGTTGTGGTGTCCGGCCCGGTTTCTTCTTTTTCAATTTCCTGCGACAGGTCCAGGGTGAAAAATTCATTCTCGGCCTGTTTCTCTTCTGCCCGCAAGCTCTCCTGCAGGATGAAGTAGGGTTTGCTCCGGGAATAAACATATAATGCTGTCTTTTCTGATTCCGAAAGGCTGGCTTCACTTCCCAGGCCACAGAGCGATTTGAAAAGCAACAGGCGCCCCAGGGAGAACCAGGGATACCTTCGTACCAGATCCTGTAGAATGGCGCCGTTTTGTGCCAGTTCCTGCGACGAGGCATTCAGGTATTTCCCATAAAAGGCAGAGGCGTTCATTTGTTTTTATTATTTACCAGTTGGCAACGGTTGCATTGAATATTTCTTCCACAATCTTTTCCACTATGGTGTCTACCAGGCCACCCTCGGCTGCATCAAAAGAGATGGAGGAATCATAGTCTTCGTAGGAAGAAAAGTTCTTGTCAAAATTTTCGGAAGGGTCAAGTTTGTTAACAAACACAATCCTGACGGTAACGGTCAGACGGGTCATGGAGGCCACTTCGTCCGTAGTGACGGCCATGGGCGCGATGGCATAGCCGGTGATCTCTCCCGAAACGGCATAATCACCCTCTTCCGATATGACAGAAAGCCGGGTGAGTTTGGTGTATTTGTCCATAAGCGCCTCGGTCAGGGTGTTGCTCAGAGAGGGATTGATGCGTTCTGCCCTGTTTTCGATATAGGCAACACTTATGGTCTCTGCCTGGGGATGAATGGAAGTGCCAGAAAAGGAATACCACCAGCACTGGGTAAGCAACAACGGCGTAAGCAAGGCAAGGATGCGCCCCGTGTGAGATCCAATCTTTCTCATTATTCGATTCCGTATTCTTTAATTTTCCGGTACAGGGTCCGCTCTGCAATGCCCAGTTCTTTGGCTGTGGATTTGCGGTGGCCTTTATTTTTCTGCAAGACCTTCACTATCAATTCCTTTTCAAGTGTGTTGAGCGAAAGGTCCTGGCTTTCTTCAACAGTTTCCAGCGGAAGGAGCTCCCCTTCCGTGACTTCGTCCGCTGCAACGGGCTCCTCTGCCGGATGGGCCAGCATGGTTCCCTGCGGGTGCCCACCCAGGGGCTCGTGATCCGTCATGTTTCGAAGTTGCTGTTTCAACTCATCCATCTCTGCACGAAGCTGGAAAAGGATTTTGTACAGGATGTCCCTTTCTGAAAGGAAATCGTCCCCTGCTTTTTTCTCGGGACCATATACCACCGGCAGGTGAAGGGGGCTGTCGGCCGGCAGGTAGCGAGCCAGGGCCTGGGCTGTGACCAGTCGCGTTTGTTCCAGGACGCTAAGCTGTTCAGCCACATTTTTGAGCTGGCGTATGTTCCCGGGCCAGCGGTAATGCTCCAGCATGTTTTGGGCATCCTCGGCAAGGCGGATGACCGGCATCTTGTATTTTTCTGCAAAGTCTGCTGCAAATTTGCGGAACAGCAAGTGGATGTCCTGTGGCCTTTCCCGTAGCGGGGGAACCAGTATGGGGACCGTATTCAGCCTGTAGTAAAGGTCTTCCCGGAATTTGCCCGACTTGATGGCATGGGACAGGTTCACGTTGGTGGCGGCAATCACCCGCACGTCCGTTTTCTGGACTTTGGAAGAACCCACCCTGATGAATTCTCCTGTTTCCAGGGCGCGCAACAGGCGCACCTGGGTGGAAAGCGGCAATTCGGCCACCTCGTCCAGGAAAAGCGTTCCCCCGTCGGCCACCTCAAAATACCCTTTGCGGTCTTCATGGGCTCCGGTGAAAGATCCCTTAAGGTGACCGAACAACTCTGAATCTATGGTGCCTTCCGGGATCGCGCCGCAGTTAACGGCAAAATAATGGCCGTGTTTGCGGACACTGTTGGTGTGTATGATCTTTGGGATAAATTCCTTACCCACTCCCGTTTCTCCTGTTACCAGAACGGACAGGTCGGTAGCAGCCACCTGGGCTGCTATATCAAGAGCCCGGTCAAGCAGGGGACTGGTCCCTATTATTTCAAATCGCTGTTTAATTGCTGTAACATCCATCTTTGCAAAGATATAAATTTTGTACTATATTTGTAAGCTAAACCAGTTGTGTTAAATCAAAGTCAAACTTTAGAAATACCAAATAATAAACTACTTGTTATGAAAAAATCTTTATTGCGCTATCTGGGCATTGCCGTTTTTGGTATTATGCTTATGGCTTGTAACAACCCAAAAGACATGGTTAAATACGCCGATGACGTTGAAAAATCATGTAATCCCCAAATTCTTGAAGTTGTCGCCGATAAAATTGATGTGACTTATACCTTAAAATTCCCCGAAGGTTATTTCCATCCCAAAGCAATGCTGGAAATCACACCCGTATTGGTATACGAAGGCGGTGAGGTGGCTGCCCCGGCGCTGAAGCTTCAGGGAGAAAAAGTCCTGGACAACTACAATGTTATCCCTGTGGCAGGAGATGAAATCCAACACAAGCTCCAGTTTGATTATGTTAAGGGGATGGCGAAATCCCATCTGGAACTGCGCGGCGCCGTCCTGTATAAAGACGATGTTTGGGCTCTTCCCGGGGCATACAAAATTGCAGACGGAGCCAACATCACTTACAAATGGGTGGAACTCCACGGAGAACCTGTCCTGATGCCCGACAATTACCAGAAGATCATAAAAGAAGCAGAAGAAGTCAATATCTTGTATGCCAAGAACTCTGCCCAGGTTCGCGCCCGCGAGCTTACCAAGGGGGAGATCAAGGAATTCCAGAATTTCCTGAAAAACCTTCCGGCCGATGAAAGAAGGACTGTTACGGGAACCGATATTGTCGCCTATGCGTCTCCTGAAGGTCCGATAGATTTCAACGAAAAACTTTCCGAGAACCGTATGAAAAGCGCCGAAAAGGCTTTCCAGAAACTGACCCAAAAAATCGAAACAGAAGGTCCGCTCAATCTGAAAACCAAAGGGGAAGACTGGGCCGGATTCCAGGAACTGGTTGGCAAGAGCGATCTGGGTGACAAAGAGCTTATCCTCAGGGTTCTTTCCATGTACTCAGATCCCGTGATCCGCGAACGTGAGATCCGCAATATGTCTGCCGTTTATAAAACGCTGGAAGAAAAAGTGCTGCCCGAGCTGCGTCGCGCAAGGCTGATCGCCAATATTGAATTCACCAATTACTCCGATGAAGAACTGAAAGAGATGGCATCAACCAATATTGATGCCCTGAATGAAGAGGCCCTGCTGTACGCTGCCACCCTCATCAAAGACAATGACACCAAGATCGCCTTGTACAAGAAGGCTGCTGAGAAATACGGCTCTTCAAGAGGTCAAAACAATTTGGCGGTAGCCTACCTCAATGGCAACAAGGTAAACGAAGCCGCCTCGACCCTGGCCAAATGCGACGCCTCCAATCCTGTGGTAGCCAACAACCTGGGTGTTATTGAAATGCGCAAAGGCAACTATGGCAAAGCCGCTGAATTCTTTGCAAAATCAGGATGCTCCACCGCAAAAACCAACCAGGGTGCACTGGATATCCTCAATGGCAAATACAAAGAGGCCCTTGCCAAACTGGACGGCCAAAAACACATGAACGCTGCCCTGGCACAATTGCTCAACGGCAACCTGGATAAAGCCGAGGATGCCCTTTCAGAATGTACCTGCATGAAGACCACTTATGTAAAAGCTGTGATCGCAGCCCGCAGGGGACAAACCTCAAAGGTCAACGAGCTGATGGAGAAAATCAACAAAGTTCCCGCACTGGCCGAAAGAGCTGCAAAAGACATTGAATTTGCAAAATACCGTTAAAAACCCACTTAACCTCACACCTTACAGAGGAGAGACTGACCGACTGGTCAGTCTCTTTTTTTTAAGCCGTGGTTCCCACCTTCCCTGCAGACGGTCGCCTGAGTGTTAAGAACGGAGTGCTTTTACTTTTAAGCCGAGGCACTCCGTTCTTAACACTCAAGCGACCTTGCAGTTTATGCGTATTGCTGCCTTAACAACCACGCTGTGGTCTTTCAAAGTGGTGCGCCAAAGGCCTTTGGCGCTTGTAATATGCTGCGCAGCAGCACCTATCATTATTCCTGGTTGCTTTGTGGAAGGTGGTAAGTGACGGTTTTTAGCAAAAACCCTTAAACCGCTATTATTGTGTGTGTTATAGGCTTTAACACCATTTTGACAACTTACCACCTCCCTGGATTTCAGCGATTTTGCAGGGAGGTAGTAAGTAACAACCATGTTATAAAAACACATAACAATCTGTTTGTGTGTGCGTTATAAGCGTGTTCACGTTTTTCACGACTTACCACCTCCCCCTGTTTTTGCGGTTTTTCCGTGATTTTGGGGGGAGGTGGTAAGTTGCTGTTATATCATAAAAGCCCGCATGTGGCTGTTATTGTGTGTGTTAAAATCATAACTGGAGTTTCGGCTACTTACCACCTCCCTGTCAATACCAACTCCAAAAAGGATTAAGACTTTGTTGGTAAACTAAATCCAGGGATAACCTGACTTAAGTCAACTATTTTCAGGAGTAAGACATTCCGTACATAAAAAGGGGTGTTTTTGTGGATGGAATTCAGCAGGGAACCAAACGAGGTGGAACCTCTTGTCTGGCGGGTGCTGCTGCCGCGGTCTGAAATGGCTGCCTCGCACACTTGATTCGTTTGACTCATTATCAGCCACTTACACAATTCATACCCCCGGGGGTGCAAATTGCATAATACATTGAATAACAGGCTAAAGAACAATGTGTGCGAGGCACTCATCTCTGTCACTGACACCACAAGGAACGGAGAGCCTCGGCTTAACCCAAAAAGCTCCTAGGCCTTGTGGTGTACGGTGCATTGAAATTTCACTTGATATTTGGATATATGAATTATATCGTCTATCTTTGTATCGTCTTCCGATATAACGGCAGACAGAATACTTGATACTAATCGTTATGAATCCAAATGAAAACATCGTATTGACCGAAGCCGTATTTTACACATTACTGGCTTTGCATACACCCCTTCACGGGTATGGGATCATGCAGGAAACAAAAAGCATGACCGGTGGCCGTCTTGTGCTGTCGGCCGGCACGCTTTACGGAGCCATTTCCTCCATGTTGGATAAAGGCTGGATCAAAGCGCTTCCAGGAGAAGAAGACAGCCGTCGTAAGGAATACGTGATAACAGACACAGGCAAACAGGTGGCACGGGCTGAATTGAACAGGCTGCATGAACTTGTGGCAAACGGAGAAAAGATCATAAACAAAACTGATATACTATAATGAAAAAAACAGTACGGAAAATCTTCTTCTTATGGGAATACGAAAAAGAAGAAGCCTGGATCAATGAAATGGCCCTGGCGGGCTGGATGCTCACCCAGACAGGTTTCAGAAAATATGTTTTTGAAACAGGAACTCCCGGCGAGTATACCTACAGGCTGGAATTGCTGGAGAAAGACCCGCATTCCCCGGAAAGTAAATCGTATCTTGACTTTCTACAGGAAACCGGTATAGAGGTTGTGGGAGAATGCATCAACTGGATATACCTGCGTTGTAAAACAGAAGAATGCAAGTTTGATCAGGGAAAAAGGCCATTATACGAACTGACACATTTACTTAAGATCCAGGATTTTTTCAACAAACTCAAACATATCTTTGTTGTGGTCATTGCCCTGTGCCTGGTAGCCATCTTTAGCCTGGAGCACGCGGACCCGATCCCGGTCGTTGATTTCTTTAAGGGATTTTGTGTGGGTGTCAGTTTTGGTGCCTCTGTTCTAATTCTGTTAGCCGCCCCCTGCTTTAGCAGAATGAACCGCAAGGTAAAAGCCGCCATCAGAGAATTGTATACCTGCGAATAAAGAGCAGTCACCACAAAGAACCGGGAGCTTTTTTCTTTAAGCAGAGGCTCCCGGTTCTTTGTGGTGGCTGCTCGTACGCTAGTCCAGTTTCAGGACGGCCATGAAAGCTGATTGCGGGACCTCCACATTACCTATCTGGCGCATGCGGCGTTTGCCTTTCTTTTGTTTCTCAAGGAGTTTACGCTTGCGGGTGATGTCACCCCCGTAGCATTTTGCAGTCACGTCTTTTCGAACCGCCTTGACGGTTTCGCGGGCAATGATCTTGGCCCCGATGGCGGCCTGTATAGCTATGTCGAACTGTTGCCTGGGGATAAGTTCCTTCAGTTTTTCACACATTTTCCTCCCGAAATCATAGGAATGACCACGGTAGATCAGGCTGGAAAGGGCATCAACCGGTTCGCCGTTCAGCAGAATGTCCAGTTTTACCAGGTCGGCACGTTCATGTCCTATAATATGGTAATCAAAGGAGGCGTATCCACGGGAAACGCTTTTCAGCTTGTCGTAAAAATCAAAAACGATCTCTGATAGCGGCATTTTGAAGGTAAGCTCAACCCTGTCTGCTGTTAAAAAATGCTGGTTGGCCAGTATCCCGCGTTTGTCCAGGCAGAGTTTCATGATGGCCCCAAAGTATTCCGACTTGGAGATCACCTGTGCCTTGATGTAGGGTTCTTCTATATAGTCTATGAGTGTAACCGGTGGCAGGCCGGAAGGGTTGTGTACATCGGCCACGTTTCCCTGGGTGGTGTACACCTTGTAGGATACGTTGGGCACGGTGGTGATTACGTCGCAGTCAAATTCACGGAACAGTCTTTCCTGAACAATCTCCATATGCAACAGTCCCAGGAATCCGCACCGAAATCCAAATCCCAGGGCCAGGGATGATTCCGGTTCAAAGGTTAGCGAGGCATCGTTGAGTTGCAGCTTTTCAAGGGCCGTCCTCAGGTCTTCGTATCCGTCTGTATCCACCGGGTACAATCCGGCAAATACCATGGGCTTTACTTCTTCAAAACCTGCAATGGCTTTCTGGCAGGGGCGGGCCACATGAGTGATGGTGTCACCCACCTTTACTTCGGAAACGGTCTTGATGCCTGAAATAATATAGCCCACATCGCCGGTACGGATTTCCTTCCGCGGAATCATCTTCATCTTCAGGATCCCCACCTCGTCTGCATCGTAAACTTTTCCCGTATTGAAAAACTTGACCCTGTCTCCCTGTGCCAAAGTCCCGTTCATAACCCTGAAATAGGCTATGATCCCGCGAAAGGAATTGAATACCGAATCAAATATGAGTGCCTGGAGCGGGGCCTGGGGATCTCCCCCTGGCGAAGGGATGCGCTCCACGATGGCTTCCAGCACCTGCGGGACCCCTTCCCCGGTACGTGCGCTGATGTGCAGGATCTCTTCCGGCTTGCACCCAAGCAGATCAACGATTTGATCCTGAACAACTTCTATCATGGCAGATTCCATGTCAATCTTATTCAGGACAGGGATGATCTCAAGGCTGTGGGCAATAGCCAGGTACAGGTTGGATATGGTCTGTGCCTGTACCCCCTGGGTGGCATCTACCACCAGCAGGGCCCCTTCGCAGGAGGCAATGGCCCGGGAGACTTCATAGGAAAAATCCACGTGTCCCGGAGTATCCAGCAGGTTCAATACATAATCTTCGTCGTTGCGCCGGTAATCCAACTGTATGGCATGGGACTTTATGGTAATTCCCTTTTCCCTTTCCAGGTCCATATTGTCCAGGACCTGCGCTTCCATGTCGCGTTGCTCCACGGTATGGGTCAGTTCCAGCAGCCGGTCGGCCAGGGTGCTTTTCCCGTGATCTATATGGGCAATAATGCAGAAATTCCTTATGTTTTTCATAGGCGGGTCAAAGGTAAATATAATTTTTATCTTTGTAAGTTAATCAAAACAAGGACAGCATGAACCACACAATTCCTTACCCTGTTACAGATATCATAGCACAGATCCGCAGGGACATTATCCGGATGGTAACGGCAGCAAAAAGCGGCCATCCGGGAGGTTCTCTGAGCAGCGCCGATTTTATGACAGTACTTTTTGCGGAATTCCTGGAACAAAACCCGCAACAATGGAAACGCCACGGAAAGGACATGGATATGTTCTTCCTGTCCATAGGGCATATCTCGCCGTTGTTTTACAGCCTGCTTGCACGCATGGGTTATTTTCCCGTTCAGGAACTGGCCTCTTTCCGCAAGTTCGGTTCCCGCCTGCAGGGTCATCCCAGTGTTGAGTATGGATTGCCCGGGGTTCATGTGGCCAGCGGATCGCTGGGCCAGGGACTCTCTGTGGCATGCGGTGCCGCGCTCAGCAAGCAACTGACCGGAGACCCTCACAAAGTCTATGTCCTGATGGGAGACGGCGAAAGCGAAGAAGGCCAGGTCTGGGAAGCCGCCCTGTTTGCGGCACATAACAAGATTGGGAACCTTACGGCGCTTACTGACTGGAACCGGCAACAAATCGACGGGCCTGTGAATAAGATTGCAGGGCTGGGAGACCTGGTTGCCAAGTGGCAGGCTTTTGGCTGGCAGGTCCTGGAATGTGACGGTCACAACCTTGATGCCATAAGGGAAGCGTTCAGGGAATCGCTCAAACCCAGAAGCAAACCCATGATGATCCTGATGCACACCAATATGGGGCAGGGAGTGGATTTCATGACCGGTTCCCACGCCTGGCACGGAAAAGCCCCGTCTGCAGAGCAGGAAGCCCTGGCTTTGGTCCAATTGCCTGAAACACTGGGAGATTTTTAACAGATACGCCATGATGACAAATACAGGAAATAAAGATACCCGTTCCGGCTTTGGTGCCGGACTTTTTGAACTGGGAAGCCGGAATCCGGCCGTGGTGGCCCTTTGTGCCGACCTTACCGGTTCGCTCAAAATGGAAGAATTTGCCGCTGCCTTCCCGCAGCGTTTTTTCCAGTGCGGTATTGCCGAGGCCAACATGATGGGCGTAGCCGCCGGCATGGCTGTTACCGGTCTGATCCCCTTTGTGGGAACTTTCGCCGAGTTTGCTACCGGACGCGTGTACGACCAGTTGCGCCAGTCTATCTGTTATTCTCAGACAAATGTCAAGATTGCCGCTTCCCATGCAGGCATCACCCTGGGAGAAGACGGCGCCACGCATCAGACCATGGAAGACCTTGCCCTGACCAGGGCCCTTCCGCACCTCTGTGTTGTCAATCCCTGTGATTACAACCAGACCCGCCTTGCCACACTGGCAGCTGCCAGCTGGGACGGCCCGGTGTACCTGCGGTTTGGAAGGCCGTCCGTTCCCAACTTCAGCCCCCTGGATGGCCCGTTTGAAATTGGAAAGGCCTGGATGATCCAGCCGGGCGAAGATGTGACCATACTGGCTACTGGCCACCTGGTCTGGGAAGCCATGGAAGCTGTCGTAGCACTTGCCCAAAAGGGGATACGGGCCGAGCTGATCAATATTCACACCCTCAAACCCCTGGATGAAAAGGCTATCCTGGATTCTGCCCGTAAAACTGGTGCGGTGGTAACTGCAGAGGAACACCTGGTGGCCGGAGGGCTGGGTGAACTTGTCTCGGGCCTGCTTGCCCGGCACCTTCCCGTTCCCATGCGGATGGTTGCCATGGATGAAGGATTTGGCCAAAGCGGAACTCCCCGCGGACTTATGGACCATTACGGCCTGAACACCGCCGGTATTATAAAAAAAGTATGTGAGCTCAGATAAGGAATTGCAAGCCTTATGTGAAAGCGGCCGGTATGAAAACGCTTTCTCCCTGATTGTGCAGCAGTACAGTCAGCGTCTGTATTGGCATATCCGTAAAATGGTGCTTCTGCATGACGATGCCGATGACATCCTGCAAAACACCCTGCTTAAAGCCTGGACCGGATTGTCCACATTTCGGTGGGAATCGCAAATTTTTACCTGGCTTTTCCGGATTGCCACCAACGAGGTGCTGACTTTCCTTAGAAAAAGCAAATCCCTGAAACAAATGCCCCTGGAAGACCGGCTGGATGCAGATCAGTCGCTGTTCACCGGGGACCAGATACAGAAAGCACTCCAGAAAGCTATCCTGCGCCTTCCTCCTAAACAGCGCCTTGTTTTTAATATGCGCTATTTTGACCAGGTCCGGTACCAGGACATGTCCCGTATCCTGGGCACATCCGAGGGGGCTTTGAAGGCTTCCTACCACCATGCGGCTGCCAAAGTGGAAGAAACCCTCAAAGAACTGCTGCTTTAAACTTTTACTCCCTTACACCATCTAACCATTGAAATATGAGCGAAAACACGATACATAATCCACACCTAAAAGAGAATCCGTTTGAGGTTCCCCCCGGCTATTTTGAGCAGGTGGAGGCCCGGTGGGCCCAAAAGGCGGTTGATGCACAGAAGAGGCTGTCTCCGGAGGTTTTTCCTGAAGAACAACAGGACAGCTATTCTCTACCGGTTGCCGAAAGCAGGCTCGAGCGCTTTATACGCCTGTTGAAACCCCAGATGCAGCTTGCCGCCGCTTTTGTGCTCCTTTTTGGAATCGGGTCCCTGATGCTGTTGATCACAAATCGCTACAGGGGGGCTGAAACACAAAGCCAGGAATTTTCTCTTATTGGTGAATTGTCTGACTGGGGGGTGGACCACCACGTGATCTCTGAACTTGTTCTGAACGATTTACCCCAGGAAGAGAGCACCTACGAGCTGAAAGACCTGGATCTTGACGAGCTTATTGATTACTTAAATTACCCGGACTTTGACCTGACTGATCTTGAAAACAATACAAACAATGAATAACACTAATGCCATGAACCGTTCGTTTATAGTTATGCTCTTGTGCCTTATGCCACTCTGGACTTTTGCCCAGGAAGACCGCGTGCACAAAAGTGACCAGGAGCGGAGGGCTGAACGTGAAGCCGTTCAGGCTCAAAAAATTGCATTTATTACCCAGGAGACAGGGCTGACCCCGGCAGAAGCCGAGAAGTTCTGGCCCCTGTACAACGAGATGAACCACAAGGTGGGAGAGGTAATACACAAACGCAACGATACCAAAGCTGCAATGTACCGCCTGTTCAAATCCGAAGATGGCAGGACGCAGGGAAAAGGGGCCGAACCTGCCGGCTCTTCACAAGGCCGTACGGCCGCAGGTGATCACCGGGATGCGGCAGAGGTCCTGGTTCTGGACACACAAACCAAAGGACCGTCCGGTCCTGTTGAAGAGTTGCTGGCTTCCTATATAAATTCTTTCCAGGAAGAAAATGCCATCAGGATGGATTACCACAAGAAATTCCTGCAAATTCTGCCGGCGGCCCGGGTGGCCCGTTATTACCTGGCCGAGGAACGCTTCAACAACCGGATGATACGCCAGTTCATAGAAGTAAAAGTACAGCAGGAAAAGTCCAGGTAGCGCTTACGCCCATAAATAGAAATCACGCACAAGAGACACATACTGCGGGCTGTATTCCTGCCCGCTGTCCCCGTACATGACGATCGTATCCTGAACCACGGGAACATGGTTTTTACCCATTTGGGCAAGGATCCTTATGGCCGGTTTGTTCCTTTTGGTATAAACAGTCGTTACCCTGTGAGGATACAGGGGCTGTCCGGTTGCTGCGGCTGTGGAAAAGAACTCTTTAGATGCATTCACGGGAAGGATCAGGGCAAAAAGGCCATAGCCGTCCAACAGGTGAGCCACGCCCTCTATCAATTCCCGGTGCGACAGGCTTTTGCCGGAGGTGTGCCGGGCCATGGTGCGGCGCGCATCCGGGCTGGCCAGTGATTGGCTGAAGTAAGGGGGGTTGCAGATGACCAGGTCGTATGGATGTGTGAAGACTGCTTTGCGGAAATCTTCGTGACGGACGGAAATCCTTCCGGCCCACGGGGAAGACAGGACATTGGCTCCCGCTTCTTCTGCGGCACAGGCATCTATTTCCAGGGCGTCTATCCTGGCACCGGCAAAACGTTGGGCCATCATCAGGGCCAGGATCCCGCACCCGGTACCTATATCAAGTATCCTGGACGGTTCATTTGAGGGACCGGTGGCCCAGGCTCCCAGCAGCACGCTGTCCGTGTTGACGCGCATTGCCGAACTGCTGTGAGACAGTGTAAATTTTTTGAAACGGAAAGGTTCCACGTTATTGAACAAAAAGCCCGTCGCGCATGGTCAGGCTTCTGTCACTGCGGGCCGCCAGTGACTGGTCGTGGGTAACCATGATGATGGTTTGACCGTAGGTTTCACGCAAACGGAAAAACAACCTGTGAAGCTCCTCCTTGTTATGCGTGTCCAGATTCCCGGAAGGTTCATCGGCCAGCAGGATCCCGGGCCGGTTGACCAGGGCCCTGGCTACGGCGACACGTTGCTGTTCTCCCCCGCTCAGTTCTGCCGGTTTGTGTTCCATCCGGTGGCCCATTCCCAGAAAATCGAGAAGTTCCTTTGCCCTTGCCCGGACCGTTTCCGTAGTGTCTCCTGCAATGAACCCGGGTATGCATACATTTTCCAGGGCAGTAAACTCGGGAAGCAGGTGGTGGAACTGGAAAACAAAGCCTATGTGCCGATTGCGGAAATCGGCCAGCTGGTCTTTCTTCAATTCACAGACAGGTGTGCCGTCAATCCAGACCTGGCCGGAATCGGGAAGGGAAAGGGTTCCCAGGATTTGCAGAAAAGTGGTCTTCCCGGCACCGCTGGCCCCGGTGATACAAACCACTTCGGCAGGTGCTACTTCCAGGGAAACTCCCTTGAGAACCTGCACGCTGCCGAATGATTTGGTTATGTAGTCCGCTTTTAGCATGTGTTGCGGAAAAAGGATTATTCGTCTTTTTCCTCCTCCTGGTATTCTTTGAGGAGTCTTTCCTGCACATCGGCAGGGACCTGGGTATATTCAAGGAATGTCATGGTAAAGCTGGCACGGCCCGAGGTGAGAGAGCTGAGCGTTGTGGAATATTTGTTCAACTCGGCCAGCGGCACCCTTGCCTTGAGTATCTGAAATCCCTTTTCACTGCTCATGCCCTCGATCAGGGCACGGCGGTTTTGCAGGTCGCTCATCACGTCGCCCATGCAGTCCGAGGGAACCATTACTTCTACCATGTAGATGGGTTCCATGATCTTGGGCGAAGCCTTTTTGAAAGCATCCTTAAAAGCATTGCGTCCTGCCAGTTTGAAGGAGATCTCGTTGGAATCCACCGGGTGCATCTTCCCGTCATAAACATAACATTTTATGTCGCGGGCATAAGAACCGGTCAGTGGGCCTTCTTCCATTTTTTCCATGATTCCTTTAAGAATGGCGGGCATGAAACGTCCGTCAATGGATCCGCCTACGATACAGTTGTTATAAATGAGCTTGCCACCCCAGTCCATGGTGTATTCATCCCGCCCCCTGATGCTGAGCACCAGGTCCTTCCCGTCTACCTTAAAGCGGTTGTTTTCCGGAGCTCCCTCAATATAGGGCTCAATCAACAAGTGCACTTCACCAAACTGACCGGCTCCGCCGGATTGTTTTTTATGCCGGTAGCTCGAAGCGGCCATTTTAGTAATGGTTTCACGGTACGGGATTTTCGGGGCGATCAGATCCACCTCCATTTTGTAGGTATTGTTGATGTGCCATTTGAGTGTATTGATGTGGTGCTCGCCCTGTCCGCTGAGAATGATCTGCCTCAGTTCCTTTGAGTATTCCACTACAATGGTGGGATCTTCTGCGGCAGCCTTGTTCAGGATCTCGCCCAGTTTTTCATCATCCTTTTCTGATTTTGCCTTAATGGCGGTACGGAATTTTGAGGGCGGGAAGGCAATGGGTTCAAATTCCCAGCTTTTCCCGTTGCCGTTGAGCGTATGGTTTGACTTGGCGTTTTTAAGTTTCACGGTGCAGCCCATGTCACCTGCCAGCAGTTCTGTAACTTTTTCGCGTTTTTTCCCTGCTGCGGCATAGAGACCCGAAATCCTTTCCTTGCTGCCGTTGTTGGCGTTTACCAGGTCCATGGATTCTGTTATCCTGCCCGACATTACACGGAAATAGGCTATGTCTCCCAGGTGTTGTTCCTGGCTTGTCTTGTAAATATAGAGGGAGGGTGCGCCATTTACGTCACAGGGTATTTCTTCACCGGAAACGGTTTTGCTGGTGGTCAGTCCCGGGTGGGGGGCAACTTGTGTGATGAGTTCCAGCAGGCGTTTCACACCGATGTCTTTCTTGCCCGATACAATAACCAGGGGCATGATCTCGCACTTGCGGAACCCTGTGATCAGGCCCTGTATGATCTGTTCGTGGGTAAGGTCCCCTTTCTCAAAAAAGGCTTCCATCAGGGCTTCGTCTGATTCTGCGGTGCGCTCTGTGAGTTGTGTGTGCAGTTCTGCTGCCTTATCTGCCAGGTCTGCGGGAATATCCAATTCTTCACGTGTGCCGCTGTCATCTTTAAAACGGTACATTTTCATGGTCAGGACATCCACAAAGGCGTTGAACCCCAAACCCGTGTCTACCGGGAACTGAAGCGGGCACACCTTGCTGCCGTAAGCTTCATGTAAAGAATCCAGGCAGGCTTCCCAGTTTGCTTTTTCGTGGTCCAGCTGGCTGACCGCCAGGAATAGCGGCATGTTATGCTTCTCTGCGTAGCGGGAGAAGATTTCTGTTCCCACTTCCACGCCGTGCTGACCGTTGACCAGCATAACGCCTGAATCGGCTACTTTGAATGCAGAAATAAGACCGCCAATGAAATCGTCGGAACCCGGAGTGTCTATGAAGTTGAGTTTGTGGTCTTCGTATTCCGTGTAGAACAGTGTGGGATAAATCGATCTTTGATACAATTGTTCAATTTCTGTGTTATCGCACACGGTATTCTTCGCCTCGACGGTTCCACGGCGGTCAATCACCCTGCCTTCCATCATCATGGCTTCTGCAAGGGTGGTTTTGCCGGACTTTGTGTTCCCCATCAGAACCACATTGCGGATTTGTTCTGTTGTATAAGTTTTCATTCAATTTAACTGTTTGTTTGTTTTTCCGGATATTACAAGGCGACAAAGGTAATAATTTTTTCTTTTACCTTTGTATATATGTATTTCCCTTTGTTACCGCATTTTGAGGCTGGCAGACTGGAGGCCGGATGTGATGAGGCAGGCAGGGGCTCATTGGCCGGTCCTGTATATGCTGCGGCGGTTGTTCTTCCGCCCGGTTTCAGCCACCCCTTGTTGCGGGATTCAAAAATGATGACTGAAAAACAACGCCTGGAGGTCCGAAAGGTAATCCTGGAAAAAGCCGTTTCCTGGGCTGTTGCCTGGTGTTCTGCAGGGGAGATTGACCGGTGGAACATCCTCAGAGCCTCCATCACAGCCATGCACAGGGCGCTGGACCAGCTTTCCCCCGAACCTGCATTCATTCTTGTGGACGGGAACCGTTTTTATCCCTACCATCGCGGCGGCGGGGAAGCGCTGCTGAACCCGGTGATACCCCACCAGTGCTTTGTCAGGGGTGACGGACGTTTTGCCTCCATCGCCGCCGCCTCGGTCCTGGCCAAAACATTTCGCGATGAACACATGACCGCCCTGGACAGGGAATTTCCCCAATACGGGTGGAGGGAGAACAAGGGCTATCCCACCGCAAAGCACAGGGCTGCCATAGCAGCTTTGGGGCTGACCGTCCATCACCGGAAATCATTTTCTTGCCATTTATAACTACCTTTGCCGGTTAAACAAGAAACACAAAACATAAATATATTATTCATGAAAAAACTGAGTTTTATCCTGTGCGCTGTGCTGCTACTGGGCGGTAACTTACGTGCAGACGAGGGGATGTGGTTGCTGCCGCTCCTGAACCAATTGAACATCAAAGGAATGAAAGATGCCGGCCTAAGGCTTGATGCCGAAGATATTTACAACATCAACCATTCCAGTCTGAAAGATGCCATTGTCATATTTGGCGGTGGCTGTACCGGAGAGGTCGTTTCTCCGGACGGGTTACTCCTGACAAACCACCATTGCGGCTACGGTATGATCCAGACCCTGAGCAGTGTAGAACACAATTACCTGAAAGATGGATTCTGGGCGAGGAACAGGGAGGAGGAAATTCCGGCTCCCGGATTGCGGGTAACCTTCATGGAAAGCATGCGTGACGTGACAAAAGAAGTGCTGGAAGTCCTGGATACCTGCTCCACAGAAGAAAGCCGGGCAGCAACAGAATCCCGTCTTGTTAGTGAGTGGGCCGAGAAGGTAAGGAAAGAGAATCCCAGGCTTAACGGACGCCTGTACAGCATGTATGGGGGCAATCAATATTTCATGGTTGTTTACAAGGTATATACAGACGTGCGCTTTGTTGGCGCTCCGCCGTCTTCCATCGGAAAATTCGGTGCCGATACTGACAACTGGATGTGGCCACGCCATACATGTGACTTTTCCATGTTCCGCATTTATGCGGGTCCGGACAACGAGCCTGCAGACTATGCTCCGGAAAACCGCCCCTACAAGGCAAAGTATTCCCTGCCCATCAGCCTGAAAGGGGTTCGGCAGGGAGATTTTGTCATGACCCTGGGGTATCCCGGCACTACCACCCGCTATATGACCTCAATAGAGGTGGACAGGCAGGAACAGCTGACCAATAACATAGGGATTGAAGTGAGGACCATCCGCCAGAATATTCTGCTGGAGGATATGCTGGCCGATCCTAAAGTGCAGCTTCAGTACGCCAGCAAGTATTCTGGCAGTACAAATGCCTGGAAAAAATGGACGGGGATGAATGAAACTTTCAGAAAGCTTAACGTGAAAGCCCGCAGGGCGGCAGAAGAAACTGCCTTTACCGCCTGGGTCAATGGCAACAAAAAGCGCATTGAAAAATACGGCACAGCACTCAACGATATTGAAGAAGCGATCCGTGGAACATGGGATCATCTTTATGTCAGCCGTTACCTGAGTGAAGCTTTGCGCAATATTGAACTGGCTTCTTTTGCTTCGCGGGCCGCCCGCCTGGTAAGCAGGCAGGGAGAAGACGGAAGTGTGGACACCGGGGCGCTGAAAGCGCAGGCAGAACGTTTTTTTATGAACTATAATGCCCCTACGGACGTGAAGGTAGCCAAAGCCATGCTTAAACATTTTGCCCTGAAGGTGGACAAAGCGTTTTATCCTTCTGTTTACGGGATCATTGAAAATGAGTTTTCCGGAAATATAGACGCTTACGTGGAAGATCTTTTTGAGAAAAGTCTCTTTATCTCTGCCGAACGGGTCAATTGCCTGATAGATTGTTTGTCTGCCGAAAACACCCGTGAGGCTGCCCTGCAGGAGATTACCACCGATCCCGCAGTGCTGCTGGGGCAATCGGTGGAAGCCAAAAACGCAGAATGCCAGGCAGTCATTGCTCCTTATTACCTGCAATACGAGCGTGGACACCGGAACTTCATTGCCGGCATGATGGAAATGAATAAGGGTAAGGCCATGTATCCCGACGCCAACTCTTCTATGCGCCTCACCTATGGCAATGTGCTGAATTACAAACCTAAAGACGGCGTAATCTATGATTTCCACACCACCTTGACCGGGGTAATGGAAAAAGAAGACCCCGATAACTGGGAGTTTGTAGTGCCTGAAAAGCTGAAGGAGCTTTACAAGAAGAAAGACTATGGACAGTATGCGCAGCCCGGGCAGGAGATTGTGACCGGCTTTATTGCCAATACAGATATTACCGGCGGGAACTCCGGCTCTCCCGTGCTGAATGCTGACGGAGAACTGATTGGCCTGGCCTTTGACGGCAACTGGGAATCCATGAGCGGGGACGTGATCTTTGAGCCCGCACTGCAACGCTGTATTTCAGTGGATATCCGGTACGTTCTTTTTATCATGGATAAATACGGCGAGGCAGGATATTTGCTGGAGGAAATGAATATCAGAAAATAAATTATGGAAAAAATAAATTATGCGGCCATGAAGCCGGTACAGCCTTCTAAGGGAAAGGTGAAAGAGGAAAAGGAAACCCTTGCGATAAACGGAATGAAAGGGGTTAAACATGTCATAGCCATAGCCAGCGGCAAAGGCGGTGTGGGCAAATCAACCATAGCCGTAAACCTGGCCGTGGCCCTGGCGCTGGAAGGTTATAAGGTGGGATTGGCCGATGCCGATATATACGGGCCATCGGTACCCATACTCACCGGGACACTGGATATGCAGCCCCGGGTGGATGCTATTGATGATAATGTGCAGGTTTTTGAGCCTGTTGAAAAATTTGGGGTCAAGTGGATATCCATAGGATATTTTGCCCGGCCGGAACAGGCTCTGATCTGGAGGGGACCCATGGCCAGCAGTGCCCTGAAACAATTGCTGCAACAGACAAAATGGGGAGAACTGGACTTTTTGCTCATAGACCTTCCTCCGGGAACGGGAGATATCCACCTGAGCCTGATGCAGGACATTCCCCTGACCGGGGGTATTGTGGTTACCACTCCCCAGCAGGTATCGGTCACCGATGTTGAAAAATGCCTGAACATGTTCATGCACCCCGATCTGAACAAGCGTGTGCTGGGTCTGGTGGAAAACATGGCCTGGTTTACTCCTGAAGAATTGCCTGATAAAAAATATTACATCTTCGGAAAAGGCGGCGCAGAAGAGCTGGGCAAAAAGTATAATATCCCATTACTGGCACAAATCCCTATTGTCCAGAGTGTCTGTGAACGCGGCGATGCAGGCATACCTGTGGCAAACGATAAAAATGCTGCCGGACAGGCCTTTAAGGACCTTGCCGGCAAATTGATATCTTTATTAGCTTAAGCAACCAAATAGCAACAATTAGCGTCTTGGAAACATGAAAAAGATTACAAGTTTATTGGTTATAGCAGCAACGCTGCTGTTTATTTCCTGCTGTAAACCGGAAGTTCCTTACATAGAAGCCAGCCCCGTGAGCGTTACTTTCCCGCAGGAAGGAGGAACGCAGGCCATCAGCCTGTCTACCAACAGTATGTCCTGGACTGCATCTGTTTCGGGCAAGGGTTTTTCAATTTCTCCCGCTTCGGGGGCAGGCGATGCCACCTTGCAATTGACAGCAGCTGCTTCTACCTCGTCATCGGACCAGACAGGAACGCTGACCATCAAAAGCGGGACCATGCAGGCAACGGTTTCCATTACCCAAAGTGCGCGCAATACGCTCATTGTTAACGGAGACAACGCAGTAGAAGCTTCCGGTGGAACCTACAGCCTCACCCTGCAGTACAACACGGCCTACACAGTAGAGATAGAAGAAACCGCCAAATCGTGGATCCAGTTCTCTGGTACCAAGGCCATGTCTACTGCGACCCTGCAGTTTCTGATTGCTCCCAACCCTGGATCTCCCCGTTCCGGCAAAGTATCGGTCCGGGACAATGCCGGGATTGCACAGACCCAGTCTTTCACCTTCAACCAGAAAGAAAATGCGCTGAGGACCGTCTTGGTGCAACTGTATGACAACATGGACGGGAATAACTGGGTGGCCGAGAAAAAGACCAACTGGAAAACTGAAGAGTCCATTGATAAATGGGCCGGGGTAACCATGGAGGAAGGCAAGATCACACAACTGAACCTGAGCGGGTTTGGGTTGAATGGCCAACTCCCTTCGGGAATCGGGACACTGACCGATCTTACCAAGCTGACCCTCAGTTCCAATCCCGGCCTGACAGGGCCACTGCCCTCCACCATGGGGAATCTGGTCAACCTGGATGCGCTGCTGGCCGTTACAACCGGACTGCAAGGCCCCCTGCCAAAGGAAATGGGTAACCTGAATAAGCTTACCAACCTGCAGCTGAACAACAACAATATCACCGGTACGATCCCTGATGAATGGGGTGGCATGGAAGCTTTGAAAAACTTTGGAATGTTCAACACGAAGATCTCTGGTCCGCTGCCCAATACAATATTTGAAAACTGGAAACACATAGGTTCAATCCTGCTGCACACCAATCCCAACCTTACCGGCTCCCTGCCCGCTAAGCTGGGCCAGATGGAGACCGATAACACGCTGTTTAATGTCCAGATGTATAATTGCAATTTTGAAGGAGGGATCCCCGAAGAATGGGGCAGTATGCCCGCGGTCTCCAAACAGTTGCACCTTTATGGGAACAAACTGACAGAGCCGGTACCCTTGTCTATACAAAACCACCCGTCCTGGACTACGGACAGGTGGGATAAATGGAAAGATGCCGGCACCCACTTCATCCGGACGCAGCAAAACGGAGTTTTCCTTGAACTGGAAAAGGTTCCCGATGCCCAGCGTGACCGTCTGATGGCACTTTACAACGCTCTGGACGGACCTAACTGGACCAAGGGTACAAACTGGAACACAGACCAGGAAATCAGCACATGGGAAGGCGTCACTGTTACCGATGAAGCCATTACCGCTCTGAACCTGAGCGGGTTCGGCCTTAAAGGGCAGTTACCCGGGCAAATAGGGGAACTTACAGCCCTCAAATCCCTCAACCTGGGTAGCAATCCCAACCTGACCGGGCCCCTGCCCAGGGAAATGGGAAACCTGGTAAACCTTACGGCGCTGATGGCGGTGACTACCGGGCTGGAGGGTCCGCTGCCCGCGGAAATGGGGAATCTGAACAAGCTGACCAACCTGCAATTGAACAATAACCAGATCTCGGGAACCATTCCCAAAGAATGGGGCGGGATGACGGCGCTGAACAACTTCGGGATGTTCAACACCAAAATCTCGGGGCCCATTCCTGACGAAATCTTTTCGGGATGGAAAAACCTGGGAACTTTCCTGATGAACGGCAACCCCAACCTGACCGGGTCCCTGCCCGAAGGACTGGGCAACATGACCACCACCCAGACACGTTTCAACATCCACTTGCATGAATGTAATTTCACCGGCGGGATCCCTGCCTCGTGGGGAAATCTTCCAGCCGTATCGTCCCAGTTACGTGTTTATGGCAATAAACTGACCGAGCCGGTTCCGGCTGTCATCATAAACCACCCTTCCTGGACTGAAGACAAGTGGGACAGCTACAAAACAAATACCGAAATCCATTACATCCGCACCCAGCAGGACGGGGTTTTCCTGGACCTGGAAGGAGTGCTGCCCTCCGTTGGCGCAGTAACCGTTACTGAATTGCTATACAACAAGATAAGCGTTTCTGCCGAGGTGCTCAAACAAGGCAGCCATACGGTGACAGAAAGGGGTTTTGTCCTCAACGCCACTACCCGCCAGGCAGGGGCCGGAACGGGGGTTTTCACCACGGATTTCACAAACAACATTCAGGAAAACACGGCCTATACGATCAAAGCTTATGCAAAAAGCCAGGCCGGAACAGCCTATGGTGAGGAGATCACTGTAACCACACCAAAGTATAACGAACTAAACATGGTACTCTCCGATAATACCGGTGGTTCTGTGGATTATGCCGATGTGTACCTGAAACTCCTTTCCTCAGAGAAGAGAACGGCGTCCCAGGCATATGTACAACCGGCGACTAAAGCCTTGCCCGTTATCAAAGGGCGTACACAGGCAGAAATCCTGCAGTCTGCAAGTGCGTGGTTGTCATCCTTAATGAAACCCTTTGCCCGGGATATCCGTAAAAACCTGGAGGCCTTGCAGACCGGTACCCTGGAAGTGCCCGCCGTGCGAAGCGCCTCTATAAGGCCGGCCAGTACAGATGATTATGATTACAAGGTGACCAGCGCCACGGGGGGCAACGTACAAATCAAAAACGTGGTTCCCGGCACATACGGCGTCAGGATTGCCGGTTATGGCCTGGTTAAGGATTTCTATACCATGCTGACTATTCCCGAAGGGGTTACCAATATAGCGGTAGAGAATATTCCTTTATTACCTGTAACCTCCGGAACATTATCACTGTTCCGGCCCAATGCCGGGATCAGGCCTTTCTCTTCGCCCGCGGCAGATGACGATGTCATGGTGCTGGTACAAATGACTCCCGATTATGCAAGCGCATGGAAAGGAAAAATTCTGGAAAACATCATGCTCTGTCCCATGGACACCACTTCTTCAATTGTCATTATGGCAAAAGATCAGGACCAGCTGACACAGATTTACGAGATCTTCCTTTCTCTGACAGATGAGGAGGGCAATCCCCAACAACCGGAAGACCCCATGAAGTTCCTGGATTTTATTGAAACGCTTTCACGGCGTATCGTCATGATCCAGGGTCCGTCAGTCGCCCGGACAAATCTTGTGCCTCAAAGCACTTTAAACCTGAAAAAATATTTTATTGACGCAATCAAGGCTTCCGGGCAATGGGACCTGATCAAATCTCTTGTAACCGAAAATTACAATGTGCAGATCCAGGAAGGTGACGGGGTGATCCTTAATATGATCATAAAGCAACAGGGAACACAACCGGTATTAATGACAGACGGGAACGGGCCTGCCCAGGAGGGAGGGAACCTGTTGCTTCTGAGTTCAGAAGAAGGGGACCCAACCACAACCTCTTTGGTGGACCTGGGTTATAACGGAAACTGGCACCTGGGAATTACCGTACGATAAGATCCACGAATATGGCCGCGATCGCAATGGGGGCCACATAACGTATGAGAAAATAATAGGCGCGGAACAGGGTACCCTTAAGGGTGCCCTGATTTGTGAATTCATCATACACTGGTGACTTCTTGATGTACCACCCCGTGAACAAGACAATAGACAAACCGCCCAGCGGCAGGAGGATATTTGCAGAGAGGTAGTCGAAGAAGTCAAATATGGTTTTTCCAAAAATTTTCACATCCTGCAATACGCCCTGGGACAGGGAACTGAAAGAAGCACAGACCGCCACCAGTGCCGATATGATGACTGCGGCTGTTCTTCGCTTCATCTTCAACCTTTCTGTTATGTATGCCGTCACAACCTCGAGCAGCGATATGGCGGAGGTAATGGCTGCTATGAAAAGGATCAGGTAAAACATAACTGCAAAAATGTTCCCCAGGGGGATCTGGCCAAAGATCCGGGGAAGAACAATAAAAACGAGCCCCGGCCCTTCCTGTGGCGATATCCCGAAAGCGAACACGGCCGGCATTATGGCCAGTCCGGCAAGTATGGCAAATAGGGTATCTGACATGGCAGTAGTAAAAGCCAGTTTGGTCAGATTCTCCCGTTTGGGGATGTACGAGCCATAGGTGATCATGCAGCCCATGCCCAGACTGAGGGAGAAAAAGGCCTGACCCAGGGCAGCCAGGGCTACCTGCGTATTTATTTTGGAGAAATCAGGCTTTACCAGGAATGATATCCCTTTTTCTGCCCCCGGCAGGGTAATGGAACGAATCATCAGGATCACAACCATTAAAAACAAAAAGGGCATCATGATCCTGGAGTATTTCTCAATTCCTTTCTTGATGCCGGACATGACTATCAGGGCGCTTAGGGCGATAAACAGTATTGTCCAGAAAATTGGCCGGATCGGGGATGTAACCAGTGTGGCGAACTGGCTTTCTATGTCCGTAATGTCAGGTTTTGAAAACAAATGGATTACCGAGCGGAATATGTAATCCAGCGTCCAGCCTCCTACAACGGTATAAAAAGCCATAATGCAAAAAGCGGCGACAACACCCACAATACCCACGGCACCCCATGGAGTACGTGGCGCCAGTATTTGGAAAGCTTTCACAGTGTTGGCCTGGGTTCGCCGGCCGATAATGAACTCGGATATCATAATAGGCAGGCAGATGACCAGGACAAAGGCAAGATAAATGAGGATAAATGCAGCTCCTCCGTTTTGTCCCACCAGGTAAGGGAAGCGCCAAAGATTCCCCAATCCTACGGCTGAACCCACCGTGGCCACCAGAACGCCGAAAAACCCTGAAAATTCGTCACGTTTCATAAAGAGTCGGTTTTACACAAATATACGTCCTTTCTTTTTACCTTTGTTATAAAATACGAGTGCTATGCAGAAGATTCCCGTTAAAAAATGGATTGTTTACCCTGTAGCCGCCTTGCTGTTCCTGATCGTTGCCTACGGCTTTGTACCACAGGTTTTCCAGGGTAAAATCCTCAACCAGGGTGATATTACGGCCTGGCAGGCCATGGCCAGAGAGGCCAAAGAGTACAATCAGACGCATGAGGATGAGGCCCGCTGGACCAACTCCATGTTCAGCGGCATGCCTACCGTAACCATTAACAAAGTCACACGTGGCAATTATACACGGATCATCAGCCGCGTTCTGGAAGCCGGGGCAGCGCCGGCCTCGTACCTGTTCCTGTCCCTTGTGGGTGGTTTTCTTCTGTTTCTTGCCCTGGGGGTAAACGGGTGGCTTGCCATGGGGGGAGCCATTGCCATAACCTTCTGTGCTTACAATATGCAGATCATACAGGCCGGGCATGTTACCAAGATGATTGCCATTGCCTACATGCCCTGGGTACTGGCTTCCCTGGCGTATGCGTACCGCAAGAATGCCTTGCCGGGAGCGTTGTTTTTTGCGCTTACCGTAAGTTTCCAGGTGGCCGCCAATCATCCGCAAATTACCTATTACCTGGGGTTCATCCTGGTCTTTACCGTAGGCGGCTTGCTGGCAGAAGCCATTATCAGGCGCAGGGTCCCGCATTTTGTGAAAACCACGGTGTTGCTGGTTGCTGCCGGGTTGCTGGGATTGGCTACCTCGGCAAATCACCTGCTCCCCACTTATGAATATACAGGGTATTCCATGCGCGGCGGATCGGAACTGGAAACTCCGGAGGGCGATACACCCCGCAAGGGGCTGGATATGGATTATGCAACACGGTGGAGTTATTCCAGGATGGAATCCTTTAATATGATGATCCCCGATTTCTATGGCGGGCCTTCTGTGGGGCCACTGGATAAGGATTCGCATACCTATGAAAAACTTTCGGGCATGGGATACAACGCCAACAGTGTCATATCAAACATGCCCCTTTACTGGGGAGAACAACCCTTCACCGCGGGGCCCATGTACATGGGGGCTATTATGCTGTTTTTTTTCGCAGTGGGACTGATCCTGGTTAAAGGGCCCCTGAAATGGGCGCTGGCCGGGGTTTCCCTGCTGGCGCTGCTGCTGTCTTGGGGATACCACCTGGAGTGGTTTTCTGCGTTGTTTTTCCGGTATCTCCCGTTGTATGACAAGTTCCGGACTGTAAGCATGATCCTGGTCATCTGGCAGATGGTGGTCCCGGCGCTGGGTATTTATGCCGTATGGACCCTTCTGGATGATCAATACCCCAGGAAAAAGACCATGCGGGCCATTTACTGGGGTATGGGCATTACCGCCGGGCTTTGCCTGGTCTTTGCACTGGTGCCTTCGCTGGCCGGTTCTTTCACAGGACCGTCCGATGCCTCGCTCCCAGGAGAACTGATCCCGGCCCTGGTGGCAGACCGAAAAGGATTATTACGCCAGGATGCCCTCCGTTCCGCCTTTCTGATAGCGGCTGCTGCCATAGTTCTCTGGCTGGGGATCAATAAAAAACTGAAACAAACATGGGCGATTGCAGCCCTCGGTATCCTGCTTGTGGCAGACTACCTGCCTGCTGCCAGAAGGTATTTAAACGCCTCGCATTTTGTTACCCGCAGCAATTACAGCAACCAGTTCGCAGAAAGGCCTGTAGATAAACTCATAAAGGAGGACCCGGATTTGTATTACCGCGTACTGGATCTAACCGGGAGTCCTTTTTCGGACTCCGGTCCCAGTTACCACCACAAATCCATAGGTGGATACAATGCGGCCAAGCTGCAACGGTACCAGGAAGTGATAGACCGCCACCTGGTGCCTGAAATGCAGTATTTCATAGACAAGCTCAGCCAGTGCCAGTCACTGGAAGAGGCTTCGGCAATATTTGCCTGGCACGGGGCGCTGACCCGCACACCGGTCATGAACCTGCTCAACACGCGGTATGTTATCCTTTCCGGAGACGGGGCGCCGGTTGTCAATCCGCATGCGCTGGGAAATGCCTGGGTGGTATCTTCCATTATCGGGGCAGAAAGCAACCTGGAAGAACTTGAGGCTCTTTCCAGGACCGATCTGCGAACGACAGCCGTGATGCGTGACGCTCCGGCGGAATGGGTTCAGGCTGCCAGTCCGTCGGAATCTATCGTCACCCTCACATCCTATTCTCCCAATACGCTGGAATATAAAGCGTCCATGGTAAAAGACGGGATTGTGGTGTTTGGAGAGGTTTACTATCCCAAAGGCTGGAAAGCCTGGATAGACGGGGAAGAAACACCCATCCTGCGTTCCAATTACATTACCCGCACTTTGTATGTGCCTGCCGGGGAGCACCAGATACGATTTACGTACCTGCCGGCTTCCTATACGACCGGGATCCTGGTTTCACGCATCAGTTCCGCTGCGTTGCTGCTGGCATTGCTGGCAGCGGTGGTGTTTACCGGCGTTCGTATGTCACGAAAGAAAAAGGATACGGGAAATTAGCCCCTCTGGAGAAATCCTGACGCGCTGTTTCCTGCCATTGCAGTGGATCTATGGGCGGGAAAAATACATCGGCTCCTTCTGCAGGCAACGGGGCCTGTACATGGGTGATGTAAAGCCTGTCTGCCAGGTGTATGGTCTGGTGGTAGACCTGGGCTCCTCCAATGATGAACACTTCCGGCTGATCGTTTAAGTCCCGCAGTATTCCCTCCAGTTTCTTTCCTGACCGTGATAGCACGATATTGGACCGCCCGGGCAGGGGTTTGCCAAGCGATTCGTACGTCCTGCGCCCCATAATGACGGTATGTCCCATGGTCAGCGCCTTGAAATGTTTCAGATCCTCGGAAATATGCCAAAGCAAACCATTGCGCATGCCGAGTTCCCCTGACGGGCCCAGTACGGCTATCAGGGAAAGTGTGCGGGGTTTGGATGGTTGTTCACTTTTCATACGGCAACAGGCGCTTTGATCGGGGGATAAGGATCGTAATGGTGCAGGGTGAAGTCGGAGAACTCAAATCCAAAAATATCGCGGCGTTCCGGGTTAAGGACCATCTGAGGCAGCGGCCGTGGGGTCCGTGAAAGCTGCAGGTGTACCTGGTCCATATGATTTTTGTATATATGCACATCCCCGAAGGTGTGGATATAATCCCCAGGCTTGTAACCACATACCTGGGCCACCATAAGGGTAAGCAAAGAATAGGATGCAATGTTGAAAGGGACGCCCAGGAAAACATCGGCACTACGCTGGTAAAGCTGGCAGGAAAGTTTTCCGTCTGCGACGTAGAACTGGAAGAGAACGTGACAGGGCGGAAGCGCCATTCGGGGTATTTCCCCTACATTCCAGGCGCTGACAATGTGACGTCTTCCGTCGGGATTTGTTTTTATGCCCTCAATAAGCGATGTTATCTGGTCAACGGCTTGTCCGTTTCCCGTTTCCCAGGAACGCCATTGCTTCCCGTAGACGGGACCCAGGTCTCCCCGCTGGTCTGCCCATTCATCCCATATGGTAACCCCGTTTTTGTTAAGGTAGGCAACGTTGGTGTCTCCGCGCAGGAACCATAACAGTTCATAAATGATGGATTTGAGGTGAACCTTTTTGGTGGTGAGCAGCGGAAAACCCGCTTCCAGGGGACAACGCAGCTGGTATCCGAAAACGCTCCGCGTGCCCGTCCCGGTCCTGTCTTCTTTGTCTGTCCCATGCTCCAGTATGTGTTGCAGCAGATCCAAATAGTTTTTCATGGCAAAGCAAAGGTAGCCATTTTCTATTTACCTTTGCCGGCATAAAACTAAGGATATGTACAGGACACACACATGCGGCGAACTTGACCTATCATGTACAGGCCGGCAGGTTACCCTGGCCGGATGGGTACAACGGATAAGAAAACTGGGCGGGATGACTTTCATAGACCTGCGTGACCGGTACGGGATCACCCAGCTGGTGGTGAAAGAAGATTCTCCCGTCACGGTAAAAGATACGGCCGAATCGCTGGGCCGCGAGTATGTTATCAAGGCAGAGGGAATGGTGGTGGAGCGAAGCAGTAAGAATCCGAAGATACCTACCGGGGAAATTGAGATTTTCCTGAGCCGGATCCAGGTGCTGAATCCTGCGCAAATACCGCCTTTCACGATAGAGGAACCCTCCGATGGCGGGGAAGAGCTGCGTGCCCGTTACCGCTACCTGGACCTGCGCAGGCCTCCTTTGCAGCAAGCCATGATACTTAGACACCGCATAGCGCAGCAAACACGCAATTATCTGAATGGCTGCGGATTTCTGGAGATAGAAACTCCCTTTCTAATCAAATCGACCCCGGAAGGGGCGCGGGATTTTGTAGTCCCCTCACGCATGAACCAGGGACAGTTTTATGCCCTGCCGCAAAGTCCGCAAACCTTCAAGCAATTGCTTATGATCGCAGGCTACGATAAGTATTTCCAGATCGTACGCTGTTTCCGGGACGAAGACCTGAGGGCAGACCGGCAACCCGAATTCACCCAAATTGACTGCGAAATGTCTTTTGTGGAGCGGGACGATGTCCTTTCTGTGTTTGAAGGGCTGATAATGCATCTATTTAAAGCAGTTCACAACAGGGTTTTTCCTTCTCCCCTGCCCCGCATATCATACAAAACAGCTATGGAAAAATACGGCAGCGACAAGCCCGACATACGGTTTGACATGTTGATAAACGATCTTACGCCCCTGACAAGAGATACGGAATTCAGTGTCTTCAGGAATGCTGCCTATGTAGGGGCCATTTGCGTCAAAGGGGCGGCCGGGTACACAAGAAAGCAGCTGGACGAACTTACAGAATGGGTAAAACGGCCGCAGATAGGCGGTTCCGGATTGGTATATGTGCGTTGCCAGGCAGAAGGTGACGGCTCAGTAGCCTACAAATCTTCTGTGGACAAATACTTTGACCAGCAGGCACTGGCACGCTGGGCACAGCTGTGCGGGGCATCAGACGGAGATTTGTTGTTGGTAATGAGCGGTCCGGAAACAAAAACCCTGGAAGCACTGGGAAGCCTGCGCCTGGAAATGGGCAACCGGCTGGGATTGAGAAATAAAGACGTTTTTGCCCCTTTGTGGGTCTACGATTTCCCGTTGCTGGAATGGGATGAGGAAACACAACGGTTCTACGCCAAACACCATCCCTTTACCGCTCCCAAACCGGAAGACCTGGACAAATTCTACAGCGACGATCCCCGTGACCTGGAGCAGGTAAATGCCAACGCTTATGATTTTGTGCTTAACGGGACAGAAATTGGCGGGGGGTCCATAAGGATACACGATGCCCGCATGCAGGAAAGAATGTTTCAGATACTGGGCATGGGTGCCGAAGAAGTCAATGCCAAATTTTCCTTCATCATTGATGCCTTCCGCTACGGGGCACCCCCGCACGGAGGGATTGCCTTCGGTTTTGACCGTTTGTGTTCGCTCTTTGGCGGCTCGGAAAGCATTCGTGATTTCATAGCATTCCCGAAAAACAATTCCGGCAGGGATGTCATGCTGGATGCTCCCGCCGGAATTGACGCCCTGCAAAAAAAAGAATTGGGTCTTAAGTAAAGGGACAGGCCCTTACCGGATAAAAATATCGTACAGGGCGTTGATCACGTCAGTCTGAACAGGCATGAATCCGTTTTCCCTGCGGGGGATTGAAGTGTCACAGCCATTGCACAAGACAACGAATCCGAATTTTTTATCCTTTTCAAAGAACATGGCCGAGAAAAGTCCGTAAGCGCTACCGGTATGCCCGGTCATGATTTCTCCTTCAATCAGCTTATCTGTCCTTTGCAGGGCAAATCCGTACCCAAGTCCTTCATCCACGGAATCCTGACTTCCAGGGCTTATGGGCGTCTGCATGATTGCCACGCTTTCAGGGGTAAGCACCTCCCGGCCGTCCAGGGTTCCGTCGTTGATCTGAACCAGTGCCTGGCGCGCCAGATCAGGAGCACTGATCTTGAGGCCTCCTGTGGGGGAAAAAATAACCGTGGAGGAGTCCATCACATAGTGATCAATGTCCTGTTTCCTTGAATTGTATGCCTGGGGCTCGGGTTTAAACTGCCCTTCCTCGAACGAATAAATGGTGGCAAAACGGGTGGTGTCCAGGTCGTTTACATTGAACGAGGCATAGACACCCAGTGGTTCCAGTATGTTATATTGGACGTATTGGTCAAACCTTTCTCCTGAATGGATTTCCACAAGGGTCCCCAGGGTATTGAACCCCAGGTTGCAATACTGATAGCCGGTGCCGGGTGCATAGGCATTGAAGGACCGCGATACGTCCCCCGTGATATCGGGCCGGAGCACGTCCAGGGTAAAATAGCCTGCACTGTCGCTCAGGCTGGAAGTATGGGAAAGCAGCATCCTGTATGTTATGGGGATATCGGGATATAGGGGGTTCCTTACCGGGTAGCCGAGTGCTTTTCCAATATCATCATCCAGGTCAAAACAGCCCGCTTCATAAAGCTGCATTATGGCGGTAGCCGTAAAACTCTTGGATATGGAGGCTATGCGCATCAAATGGGAGGAGTTGAGGGGTTCGCTGGTTTCCAGGTTTTTGAAACCGGTTGCCCCGGTATACACTACCTGGTTGTCGCATATGACGGCAACTGACAATCCCACCGCATTGAGTTCCTTCCTGAGTTCTTCCAGGCGGATATCCGCTTTATGTGCCCTGTAGCCGGAACAGGATACCAGGACCAGCATTGCGGCCATTATTATGACAGTTCTTTTCATAGATTAAAGTGTTAGATTTCCGTAAAGGTATAAAAAACTACCTTTGCATATCATGGAAGTTAGGCCTAAAAAATCACTGGGACAACATTTTCTCAACGACTGCCAGGTTGCCTCCCGTATAGTAGAAAGTTTGTCCCCCTATCAGAGTAAGATCAGCGGAAAGGGGTGCCCGGTAGTGGAAGTGGGACCAGGCACGGGTGTTCTTACATCAATTCTGCTGAAAAAACCGGGTATTGATTACTATGCGATAGAACTGGACAGGGAGTCTGTGGCTTTTCTGCAAAAAAAACATCCCGGCCTGGGTGACCGGCTCATTACCGGTGATTTTCTCACGGTGCCCCGTTCTGTTTTTCCCTCTGAATTTTTCCTGATAGGAAATTTTCCTTACAATATTTCTTCACAAATCTTCTTCAGGGTCCTGGAATGGCGTGAATCGGTCCCCAGGATCGTGGGCATGCTCCAGAAAGAGGTGGCTGAAAGGTTTTGTGCCCCCCCGGGATCAAAAACCTACGGGATCCTGAGTGTCCTGCTGCAAGCATGGTACGATACGCAATATTTATTTACTGTGCCTGCCGGTGCTTTTACCCCTCCGCCTAAGGTGCAATCGGGTGTTATCCGCCTTACCCGCAATAACAGGACTTCCCTGGGGTGCCCCGAAGATTTGTTCCGCAAAGTGGTCCGGGCAACTTTCAACCAGCGCCGGAAAACCATTCACAACAGCCTGAAACCTTTATTGGGTGAGAAAAAAAACTTTACCTCGCCCTTGTCCGGGCAACGACCCGAGCAATTGGGAGTAGAGGAATTCATTCAACTGACAAAGCAGGTGGCCTCCTTTCTCAATGCTGGTTTACCCCCTTTCACACTTTAGTGCAGTAAAGAGTGGACCCCTGATTGTTTACTTGCCACGCCCAACAAAGCAACCGTGAAAAATTTAATAAAGGAACTCCCTGTGCTTAAACTGCCTGGTGTCATTGCACCACTAGGAACCTGGAGCCGTTTTTAAAGCCGAGACTCCTGGTTCCTTGTGTTGTGGCGACACCTCTCAGCTGCAGGACCGGGCGGCCGTTGGTGTAACAAACCATATTAACGGCAAGATCGGATCCGTGCAAAGAACGGAGCGCCTCGGCTTAAAGAAAAAGCGCTCCGTTCTTTGCACGGTGCGATCACCGGCAGGAAAAATGGAAGCCCCGGCGTTTTCAATGCTGGTTCATAGCGTCTACGGGATTCATCCTGGCGGCCTGCAGTGAGGGGATAAAACCAGCCACAACGCCCACCAGCCCTGATATCATAACCCCGCGCAATATGTTACCTACAGACATGGTCATCACAAAATCATAGCGCTCGGTGACAAAAAACGTCAAGCCCCAGACGATCAGGATCCCTATCAGACCACCGACAATTGCCAGCAGAACAGCTTCAAAAAGGAACTGGGCCAGCACAAAGGCGCTTTTGGCCCCCATGGCTTTTTCAATGCCTATGATATGTGTTCTTTCCTTAACGGAAACAAACATGATGTTGGCCACGCCAAAAGCTCCTATGAGAATGGAAAAGCCCCCAATCACCCAGCCGGCGAGCGAAATGACGCTGAAAAGCTGCGTAAGTGCGTCGTCCAGGAACGACATTTTGTTCAGGGCAAAGTTGTCTTTCTGAATGGGCTTCAGGCGGCGCACAGCACGCATGGCATTGCGCAGTTCGGCCATATACTCTTCTTCATCGGCTGCCGGGTCCTTATGCACCACAATGCTGGGGGAAGTGTTTCTAAGGTCCAGGAAATTGCGGATAAAAGGCAGGGGAATGATAACGGCATCGTCGTAGTTGATCGGGTCAAAAAGGGACTCGCCTTTTTTCTTTATAACACCAATGACACGGGTGGTAAAGCCCCCGATTTTAATGTTGCTGCCGACCGGTGATATCCCCGCGGGAAACAACTCCTCGGCCACGTTCTGCCCGATCACCACCAGTGGGATGTTTTCGGCTGCCTCGGCGGGGGTGAAATACCGGCCTTCCCCGATCTCGAAATAAGAGATCTTGTTCCAGTTATAGGTTACCCCCTGGATGCCGGTGTTTCGAATGGTATTGCGTTCATAGCCCACGTTGGTTGATGCGTAGACAGACAGGGCCAGCATGTCTGCGTGAACCAGGTTTTTCTGCAGGAACTGGAATTCTTCATAGGTATTGTTGGGGCGTTGCCTGAATTCCCACCATTTAAATCCTTCCCCGTCTGCAAAAGCATCCCAGGAAATCTTGTCTATGTACACCACATCTGTTCCCAGGGCGGAAAACATGTTGCGGACATTTTTCTCGAGGGCTTCAATGGCGGTGAAAACAGCTACAATGGAAAATATCCCGATGGTTACCCCAAGCAGGGAAAGAAAAGCCCTGAATTTGTCTCCTTTTACCGAATCGTTAGCCATAGCAAAACTCTCCCCCAGCAGTTTTAAGAAGATATTGATGCTTCTGAAGATCTTTTTCATTCCTTTTGTCCGATTTTTCTTTTCAATTCCCGTAAGGCATCAAACGCTTCAAGGGGTGTTAATCTGTTTATGTCAATAGACTCGATGTCTCTTTTGAGGGCCTGCAACAGGGGATCTTCCAGCTGGAAGAAGGAAAGTTGCCTGGGCCTTTCAGGGGAAGGCGGCCGTTCCTTGCCGGCCTCCATGATCTTAAGCACTTCCTGCGCCGTGAGTATAACCCTGCGTGGCATTCCGGCCATGGTTGCCACGTGGATGCCAAAGCTGTGTTCTACGCCTCCGGAAATCATTTTACGCAAAAATAACACCTTTTGTCCCCGTTCTTTCACGGCAATATGGAAATTTTTGACGCGGGGATATTGCTCTGCCATTTGGTTGAGCTCGTGGTAGTGGGTGGCAAAAAGAGTCCTGGCCCTTGCCCCGGCCTTTTCGTGCAGGTATTCCACGATGGCCCATGCTATGGATATCCCGTCGTAAGTGCTGGTGCCGCGTCCTATTTCGTCAAAAAGCACCAGGGAGCGATCGGTTACATTATTCAGGATAGCGGCCGATTCCAGCATTTCGACCATAAATGTGGATTCCCTGCGGGCAATGTTGTCCGAAGCTCCCACCCGGGTAAATAATTTGTCTATGATCCCCAGGCTGGCTTCTTTGGCCGGAACGTAGGATCCTATCTGTGCCAGCAGCATAATAAGCCCGGTTTGTCGCAGCAGGGCGGATTTTCCGGCCATATTGGGTCCGGTCAGGATGATGATCTGCTGCTGTCCGGTATCCAGGTACACGTCATTGGGAACATATGCCTCTCCGGGAGGCATGAGTGTTTCCAGCACCGGGTGGCGTCCCTGGCGGATGTCAATCACATCGTCATCCTGCATTCGGGGCCTGGCATATTTTTGTTCCCTTGCCAGGATGGCAAAACCAAGGAGGCAGTCAAGCCGGGCGAGGATGCGCGCGTTTTGCTGGATGGGGGGTATGGATGCGCGTATGGCATCGACCACCCGGTTGAACAAATCCTGCTCCAGCTGTGCTATTTTTTCCTCGGCCCCGAGTATTTTTTCCTCATAGGATTTAAGCTCTTCTGTAATGTAGCGCTCTGCGCTTACAAGTGTCTGCTTGCGTATCCAGGACCCGGGCACTTTGTCTTTATGGGTGTTGCGGACTTCAATGTAATACCCGAATACGTTGTTAAAGCCGATTTTCAGGGAAGAAATGCCCGTCTGGCCGGCTGCCTCTTGTTGCATTTGCTGCAAATATTCCTTATTGTGGGAAAGGATATGCCGCAATTCGTCCAGCTGCGGGTCCACGCCCGGGGCAATGACATTTCCTTTTCCCGGTTGTACCGCAGGCGATGAAACAATCATCTGTTGCAACTTATCTGCCAGGGCGGCGCAGTCGTCCAGGCCAGAGGCCAGGGAATGTACGGGGTCTGCTGACGGGATCTGTGCGGTCAGATTCTTTATACGGGATGCCTGGTTCAGCCCTGTCCTGAGTTGTGCCACTTCCCGGGGACTGATCCTGCCGGCAGCAGCCCTGGAAACTATTCGTTCCATATCACCGACCTGGGAGAGCATCTTGCGCAGTTTGCCCACCAGTTCCCATTGTTCCAGCAGGGATGATACCACATTGTGGCGTTCTTCAATGGCTATACGATCCCGCAGGGGCATCACAAGCCACTGGCGAAGCAGCCTTGCTCCCATGGGTGTGTGTGTCTTGTCAATTACCTCTATCAGGCTGGCTCCTTTTTCGTGGTTTTCTGAACGGGGAAACAATTCCAGGTTGCGGATACTATACTTGTCAAGCCACATAAGGTGTTCCTTATCTATGCGCTGCAGGGTGCACAAGTGGCCGTAACTGGAATATTTGTTCATTTCCAGGTAAAAAAGCATGGCCCCGACGGCAGATATGGCCAAAGGCATGTTTTCGGCCCCGAATCCTTTCAGACTGTCAACACCAAAGTGTGTTTTCACTTTTTCCTCGGCGGCAGCGTATACAAACGCCCAGTCATCTATTGTTGAGAAATAAGCCTGCTGGTCTGTTCCGGATTTCCAGGTTTTTTCCGTTCCCCGCTGTACCAGAATTTCCCGGGGCGCGTATTGGGATAAAAGGCTCGCGGCGTAATCCATGTCCCCCTGGGCTATCTGGATGGTCCCTGTAGAAATGTCTGTAAAAGCTATGCCTGCCGATTCTGTGGATCCTTCCCTGTGAAGGTAAAGGCTTGCCAGGAAGTTGTGTTGCGAAGCTTCCAGCAGGTTGGGATTGTATGAAAGACCTGGGGTGACGACTTCGGTAATGCCTCTTTTGACAATCTTTTTAGTCAGTTTGGGGTCTTCAAGCTGGTCACAGACAGCCACTTTGTATCCGGCGCGAACCAGTTTGGGCAGGTAGGTGTCCAGGGCATGGTAAGGGAATCCGGCCAGTTCTACAGAGGAAGCTGACCCGTTGGCCCGCCGGGTAAGTACGATGCCCAGCGCCTTTGACGCCTTAATGGCGTCTTCTCCAAAGGTTTCATAAAAGTCCCCCACCCTGAAAAGCATCAGGGCATCCGGATAATCTGCCTTAATGGCAAAATACTGGTCCATCAGGGGTGTCTTCACTGGTTGAGATGCCATAAGAAACAAAGGTAATAAATTTTAAGGTTACCGGCAGGTGGTCACTGATTCCGCCTTTATATACCGGTCCCTGGTAGGTTCGTTTTGGTTTATGCCCCAGGTGTGCCTGGTCGCGCTCCAGCAAATGCGGCAGACGTGCCACCTTCACATATTCCAGTTCACGGAACGATGATTCGCTCACCAGGAACTGGTCCATGCACTCCCAGGCACCGTTGTATTTATAAGTGTCCGGGACAGAAACGTTTACCAGGCGGCCCGAGGCCAGGCTTCGAAGGGCGGGAGCCTCCGGAGGATCGTTGAAATCGCCCATAACCACGATCCGGGCCCCCGCTGAAACGTTGCCGATGCTGTCAACGACCCTCTGAAGAAGGGTGGATGCAGCCTGTCTGTTGGTTTCGGCCCGGGCACCGCCCCGGCGGGAAGGCCAGTGATTTACAAAAAAATGAAGGGTGTCCCTTTGATCCAGAATTCCCCTGACATAAAGGATTTCCCTTGTCCTGAGAAAACTGCCGTTTGTGTCGGGAATCGGGTAAAATGCAGTTCCTGCCGGCCGGAATCGTTCTTTCCTGTAGAGCAGCGCCACATCAATGCCCCTGGGATCAGGTGAATCCCGGTGAATGATCCCGTAACCAAGACGTGAAAGCGGGGTGTCATTGATGAGCTGGTAAAGGACAAAAAAGTTTTCTATCTCGCACAACCCTATGATGCATGGTGCCTCCCATGATCCATCGTCCTTCTGCCCGCAGGCGATGAGGGTCTTGACAATTTCGTTGCGCTTCTTGTAAAACCTGGGCCAGGTCCAGGCATATTCTCCTTTGATGGTGAAATCATTGTCATTCGTTAGCGGGTCGTCAAAGGGATCAAAATAATTCTCTACATTCCAGAAAATTACCAGGCACAAAATCAACCGTATCATGAACCCAAGTTATGCATATGGAGAGGGATAAAAAGGACAAATCGTAAAAAAGTTATTAGTTTTGTGCCCTTCTGAATAGTAAATAATTTTTTATGGCACTCAAATGCGGTATTGTAGGACTCCCCAATGTAGGCAAATCCACCCTGTTCAATTGTGTTTCCTCGGGCAAGGCACAGGCAGCCAATTTCCCGTTCTGCACCATTGAACCAAACCTGGGCTCGACACAGGTGCCTGATGCCCGTCTGGAACAGCTGGCCTCCCTGGTCCACCCTGGGCGTATTGTCCCTGCAACCGTTGATTTTGTTGATATTGCCGGGCTGGTCAAAGGTGCGAGCAAGGGCGAAGGACTCGGCAATCAATTTCTTGCCAATATCAGGGAAACTGACGCCATTCTGCATATCCTGCGGTGTTTTGATGATCCCGACGTGGTACATGTGGACGGATCGGTTGACCCGGTCCGGGATAAGGAGATCATTGATACCGAATTGCAGCTAAGAGACCTTGAGACCGTAGAAAGCCGGATTGCAAAAGTACAGAAACAGGCCGTCACAGGGGGGGATAAACAGGCCGCCAAACTGGCCGGTTTGCTTGTCCGTTACCGCGATGCCCTGAGCCGAGGCAATAATGCACGGACCGTGGAGCTGGCCAATCAGGACGAAGAACGGATGGCCCGGGAATTGTTCCTGCTGACAAACAAACCGGTGCTGTATGTATGCAATGTGGATGAGAAGTCGGCACAAAGCGGCAACCTGTATACCCGAAAGGTGGCCGAAATCCTGGAAAAGGAAAATGAACAGTACCTTATTGTCGCAGGGCGCATAGAATCCGAAATCGCAGAACTTGAATCGTTTCAGGAACGTCAGATGTTCCTTGAATCCATAGGGCTGGAAGAATCAGGGGTTTCGCGTCTGGTCAAAGCTGCATTCAGGTTACTTGAGCTGGAAACCTATTTCACGGCAGGACCCATGGAAGTTAAGGCCTGGACATGCCGCAAGGGGACAAAAGCCCCGCAGGCTGCAGGGCTTATTCATTCTGATTTTGAGCATGGTTTTATTCGTGCGGAAGTGATCAAATTTGATGACTTCATGCGCTACGGTTCCGAGGCTGCCTGTCGCGAAGCCGGTAAAATGGCTGTGGAAGGTAAAAATTACATGGTGCAGGACGGGGACATCATGCACTTTCTTTTCAGCCGTTAAAAGAACCTGGCCCTGTTATCTTCTACTTTTGCGCTCTCCTGCAACACCACAGGAACCATCTGGATCTGCACGTTGGAGAAATAGGTGGCATTTTGCAAGGCGTCGTTTTCTGTATAGTAAGCTCCGTCCAGGCGTTCATCCACACGGAACACATATACACCAATTTCACCTTTGACCGGCCCGTACAAAGTCTGTTCTGCCGCTGCTGATACTGCCCCGGCAAATTTGGGGTCTGTCTGCTGCATGGATCCGAATGCCAGCCCGGTCTGGGTGGAAATGGTCCTGCCGGTGGCTTCTGCCCAGGATTCAAGGGTGGCATGGCTGGCCAGCTCATCGCGGATCTGCTGGTAAGCGCGTTCCATCTTCTTTTCCAGGGTGAGGATGGATTCTATCTCGGCCTGTTTCTCCTGCAGGGTGGCTGTCCCTTTTTTATGTATGCCGTTAACGGCTGCCACAAAGAAATATTTATTATCTACGGAAATTACCGGGGAAACGGCACCGTATTTGGCCTCAAATGCCCAGCGGACCAGTTCGCGCATGTGCTCATAACCGGAAACTGTCTTGGCGTCTTGTGTGATCCCCATGGCCGGAACGATCATCAGGTTATTCTGGATGGCAACCCGGTTAAATTCTTCGAGGTTCTGGCTTTCCGTGGATAAATTGTTTGCCGCGGAATAAATTGTCTGGTATGTTTCCTTTCCGGCAACTGCTTCCTTTACAAGTACGGCAAGCAGTACTTTTTTGTGCAGGCGTGTGCGCTCCGTTACTTTGACAAGGTGTAGCCCGTACTGAGTTTCTATGGTGAAAAGCTTGTTAAGAGGCGCTTCAAATACCGATTCCATCCCCGGTATATAGGCTTGCTGATCAAACCAGCCTAACACGCCCGGAAGGGTGTTGGGATTCTTGTCTGCAGAGAACTCACCGGCTATTTCTTCAAAACGCCCGGGGGTGTTGTTGAGTATGGCAATCAGGCTGTCGGCCACTTTTGCAGCTTCTTCTTTGGTGCTTCTTTGCAACAGTATATGGTGTACAAATACCGAATCGGGCAGCTGTTTGATCTCTGCAATCCTTGCAGCGCGGAAAAAGTCGTTCTCCTTATAAGGAGGAAGCACATCGCGCATTGTGGCATTAAAGGCAAAACTGTCCAGGGCGGCAGAGACGGAAGACAATTCTCCTTTCTTGTAGTAATATGTATCCAGCGGCTTATCTGAATTGCGGGCAAGGAATTGGCGCAGATTATCGGATGCTACAAATTCATCGTATACTTTTTCTATATTGGCCTGAGCCAGGGCAATATCGTCTGCTGAAGGCAGAATGGGGAAAACCACATATTCAATGTCCCGTGTTGCTATCTGCTGGTATTGGTGTTTGTGCGCTTCGTAATACTGGCGTATTTCCTGTTGGGTAACTGTTATGGTTGTGTCCCTGGCAAATGATACTGGCGTAAGGGAAAAACTCACGTTGGAGGTGATGTTGTTATCTTCCATGTTCCTGCGCAGTTCCACCGGGGTGACGATATTGCTCTGGGCCAGCAGGGAGCTGTATTTTGTGAACATCCTGTCTGTCTCCATGTTCTCCTGCAGGAAGTTCCAGTACATTGCGGCGACTCCTTCCGGTTCTGCACCGGCATTCTGTACAAACATGGTCAGGCGTGAACGGTCAAACTGACCATCCTCTCCGCGGAAAATCGGATCGTTCATGATAACCGGCGAGATATCCCGTCCCTGTACCATATCAAACATTTCCTCGTCCCCCAGTCGAATACCGGCTTTTTCAATGGCAGGCATATACACTAGGTCTTTAAGGAAAGCCTGCCATGTTCCTTCTTCCACGGTTTCCTGGCTTTGTTCATCCAGGGAGGATGTGCCTGTGATTGCTTGCTGCAGGTTGGTGAGATTTTCCAGTCTTTTGGCATATTCCATATAGGTAATGCCCTGCCGGTTCATCTTTCCCACATCGTTTTTGGAAGAGAACATGGATAAGGCTGACTGTAATGTGTTGGGGTCTATAATAAACGAAATTAATGCTATTGCAATAAGTACGGTAATAAAAATACCCATCTTTACGCGTATCTTCTCCAGGAGTGCCATCTTGTAAATTTTATGGTTGTGTTTTTGTATCAGGGCGCGAAGTTAATTCTTTTTCTTCATTGGACAAAGTGTCCTTTTGAATGTATCCGTAAGAATCAAACGGTTTCAGGATTTTGGCATTTGTGGCCCTTTCATCTGATTCCATGCCGTAACCCTGGGCAAAAAAATCCGGGGAAGTCAGCCGCACATAACAGTGTGTATAGATTTTTTTCTGTTGCTGGTCCCAGTACAGGGTGTCGGTTTCCATGGTCTCTTCCTTGAGCAGGTTCTTGATAACCACATTGCCTGTGGCTATCCAGATCTGCTGTTCTCCGGAACGGTGCAATGCTTTGTCTGCCGTGATAACCGTTTCCAGGATTCCTTCCCTGGTATAGCCTTCTACCCGGAATGAAAAAGGAAAGATTTCATAAGGATCAGTCCCGCGTGAATATTTTTCCATGTAGGGAGCGGTGAGCCGGCCCATAACAAGCCCCCCTTCAACCTGCCATCCTTCCATATTCTGAACAGTCTGTGTAGGGATACTGTCCAGGTTATCTAAAGATTCAACCGTTTTCATACGGTTTTTGCAGGAGACAAATATGGTAGCAAGAGACAGGCCCGTTGCTACCATAATCACTGTTGTTTTCCGGGGAGGAAAAAACATTATTTTATTGTTCTGACTGTTGTCGTGGCCGACAAACCGTTTGCCCTTACCGAATAGGCGGATCCTTCTGCCAAATCATGCATAAAGGCTTCTTCCACGGTGGGGAAATACTGCCTGTAGGTGGCAATCAGGCGGTCGCATTCTTCTTCCAGGGAAGGGTCAGCCTGTTTTGCTTTTACAAAATAATCCACGGCTACCCAAAAATTGGCACGTTCATCGATAGCGGGCATTTCTCCGTCGCGAACTTTTGCCATGGCCCAGATGTGACCCATCAAAAGGTAAGCCTTGCCCTTTGTTTCCGGGTTGAATTCAAAAGACTGGAGTGCATATTGTGCGGCAGAAGAGTAATCGTTGACTTTTTTGTAATAGAAAGTACCCAGTTCCATTAAATACTCACCTTTGGTTTTGTCGTCAATAGAATCCGAATTAATGGCATTCTTTAGGAACATGGTGGCATCGTCGTTGATATCGCGGGCCGAACACAGGCGGTACAGGTAATAGGCCGAGTTGTAGGATGGCTCAATTTTATACAGGCTCTGCACGGCATTGAAGAACAGGTCCGAACTTTCGCATCCTGCATTTGAAAGTAATTGTACCACACGTCTTACATAGGCTATGTCTGTGCAATTCTGATCAAAACGCGGTGTAAACAGGGCAATCAGATTGTCGCAATCTGCCACTCCGCTGACGGCAAAAAGGGTTTCAAAGCTGTTACGGGCTTCTGCCATAGCTTCGCTTTGATCAACCTGGCTTTTTTTGTCAAACAGGGCGCTTAATTGCTCATACACGTTGATAACGTCTTCTGCTGTTAGTTTTCCTTCCTTGAAAAGGCTGGCTGCATACTGCATGTTCAGTACAAGAATGTTCTGATCTGTCTGTTCTTTTCCAAATTTTACCACATCCTGCAGTGCCGAGAAGATTTTCATATCGTCTTCCTTGTAATAGGTGACCATGTCATAAGCCTTGAAGGTATAGGCACTTAAACGTGATTTTGTTGCAGGAAATTTTTCAATTCTTATATCATACATCAGTATGAGGGAATCAACCAGTTCTTTTCTGTACTTGTCGTCTTTCGTCTGGTTTATCATGAATTTGATAATATTCTGGCCATCCTGGTATAAGGATTGTATTACCCCTCTTGGACACACCCTGAGTGCTCCCCTCCAGGAAGGAAGGGCTTCTTTCATGTTCCCGTTCTTGAAATATTCCTTATAAAAATTCAAATACCTTACGCACTCCACGCTATCTTCCGGTGTGGCACCATACTTTCCGGATTGCGCATAGCTTTGCGTAACAAAAGCGAACATGACCAAAGAAAATAGGATTCCGAATTTTTTCATTTTTGCTTATTTTAATTATATCTATGCTTTATAAACCAAATATCGTGCAAATTAAAGTTCAAAATTAACATAATATACCTTTCCCTTATAAGATTATTTTCAAAACTTCCGCGCTGGCCTGCATCTACAGATACTCCTATGGAATTGTACCAGCGGTAAATCGGAACTGAAAAACCGAATGTTACCCCCATGGCAGTAACCTGGTTCCCGTTGAGCATCATGTAGGATTGGTCGTAATAGGCACCCAGGCGGTAGGTCCACCTGCGCATAAAATAACGGATGCTGTAACGGTCTGGAGTAAACTCAAATCCGGCTTTCAATGTCCTGCTTAATGCAGGTTCAAAAATAATTCCCGGGGTTGCTGCAAAATTTGATTTTCTCCAGTCTGATTGTGTATAATCTGCACCAAAAACCCATTTGTCGCGCTTGCGGATGGAAAAACCCACCGTCCATTCCATGGGGATGGACATTTGAGATCCCTGGCTGACAACGGAATAAACCGTATCTATGATGGATCCTTTCTCTACCTTTGCAAACCTTGTAACATCTCCGCGGAGTGTTGCACGGGGCTGGAATGTGGCCCCAACTGTAAAGGAGGTGTTGGGTGAGAAATTACCAAAAGCCTGCAGTCCGAATTGTGCTCCGAACGATCCGATCACAATATCGTAACCGGTTTTTAATGTCCCGTATAATTCAGGATTAGAGAGGGATACAGCCTGGGCGTTCTTTTCAATATTCCCGAAAAAAAACATGCCCTGCGCCCCTACCGACAGGTGGCGGAAAAAAGTGGCTGAAAATGCGGCGAAGGCCTGGTTGATGCTTCCCTGTCCGTAATGGTAATAGCGGAAAGACCCCACGTTAGCCAGTATGTCTTCCCTGGATTCGTCTTCTACAAAGCGGTATCCCACATTGCTGTAAGGAATGATGCCCAGTTGCATGGCCGAACTTTTCCATACCGGAAAAGACAGGATAATATGATGCATGTTGAAGGCGTTATAAGCCGAAGAACGTGTTCCGTCCGTGTTTATGAAATTTCTTTGCATCAATCCAAAATCGAGCATAAAGGACAAGGAGTCGCGTGACGAAGCCGAAGCCGGATTCAGATAATTGATGTAGCGGTTATCCCGCAATCCCACTCCGATCCCGCCCATGCCCCTGTTCAGGGAAGTGCCCGGCCTGGTCACCTCCCCTACGCCAAACATTGAATACGGGGTGTGGGTTCCTAATGCATCGGTAATGTTCTGCGCCGCAGACCTGGCCGTTCCAATGAGTAGGAACAGGAACAATAGGGCCAGAATCCGGATTCCTGTTTTTTGCATAGCTTGCAAATGTCGCACTTTTTCAGGGTTTTGCAAATATTTTAAAAAAATTGTACGCTGCTTCAACACTGTCAACATTAGGTATTTTCACAAACAGTTTATTTTTTTGTTCCTTAACCTGGATGTTTTTGGTATTCAATGATATATAATTCAGAATATCTGAAAATTGTTTGGATTTGTAGTAATCCGATTGCTGGTCTGAAATGAAATATGCAAGCATTATGCCGTTTTTGAGTACTACGCGTTCAAATCCCGTCCGTGCAGCCAGTTGCCTTAACCTTACAATATACCCAAGCTGCCTGAATTGTTCCGGAATGGGCCCGAACCGGTCTTCAAGGGATGCAAAAAAACGTTGCAGGCGGTCTTCGTCTCTTATGTTGTCCAATTCCTTGTAAAGCCGGATTTTTTCCGCAACCTGCGAAATATAATCATCGGGGATCATGACTTCAAGGTCCGTATCTATGGTGCAATTGACCGATGCCGGTATATCCGGGGATGAGGGATTCAGCTCGGCCATTGCCTCTTCCAGTATGCGCTGGTACGCTTCAAAGCCCATCTGGACAATGAAACCGCTTTGTTCTCCTCCCAGCAGGTTCCCGGCTCCCCGGATATCCAGGTCCTGCATTGCTATATTAAGACCGCTTCCCAATTCTGTGAAGGATTCAAGTGCTTTAAGCCTTCTTTTGGCATCTTCTCCCAGGTTGACGTCTTTGGGCACCAGCAGGTAACAATAGGCTTTCCTGTTGGAACGACCTACACGGCCCCTCATCTGGTGCAGGTCGCTCAGCCCGAAGCGGTGCGCGCGGTTGATGATTATGGTGTTTGAATTGGGAATATCTATCCCGTTTTCTATGATCGAGGTCGAGAGCAATATATCATAATCCCCGCAAATAAAATCGAGCAGCACTTTTTCCATGGCCCTTGGAGGCATTTGTCCGTGGCCGATGGCTATTCTGAGCCCGGGGCGTATCTGCCGCAGGGTGTCGGCCATGGCTTCTATGTCCATAATGCGGTTGTGGACAAAAAAGATCTGCCCTCCCCTTTCAAGTTCGCGGTCTATGGCCTCTCCTATGATTTCCTCGTCAAAAGTCTGTACTTCCGTGTGGATCGGAAGCCTGTTGGAAGGCGGTGTCTGCATGATGGACAGATCCCTGGCTCCCATCAATGAAAACTGTAACGTGCGGGGGATGGGGGTGGCCGTCAGGGTCAGGGTATCGACATTGACTTTCATGAGTTTGAGCTTTTCCTTTGCTGCAACTCCAAATTTTTGTTCTTCATCTATGATAAGCAGGCCGAGGTCTTTGAACTGCACGTCTTTTGTGAGCAGCCGGTGTGTGCCGATAATGATGTCGATGGTTCCTGTCTGCAACTGCTCAAGAATTTCTTTAGTCTGGGCGGGTGTTTTGAGGCGGGAAATGAATTGGGTCTTTACCGGGAATTCCGCCAGCCTCTCGCAAACCGTCTGGTAATGTTGTAAGGCAAGGATGGTGGTAGGGACAAGGAAGGCCACCTGTTTCCCGTCAGTAACGGCCTTAAAGGCAGCCCTTATGGCGACCTCGGTTTTCCCGAATCCCACATCCCCGCATATGAGACGGTCCATGGGACATGGCTTTTCCATATCCCCCTTGACCTGTTGTGTCGCCAGGAGCTGGTCCGGCGTGTCTTCAAAAAGAAAAGAAGCTTCCAGCTGGTTTTGAAGATAGGTATCTGCAGAAAACGCAAATCCTTTTGCGGCAGTCCTTTCCGAATAGAGTTTTATCAGATCGCGCGCAATATCCTTGACCTTTTTCTTGGCTTGTTGTTTGATTCTGTTCCAGGCCCCGCTCCCCAGCCTGGAAATCCTGGGCGGTTCGCTGTCTTTGCTTTTGAACCGGGCAATTCTGTGAAGTCCGTGAATGCTGACATACAGGGCGTCGTTGTCCTGGTATATGAGTTTGACTGCTTCCTGAATCTTTCCGTTGTTGTTTATTTTGACCAGACCGCCGAATACCCCTACCCCATGGTCAATGTGGACCACATAATCTCCAATTTTAAAACCGGACAGATCATTTATGGTGATCTGTTCGCTCTTTTGTACGGCCCTTTTCAGGTATACCCTGTGAATACGCTCGAAAAGCTGGTGGTCTGTATAATAACTGATCTTGTTGTGATGGTCTGTAAATCCTTCGTGCAAAGAAATTTCCTTGTACTGTACCAGATCGTCAGGACAGTCCAGGCTTCTAAAAATATCCTGCAGTCTTCTGATCTGTGCCCTGTTTTCACTCAGGATAAAGACCCGGTATCCTTTTTCCTTTCTAGTCTGAATGTCTTTGACAAGAAGGTTGAAATTCTTATTGATCACCGGCTGGGGCGTAGTCTGGTACAGAACCTTCTGCCCTTCGTCTGCCAGTGGATTAATGGAAATCACGGGGATGTTTTGCGGGATGTCTCCGGCTGATTCATGGAATAGCCAGACCAGGGCATTGTTTTGAATAACGCCAAGCAAAGACTGTTCTCCCTCCAGTCGCGGAATTATGCTTATTGTATGGCGTTCTTCTATGGACAATTGGGTATTCTGGTCAAATATCCTGATGTTTTCTACCTGGTCTCCAAAAAAATTGATCCTGTATGGCCGGTTTTCCGCATAGGAAAAAACGTCCAGGATGCTGCCCCTGATGGCAAATTGTCCCGGTTCACTTACAAAGTCCGTTTTTTCAAATCCCGCTTGAAAAAGGGTCTCTTTTATATCCTGGTGTGATATTGTCTGGCCTTTCTTTACGTCCAGATGTCCTGTATCCAGGTTATTTTTTCCCGGAATACCCTCCTGCAGCGCTTTGGGATAAGTCACCAGCAGGATATCTGAAGGCTTTTTGTAATACCCGGCTACAGCTCCAAGGGCCATGGTCCGCTGCACCTGGAAGGATTCATCGGGCCTGGCTGTTTTTCCCGTTCCCCTGTATGAAGCCGGAAACAGGTACACGCGCTCGTAACCCAGCAACACAGAAAGGTCGGCGGCCGCGTAAGAGGCTTCTGTTGAATTTTCAAGTATCAGCACGTGGATCCTGCAGGGTGCCTTATTAACAAACGACGCTATGGGAAAATAAACGGCAGATCCGGCAAGTCCTTTTAATGAAAGGTTTCCCGGGGTGATTCCCCTGATTTTTTGTTCCAGAAATTCCTGTATCTCCCGTACCTCAAAGTCTGTCATATGCCTCTTCAATCAGGACAGAGATTTCTTTATACATCTCTTCTACCCGGTTTTTTGCCAGGTTTTTACCGGTAAGACCTTCTTTTTCCAGGGAGGCAATGAGTTCCCCGTATTTTTCAAAAAGTTCCGCTTCCAGTACGGCAAGCCGCTGCATAAAACCTGTGCCCTGGCTGTTATGTATCAATGAAAAATGCATATAACGCGAACCGTTTCCTCTTTCCACGGAAAAGACCCTGTGCTTTAGCGCGACGGCCTTTTCACATAAAGGTGACCGGTTATTTTCCCCCTGACCCAGAAGCAGGGACGGCTGGCTTGATCCCATTTGCACCCATAAGGGAATACAGATTCCTGCGGGAGGATATCCCATTACGGTCCACATGATGGTATTGAGCGGGTCTTCTCCCGGCTTTACCCCTTCTATCACTATTGAACAGGTGCTGGAACGGCGGGGAATGAAATCCTGGTCGATAAACCATCCTTTGGCATTTTGCGGGGAAAAAACGGGATCACAAAGATCCATTCCCAGGAATGCATGGTAAAAAGAGCGGGAAACATGGCTGAAAATCCATTGCGGGGTAAAATCCATGGTGGATGATTTTTGCAAAAAAAGATCGCTGGCTGTGATATACCGCATATAACCGGCTCCCTGGCTGATTCTTCCGGTGTAGGAAAAATTGGTATAAACCAGGTATCCGTTTGGAGCGATCCGGGGATCGTTAGCATCTACCTTTACCCAGGAATGGTTGTTGACCTCGTAATAAGCAGCCCCTCCGGAAGCGTCTATAACACCAAAATTGGCTTCTACCCGCATAGGCCTGGATAATGTATCCAGAAAACGTTCAAAATCCTCCAGATTTGCGCAAATTTCCAATGCCCTGTACATGAGTTTTCCCTCATGGTCCATTTCCTTCTCCTGATCATCCTTTAAATTGTAGGATGCCGTATTCATTATCGAAAAACCTGCCTTATTGGTACCAATCCACGCTTCTTCCCCTTTATCGGGGGCGTCCACAAGGGCCAGAAAAGCATATTTCCCGGTATTGAAATAGGCAATTCGGTTTTGTTCCTGACCGGTATCCCTGTGTTTCCACAACAATGGCTTTCCGTTTGCTGTAACTTTACCCGTTATGACGGCCGAGGTGCAAGCCTGTGACCGGGTGGTTATGGAAACAAGCAATAGGCTCAAAAAGGCAAAAACAAGGCTTTTCTTCATGGCAAATCTTATTAAAACAGTGAATTGTTTTCTGTTGGAAATACCCCTATGTGCTCGTAGGCAAGCTTTGTTGCTTCCCTGCCCCTTGGGGTTCTCTGCAAAAATCCTTCCTTGATCAGGAATGGTTCATACACTTCTTCCAGTGTTCCCACTTCCTCGCTTACAGCTGTAGCAATAGTGCCTATTCCCACAGGTCCCCCGTTGAATTTATGGATGATGGTTGACAATATTTTATTATCCATCTGATCCAGCCCCCTTTTATCTATATTGAGGGCATTCAGGGCATATTGCGTTATGGATGTGTCTATTTTTCCTGAACCCTTTACCTGGGCAAAATCCCTTACCCTTCTGAGAAGGGAATTGGCTATCCTGGGTGTTCCCCTGCTGCGTGAAGCAATTTCCCTGGCTGCTTTTTCATCAATATCAACCTGCAGGATGGATGCCGACCGGAGCACAATCTGGAGTAATACAGAGGCATCATAATATTCCAGGTGACATTGTATGCCAAAACGAGCCCTGAGAGGAGAAGTAAGCAGACCGCTCCTGGTAGTGGCTCCCACCAGGGTGAACGGCTGCAGGGATATTTGTACCGAACGGGCCCCCGGACCTTTGTCCAGCATGATGTCAATGGTGAAATCTTCCATGGCCGAATACAGGTACTCCTCAACCACAGGGGAAAGACGGTGAATCTCGTCTATGAAAAGTACATCCCTCGGCTCCAGTCCAGTAAGCAGTCCAGCCAGATCACCGGGTTTATCGAGCACCGGACCCGAAGTTATCCGCATCCCCACGCCCATTTCATGGGCAATGATATGTGCCAGTGTTGTTTTGCCCAATCCGGGAGGACCGTGTAAAAGAACATGATCCAGGGATTCCTCCCTGAGCATTGCCGCCTTCACAAACACTTTCAGATTATCTGTTATCTTATCCTGTCCCGAGAATTGGGTAAATTCCCTCGGTCTGATCTGCTCTTCAAAATCCTTGTCAATCGTTTCCTTGTTTTTGTGGGGATCAAAATCTGCCATGAAGCAATAATTATAAGTATTTTTTTTAATAAGGTCTTTATTGTTTCTTATTTGTATGTTAATATGTTAAAAAAAAAATTTAAATTCTAAATATCAGCGTATTAAGAAAAATTCAAAACAAAAATGATGTTCATATCCCTGTTGGCAAAAATGTAAAAATTGCGGTTTATCCACAAAATAAAAAATATGAACAAAAATTATTTTTTTATACGCAGTTTAATAAACAGGTTTTGCACAGGATACAGTGTGGTTATAAACAACAGGCCCGAAGTGATCAAACCTTCCGAAAGGATTGCCATTACAGGAAAATATACCCTGTAATGAAATTCGGGCGGAGTAAGTGCCAGGTTGCTAAGCTTGAAAAAGGCGGTTATAAGGGTAACCAATACCGGGACCATTACCTTCCTTCCGCTTTTTATAAACGCCATGATCAGGCAATATGCACCGAAGGGGTAAAGCAGGATCCCGGCGGAATTTTCAACAAAATGAAGCACATAGCCTATAACCGCTTCTGCCAGTCCCCAGCAGACTGCCCAAAATAAAACAACGCGGAGGTTATTTTTCATTGTATAAAGGTTTTATTAATTCTTCCCTGGTGGCAGGCATGGACAGGATTTTACCCCTGGCATCGCAAAGAGCGAGCCAGACTGAAAGCGCATAAATCAGCGGAGGTTCTCCTATTGCTCTGGAATTATGTATATTACGCGGCTCAGGGTTTCCCTGGAATAAATCTATATGAAAATGTTCAGGGAGTTCGTAAATCCCCGGGATCTTGTAATTATCCAGAGAATTGGTAAGCAGCTGTCCTTTTTCATCTGTAATAAGCTTTTCCAGGGTACACCACCCCATTCCCTGAATGAATGCGCCGTGAATCTGCCCCAGGTCAATTCCCTGGTCTATGGATTCTCCGCAATCGTGCAGGATCCAGACATCCGGGACCTTGAATTCCCCGGTCAGCAGGTTTAATTCCACCATGGTAACAGCACACCCCATCACATAGTACCAATAAGGACGGCCCTCCATGGTTTTCAATTCAAACCCGATACCTTCCCTTTTATAGAAACCTTTTTCACTCAGGGACTCGAGGGCCATATAGGCATTTAGTGCCAATTGATTGAAAGAAACGCTTTTTCCGGCTTCTTTACATGCAATGGCGTTATTTTTCCACTCCAGCCTGCCTTTATCCAATCCCATGATTTCCAGGGCAACCGGATTAAGGCGCTTTTTGAGTTTATCACAGGCATCTTTCAGCGCAGAACCTGCAAAGTCACTTCCCGTAGAAGCAGCAGTAGAGGTAGTGTTGGGAATAACAGCGGTGGAAGTATCACAAACCCTTACCCGTTCTATGGAAATACCCAGTTCGCGGGATACCACCGTTCGGGATTTGTCGTACAGCCCCTGTCCCATTTCCGTACCCGGAATATGAATAAGCACCGACCCGTCACGGTATATATTGACAAGTGCTCCTGCCTGGTTAAAGAAGCTTTCATTGAAGGATATGCCAAACTTGCCGGGGACCAGGGCCAGGCCACGCTTGACAGAAACATGTTTTTTGTTGAAAACATTGATCTGTTTGCGCAAAGCGTTGTATCCGCTTTTTTCGAGGATCTGACGGTGTGCTGCCCGCAAAATGTTGTTTTCCACCAGCATATTACACGGTGTCGTGTTGTTTTTCTTTATACCGTAATAGTTTTGCCACCGTGCCGCCGCAGGATCCTTTCCCAGCGTTCCGGCTATTTGCGTAATAATGGATTCAATGATGGAAAAAGCCTGGGGCACCCCAAAGCCCCTGAATGCGGTGCTGCTGGGTTTGTTTGTCTTGCAGGGGTAGTAAATGACATTCATGTTGGGAATGAAATAAGCCCCGTCTATGTGGAAAAGACTGTGATGAAGAACAGCATAGGAAACATCTGTACACCAACCGCAGTCAAAAGCCACGGACAAGTCAATGGCGAGGATCTTTCCCAGGTGATCAAAACCAACCTCCCAGCTGGCTTTGAAGGGATGCCTCTTTCCAGAGACACGGAAGTCTTGTTCCCTTTCAAGGATAAGAAGAACAGGCTTGTTTGTTTTCCAGGCCAGAAGGGAAGACCAGGCCACCGCCCAGTTGGCCTGTGCCTGTTTTCCTCCAAAACCTCCGCCAATGCAGCCCGCTTCCACCTCAATGTCCGAGGCCTTGAGCTTGAGCAATGAAGCGGCAAAACGCTGGTTATCCGAAGGGCTCTGCGTAGATGCGCGGATAAAGAATCCTCCCTGATGCCGGGGAACGGCATAAGCCGAGTGGGGCTCAAAATAGTAATGCTCCTGCCCCCCGGCCCGCAGGGATCCTTTTTCCCTGAAAGGGGCTTTTTCCATAGCTTCCCGGGTGTTTCCCCTGATCAGGTGCAGTGGCTCGAATAAAAAATCTTTTTTATCCATGGATTCCTCGAGCGTAAGTACCGGAGGCAGAACCTCCCATTTCCACTGTATGAGTGAGGCCGCCTTTTTTGCGTTCTCAAGGGTGTCGGCCGCAACCAGGCAGACAACATGTCCCAGGTAACCGCAAACCCCGCCCACCGGGAGCAGGCAGGGCTCATCATCTATGATGGGGGCCATCGAATTGGGCCCCGGAATATCACTTGCCGTAACCACTGCTGCGACACCGGGGATAGCCAGTGACGCCGAAGTGTCCAGCTCAAGCAGACGCGCATGGGCATAGGGTGAGGAAACGGCGTATCCCCTGAGTGTGCCTTCATAAAGCTCCAGATCGGGAAGGTAGCGGGTCTGACCTGCCAGATGTGCCGCTTCCCTGTATTGCGTGAATTTATCTTCCGTCATGTTCCCCGTTATATGATTCATAAAGAAGGATCAGCATATTTTTTGCCACATCCATCCGGTATGCGGCGCTTCCCCGTACATCTGAAATGGGGGAAAAGTCCTTTTCCAGGCAGGCCGAGGCTTTCTGGCAATTGGCCCGGGAAAAGACCTTCCCTTTGAGAAAGCGCTCTGTATGCAGGGCACGTGCCGGAACAGCCGCCATGCCGCCGTAAGCCAGGCGCACCGAGGAGCATGTTTTCCCCTCCACCCGGACAGATGCCGCAAAAGAAACGGAACTGATGTCCATGTTTTTGCGCCTTGACTGCTTATGGGCAAAATGATAAGTCCCATCTGCAGGGAAAGGAAATTCCACCGCCAGAAGCACCTCATCTGACCGTAGGGCCACTTTGCGGTATCCTGTGGTGAAAAGGCCTGCTTTTATGCGACGAGTCCCACGTGGTCCGCAAACAACACAAACAGCGTCATGTGCAAGACAAAGCGGCATGGTGTCCCCTACGGGAGATCCGTCGGCTATGTTGCCTCCGATAGACGCCTGGTTCCGGACCTGTAAAGAAGCAAAGGAATCCAGGTAAGGCGTCATGTAAGGAAAATGTTGTGCCATTTGCCCTTTCATGGTTTCAAAACTGCAACCTGCACCAATGGAAATCCCTGAATCAGAAACGTGTACCTGCAACAATTCACGCACCCTTGAAATATCAATGACAGTGCCTTTATAGTCCACGCAGGAGCCTGTAAAGCCCGAGGCAATGCGAGCCCCGGGATATTTCTTTCTGGCCGCATATAAATCCTCCAGGGTAAGGGGAAGCAGGTATGCATTGTCCCCCTGCACAAAAACGTGCATCCGCTTTTCCACTTGTGGAAAATCCAGGGGTTCTTCCCTTCCGGCCTTCAGTTCCGGGCTCCTGTCCAGGGAAATCACGGCGTCCAGGATGGATTGATAGCCGGTACAACGGCAAAGATTCCCGGATAAAGAACGCCTGATCTCGTCCTGGCTCATCGGAAGGCGGTTTTTCATATGGATGTAGGAAGATAAGACCATCCCCGGTGAGCAGACACCACACTGGCTTGCCCTTTCCCGTAAAAAAGCCTCCCTGATGGGACCGGTATCCAGAAGTCGTTCCGGTGCCTCTATCGTCAGCAAATGTTTACCGTGAAGCCGGGGAAGACGCATGAGGCAGGAATCTGCAGAAACCCTTTTTTCAAGCCCCGTCGCCTCATCCATTTCGGCCACAATCACCGTGCAGGCTCCGCAATCTCCTGCCCCGCACACCTCTTTTGTCCCCGTCAATTTTTCATACTGGCGCAGGTAATGAAGGACTGAACAGGAAAGGGGCGGGCTGCCCCGTCGGGAAAAATCAATTACCCGGGGTTTTCCATTCAGATAAAAGCGAAGTAAATCCATAACAGGTCTTTTATTTTTCAATCCAGAGGTCTTGCAGATAAAACGTAAGGGGATCGTTTCCCTTGTCTATAACCAGGCGGACCGATAATACGGGAGAATCCGGGACAAAACGGCATCCGCCGTTTTCCCAGGGACAGGCAACGCGTTTGAAGTCAACGCCATTGGAAGAATATTCCACATGGGCAAAATCAACAACATCAATATCTACCGCGGGCAAACCTGTCCGGACACGTATTCCGGACGTATGAACCGGTTGTTCAAAGGTAAACTGGATGGTTTGTCCTTCCTGCAACGGGCCAAAGCATTGCACATAAGTAGACGGGTTGTTGTCGCCCAGGTTTGAAAGGGGCGTCCTCCGGTTAATTTCCAGGTTCCCGGTAACATGGGTAACGGGTTTGAGGTTGCGGTCGTAAGGCAAATCGGCCTCGACCACAATGCTCCGGACATCGTCCCTGTAAAAAGCCGCAAAACGGTAAGGTTCAGGATGATCTGTTTTTATGGGAGCAGTATACAAAGACGAGCAGGGTCCGGGATCGGACCCGTCGCTGGTATAGCGCATGACCATCCACGGATACTCATTATCTGCAACTATGTAGCCGTTCATATAACCGGCGTGCGGGGGAGGTACACGAAAACGGATGCCCATGAAATACAAGCGGTCAAAATGTGTAAGCGAGAGACGGGTATTGAAATCTTCCCAGTCTTTTTTTGCCAGGGGGCTCCAGGCCACCTCGGCAAGGGCACTAAGCCGGGGATACACCTGGTATTCTGCGATGCGCTCAGGCCTGTCCATCAATTCGGACCACAGCCCTCCCTGGATGCCAAGAACAAGTTCTTCCCGGGCAGGATCAATTCCCGCCATCTGAACGGGGTCAAATGAATACACTTTCTCCACATCGGAGATAGCCGCCCATGTCATGCCGCGTTCGGCCGGGGTGTGCTTCATGTCAATGTAGCAATGCGAGGCCGGCTGGGCAATGACCCGGTATCCCCCGTTTACGGCCTGGGTGATCTTTTCAATGGACTTCCAGGCATGAACAACGGTTTTTTCCCGATCCAGGTTTCCGCCATCCATTATATCATCCCACCCCACCAGTGTTTTTTCGTATTTATTGAGGATTCCCTGCATGCGCGCTGCAAAGTAAGCCTGCATGCCGGCAGGATCTTCCATGTGATGTTCTTGCATGTATGTTGTGCAGCGTGTACAGCTGGCCCACTGGCTGGTTACCACTTCGTCCCCCCCAATGTGAAAATACCGGGAAGGAAAGAGCGCTGACATTTCACGGACAATATCATCCAGCATCTGGTAATTCTTTTCATAAGAAGCGCACCAGACATTGTTGCTGGTCCCCTGGATGCTTAGTTCCACCTCTTCTGTCAGGTCGCAGAGGATGTCGGGATAGCTGGCAATTGCGGCTTTGGAATGCCCCGGAAGATCAATCTCGGGGATGATCTCTATATGTCGTGCCGCAGCATAGGCCACGATCTGACGTATTTCCTGCTGGGTATAATAGCCACCATATATTTCTCCTGCATGGCCATAGGTTGTGGGCAGGACCTGGCCCGGGCCGCGCCAGGCTCCTTTTTGTGTCAGGAAAGGATATTTTTTTATTTCAACACGCCAGCCATTGTCATCGGAAAGATGCCAGTGGAAAACGTTCAGCTTGTGCCTGGACATCCAGTCAATGAAACGCTTGACGTATTCAACAGTATAGAACTGGCGGCTTACGTCCAGCATCATGCCACGGTGCGAAAACCTTGGGTAATCTTTGATCTGAACGCAGGGCACCCTGACCTGAAGGGAAGGCTGGTATTGATCCGGCTGGTAAACAGGTTGGTATACATTGGCCGGAAACAACTGGAGGAGTGTTTGCGTGCCATAGAAAAAACCCGCGGAATCGCCGGCGCCAATCTCTGTATAGTCTTTTGTTACGCGCAATGTGTAACCTTCAGCGGGAAGGGAACTGTCATAGGAAAAAACGAGGGCATTAGAGGAGGGGCGGGTTTTCGCGGTCTTGATAGCTATTCCCGTGGACGGCTCTATGGTTTCCCTGAACAAGGCGGCCGCGTCCCGGGCCAAAGGAAGTGCTGCATCTTGAAAGTACATGGAAGTCTGCCTACTGAAAAGAAAATAGCCTTCTCCGGGAATTGTTTCTACAGGAGCAGGGATCAGGTGGAGCAAGGAGGTCATAAATAAAGCCAGTAAAGTATTCATAGTCACATTTTCAAATTTCCCAGGTAAGTAATTCCTTGCCGGGTACTGCTGTTAATAGAAAGGGTAGACATTCCGCTCAAAGTGATTTTTAGATAGAATGTAATGTTTTCGTTGGTTTCTGTTTTGGATGTAAAGACAATGGAGTACCCTTTCCGTTCATTGAATGATGTCTGGGTTTGAACTTCCGTGTTTTCCAGCTCTATGGCCAGTTTGCGGGGGTCAGCGGGAGCGTTGTAGGACCTCCCGAAATACGGCAGGTAAGCAGACACGCGTGTGCTGTCAAACCTCATTTCATAAAGCGGGGAAAGCATAACGGACCTTCCTGTGGCGGGGTTGGCCCTGTCAAAGAGGATCACAAATCGCCCGCTTTCCACAATGGCTTTCACCTGCTCTTCCTTATTGTCCTGGCCGTATGTGGTGCCAGACAGCAGAAACAGCAGGCATAAAGAAAGAAGGAAGCGTGTTTTCATGGTTATTGGGGGTAGATAAGGTATTGGTTGCGTTTGATCTTAAAATCCTCCAGCTGATCATACCAGAGGGCTGCGATTTCGTCGGCAGTCTTTCCCTGGAGGATCATGGGGCGGACATAGTCCACACCAACAAGCTTTTCAAAATACGAGGTAAAGAATTCATCCCCGATTCCTGCGTTTTCATTCAGGTTGCGGTATGCGTCTATCACGTATTGAAGGTCAAATCCGTTGGCACGGATCACTTCGTCGGGCGGGGAAATGCGAAGGTCCACACCGTAGCAAAGGACATCCTTTTGAATGGGATTCCTTGCCCCGGGTGCTGATTGGGGAGTAAAGGAAAAATCATGGCCGGCCATTTGGGGGTGACCATATACCTGGAAGGGGAAATCGGTTCCACGCCCCAGACTTACAGGGGTTGCCTCGAACAGGCAGATGGAGGGGTACAGATAGATGGAGCGGTTGTTAGGCAGGTTGGGTGAGGGCTTTACCGGCAATTCATAGAGGGTCTGGTGTGTGTAATTAAGGCAGGGAATAACGGTCAGGGGTGGCTGCAGGCTGTCTTTAAGCCAGAATTCCCCATTGATCATGCAAGCCAGTTCCCCCAGCGTCATGGCGTGTACCACAGGTATGGGAATTACTCCCACAAAAGAACGGTATTGCATGTCCAGCACAGGACCCGAGGCCATGTGCCCATTGGGATTGGGCCGGTCCAGTACAAGCAGCGGCACGTTGTTCGTTGCGCAGGCTTCCATCAGGTAATAAAGGGACGACAGGTAGGTATAAAAACGGAGTCCCACGTCCTGAATGTCAAAAATGGCAATATCAATTTGCTTCATCAGGCTGTCTGCAGGAACCGCACCGCGGCCGTATACTGAAATGATGGGAATACCGGTTTTGGGGTCTGTCTGGTGGTCAATCTGTGCGCCGGCGTCTTCATTGCCCCTGAAACCGTGCTCCGGGGCAAAGATCATTCTGATATCCACACCCAGGGAGAGCAGGCTGTCAACCAGGTGTGTGCCGTCTATAAGGGCAGTGTGGTTGGTAAGCAGCCCCACCCTTTTTCCTTCGATCAGGGAAAGGTAAGCCTCTGTGTTTTCCGCTCCGGTGCGGAGTGAAGTATTTTCCCGTGGATTCCCGCAGGAAACCAGGGCCAGGGATAGGCCCAGAATTCCGATGTAAAATAAGTGTTTCATGCAACGAAGTTATGAAAAAATTGCATCTCGGCATTGTTTTGTATTTTTGTCTTTCAAACCAAATATCATGGCTGCGATCCTTGATGCAAAAATCCCGGAAGGTCCGCTCGAACAGAAATGGACACACTGCAAAGAATCTTTGAAAACAGTGTCTCCCGCAAACAGGGAAAAGATGCATGTTATCGTAGTGGGAACCGGGCTTGCAGGGGCCTCTGCGGCGGCTGCCCTCGGTGAACAGGGGTACCGCGTGAATGTATTTTGCATGAGTGATTCTCCCCGAAGGGCACATTCGGTCTCGGCCCAGGGCGGGATCAATGCGGCAAAAAATTACCGGAACGATAATGATTCTGTAGAACGCCTGTTCCTGGATACGTTGCGGGGAGGGGATTACCGTTCCAGGGAGGCCAACGTGTACCGGCTTGCCGAGGTGAGCAACGCCATCATTGATCATTGTGTTGCCCTTGGGGTCCCTTTTGCCAGGGACTACGGAGGATACCTGGACAACAGGTCTTTCGGGGGCTCACTTGTAAGCAGGACATTTTATGCCAGGGGGCAGACGGGACAGCAACTCCTGCTGGCGGCCTATTCTTCACTTAACAGGCAGGTTGCGGCGGGAAGGGTAACGGTACATAGCCGGGAACAAATGATGGACCTTGTGACAGATCATGGACGTGCCCGGGGAATTATCACCCGGGATATGGTCACGGGAAGAATAACCGCCTACCCTGCCCATGCAGTGGTTCTGGCCACAGGAGGCTATGGAAATATTTATTTCCTTTCCACCAACGCTAAGAATTCCAATGGCTCGGCCCTCGTCCAATGCTGGAAAAAAGGTGCCTTTTTTGCCAATCCCGGTTTTGTCCAGATACACCCCACGTGCATTCCGGTACATGGCCAGTACCAATCCAAGCTCACGCTGATGAGTGAGTCGCTCCGCAATCACGGAAGGATATGGGTGCCCTCCAGGGAGGAAGACGTTAAAGCTTTGCGGGAAGGAAAGATCAGGCCATCGGCAATTCCAGAGCAGGACAGGGATTATTACCTGGAGCGCAGATATCCCTCTTACGGGAACCTTGTTCCACGGGATGTGGCGTCCCGTGCGGGAAAGGAACGCTGTGACGCCGGCCTGGGCGTTAGCAGGACGGGACGTGCCGTCTTTCTTGATTTATCCGTGGCCGTTGCTAAGCACGGAAAAGAGTTCATAGAAAACCAATATGGAAACTTGTTCCGTATGTATGAAAAGATCACGGGAGATGATCCCTGGAAAGAACCCATGCAGATCTATCCGGCCATTCATTATACCATGGGCGGTTTATGGGTGGATTACCACCTGATGACCACTGTGGAAGGATTGTTTGCCATAGGCGAGGCGAATTTCAGTGATCACGGGGCAAACCGTCTGGGGGCTTCGGCCCTGATGCAGGGTCTGGCAGACGGTTTTTTTATTTTGCCCTACACGCTTCCTGCTTACCTGGCCGACAAAACCACGGAACCTTGTCCCGATGCGGACTCAGATGTATTTATGCGTGCCCGGGTGGCTGTGCAGGAACGAATAGATCGGCTCATGGCTTTAAAAGGCAGTGTGCCGGTAGATGTGGTGCACCGCAAACTGGGCAACCTTATGTGGGATGCCCTGGGGATTGAAAGGTCTGCTGAAGGAATGGCCGCAATGCTGCCACAACTGGAATCTATGGAGGAATGGTTCAGAAAGGAGTCCGGAATTACCGGAAGCCAAACAACGGTGAACCAGGAACTGGAAAAAGCTATCCACCTGGAAGACTATTTTACCCTGGCCCGGCTGATGCACCGGGACGCATTGCACCGCGAAGAATCATGCGGAGGTCATTTTCGTATTGAAAGCCAGACAAAGGAAGGAGAAACGTTGCGGGATGACAGCCGTTTCCAATACGTGGCTGCATGGGAATACAAAGAAGAAGGGGAGGTCCCGGTATTGCACAGGGAACCGCTTGTATTTGAGAACATTAAAGTGGTAGAACGTAAATATGGGTAGGATGTTTTTCGTGTTGAAAATATGGCGTCAGTCAGGCCCGCGGACAAAGGGCTATTTCCAGCGTTTTGAAATGGAGGGGATATCCGGGGATACGTCCTTCCTTGAATTACTGGACATTCTCAATAACCGGCTGGTTTCACACGGGCAGGAAACAATTGCCTTTGACCATGATTGCCGGGAAGGGATCTGTGGGGCCTGTGGATTGTACATTAATGGGAGGCCTCATGGGCCGGACGAGGGCATAACCACATGCCAGCTGTATATGCGCCGTTTCCGCGATGGCAGCACAATAACCGTTGAACCGTGGCGTTGCGGGGCATTTCCGGTGATCAAGGATCTGATGGTGGACAGAAGGGCTTTTGACAAAATCCTGCAGGCAGGCGGTTTTATCAGCGCGAATACCGGGTGTGCGCCTGAGGCCCATACAACCCTCATAACCAAAAAAGTGGCAGAAGAAAGCATGGACGCTTCGGCCTGTATCGGTTGCGGGGCGTGCGTGGCCACCTGCAAGAACCGGTCGGCCATGTTATTTGTGGCTTCAAGGGTAAGCGCACTGTCACTTCTACCCCAGGGAAAACCAGAGGCAAGCCGCAGGGCACGCGCCATGGTGGCCAGGATGGATGAACTGGGATTTGGTTCGTGTACCAATATTGGGGCATGCCAGATGGAATGTCCCAAGAACATTACGGTTGCACATATTGCCCGGCTGAATCGCGGGTTCTTGTATTGTAAATACTAAAACCCTCAATGGTTACACTTATTGAAGAAAACACAGAAAGGTAGTGATCTGCCTGGTCTGTGAAATGATCCTCTATGTAATCCCTTATAAGAGCACGCATGTATGGAGTGGAATAAACGATCTGAAGGGTGTTCCCGTCTGCCTGGCAGGGTATGGTGAAGCGGGTTCCCGAATTGTAGTAAAAAGCAAGAAAAAGGATATTGCGCAACAGTTTATAGGAACTTGTATAGATGTTGCCGTAAGAGAAAACCAGGGAATAGGACCCGGAATAGGGATCGTCGCGTGTTGACCCGGCAACCTTTATGGTATGAGGTTCTTTGAGCAGTGAGCGAAGGTTCTGGTAATTTTCAGCTACAAATGGAAGAAAAACCTGCAGGTCGGCCGCATTTCCCGCATCAACGGAAATTGATATGCTTACCCTGGAAGTGTCAATATGCCAGGTGCCCACATAGGCATTATCCACGAATCTAAAGGGATTACCGCTGCATCCGTGTAAAACCGGAACAATAAAAGCGAGCGCCACTATGGTCCCGGTTAAGCGTTTATTGAACATAACAGGCATAGTGTCCTTACAAAAATAGAAAAATTTTCAAAAATGGTTAACCACGTTTACCTCAACTGGAAATTGAGGGGAAAATGGTACCGAACCCTTACGTTCTTGTCCCTCTGCCTGCCAGGTTTCCATCTGGGAGAGGAACTCACCACGCGTACGGCTTCTTTGTCAATGGACGGGTCCACTCCGCGCAGAACGGTCACATCCTTTACATACCCGTCTGCATCTACAAGGAAAGAAAGCACAACACGGCCCTGAACGCCGTTTTCTTTCGCCACCTCGGGATAAACAATACGATCAAACACCCATTTTGTAAAGGTATTCTCGTCACCACCCTGGAATGTGGGTTTTTCTTCTACAATGGCCACGGGAATTTCTTCTTCCTCAACAATTTCCTCTTTTGCTGAAGGTGCAATGTAATCGCGAATTTCTACCGCAAAAGCAGGGTCATCTTCCGATTCAATGATAATGTCATCTTCAATGGTAATGTCATCTTCAACTATTTCAATGGCATCGGAGAGAACGGGGAGTAGTGCAGTAGCAGGAGGAGGAGGAGATGTTTCAAGGGTTACGGGGATCTGCTCTTCTTCAATGATTTGTTTTACCCCGGCATCGAGAAAACGCGCTTTTTTGTCGTAAGTCTTGTATTCAAAAGCGGCAAGGACCACGACAAGAGCAACGATTAAGCCGGTTTCAATAAAAAGCGTTCTCTTGTTTTCAAGATCTGCTTTCTGACTTTTTTTCGTTTCCATGGCTATGGTCATTAAATATTATGGGACCATGCAATGAAGGGAACATCAGAGAATGGTCCCTGTACTTATATGAGCAAAAAACGTGCCTGTATCACCACAGGAACGTTCCGAAGGGGTATCTGCCGTCCTGCACTTCGGCGGCCATGCCGTAAAGATCCCGACGAAACTTGTCAATATTGATTTTTTCCTTTGCAGAAATGAAAATACAGGGATCGTGCAATTTTGAAATCCATGTTTTCTTAAGGGAATCAAGACTGAATTCGCCGTCTGGTGTCCGGCGCTCCTTAAAAACGTCTATTTTATTGAAAACAAGGTAAACAGGCTTATCTGCACATCCTATATCCCGGAGGGTATTCTGGACTACGTGCATCATTTCTTCAAAGTTGGGATGTGAAACATCCACAACATGAACCAGCACATCGCTTTCTCGCACTTCATCCAGGGTGCTTTTAAACGATTCCACCAACTGGGTTGGCAGTTTACGGATAAAACCAACAGTGTCGCTTAACAGAAAAGGTATATTATCCACGACCACTTTGCGGACCGTAGTGTCCAGCGTGGCAAACAGCTTGTTTTCGGCAAACACTTCGGTTTTTGCCAGAAGATTAAGGATCGTGCTCTTTCCCACGTTAGTATAGCCAACAAGCGCCATCCTTGTCAGGGAACCCCTGTTGCCCCTTTGGGACATCATCTGACGGTCGATTTTTTGTAATTTTTCTTTTAGCAGGGCAATTTTATCCAGAATAATGCGCCGGTCTGTTTCCAGCTGTGATTCCCCGGGGCCACGCATGCCAATACCCCCGCGTTGCCTTTCCAGGTGTGTCCACATACGTGTCAGCCGTGGTAGCAGATATTGGTATTGTGCCAGTTCTACCTGGGTTTTGGCATAGGCGGTTTTGGCACGTTGGGCAAAGATGTCCAGAATGAGGTTGGTCCGGTCAAGAATACGGCAGTCGAGACTTTTGTCCAGGTTGCGCAATTGGGAGGGAGACAATTCATCATCAAAAATCGCAATGGAAATGTTTTCCACTTTTATATAAGCAGCAAGCTCCTGAAGTTTACCACTACCCAGATAAGTGTTGGGATGAGGTTTTTCAAGGCGCTGAACAAAACGTCCGCCACTGTCTAGACCTGCTGTATCTGCGAGGAATTCAAGTTCATCCAGATATTCATCAAGCAGCGCCGGATCAGTTCCGGGCCGAAGTAACCCAATAAAAACAGCTTTATCTCGTTCTTTTATGGTTTCCATAAAGTGAAAAAAAGCGCCCTAAAATACCGGGCGCTTAAGATATTAGTATAAAATAACTGATTGCTTATCTGAGCTGGAAGTGAAGAGGGAAATTATAACGGACCCTTACGTTCTTGTCACGCTGTCTGCCAGGTTTCCACTTTGGTGAAGAAGATACGACGCGAACTGCCTCTTTGTCAATGGACGGGTCCACACCACGCAGAACCGTAACATTCTTTACATAACCATCTGCATCTACAATGAAAGAAAGTACAACACGACCCTGCACGCCGTTTTCTTTGGCCACCTCGGGATAAACAATGCGATCAAACACCCATTTTGTAAAGGTATTCTCGTCACCACCCAGGAACGTGGGCTTTTCTTCAACAATGGCAACAGGGATTTCCTCTTCCTCTACCACTTCTTCCTTTGCTGTATAAGTAATGTAATCGCGGATCTCTACCGCAAAAGCAGCATCATCTTCTGATTCAATGATAATATCATCTTCAATGGTGATATCATCGTCAACGATTTCAATGGCGTCGGAAAGAACAGGGAGCTGTGCTGTTTCAGGCGGAGGGGGAGGGGTTTCAAGCGTTACAGGGATCTGCTCCTCTTCAATGACTTGTCTGACCTCAGCATCGATAAAACTGGCGTTTTTTTCGTAAGTCTTGTATTCAAAAGCAGCCAGAACAATTACAAGAGCAAAGACCAGTCCGATCTCAATGAAAAGCACTCTTTTGTTTTCAAGATTTGCTTTAGGGCTTTTTTTAAGTTCCATTATTTTAAAAAATTAATTGTGTGGACCATGTCGGAATCGAACCGACGACCTCGTGCATGCCATGCAAGCGCTCTAGCCAGCTGAGCTAATGGCCCATCAAGGCTTGCAAATGTAAAAAAAAATATTTAAAAAACAATTTAGTAATTTTGCGGCGTTATTTAAAAAACGCCATGATTCTTTTTCACGTATATAATACCACCTTAAAGCTAAGCAACAGACGTGCCATAAAACAGTGGATATCCGAAGTTCTGCATACTTATGGTAAACGAGTGGGCGATATAGGTATAATATTCTGCAGTTCAGATTATATGCTCCAATTAAACGAACAATTCCTGAATCATGATTATTATACAGACGTTATAACTTTTACTTATTCAGAAAAAGATAATAAGCGTCTGAGTGGAGACATTTTTATTGATCCGGAAACAGTTTTTTTAAATGCACACAAGTATGGGCAGACGAAAGAACAGGAATTATTAAGGGTGATTATTCACGGGATACTTCATATGACAGGTATGAACGACCAGACATCTGAGGACAGAAAGAATATGAGCAGTGCCGAAGACGCAGCACTAAAACAAGTAACGATCAACCCGTTTAAATGACCAATCATTACGACATTATTGTAGTGGGAGCAGGACATGCAGGATGCGAAGCAGCCCATGCAGCAGCAAGGCTGGGCTCCAAAACCTTGCTCATAACCATGGATATAACGAAAATGGCCCAGATGTCCTGCAATCCGGCGGTTGGAGGCATAGCAAAGGGGCAAATCGTAAGAGAGATAGATGCCATGGGAGGAGCCATGGGACTTGTTACCGACAGGAGCACTATACAATTCAGAATGCTGAACCGCTCCAAAGGACCAGCAATGTGGAGTCCCAGAGCACAATGCGACAGAGCATTATTTTCCATTAACTGGAGAGAAATCATTGAAAACACTGAAAATCTGTATATATGGCAGGACCAGGTGGTTTCCCTGATATTTGATGGAAATACAGTAATTGGTGTCAAAACGGAATTTCAACAGGAATTCTTTGCACAAGCTGTAATTCTTACGAATGGAACTTTTTTGAACGGAATGATTTTTATCGGTTGGAAATCTGCACCAGGTGGAAGAATAGGGGAGACGCCGTCCGAAGGATTAAGCAGGCAGCTACAGGAAAGAGGGATACAGGTAGAACGCATGAAAACCGGTACACCACCCAGAATTGATGGAAAAACGGTTGATTTTTCCTCTTTACAGATTCAGAAAGGGGATACTCAACCACAAAAATTCACTTTTTTAAATGCACAATCAGCCATTCAGGAAAAACAAAGACAAATGGACTGCTATATGGTATATACCAATTCTGCAGTGCATGATAAGTTAAAGGAAGGATTTAAAGATTCACCACTATTTACAGGAAGAATCAGCGGAAAGGGCCCACGGTATTGTCCAAGTATTGAGATTAAATTACAAACCTTTGAAGATAAAGAACAACACCAACTTTTTCTGGAACCGGAAGGATGGAACACTAACCAGTATTATTTACAGGGATTTGCCTCTTCACTTCCTATAGAAATTCAATTTCAGGCTATCAGAAAAATCAAGGGATTGGAAAATGCAAGATTTCACAGCCCGGGCTATGCTGTAGAATACGATTATTTTCCACCAACACAACTTTTTCACTCATTGGAAGTAAAAAATATAGAAAGTTTATTTTTTGCCGGCCAGGTAAATGGCACAACCGGTTATGAAGAGGCGGCGGCACAGGGATTAATGGCCGGAATCAATGCCCACCGAAAGATCAACAAACTGGAACCGGTAATTTTAAACAGGGACCAGGCCTATATGGGTGTACTCATAGATGACCTGGTCACAAAAGGCGTTGACGAACCTTACCGAATGTTTACCTCACGGGCAGAATACAGGATACTTCTAAGGCAGGACAACGCCGATGAAAGACTTACGCCAACCGGATATAACATAGGCCTTGCAAAAGAAGAAAGATACAACCTGTTGCAAGAAAAAATCAAAAAAAGAAACAATATTTTACAGTGGCTAGAAAACACATCCATAGAACCAGAAAAGGCCAATGCAATTCTAATAAAAGCCGGCACTGCCCCAATGAGCACTAAAAGAAAACTGGCACAAATTTTGAGCAGGCCGCAGGTGAGCTGGGAGGATATTGTCGATTTTGTTCCACGTGGAACATTGTGTGAGGGAAATCCCAGGGCTGCAGAGTTTTGTGAGTCTGCAGAGATTGTGATAAAGTACAGAGGTTATATAGAACGAGAAAAAGCGTTTGCAGAGAAAGTCCTCAGATTAGACACCGTGGCCATTCCCGAGAAATTTGACTATTCAAAAATACGGTCATTGTCTACAGAGTCGCGTCAAAAGTTACAAAAAATAAAACCCGGGACAATAGGTCAGGCTTCCAGAATTCCCGGGGTATCACCTGCCGACATTTCTGTTTTACTGTTGTATCTGGGGCGTTAAATATTGACATCAACTTAACATTCAGTTTATAAGGCAGATTTACCTATACAAAGGCTGCTTTATTCAGGAATAATATTAGAATACAGAAGAAAAAAAATATACTACTTTTGTGGGTTTATGCAACAAAGCACATTTTTACTTTGAAACGTTTTTTCCTTATCACACTTATCTTCCTGTTTCCGTTTGTTTCCCTTAAGGCACAGCAAATGGTGCAGACTGTCAAAGGAAGGGTAGTGGACGATATATCAGAACAACCCCTGGTAGGCGTTGGCGTGGTAGTCAATAACAGCGGTTATATGGCCACGTATACCGATATTGACGGCTACTACAGTATTCCCAATGTTCCGGTAGGCCGGATTGCCATCCTTTTTTCCAGCATAGGAATGGAAAGCATCTATATGGAAAACATTTCACTCAATTCGGGTAAGGAGCTGGTAATCAACGTCACTATGCGTGAAGACGTGATGACGGTGCAGGAAATTGTCATAACTGCAGAAAGGGACAAATTGCGCCCGGTGAACGATATGGCTACTGTTTCGGCCAGAACATTCTCTGTAGCTGACGCCGAAAGGTACGCCGGTGCGATGAGCGATATTTCCCGAATGGCTCAGAATTTTGCAGGGGTAGGTACCCCCGACGACTCCAACAACGACATTGTTATTAGGGGTAATTCCCCGTTTGGTCTTTTATGGCGTATGGAAGGGATTGATATCTACAATCCCAACCATTTTGCCGATGGAGGAGCTACTGGCGGGGCAATCAGCATGTTGAATGTTAATACGTTATCTAATTCTGATTTTTATACCAGTGCATTCCCTGCAGAATATGGGAACGCCTATTCCGGTGTTTTTGACATCCATTTAAGGGAGGGGAATTATGATAAACATGAATTCACAGGTCAATTGGGCATCAACGGTCTTGAGTTTGGGGTAGAAGGGCCTCTTTCCAAAAAATTGAAAGCCTCCTATCTGGGAGCGTATCGTTATTCTTTCCTGGATGCGCTGGCATACCTGGGATTTGATTTTGGGGCAGGGTCTGCCGTCCCCAGGTATCAGGACTGGACGGCAAAAATTCATGTACCAACAGCCAAAGGCGGCACCTTTTCATTTTTCACCATTGGGGGAACCGGGAAAGTCAGCATAGTTGACGGAGAATCTGACTTTTATAATTACGCCGATGATATTGCCAGTCAGTCCGGGATGGCTGTTGCCGGGATACGATACCAGAAAAGCCTGGGGCACAATCAATCCCTAAACATTGCACTGGCCGGATCCTATTCCTCCTTTTCGGCACAGATTGACTCTATGAATGCCGAAACATTGTTGAAAGACCGCAGCCAGGATGCCCTTCTCATGCGCGAGTTCCAGAGTTTGCAGGTTGTCCACAACATTAAACCGGGTAGCCGGGTGTCCCTGCGTTCGGGACTTACAGGAAAAAGACTTGCCTACAAGTTCATTTCCAATGATTATTCCAGGACCACGTATCCAAAAGATGTGAACGAAGTGGGTTATACATTTCTTCTGAGCGGATTTTCGGAAGTTTCCTACAGGGCCACTTCAAAGCTGACACTGGATGCCGGCGTGAATGCCCAATTTCTTTTCCTGAACCAGACATGGAATATTGATCCGCGGTTTGGACTTTCGTGGAAATTCAAAGAAAAGCACGAATTGACCCTTGGATACGGACTCCACAGCCAGTACCAGGGGCTAGAGATTTATATGACAAAATTGTTTTCACAGGCCGTTGACAGCAAGATCTACCCGAACAGGTACCTGGACATGACACGTGCGCACCACCTGGTCCTGGGATACCAATGGCGCATAGCCCCGTCCACGCGGTTTAAGGCAGAGGCTTATTATCAATATCTATACAATATTCCGGTAGACCTTTATGAACCCTATTATGCTGTGATCAACCTTTCCGGGATGAATTTTGACAAATACGGACGTGTCTACGTAAGCGATGCCACCGGATACAATTATGGATTGGAGCTGACACTGGAGCATTTTCTAACCAGCGGTTGGTATTACATGGTTACCGCTTCTGTTTTTGAAAGTAAGTTCAGAAGTATTGACAACATACTCAGAAATACGCGTTACAACAGCAATTTTGTTTCCAACATCCTGTTAGGAAAAGAGTTCGAATTGACAAAAAAACCAACGGCCAAAAATATCTGGACGTTCGGAGGCGATGTGAAATTTGCTTTTGCCGGGGGACAACGGTATATTCCAGTAGACCTGGAGGCTTCCAGGGCTACCGGGACAACAGTCTATATTTATGAGCAGGCCTATGTGCCAAGGCATCCGTTCTACATGCGCGGTGACCTGAAAGCCTGGGCAAAAATCCAGCAACAGAAGGTTACGCATGAAATCGGGGTCGAGATCCGAAATTTCACCAACCGCAAGAATGTGTATTCCTATGAATACGATGTGAAGCTGGAAGACATGAGAACGTCCTATCAAACCGGCTTGCTTCCTCTGGGGTATTACAGAATAACTTTCTGATATTCAGTCTAAAGGAAGGTAAAAAATACTATCGTCGGAGCAAAATCCCGGAACGGAAACATTAAAATGTACCAACGCGCACAGATACGGCGATCCGTCTTTTTCTCCCCCTTCCATATATAATTTACACAGAACACCCCGATCTGTCTCTGACGGATAGCAGAACCATGGCGGAACCACGTAACCGCGACGAAACTGACATTCCTGAAAGGCAAAATTAAACATCGAAAATGGCCAGAGAAATGCAAATTCCTGCCTTTGAGCGTTGTTTTTATAGGCTGCGAAAAGTTCTTCTGACGGTGCCTGGCCATGAGGGGCCTTACAGTCAACCATCATAACGGGAGCCGGGATGCGAACCGGGGTGTCAAATCCTCTTTTCAGATAGTATTTCTGCAGGTTTTTTGTTGCCGGATAAAGCAACACAAACGGGGATCCGGCCAGCGCCCGGGTAAGTAACAGAGACCCGAATCCTTTTTTTTGCTGTGAAGGGTGTGTAGCCAGGCCGTAGACGCAGACACCCTCCAGGATCATTCTGTTTCTTTGGTAAAGGCTAACGGGAAACAGTGTAAGGCAAGACATTCCCCCGGGATGGTACAGTACGGTTCCCAGTTCCAGGCAATGATCAGTAACAAAGGCGGCATAGTCCGGGTCGTCCCCGAAAGCAGCGCACCAGATCTGCCGGAGCGCTGTCTTATCGTCGCTGGTTGCTTTACGGATCACGGATAGATCGCAGCAATTAATTTTTCGTAATACTTGTTCAGTTGGGCGCGGCGCAATTTGAGTGTTTGTGAGAGCAGACCGTTTGCGGTAGTCCATTCATCATTCACAATACGGAAAAACTTGATTTGTTCATGCGGAGCCAGTGATTTGTTGACCCGTTCAATTTCCTGGTGGATCAAATCATTAATCTCTTTGGTTTGGTAAAGGTTTTCAAGATCCTGGAAAACCATTTTATGGTGGGCCGCCCAATCCTGTACCTGTGTGGAATTGGGGATGATAATAGCCGAGGCCACTTTCTGATTGCTTCCTATGACCAGCGAGCTTTCAATATAAGTCGATTCGTTCAGTTTGCCTTCAATTACCTGAGGAGCTACATACTTGCCGCTGGATAATTTGAAGATTTCCTTTTTGCGGTCTGTAATGCGCAGAAAAACGCCATTGGTCATTTCACCCACATCGCCGGTATGGAACCAGCCTTCAGAGTCTATGACCTCGCGGGTGGCTTCGGGATTCTTGTAATATCCCATCATAACATGCGGCCCGCGGGTCAGTATTTCACCATCGGGCAGGAATTTCAGTTCCGTACCTTCAAGAACAGTGCCCACCGTCCCGATTTTGCGGATCATGGATTTTGGCTTGTTCACGGCAATTACAGGGGCTGTCTCTGTAAGGCCGTATCCTTCATAAATATACATTTTAGCTGCTGAAAACAAGCGTATGACACAAGCCCGGATAGAAGAACCTCCGGTAACTATGAGCATTTCATGTCCCCCAAGGTTGGCCCTCCATTTGCTATAAACCAGTTTGTCAAACAGCTTGTTAAGTGTCTTGCGCCAGAAGGTGAGCTTTTCATAGTCAAACGTGTTCCCAAAATTCCAGGCCCATGTGTAGATCACGTGTTTGATTCCTGTAAGGCTCTTGCCGGCATCTTCCAGTTTCTTGTACATCATTTCTATGACACGTGGCACAGCACAGAATCCGTCTGCCTGGATGTCTTTCAGATCGCGGGCAATGGTCCCCATGTTCTCTGCATAATAGACACTGATTCCCAGCGACTGGAATTCATAGTTCATGGTTCTTTCGTAGATATGGCACAACGGGAGGAAACTCAGGTAGCGGTGCGAGGCATTCTTGGTCTGCTGAGCAGCATGAGCCAAAAAATTGAAAACAATGCTGCTGTGGGCATGCATTACGCCCTTTGGCGTTCCCGTGGTGCCCGATGTATAGATGATGGTCAGCAGGGTGTCGGGGGTTATATTCTTTTTGTTTTCTTCAATCACACCGGCCCATTTTTCCTTATTATTCCTGCCCATTGTCACAATCTGGTCCAGATTGTTTACCCCCTCTACAGGATCTACCGTAAAGATTGCCGGAGGGTTCTCCAATGAGGCGATTACAGGGGCCAGGTGTTTATACAGGATAGCACTGCCAATAATCATGACCTTTGCATCTGAGTGGGGTATGATATAGCGGTAATCGTCCTCACTCAAAGTAGAATAAACAGGTACATGTACCATTCTGGCCAGGGCGGTTCCCATATCCACAAAATTCCATTCGGGCCGGTTGTTCATCACCGTGATCACCTTGTCTTCCGACTTTAAACCATATTCCAGGAAACCGTATGCGAAAGCATGCGATATTTCGGCATATTCCCGGGAGCTGTACTTCTTCCAGGCTCCCTGAACCTTACCGGCCAGGATGTCTTCTTTTGGATAGTTGACCTGCAGCCTTTCAAGTAAATCAAAAAGCCTGGTGACTTTAACTTCATTATTCATGACAATGATCTTTTTAAATCGTTTACAAATGCATCTACATGCGCTTTCCGGGTGTTAAAGGAACACATCCAGCGAACCTCGCCGGTGTTTTCATTCCATATATAGAAAAAGTGCTTTTCTACCAGCTTTTTCCGGGCTTTTTCCGGGATAATGGCAAAAACAGCATTGCTTTCCACTTTTTGTGTGATGGTCACACCCGGCAGCTCTTTTATGCCTGCGGCAAGATACCGGGCCATATTGTTGGCATGACGCGCATTTTCAAGCCATAGACCATGGTCCAGGTATTCCAGGTATTGTGCAGCCACAAAACGGCTCTTGGAATAAAGCTGCATGGACTGTTTCCGGATGTATAGGAAATTTTCAGCCAGAGGGGGACGTAGCAAAACGACGGCTTCACCCAGTAGCATCCCGTTTTTTGTCCCGCCAAAGGAAAGGGCGTCTACACCTACCCGGGTGGTTATCGCCTCCAGGGGAAGATCCAGGGTTGCGGCGGCATTGGCCAGCCTGGACCCGTCCATGTGCAGGTACATGCCATGTTCATGAGCCAGGTCTGCCAGGGCCTGAATTTCTTCCGGGGTATAAGCCGTGCCGAGTTCCGTGACCTGGGCAATGGAAATGACTTTTGGCTGGGAATGATGCTGAAAACCAAAACCCTTGAGCAGAGGCCTGATATGTTCAGGATGCAGTTTCCCGTCCTCTGTGGGGGTTGTTATGACCTTACACCCGGTAAAACGCTCGGGGGCACCGCATTCATCCTGGTTGATGTGGGCGGTTTCTGCACAGATTATCGCATGATAGGGCTGTGTGAGCGCCTGCAGACAAAGCACATTGGCCCCGGTTCCGTTAAACACGAAGAATACCCGCGCATTTTCTCCAAATATTGACCGGAACACATCCTTGGCCCTGGAAGAATACTCATCTTCTCCGTAAGAAAGCTGGTAATCCTGATTGGCGTCTGCAAGAGCCTTTATTACAGAGGGATGTGCCCCAGAATGATTGTCGCTTCCGAAGCTTGTTTTCATAAAAATCAGTTCTAGAGATCTTATGAGATTAATTCCCCGTAAGCCCGGGCATCGAGCAAATCATCAACCTCCCGGGGGTCAGACATCTTGATTTTGACCATCCAGCCTTTGCCGTATGGATCCTCATTGGCTGTCTGAGGTGCGTCCTCCAGTAACGGGTTAACCTCTTCTACGGTCCCGGACACAGGCATGAATGCATCTGCAACGGTTTTAACGGCTTCTATGGCCCCAAAAACCTCATCCTTGTCCAGGGTTTCGCCCAGGGTTTGTATATCAACAAAAACAATGTCACCCAATTGGGACTGGGCAAAATCTGTAATGCCCACAATGGCCAGATCGCCTTCAATTTTTAACCACTCATGTTCTTTGGAATACTTGAGATTGGCCGGAATATTCATAACAGTAAGTTTAAATTTAGTAACACAAAGATAGCGAAATATGGCAAACTACAAGAGTTTGAGAGCTTGTCTTATCATATCTTCCAAACCGCAGGTGGGGTTTTCTTTCTGCAGGCGCGAGATCACCTTTTCAACCGCCGAGCGCTGGAAGCCCAATTGTTGCAGGGCAGCGGCGGCCTCGGCCCCGGTTTCCGAAACAGAAGGCACCAGGTCGCCCTGGCCGTCTGAATCCAGACCGACTTTCAACATTTTATCCCGCAGGTCAATGACCATTTTTTCCGCTGTTTTAATGCCAATGCCCTTGACACTTTTGATCCGGACAACATCGCCTGTAATCAGGGCGTTGCGGAGTTCCGCGTTGCTCATGGCCGAGAGGATCATCCGTGCCGTATTGGGGCCGACACCGGTCACCCCTATCAGCAACCGGAAAATTTCACGTTCATCACGGGTGGCAAAGCCATAAAGCTGGTGGGCATCTTCCCTGACCTGCAGGTGCACCCACAGCAACACTTCTTTCCGGGTATGGATGGCCGAGTATGTCTGAAGGGATATGAGCAAATGATAACCAATCCCGCCTGTTTCCACCACGGCCTGTGTGGGATCTGCGCTGGCCAGGTTTCCCTTGATGTATTCGTACATTTTAACGGTGCTTATTACACTGCAAATATACATTTATTATCTTTGAAGCATGAATTGTTCACATATCAGGGAACAGTTTCCCGCCCTGTCACAAAAAGTATACGGGAAACCTCTTGTTTACCTGGACAATGGGGCTACAACCCAGAAACCCAGGCAGGTACTGGACGTGCTGCAGGAAATGCAAGGGGGTTTGAACGGGAACATCCACCGGGCTGTCCATTACCTGAGCGTGCAGTGCACCGAACGGTATGAAAAAGCCAGAACGACCATACGTGAATTCATCAATGCCGCTTCTGCAGACGAAGTGATTTTTACCAGCGGGACGACCGCCTCGCTCAACCTGCTGGCTTATTCGTTCGGACAGACCTACATCCGGCCCGGAGACCGCATTGTGGTTACCGGGGCCGAACACCACTCCAATATTGTCCCCTGGCAGATGATGTGCAAACGTACCGGGGCCAGTCTTGAAGTGTGGGATATTGACGATTCGGGGGCCATGGATCCAAAAAAACTGGAGCAGATCCTGGATAAACCCGGAGAAAAGCCCAAACTGCTTTCCATAGCGCATATTTCCAACGTACTGGGACTGGTCAACCCCCTGGCCGATATCATACGCATAGCCCATTATTACAACGTTCCGGTGGCTGTGGACGGAGCCCAGGGCATTGTTCATAAGAAGGTGGACGTACGGGATATGGATGCTGATTTCTACGTTTTTTCAGGACACAAGCTTTACGGGCCCACAGGCACAGGCGTATTATACGGAAAAGAAAAATACCTGGAAGAGATGGTCCCCTGGCAGGGCGGAGGTGATATGATAGAAAAGGTTTGCCTGCCCACGGGAACCACCTATGCCCCGCTTCCCCTCAAATTTGAAGCCGGTACAGCCAACTTCATTGGTGTGGCCGGGCTGGGTGCGGCGGTAGAATTTATTAACGGCCTGAATGCTTTTGACATTGAGGCACATGAAAAGGAAATTACGACAAAGGCCATGACGGCATTGCAGGCCATAGAAGGCTGCCGGATCTATGGCCTCCCGGGTACCTATTACGGCCAGGTTTATGAAAAAATACCGGTCTTTTCCATGTCCATAGAAGGAGCACATCCGGCCGATATAGCCACATTGCTGGACAAGATGGGCATTGCGGCCCGGTCGGGCATGCTTTGTGCCGAGCCGTTGCTCGGGCGCTTCCATCTGACCGCCGTGCTTCGCGCTTCCTTTGCCTTGTACAATACCCTGGAAGAACTGGATTATTTTGTGGAGTCTCTGCAGAAGGTTTTGAAAATGCTTCGTTAATCCCGTTTTACCATGACCATTGAAGACAAACAGGCACAAATTACAGAGGAGTTCTCCTTCCTGGAGGACTGGATGGACAAATACGAATACCTCATAGAGCTGGGGAAAAAACTGCCCCCGCTGGAAGAAAATTCCCGTACGGAAAAAAACCTGATCAGGGGATGCCAGTCCAGGGTGTGGCTTGCGGTGAGCCGGGAAGACGGAAAGCTAAATTTCAGGGCCGACAGCGATGCCCTCATCACCAAAGGGATCATTTCACTGCTGGTGCATGTTTTCTCGGGTCACACTCCGGGTGAAATCCTGAACGCGGACCTGTCTTTCATTCAGAAAATCGGCCTGAAGGAGCACCTCTCCCCAACGCGGGCCAACGGACTGTTATCCATGATAGAACAGATACGGCTGTATGCCCTGGCTGCCAATACAGAGAACACATAAGAACATGGAAAGTGACCTGGAAAAAAACATAAGAAATGCCCTGAGGCAGATTTTTGATCCGGAAATCCCCATCAACATTGTGGACCTTGGCCTTATCTATGGCATTGAAATAGGCGAAAAGGATGAAAAGGGGCACCCGGTTACCGTTATCATGACCCTTACGGCCCCCAATTGCCCCATGGCCGAACAGGTAATAGAAGAGGCCCGGTTTACCGTAAGCCATGTCCCCGGGGTATCCAGGGCGTCCATAAGCCTGACTTTTGACCCTCCCTGGGATCCTTCCCGCATGAGCGAAGAAGCGCAACTGGACACCGGCCTTTACGGGATGTACTGAACCAGGATGCCCATGCATAAAACGTACCTTTTATTAGGAAGTAACCTGGGTAACCGGGACACCCTGCTGGATGAGGCCCTGGAAGCCTTGCAGGCCCTGGGAAGGGTTATCGCCGTTTCCACCCGCAGGGAAACAGAACCCTGGGGCTTTTCCGTACCCGTTCCTCCTTTCATGAACCAGGCCTTATGCCTGGAGACGCAGCTGGAGGCAGAAGAGCTGCTGGATCATTGCCTGGAAATAGAAAAAAGGCTGGGCAGGGTACGACCCCGCCAGGAATCCCCTGTTAAAGGCGGGAGAACTTATGTTTCCCGTCTGATTGACATTGATATCCTTCTGTATGACAATTTAATAATGGACTCCGAAAAACTCACCCTGCCACACCCCCGGCTGAAGGACCGGGATTTTGCAAGGGAGCTGCTGGAAGAGATTATCCCAAAAAGTCTATCTTTGGAGGACCTTTTTACCAAATGATTTATGACACAGGAAGATTTATTCAAAAACATTATTGCCCACGCGAAGGAATACGGATTCATTTTTCCCTCCAGCGAGATTTACGACGGGTTGAGTGCCGTGTATGATTATGGACAGAACGGGGTGGAGCTCAAGAACAACATCAGGAAGTACTGGTGGGATTCTCTGGTCAGGATGCACGACAATATTGTGGGGCTGGACTCGGCAATCTTCATGCATCCAAAGATATGGGAAGCCAGCGGGCATGTGGCCGCCTTCAACGATCCGCTGATAGACAATAAGGATTCCAAAAAAAGATACCGCGCCGATGTATTGCTGGAAGATTACCTGGCCAGGCTGGAAGAAAAAATAAACAAAGAAGTGGCCAAAGGTCAGAAACGGTTCGGGGAGCAATTTGATGAAGCCCAATTCCGGGCCACCAATCCCAATGTGCTCAGGGAGCAGGCCAAGATTGACGATTTACAGGATAAGATGACCAGGGCCCTGATCGAGAACGATCTGGCGGGATTGCGCCAGCTCATCCTGGATTGCGGGATTGTTTGTCCAATATCGGGGACAAGGAACTGGACCGAGGTACGCCAGTTTAACCTGATGTTCAGCACCCAGCTGGGAAGCACCGGTGAAGGGGCATCCCAGGTCTTCCTAAGGCCCGAGACGGCCCAGGGGATTTTTGTGAACTTTCTGAATGTGCAGAAAAGCGGCCGTATGAAGGTCCCCTTTGGCATAGCACAGACCGGGAAGGCTTTCCGGAACGAAATAGTGGCCAGGCAATTCATTTTCAGAATGCGCGAATTTGAACAGATGGAAATGCAGTTCTTTGTCAAACCCGGAGAAGAGATGAAGTGGTACGAATACTGGAAGGACATGCGCCTGCGCTGGCATTTGTCACTGGGCCTGGGTGCGGACATGTACCGTTTCCATGACCACGACAAGCTGGCCCATTATGCCAATGCCGCCTGTGACATTGAATTCAGGTTTCCTTTTGGATTCAAGGAACTGGAAGGGATCCACTCCCGGACAGATTATGACCTCTCGCGCCATGAAGAGTACTCGGGCCGCAAACTGCGGTACTTTGACCCGGAAACAAATGAAAGCTATATTCCCTATGTGGTAGAAACCTCCATTGGCCTGGACCGGACGTTCCTGGCTGTATTGTCTTCTACTTACCGGGAAGAGGAGCTCGAAGATGGTGAAACACGTGTAGTGTTGCGTTTACCCCACATACTGGCCCCTGTTAAGCTGGGGGTATTTCCCCTGGTCAAAAAGGACGGATTGCCCGAGGTGGCCCAGCAGATACTCAAAAAGCTCCGCCTGGAACACGCCTGCCTCTATGACGAGAAGGACAGCATAGGGAAACGATACCGCAGAATGGATGCCATAGGCACGCCCCTTTGCATAACGGTGGACCATCAGACACTGGAAGACAATACCGTAACCATAAGGGACAGGGATACCATGCTCCAGGACAGGGTTCCGGTTGAGAACCTGTCAGGAATTCTGGATGAAAAATTAAACAACAGGAATTGGCTCGGAAAACTCACATAATAAAGAAAGTCGGACAGGGTATCATGATCTTTCTCCTGGTGGCTTACCTGGGAGGATGTACGTATTTTTTATTTGCAAAGGGAGATTCCCTGCCAAAATTCCAGAAGTCCGGGATGATCTTATGGCTGGCTTCCCTGCTGGATGTGTTGCCCGATAAGATCATCCATACGTTGCTGTTTATTCCCATTATTCCCCTTACATGGGGAGCCGTAAGGCCCAACATGGTTATCACAAAGATTGTCATATTCTGGTCCGGGCTGATTTTTGGGGTGATAACAGAAATAGTCCAGCACTACCTTCCGTACAGGACCGGGGATATTTCGGATGTGGCTGCAGATATTGTAGGAAGTGTTCTGGGCATTCCCTTTATGCTGCTATTTTTTTCAACTGAAAAAAAGAAACGAAAATGAATGATATTATTTTATCGGGACTGCTCAATCTCTTTGCCTTATTCGGGGCCTTGGCCGGGATAGACAAAGAGCGGGCAGCAAGACTCATTGCAGCCTATCTTGACCAGCACTTTGGCGTACGCCGCAGGGAAACTTACCTGGGCCTGTACCGGGATCTTACAGACCTTTATGAGATGTCTCCGGATCTGGACAAGGATAAGATCATAGAATCCGTATGCGAAGGATTGCGCAAAAACATCGAATCATCCGAACAGTCTTTGCTCCTGCTGCGTTTCATGGAGTTTTCCGCCATAAACAGGGAAGGCTTTTTGAAGCAGGAGGATCTTTTTTACAAAGTGGCCGCTCATTTTAATGTGACCGGTGAAGAGCTCATGCATTTCAAGGCTTTTGTACTGGACGGAGAGACTGACAGGGTGCGCAGTTACAGGCCGGAAGGATGGGAAGGGATGTTGCGGCTGATTGACCTCCCGGGGAAAAATGTGATTGCTTTTACTTACCGGGGAAATGACCAGGTGATGATGAACGATGTCCCGGTATTGCAGGATACGTTCCAGCTGTGGCAGCAAAGTGCAGTCATGAAGGGAAAACATGGAAATCCATTGTATTACAGCAACGTACAATCTCTTTTTCAGACAGGGGAGACCGCCAGGACCCCTATTGAACTAACAGGCCAGGGTATTGAATTCCGCTTTCCACACAGCGAAAACGGGCTGCACAACTTCTCTTTTACGCTCAAATCGGGGCAGTTGGTAGCCATCATGGGAGGAAGCGGGGTAGGGAAATCCACGTTGCTGGGCCTGCTCAACGGAAACATCAAACCGCAGGAAGGACAGATCCTGCTTAATAACCACTCCATAGAAGACCCGTTAGTGCAAAAGCTCATCGGCTTTGTGCCCCAGGATGATCTGCTGATTGAGGAACTGACGGTTTTTCAGAACCTCTGGTATACCGCCAGGCTTTGTTTTGACGGGATGTCCCCTGAATGGCTCGAAAATAAAGTGATGGAAGTGCTGACAGACCTGGGTCTTGCCGCAACCAGGGACTTGAAAGTAGGCTCGGCCCTGAACAAGACAATCAGCGGGGGACAACGCAAAAGGCTCAACATAGCGCTGGAGCTGATCAGGGAGCCGGCGGTGCTGTTCCTGGACGAACCCACCTCGGGCCTGAGCTCCTCGGACTCGGAAAAGGTCATTAATTTGCTGAAAGAACAAACATTCAGGGGCCGGCTTATTGTGGTCAACATTCACCAGCCGTCCTCGGATATTTATAAATTGTTTGACCGCCTGTGGCTGTTGGACAAGGGAGGGTACCCGGTTTTTGACGGGAATCCCATAGAGGCGGTTACGTATTTCAAGCAGGCGGCCCAACACGCCGATGCGCAAACGAGCATGTGTGCCACATGCGGGAATGTAAACCCCGAGATTATTCTCAACATACTGGAATCCAAATCCTTGGATGATACCGGGCGCCTTACCGAGAAACGCCGCATAAGCCCCCAGGAATGGCACAACAAATACCTGGAAACAAGGCAGGAGCAGGAAACGCCACATATACAGGATGTGCCTGAGACAAAACAGAAAAAACCCTCCCCATGGAAACAATTCCTGATATTCCTGGAACGTAACCTGCAGACAAAGAAAGCCAATACGCAGTATTTACTCATTTCACTGCTGGAAGCTCCTTTGCTGGCAGCCATTGTGGCCATGCTCACCCGGTATGCCCCCGAGACGGGGTACACCGTCATGGATAACAAAAACCTGGTCTCGTTCTTTTTCATGGCCGTCATTGTGGCCATATTCATGGGCATGAGCGTCAGCGCAGAGGAAATCTTCAAAGATCGTTCCCTGCTTAAGCGGGAACGTTTCCTGCGCCTGAGCCACAACGGGTACATCTGGTCAAAAATAGTGTTCCTGGCAGGTCTTTCACTTATCCAGACGCTGTTGTTTATCCTGGTAGGGCATGCCATCATGGGAATACACGGCATGCTTGGCATCTGGTGGATCATTCTTTTTGCCTCTGCCTTTGTTGCGAACCTTACCGGACTAGTCCTTTCCCAATCTTTAAGCTCCATTGTTGCCATCTATATCACCATTCCCTTGCTGCTCATCCCCCAGATCCTGTTGTGCGGCCTGGTAGTCAAGTTTGACGACCTGAATCCTGCAAGCAAAACAGGGAACGTGCCCGTAATTGGTGAAGTGATCCCTTCGCGCTGGGCCTTCGAAGCCCTGGCGGTAAGCTCGTACATGTACAATCCCTACATGAAACATTTTTTTGAAGACGAGAAGGAAAAATTCAGGGCACAGTATTACCGGCTGGGATTCCTGGAGGAATTGCAGAGCCAGATGGAAACAGCACAGGATGAGTATATTAAACAGAATGCAATGGATCCGCAAAGACTCCGCGTCATTACAGGTGGAATGCCCAGGCTGGCTGAGGTTACCGGGCTTGAACCGTTCACTTATCCGGTGGATTCATGGTCTGCGGAACTTTATGAGGCCCTGGACGATTATTTCAAACAGGCAGACAAGGTGTTGTCAGGTAATTCGTTGCATTATACACACGCCATAGACAGGGTGAACAGGAATTTATTGGAAGAAACGGGCCGGGAGGGATTGCTGGAACTGAAAAAAAACAACCACAACCTTTTTTTACAGGACCTTGTTCTCAACACATCAAGTACGCGTATGTACAGACTGGTAGACCATGTGATTGTTCCCCGGGTGGGGCAGATTTACCTGGAGCCATCAACGCGTGACGGCCGTGCCCCCTTTTACAGCCATATGAAAATCCTGGGATCATGGAAAATGCCTACCCTCTGGTACAACCTGGGGGTTCTGGGACTGATGGCGTTATTGACATCACTGGCCTTGTTTTTAGAGATTCCAGCCAGGTTTATGCGAAAGAAAAGCACATAATACCGGGTTTTTTTTATATTTGTACGATTATTTCGGAAATATTATCAACATTCAAAAAGACCTAAATATGAGAAAAATCGCCATTGCGCTATTGTTCGCCTCTGCACTTATAGTGGGTGCCTGCGGCAACACTGCTTCAAAAAAGAAAGATGCCGGTACAAAATCGGACATTTCTATGCAGGAGCAATACCTGACACAGGATTTAATAATTAAAATTGATTCACTGATCGCCGGATTCCAGCAATTGGGTGTTATGCCCAACATGAAAGCCATTGATGAAGGGACATTGGTTCTTACCGACCGCGAAAAGAGGGTCAAACCCACGTATCTTATGCCTCTTGCCAGAGTGAATGAACTCATCACCCTGAACCAGAAAAGCAGGGCTCTGGCTGTTTATGCAGTGGACAGGGAGATAGCCCAGTTATACGAGATGCCCCTGGAAGAGTACGACAAGGTGATAGCACAACTAATGATCGATACCGATAATGTGGCGCTCATGGAAGGCGCAGAGGTCAAGGTAGAAGTAAACGCACTTGACGTGGACTCCTGGATCGTAACAATGGGTGAAGAACAACTGGGGAAGGAGCAAATGCATTTGTTCTTTGAAACTATCGCAGCAGGCGTTATGGAATCATTGTATATAACCAGCCTGGACATACCCCGTTATATGACTTATTTCAATGACCAGACAGCCTCCGAGGTTTCCTACAGGCTCCTTCTGGTTGTGGAGGGCATAGAGTCCCTGATGCCCTATCATCCGGAACTGGAATCGATCCGCGGGATCATTGAACCGCTGAATGTCATCAATGCCATCAATGTCAAACAGCTTGAAGAACAACTGAACACACTGGCAGCAGTTATAGCCGACGGAAGGAATAAACTGCTTGACTGATACTTAAAACCTAATCGTGTGTAAGAGGGTGACAAAAAGGTCATCCTCTTTTTTTATGCCGAGGCTTTTGCTCTGTTTAGTCTTTACACCATGAAGAACGGAGAGCTTTTTTCCTTAAGCCGAGGCTCTCCGTTCTTTATGGCGTAGCGACCCTGCCATTGAATAGTATTCCTGCTCCAACAACCGCCCGGTGGGTCTTCAAGGTGGTGCGCCAAAGGCTTTTGGCGCGGAAGGTTCCACCTCCTTCTGGCGAACGGGCGCTGACACCCCACGATAAGGGAAGCCTCGGCTTAAAGAAAAAGCTTTCCGTTCGTGGGGTGTTAGCGACGGCGACGGGCAGAAAAGCACGGAGAGCCTCTGCGTACCCAAAAAAGCTCTCCGCTCCAGGCGAGGGCAGTGACCTGAAACTGGAGCAGGTGGTTGTCTTTCAAAGTGGTGTCCCATAAGCGTTTGGGGCATATAAAAGTGGGGTAACTACTTTTTGTCACCCCCCTTTTTTATTTTATACTACTTTTACAAGAAAAATGATTTTCAAAATTGCATTATTCCTGTCTATGATCATTCAGCTGGCAACAGCAATTGTAGCAGTCAGCATGGTGCGCAGGACCAGGTACAATGTATCGTGGATTCTCATCTCTATAGCCTTTGTCTTAATGGCGCTCGAAAGGCTGGTTGAATTTTCATCTTTTTTCTGGCAGACTAAAATTATTACCAAAGAAGAAGTTAACAGCTGGCTGGGTATTCTTATTTCCATCTTCATGCTCATAAGCCTCTATTATATCAGGCAAATTTTCAACCTCCAGGACCAGTTGGATGCCATGCGCAAGACGAGTGAAAAACGCATGCTGATGGGCATTATTCAGGGCGAAGAGAATGCCCGTCGTACCATAGCCGGAGATTTGCACGACGGAATGGGGCCCTTGCTTTCTTCAGTGAAAATGATCATAAGTGCCGCCGATACCAGAAAGATGAATCCGGAAAACCGGAAAATAGTGGAACAGACTTGCTCGGTTATTGATGAGGCAATAGTCACACTCCGGGAAATATCCAATCATCTGAGTCCACATCTGCTGAAGAATTACGGTTTGGTAAAAGCAATCGAAACCCTAACAAAACAGCTGTTTGCCAATTCCCCCATAAAGGTGGTTTTACACTCCGGCATTTCTGACAAAAGGTACGATTACGATGTGGAGATAAATGTTTACCGGATTGTGACTGAATTATTGAACAACAGTGTGAAGCACGCCGGGGCGGCAAACATAGAAATGGAATTGAAGGAAGAGGCTGGCAAGCGGCTGATGGTAGATTACCGGGATGACGGCAAGGGTATGGAACCCGGGTTTTTTTACGGACAGGAAGTGACTTTTTCCGGGATGGGTCTGGATAACATATATTCGCGTGTCACGTCACTGGATGGATCTGTTTCCGTGGAATCATCCCCCGGGAAAGGATTTTATGCACATGTTGAAATACCTGTATGATGAAAAAGATCAATATATTCTTAGTGGATGACCACGCCTTGTTCCGGGAAGGGTTGCGTTTTTTGCTTCAAAAAATGGATTTTGTAGAACAGATACTGGAAGCAGAAAACGGAAAGGATTTCCTGGAAAAAATAGTTGAGGTAAAAAACTGTATCGTATTAATGGACATAGAAATGCCTATAATGAACGGAATAGAAACTACAAGAAAAGCACTCGAACATGATCCGGAATTGAAAATCCTTGCCTTGTCCATGTATTCGGAGGAAAGTTACCTTACCAGCATGATAGAGGCGGGAGCATCGGGTTTTTTATTGAAAAATTCTTCCTTCAGTGAAGTGAAAAGTGCTTTGCGGGATGTCATGGAGGGAAAGAATTATTTTTCACCTGCCATAATACAATCCATTCTGGAAATTATGAACCAAAAAATCAACCACCCTGATAAGGATCAAGGTGAAATTACCCAACGCGAAAAGGATATTCTGTATTATATATGCAAAGGGTTCTCCAATGCGGAAATAGCAAAAAAACTGGGCATAAGCAAACGTACAGTGGACAAACACCGGGAAAACCTGCTTCTGAAAACACAGTCCAGAAACACGGCCAACCTGGTTACCTATGCTGTTAAACACCATTATTTTGACATTTAAGCTCTCAATGATACGTGTTTTAACGTAGATGCGGATACGTTTTTCATGGGTTTAGCAAAATAGTAAAAGCTTTTACCTTTGTCAGAAAAGAAACGACAATGATCAAAAGCATTACCATAATGCCTGGAAAAAACAAAGACGGGAATCCCGAATACTACTCGCGGATTGACATATTTCCAGGTGAAATCGTGGGAGTTGTAGGACCTACCGGAAGCGGCAAAAGCGCTTTTATCGAAGATATAGAACAACTGGCACAGGGCGATACTGCCACACAGCGTCGTGTGCTAATAAACGAAAGCATTCCCGATATTTCCATGCGGTATGATCCCAAAAAGAAAATGATAGCTCAATTGTCTCAAAACATGAATTTTTTAGCAGATATGACGGTGAGGGACTTTCTGGAGCTTCATGCAAAATGCAGGGGAAAGAATTTGAATATGGTAGAACAGGTTGTCTATCATGCCAACACATTGACGGGTGAGCCGATTGCGGAAGATATGAATCTGACAGTCCTAAGCGGAGGACAAAGCAGGTCTCTGATGGTGGCCGATGTTGCTTTCATAAGTGATTCTCCCATAGTCCTGATAGATGAAATTGAAAACGCCGGCATTAAAAAACACCAGGCCATGGAATTGTTGTCGGGCAAGGGAAAAATTATTTTGGTCGTGACACATGATCCATTGCTGGCTTTGTTGACCGGCAGGCGCATTGTAATGAAAAATGGCGGGGTGGAAAAGATTTTCTGTACAACCACTCATGAGACTGATCTCTGCGTGGAGTTGAACCGTATGGACCGTGAATTGTTCAGGATCCGTGAACGGGTAAGGCTGGGTGAAGAAATCGTTGCCTGAAAGGAAAACCATGAAAATGATCGTAGTAGCCGGTACGCCGGGAGCAGGCAAAACGTCCGTATTGCTAAATACCATTAAATTTCTGAAAGAACAGCAGGTAAGGATAGCAGTTGCCAAGATTGATTGTTTGTATACCGAAGACCACATCAGGTTTAAAAAGTCAGGAATTCCCACCATGGTAGGGTTATCCAGGGATATGTGTCCCGATCACTACACCATTTACAACATGGGAGAAATGGTGTCTTTTGCCAGTGAGAATACCGCCGATATGCTAATTGTAGAAACAGCCGGATTGTGCCACAGATGCGCTCCATATACCACCAATGGCCTGGGTGTATGTGTGATAGATGCCACTACAGGGCCCAATACCCCGCTTAAGGTAGGTCCTTTTTTAAGCACGGCCAATGTGGTGGCAATAACAAAAGGCGATATGATCTCGCAGGCGGAAAGGGAAATATTCAGGGAGCGTGTAATTGAAATGAATGCGGGATGCCGTATCATTGAAACAAACGGTTTGACCGGAAAGGGAACTTCCGAATTGGCAGGATGCTTTATTGAAGCCCCCTTGTTTGATTACAGTGAAGACCTCTTGCGCCATAACGCGCCCTTTTCCATATGTACTTTATGCGTAGGGGAAATGCATATCGAAAAGAAATACCATAGGGGTGTTCTGAGACATATAAACGGGGTTCAGGAATATAAGGGAGAATAAGCCATGATCAAGGAGGAAACCCTTTTATTGATGTTGCCGGGATTCAATTGCGGTGCCTGCGGGTATGTGAATTGCGCGACTTTTGCCTCGGCTTTAAAAGAAAAAAGAGCCACACCGGAACAATGCCCTGTTTTCAGGCAGGAACGGTTTAAGGAGCAATTCAATAAATTGACCAGGATGCTGAATCTGGACGGTATTCAGGCGACAGAAACCTATACGGGCCTGATTGATAAAGCAAAAGCCGATTTCTTGTTACATCCGTTACCCGGAGAGCCGTCCTGCCGTGAGACGCTGGCCTGTTTCTCGGCCAAAAAGATATCCAAAGACGATGTGATCCGTTACCGCCCGCTGGGATGTCCCATTACACATTTTGCGCGGGTTGTGGAGCTGGATAACGGATTATTGGATGTGTGGGTGACAGGGCCGGGGAAACTGTTGAGAAGGGAGGAGATGGTTATTGATGTTGGCATTTGTATGGTGCTTTCATTCCGGGGTGTAATTGAAGGGATGCGGCCGTATGTGGGGCAAACGGTGAAGTTCCTGCCGGCTCATTGCATGATGGGAAAAGTGCATTCAGGAGTGATCGTATCTTTGGAAGACCAGACTACGCGAATAGACTGCATAGACCTAAAAATCTGGGAACACACAAAGGTTTAAGCGGAATCAACATGTTTTTGATTCCGGCTTTATTATCTTTGTTTCATGAAAATCACATGTAAAGCCGCCCTTCAGTGCCTTTTACTTCTGTTTGCAGTAACAGGATGTCAAAAGGAGGAGCATATCATTACCAGCCTTTCCATGCTGGAAGGAGGAAAGACATTTGCTGTTCCGGCGGGGACAGCAGCCGATCAGATGGTCCTGGACCGCATTCCCGATGCCCGGATCATTTATTTTAACAACGTGCTGCATTGTGCTTTAGCCGTAAAAGAAGGGAAAGCACACGCAACGGCGTATGACCTGCCGGTACTGGCCAATATTCAGGCAAAACTTGAAGGACTGAACATTCTGGATGAATTCATCATGGACGATCAGTACGGCTTTGCGGTCCGCAAGGAGGACAACAGGCTGAAAGAGGCCATGGACCGGGTGTTGTCAAGGATCCAGGAGGATGGGACTTATGTCGGGATGCTGGACCGCTGGTTCCCCAAACAGGGGGATCCCGGTCCGATGCCGCAAATTACTTCAGGCGGAGAAAACGGTATCCTGAATTTCGGGACGGCTGCAGTTACCGAGCCAATGACATATGTATATGCAAATGAGGGAGTTATTGGTTTTGATATCGAATATGCGGCATACATAGCCCAGGACCTGGGCATGCAGCTCAATATTGTTGATATGGAATTCGGGGCAATGCTCCCGGCTCTTATTTCGGGGAAAGTGGATATGATAGGAGCCGGATTGTCCATAACGGAGGAAAGGGCCAAGAGCGTCCTGTTTTCCGAGCCCTACTACAAGGGAGGGCTGGCCGTCATGGTACGGGAAAAACCTCAGCAAGCGAAACAGGCAAAACGGGCCAAAACACTTGGCGTACTATTGGGATCTACCCATGAGGAATACGCCCTGACCCACTACCCCGATGACCGCATACAACAATTCCAGAACGTGCCTGACCTGTTGGTATCGCTGCGACAGGGAAAATCAGATGCAGCCATGTATACCCGCGAAATGCTGGCCCCTGTTTTGAAAGAAAATCCGGACCTGGGCATTTTAGCAGATTTTATTTTTTATGAACCCATAGGAGCCGTTTTCAGCAGGGAAAATGATTCCCTGCGATTGCAGTTCAATGCTTTTATTCAACAAATCCGGGAAAACGGGATTTATGACCAGATGGTGGAACGATGGGTGACCAAAGAAGGGGAAGAGATGCCGGAAATAGAAAAGCACGTGGAAAACGGAATTTTGCGCGTTGCCATGGTAACCAGCATGGGTTTGCCTTTTATAGCGGTCAGTCACGGAAACCTGGTGGGTTATGATGTGGAGATCATGAAGCGCTTTGCCTCTTACCTGGGGAAGGAGTTCGTTCCTGTAGACATGCCTTTCAATAGTTTATTACTGGCCGTGGCCACGGGAAAAGCAGACATGGCCGTATCCTGTATCACGATTACCGAAGAAAGGGCAAAAACAGTGGCTTTTTCCGATAAGTATTACGATTGCAGTGTAAGCATCATTGCCGATATGAGCCGCATGAACCGAGATAATGCCGCAGAATTCATGCCATCGGAGATCCAGTCGGAAAAAAAGGATTTTTTCAAAAAGATCAGCGAGAGTTTTCAAAACAACCTGGTTCACGAAGACCGTTATAAGCTGGTTCTGGACGGGTTGGCTGTGACGGTCATCATTTCCATCCTGGCAGCCATCCTGGGTACCCTCCTGGCAGGGGTGGTCTGCTCCATGCGCATGTCGGCCTCGCGTTTTGCCACTTCTTTTGCCAAAGGCTACATTGGTTTCTTCAGGGGTACACCGGTGCTGGTCTTGCTGATGATCATCTTCTATGTGGTGTTCGCATCGGTACAGATCAACCCGGTGCTGGTGGCGGTCATTGCCTTCGGGTTGAATTTTGCCGCGTATGTTGCCGAGATTTTCCGCACGTCCATCAACAGCATCGGCAAAGGGCAAAAAGAGGCGGGGATAGCTGCCGGCTTTACCCGCACACAAACCTTCACCCACATCATCCTGCCACAGGCACTACGGCACGCCCTGCCGGTGTACAAGGGAGAATTCATTTCCATGGTCAAGGCCACATCGGTCGTGGGATACATTGCAGTACAGGACGTTACCAGGGTGAGCGACATCATCCGCAGCCGCACTTTCGATGCTTTCTTTCCGCTGCTGATAGCTACGGTCATTTACCTGGCATTGTCATGGTTACTGACGTGGTTGCTGGATAAAATTGAAATTTCTGTGGACCCCAAAAGGAAAACCATCAGAACAATGAAGGAGGAAACAGTATGATAAGGGTAGAACATTTGTCCAAGAAATTCGGGGATCTGGAGGTTCTGAAAGATGTGAGTGTTCACATAAAAAAAGGAGAAGTCATATCTGTCATCGGCCCTTCCGGGACAGGGAAGAGTACTTTTCTGCGGTGTCTGAACCTGCTGGAAACACCTACCGGCGGAAAGATCTTGATCGACGGGGAACCATTACTGGATAAAAGGACCGATGTACCCAGGATCCGACGCAAAATGGGCATGGTATTCCAGTCCTTCAACCTGTATGCACACCTGACCGTCCTGGAAAATTTAACCCTGGGTCCGGTGATCCTTTTAAAAAAGAAACAAGCAGAGGCGGACCGCAAGGCTGTGGAGTTGCTCAAAATGGTCGGTCTGGCAGAGAAAGCCTACAATTTTCCCGATGAATTGTCCGGCGGCCAGCAGCAGCGTATTGCCATTGCCCGCTGCCTGGCCATGGAACCCGAGATATTGCTCTTTGATGAACCCACCTCTGCCCTGGATCCTACCATGGTTAGCGAAGTACTGGCCGTGATCCGCCGTTTGGCGCGCGAAGGCATGACCATGATGATCGTGACGCACGAAATGGAATTTGCCCGCAACACATCCACTAGGATTTTCTATATGGATGAGGGGGTGATCTATGAAGAAGGCACACCACAGCAGGTGTTTGACCATCCCCGGCGGGATAAGACCAGGGCCTTTATCCAGAGGATTAGGAGTCTGCAGTATGCAATCAACAGCCCGTTGTATGACCTGTACCGGCTTCAGGGCGAAATGGTCCTCTTCTGCGAAAAACACGTGATATCTTCAAAAGTATGCAACCGCCTGCAGATCATGGCAGAAGAGGTGCTGCAGATGCAGACCGATTTCACAGACATACTGCTGGAGCTCTCCTACTCGGAAAAAGACGACTCACTGATAATGCAATGTGCAGCAGCAGGAGCCCCTCTGAATCCGCTGGAACAGGAAGATAACGAAATGCGTGTCACCATGCTGCAGGCCCTCTGTGAAAGCATGGAGTACAGCAACAGCGACGGCAAAAACCGGCTGCTGCTGCGGGTCAGGAGGTAAAAATAACTATTTCAGGAGCCACTTCGCGGGTCGTTCTTCTTGATGTATTCCAGCAGCTCTTGTGCCAGCTCCGATACCAGCACAATCTGGTCGTAATCAATATACACTCCGTTAAAATATTGCATCACCAAAGCGTCACCTATCTGTGTTTCGGGCAATATGCCGGTAAATATGAACCCCAGCTCTTCCAGCCTGGTGGTCATCGGAGGGGCGAGCGGGTCATTCAAGCTCAGGTATAACTCAAACACCTGTATTTCATCTATAAAAAGCTTTCGCATCTCCTGTTTTAGCAGGGCGATGGCTCCCTCCCCAAACTCAAAAATGGTTATTTCGGCCAGCGACCTCAGCGAGTGTACAACCACCTCCATGCGTCCTGGTCCTGAGGCCGGTTTGGTGTACTTTGGTGTAAGGGTGTCGACACTGACCCCAAGATTGTTAAACAACCTGATGATCATCTCACGGTGCTGACCGGGAACGTATAAACCTCTGGCCTCAGGCTGGACAAAATACCTAAAACCCAGCACATCGGAATTACGTTGCTTGAGGGTGTCTGCAATGCCCTTGAAAGATAGAGACTTGGGTGAGTGCCCCAGCAGTAGGCCGCAATCCATATAGCCCAGTTTCATACAAAACTTCTGGGTGTAAGGGTGGGCGGTAACCTCCTTGACCTGCATACCCTTGTGTCCTTTTTCTTTAATGTAATCTTCAAGGAACAGGGTTGACTCCCTGGCAAACCCCTGCCCACGGAATTTTCTTTTGGTTACGGCTATCCCGATTTCTGCCGGAAGTTTTTCGTGGAATATAATGGCAACGTGCCCTCCGACTTCACCTTCCGGGGTAACGGCCACAGAAGAAAATAGCTTTCCTTCCTGATTCATGGCTGCCAGCCGCTCAGGAAAATATACATTCTCATTGGCATAGGAGTATCCATAGCTGTCGTAAATACACCGGCAGACCTCCAACGATTCTGAAGGTTTCATTTGCCTGATGGTGAACTTTATTGGGTCAACCGCCTTCCTATCTGCCGGGGGCACAACCACTTCCGCCTCCTTTGGAACATCCTGATCGGCAGCAATGCACAGTGTGTCAAAATATTTAATCAACACCACTTCCTTTCCCCTGACCCCTAAATTGTTAAACCTGTACTCGCCCATGGTCTGCTTTATCAGAAATGAGCCCAATCCTTCCATATCCTGTTCAAGGATATTGGCAGCAGGGTCATACCCTTGAATCAATGAAGGATCATAGGGTAATCCCATATCGCGTATATGAATCTCTATTCAATCAAGCCTGCCTGTATACTCCACCTGATAATCAGCCATCTCTCCAGGGTGAAAAGATGTTTTCATCACGTGAACACAGGCCTCTTCCACGGCCAGCTGGATTTTGTAACAGTCGCGAGACGAAAATCCGACAGTTTTGGCAATTTCAGCCGTGTATGATAACAGGGCAGGCAGCAGACTTTCTTCATTAGGCATGCTTAGCTGACCCAGTTTTTTTTTGTTGCTTTCATTGGGATTTTGAAATGATTTAAACAAATATATAACAATATTTTATTCCACAATGCTGGGGATGAGGAAGTAAGGGTGTTGCAGCACTGTAACGAACAAAGCGCCTCGGCGAACCAAAAAAGCGCTCTGTTCGTTACTGTGTAGCAACTGCGCGTTTAAGCAGCTGAAGCCTCGGCTTAAATAAAAAACCGGCTAAAAATTGCTTTTTAACCGGTTTCCTGTCGGGGTGGTCCGACTCGAACGGACGACCCCCTGCTCCCAAAGCAGGAACGCTAACCAACTGCGCTACACCCCGAAACTTCAGGGCTGCGAAGATAGGGAATTTTTTTTATTTTATTCCTTTAAGCGCTTTCTCGTATCTTTTTTCCACTTCTTTCCAGTTGATCACGTTCCAGAAAGCTGCCAGGTAATCTGCCCGTTTGTTCTGGTACTTCAGGTAGTAGGCATGTTCCCACACATCCACTCCCAACAAGGGAATTCCCTGTTTTTCGGCCACATCCATCAGGGGATTGTCCTGGTTGGGGGTGGAACTGATAAACAGGTTGCCACCTGCGTCAAGGCTCAGCCAGGCCCATCCGCTTCCAAAACGGGAGGCACCGGCGGTGGCAAAAGCGGTTTTCATCCCGGCAAGAGAACCGAAGGTTTTATCAATGGCTTCTGCCAGCTTTCCGGACGGGGCCCTGTGGCCGGCCTGTTTGTCCGCGGGGGCCATGTTTTCCCAGAAAAACGTATGGTTGTAATAACCACCGCCATTGTTGCGGACCGCAGCCGGATACCGGCTTATGTTGGTAAGGATGTTTTCCATGGACATGGTGGCCATTTCGGTTCCCTCCACGGCCTTGACAAAGTTGTTGTAATAGGCCTGGTGGTGCCGGCTATGGTGGATTTCCATGGTTTGCGCATCTATGTAGGGTTCCAGCGCATCATAAGCATAGGGAAGGGGAGAAAATGTAAAATGTTGCGAAACAGGTTGAGGGGCGGTCTGAGCGCCCAGGCTGTATTGTATACCCATTGATCCTGCCAGGATAAGGATAAGTGTTAGCTGTATTGTTTTCATAGTTGTATTTATTTGAAAATTCTATTGTTACAAATATTTTGCCACAAAATGCTGAATCCCGAAAACTGCTGTTTTGGCAGAGAATAACGAATCTTAAAAAATATTATCTTTAAACAATAATTCATGTCGGGTTTTTCTATAAACAACGAGTATGAAAGATATTATTCTTCACTTAATTACTACGTTTTTAGTATTTTCTTATCCTCAGATCGAGAAAGCAAGCCTTGTACTGAATAGTATTTCCCTTGAAAGAGATAGTTTGATGATTGGCTATGGAACGGCATATGTGCTGAGTATGAATGTAGATCCGGAATCGTCTTATAACCTGTTGGATCTGAAATGGGTAAGCAGTGATGAGCGGATTGTTGCCGTGGACGAGGATGGTTTCTTGTCTGCCGTGGGCCATGGCAGTGCAACCATTACGGTGGCAGCATCAACATCAGACACGACCTGTACCGACTCATGCTTTGTGCTGGTGTATCCGGTCCCGGTCAGGATCCCTGATACAGGATTCAGATCGTATTGCCTGTCTTTTGCCGACAGCAATGCGGATTATTTGCTCACTTCAGATGAATTGGCAGTAATTGACAGGATCACAGTTTCTGACAGGGGGGTAAAATCGTTGGAAGGACTGCAGTATTTTACTGCCCTGGAAAGCCTGGTTTGTTACAACAATTTACTGACAAGCCTGGATGTGAGAGGTAACAGGGCCCTCAAAATGATCTTGTGTGCCGGCAATGAACTTAATGCATTGGATCTGAGCCATAATCCGGTCCTGGAATACATAGATTGCAGCAATAATAAACTGGAGAATCTGAGCGTAAGCGATAACAAAAGTCTTCTTCTGGTTATATGTGCCAACAATGAACTGACAAGCCTGGACGTGAGCCGTAACATAGGGCTTGAATACCTGGATTGCAGCAAAAACCATCTTAAGAGTCTGGATGTTACTGGAAACAGGGCTTTGACCGTTCTCAATTGCAGTGACAATGAGCTGGCGGCTTTAAATCTTAACAATAACAGTAAGCTGCTCATGCTGGGGTGTGGATTCAACAGGCTTACCGGCCTGGATGTTAGTGGAAATGTTTTGCTTGAAAACCTGAATTGTCAAAGCAATATGCTGGACTTTCTGGATTTGAGCCGTAGCAAATCCTTGCTTCGCCTTCATTGTGCAAACAACCAGCTGACGACCCTGGACTTAAGTGCCTGGCCCGGGTCGCAATGCCAGTTTCTAGACTGTACCAACAATCAGTGGTTGTTTGAGTTATGGTTGAGGAAGGGGCAGGACACGTCGCTTTATTCCATGGATGAGCACACCGAGGTGATGTACCGGTAGGGATTACGTCGCTTCGCTCCGTGATCCCACGATTGGATCCTCAAAGAAAAAACAAGCAAGACTGCCTGCGGCAGTTAAAAGCAAAAAAACAGACCGTCTTTGAGCAAGCTCAGACGGTCTTTATTTTTTTGCTTTTCCCTTTTGGGGATCGGCTTGTTTTTTCTTTGGCGGTGAGGGGGGGATTCGAACCCCCGGTACCCTTGCGAGTACGTCAGTTTAGCAAACTGGTGGTTTCAGCCACTCACCCACCTCACCAAACCTTTACTTTTAAGGAGGGCAAAGGTATTAATATTATTTTATTTTGCAATCTGGTCGCGCATGTGGGTGTCGGCCTGGATGTTTTTCAGGCGGTAGTAGTCCATAATGCCGAGGTTGCCTTTGCGGAAAGCTTCTGCGATGGCCAGAGGGATTTCTGCCTCGGCAAGAATGACTTTTGCACGTGCATCCTGGGCATCGGCTATCTTTTCCTGTTCCAGGGCGACTGCCATGGCGCGGCGCTCTTCTGCGCGGGCCTGGGCAATGTTCTTATCGGCGTTGGCCTGATCCATCTGCAGAACGGCCCCGATGTTTTTACCCACGTCAATGTCTGCAATGTCAATGGAAAGGATCTCGAAGGCGGTCCCGGAATCAAGTCCCTTGTCCAGAACCACTTTTGAAATGTAATCCGGATTTTCCAATACCGATTTATGGGAAGAAGCAGAGCCGATGCTGGAAACGATGCCTTCACCCACGCGGGCCAGAACGGTTTCTTCCCCTGCTCCTCCGACCAGTTGCTTGATGTTGGCCCTGACTGTTACACGGGCTTTGGCGATAAGCTGGATCCCGTCTTTTGCCACGGCAGAAACTGGCGGGGTGTTGATCACTTTCGGATTGACGGACATTTGCACAGCCTCGAACACGTCACGCCCTGCCAGGTCAATGGCGGCGGCCATTTTGAAGTCCAGCGGAATGTTGGCTTTATCTGCAGAGATCAGCGCGTTGACCACCTTGATAATATTTCCCTTGGCCAGGTAGTGGGCTTCCAGGGCATTCACATCCAGTTTCAGGCCTGCTTTTGTTCCGGTGATCATAGCCATGACTATGGTGCTGGGCGGGACCTTCCTCCAGCGCATGAGCACCAGTTGGATCAGGCTCACCCGAACACCGGATATCAGGGCCTGGAACCAAAGGGTGATGGGGAAAAACCACAAGAGGACGAATAAACCAACGATTCCGATGGCTATCCACATTAATGTTATACCTACACTTGACATAATTTTTTCTTTTAGTTGTTTTCTACAGGAGACACAAATATACTCAATCCCTCAATATAGACCACCTTTATAGGGGTTTTAGCCTGAATAAGGCCCTGGGAAGAACGGACTTCTATGGTTACATCACCAAACCTGCCGTTGCCTGCGGGATTCAGGCGGGTCAGGCTAACTCCTTCCATCCCAACAACAATCCCTTTTTCCCCTGGGGAAGGGAGGGCTTTCTCGTCAATTTTCTGATGCAGTGTTATTTTTCGCCAGGTTTTAGAGCGCAGGACAAAAAACAGCAGAATGCCACACAGAACGAGCGCTGCGAACAACACTATAAAGCCCACGGTGTTCCCGAACTGAGAGAATGCCATGACGATGGCACCAATGAAACTGGCCAGTCCCAGAATGCCGGTGATTCCAAATCCGGGGATAACAGTCATCTCGGCAATTATTAATAAGAGCCCCAAGACCAGAAGTGTTATGATTAATCCCATATCTTTATTATTAATTGGTTACTTGTTGAACAGCCACTGTGTCAAATCCTTTTTCGCGAAGCGCCGAAGCAAGCTCCTCTGCCTGGGTAGCCGAAGCGAAAGGACCGATGAAATAGTCGGCACCGGTGCCGGTAACTACCCTGATGATATCCTTGTCTGAAAGTTCATTGACCAGCGAGACAAGACTGACTGGTATCTCATTGCTGCCCAGGTAAACCCGGTATGCAGCAATACCTTCCGGCGCTGTTTTGTTTTGAGCCTCCCTGCGCCGTCCTTCCTGCACAGGTATGGATTTTCCCTGGAAATAAGCCACGACTATGGCCCCGGTGATACCCTGCCTTTTTGTGGTAGTCAGGGCACGGGAAGCATCGGCATAACGGAGGAATTGTCCGGCATAGTAAACGTATTGCTTTCCCACCCGTACTTCAAATACAGGGCTGATGCCCTTCAGTTGGCTTATAGGGGCTTTTCTGGAAACCGTAAACAGCTGGATGCGGTAATACAGGCCCGGGGGCTCGTTTTCCCATGGAACTATCACGGACTCTTTTTCAATCCGGAATTCCAGGTTTACCGGGGGAACAGCAGGAACGGGAGCTTCAAACAAATGGCCGTCCAGAGTGATGAGTTTTTGTTTGACAGGGTATAAAGCTGTTTCCTCTACATCAGAAACTGCTGCAACAGGGCTTTCCGAAGCAACCGCTGTTACGGGAGGCAGTACACCATGAGAAAGAAACAGATCCTCTATGGATTGTGCCGATTTTCGCGCATCACGAAGGGATTGCTGCAATTCCATAAGAACAAACTCCTCATCCCGAATGATGTTAGCAATAGCCGTTCTGTCTTCTTCAGGCGAAAGTGAACTATAGTGCTTACGCAAGCTATCCAGTTTCTTTTCATGTTCCGTGACCTGGCCTGTCAGATTCCGGACAGCCCCGGAAAGTTGGGCATAGTGTGCAGTGGCTTCGCGTGTTTTTTGCAGAATTGAGTCAGGGAGCGCCATTCCGGCTTCGTGTAGGGATAACACACTGTCCGGAGCGGTTTTATTTCCCGGAAAGGGCATCAATGCAATTTCCCGGAGTTCTTTTACCGAGGCTGGCCGTATTTTGACCGGAGCGCTTTCATATTCCACCTTATACAAGACCAGCGAATCTTTTGGAGCGGTACGGTCTGAAGCAAAATAAAAATAACGCGAATCATCCGATAGCATGTAAAGCATATCGTTATAGGTTGATGAGAAAGGGATGCCCATGTTTTCGGCCATGCCCCATTCCTGCATCCGGGTGTCCCAGCGGCTTACGTAAAGGTTCGTGCCTCCCAGCCCGGGAAGGCCGTCGGAGCTGAAATACAGGGTTTTCCCATCGGAACTCAGGACGGGATAAATCTCATTTCCCGGTGTATTGATCCCAGGCCCCAGACGGACAGGAGGGCCCCATAAAAAAGCTCCGTTTGCCAGGATATCTTTCTTCTGTATCATATACAGATCATAACCCGAACCGGAAGTGGAGTCCTGTGCCGTAAAGACTATCCGGTCCAGGGTCGCCCTGTAAAAAAGGGGCAACCGGGCAACCCCGCTGTCGTTTACATGATTGAGCAGTTCAAATGGCGGCAGGGCCCAGGAACCGGAGGGGGACAGATCGTAGTAAAGAAAAAAATCCCGGTAAGGAATCACAGCCCGACCCAGCACATGTGGCCTGACCACGTAATTACTCAGTATCAGCCCGTTCTCGCATAATACCCTGCATTGTTCCGCACGTGCTATGAAAGCCGAATCGTACGACAGGCTGATGGCCCGTGTATAGGCTTCTTTGGCCCTTTCAAATTCATAGGCCATACGAAGTTGTTCTCCTTCAAGGAATAAGGACGAGGCAGATGCCTGTTGGGCATACGTAAAGGAGGCGGGTAAAAACAGACCAGCGATCAAATATGCTTTTATGAGCAATTTATTAGCCATAATGGGACAAATGCGAAATACAAAGTTAATTAATTAGGGAAAAAATATTACATTTGCACCCTATTTTACCTGACTTATAAATTAATAATAAAATTATGCAAAGTAAAGGTGCCATCTGGCTGGTGGCGATACTCATTACAGTAGCTTGTCTGTACCAGTTGTCTTTTACTGCCGTAACCCAGATACAGGAAAATAAAGCAGCCGGGTATGCAGAAAAAGCCATTGTTGAAATTCAGAAGACCCCCGAATATCAGAATATCAGCGAGCTTGACCAGGCTTTTTTCCTGGATTCGCTGCGCAATGCTAAGGAAAGCTATTACATTGACTCGATAACCCCCGAAAAAGTATACCTGTGGTATACCTACAAGGAGGTAAAGGACAGGGAGATAAGCCTGGGTCTTGACCTAAGGGGCGGGATGAACGTGATGATGGAAGTAAAACTCGAAAGCCTGATAAGAGCACTGGCAGATTATAGCCAGGACCCCGTTTTCAACCAAGTTATAGAGCTGACCAACCAAAAAGTTCGGGAAGGAGCAAGGGGAAATTACGTAGACCTTTTTGCGGCCACATGGGATGAAATAGCTCCAGGGGAAAGGCTCTCCAGGATTTTCGGTACATATGACATGCGGGAGCGCATCAAACCCGAAACATCCAACGAAGAGGTTCTCCGAATTATTCGCGCCGAAGCCGAGTCTGCCATGGCCAACTCATTCAATGTGCTCCGCAACCGTATTGACCGTTTTGGCGTAACCCAGCCCAATATTCAGCGTTTGGGGACGACCGGCCGCATCCTGGTTGAACTGCCCGGGATCAAGGAGCCGGAACGTGTGCGTAAACTGCTGCAGGGTACAGCTTCCCTTGAGTTTTGGGAAACCTATGAAAATTCCGAGGTGTATCCCTCACTTGAAGAGGCAAACCGGATCCTGAGGGATTACCTGGATGATATGAAACCAGCCGCAACAGAAGAAGATTCATCAACGGTGGAGACCGGGGAGGAAAACGACCTGCTGGCACAGTTGGCCAAAGAAGATTCCCTGTCCGAGGATATCACAGCCTGGGCACAGCAAAATCCGCTGTTTAACGTTCTCAGCCCCAGTGTATATGAAGGGCAGCTGGCACCGGGTCCCTGTGTGGGCAGGGCACATTACCGTGATACGGCACAGATCAACACCTGGCTGCAACTTCCACAGATACAGGCAGCCTTGCCCGCAGATGTACGTCTACTGTGGTCTGTAAAACCCGATAAGGTCAACCAGGTTTATTACGAGTTGATTGCCATTAAGGCAAATACACGTGACGGCCGGGCACCCCTGGACGGAGGTGTGGTAACCGATGCAAACAAACGATTTGATCAGACCGGCGGAGGATTTCCCTCTGTTGACATGGGGATGAATGCAGAAGGTGCCCGTGTCTGGGCAAGGATGACAGCCGACAACATTGGCAAATCCATTGCCGTAGTGCTCGATGATATGGTCTATTCCTACCCCAGGGTCAGCGTCGAGATCACCGGGGGCCGGTCATCCATTACAGGTGATTTTACCTCAGAAGAAGCAGACGACCTTGCCAACGTGTTGAAATCGGGAAAACTGCCCGCCCCAACCACTATTGTGCAGGAAAGCATTGTGGGGCCATCCCTGGGGACACGTTCCATCAATGCAGGTATGGGGTCATTTGTGATTGCCTTTTTCCTGGTGCTTGCGTACATGATATTTTTCTACAACCGTGCAGGGGTGTATGCTTCGGTTGCATTGGTAACCAATGTTCTGTTCCTTTTCGGAGCGCTTGTTTCCTTTGGAGCCGTTCTGACGCTGCCAGGTATTGCAGGTATCGTTTTGACCATGGGTATGGCAGATGATGCCAACGTGATCATTAACGAACGCATCAAAGAAGAATTGCGATTAGGGAAAGCCTTACGACTTGCGGTTGCAGATGGTTATAAAAATGCCTACTCGGCCATTCTGGACGGGAACATAACAACCCTGATCACGGGGATTGTCCTTATTTTCTTCGGTTCCGGACCCGTGAAGGGATTTGCCACCACCCTGGTTATCGGGCTTTTCACATCCCTGTTTACGTCAATTTTCATTACAAGACTTTTGATAGAAAGCCGTCTGAGCAAGAATAAACCCATTTCTTTTGATATTAGAATAACCCGTAACTTCCTTGCAAACACAAAGATAAAATTCCTGGAGAACAGGAAGTATTTCTACATCACAGCCATTGCCATTTCCGTCATAGGACTTGCATTCATTTTCACCAAAGGCTTTACTTACGGGGTGGATTTCACCGGAGGCAGAACATATGTCATACGCTTTGACCAGGAAGTATCCTCCGAGGCAGTCCGTGAAAAAGTCACGGAGGCTTTCCAGGGTGGTGTGGAAGTCAAGGAATTCGGCGGGAAAAGCCAGATGCGTATCACCACAAAATATCTGATTGAAGATGAAAGTGCCGAGGCAGATTCTAAAGTGGATGAAATGCTTTACAATGCGGTCAAAGAGTTCTTTGAAACTCCGCTCTCTCTACAGGAATTCCTTTCCACACTTGACAATCCCAACGGGATCATCAGCTCGGAGAAGGTAGGGCCTACTGTTGCCAGCGATATACAACGTGATGCCGTCATTGCCATCCTGCTGTCCTGCGTAGCCATTTTCCTATATATTGCCGCCAGATTCAGAAACTGGTCCTGGGGAATAGGAGGGCTTATATCCCTGATTTTCAATGCGCTTTTTGTTGTTTCTTTCTTCTCAATTTTTACCGGAGTATTGCCTTTCACGCTTGATATCGACCAACAGTTCATAGCCGCCATCCTGACCATCATAGGATACTCTTTGAACGACACAGTGGTTATCTTTGACAGGATCAGGGAATACCGTACACTGTATCCCAAACGGGATATCTGGGAGAATATAAACGATGCATTGAATTCAACATTGTCCCGCACGATCAACACATCGGCTACGACCCTTTTTGTTTTGGTGGCGATTGCCATCTTTGGCGGAGAGGTGATTCGCGGTTTTGCCGTAGCGCTGGCCATGGGGGTTGCCATTTGTCCGTTCACTTCGGTCCTGATCTCTACGCCCATTGTATATGACTTGTGGAAAAGACGCCATGACAGGGAAGAGAAAAAAGCAATGAGGGGAAAAGTGGCCAGGTAAAAGGATCATCCGGGAATCTCGTATTCCAGGATATGATCATCCATGACATAATCCCTGCCAATGTCAAATACATCCGATCCGGTGATATGAAAGCCGGACCGGATGTATGCTTTTATAGCCCGGGTGTTTTTTTTGTTCACATGCAGCCTCACAGCCGGCAAGCCCTGAAGACGGGCCAGCCGTACTATTTCATCCATAGCCTGGTCAAAAAGTCCACTCCCGCGATATTCCCTTAAAAGGTAAATTTTACTGAGAAACAGGGAGTCCCCTTCCAGCCGGGGGCAGACCCCGAAAAAGCCCGCGTCAACACCGTCCGTATTGATAAAGCAATACGTGTATCCTTCACGGGCAATCTGTTCTTCAATGACTGAGGGTTTCAAAAACAACTCCAGCATGTATTGGATCTGTTCCCGGGGCAACATGTCCCGGTAGGCTTCATGCCAGATCAGGGAAGCCATCTCACACATGCGGGCTATCTGCTCACCTGTGGCTATAGTCTGAAAAACAACCTTCATGTCAGGTAAAAATAAGGTTTTCTTTGTATTTTTGTTGAAACTAAACACATGAATATGAAAAATAAACGGTTAGTCACCCTGGTCCTGTCCGTTGCCCTGGGCAGTGTATCCCTGCAGGCCCAACCAGTTTCTCATAGTAAAGACATAAAAAAAATAGCCATCCGTGCGCAGGAACTCTGGCAGGTGCCCGCCATGGCTGTTACAGTAGTCAAAGATGGGGAAACCATTTTTGCTGAAGGCATTGGAAAATTGAGCATAGAAAAAAATGCCCCGAAAGCCAATGAGTATACATTATTTGTGAACGCCTCCACAAGCAAGGCGTTTACAGCGGCCCTGCTGGGCATGATGGTGGACCAGGGTTATGTGAAATGGACAGACCGGGTCATAGACCACCTTCCCGATTTTCAGTTATACGATCCCTGGGTTACAGAAAATTACCTGGTACGGGATATCATGACACACAAAACAGGTTTTTTGCCACAGGCCCTGGATGTGATCCCGGCGCTGGGCTATGGCAGGGATGACCTGTATAACATGTTCCGGCTGGTCAAACCCTCCACCAGTTTCAGGACAACCTACGCTTATTGCAACGCGTTATATACCGTAACCGCCCGGATCGTTGAGAAATATACCGGACTAACCTGGGAAGAAGCCATAGAGCAATACATCTTCCAGCCTCTGGAGATGGATCATTCAAAAACGGGTAAAGACCATTATTTCAACGCAACAAATTTTGCCATGGGCCACCGGCTCAATAAGACGGAAGAAGGATTGAAGATCACTCCGCGAAATGACAGGGAAGATTCTTACGCCTGGCTTCAGGCCGTCTCTCCCGCGGCTTTTGTGATGTCCAATGCACATGACATGGGACAATGGATGAAAATGTGGCTGGGGAAAGGATCTTACCAGGGCAGGCAGATCCTGTCCGCGGGAACGGTTGAGGATCTATGGAGCCCGCAAACGATTTGTTCCTGGGACAGCGAACGGGTAGTCCTGTATGCCCAGGGCTGGCGGATAGAACAGGGCGTTCAGGGCAAGCTCATCAACCATACGGGACTGGCCGGGGGATACACAGCCTGGGTGGTACTGGTCCCGGAATTGAACCTGGGGGTAAGCGTGCTCATGAATCAGGGATCCACCACTTCACCTCAGACAGCCATCATCCGGCAGGTCATAGATCTGTTCAGAGGGGTTGAATCTGACTGGATAACAAAGACATACGAAGAATATATGCGTCCGCCGGCAGCACGTAAACCAGAAATAGAGAAGGAGTTTATACAACCACTTGACAATAAGGTTTATATGGGAGTTTATTTTAAGGAATTGTTTGGAGAAACGCTGGTGTACGAGAAAAAGGATTCTTTGTATTTGAAAATCAATGACATAGATGCGCCACTCAAACATATATCCGGCAACACATATCGTTTCAATGCACGGGACGAGGTCTTTGACATCACCTTTAATGTACAAGACAAACCAGATTGGGCTGTAAGTTATACAATAGATTTTGGCGACGATCTGGGTTCGTTTGTAAGGGTTTTTAAATGAGAAAACGAAGAAATATAGCCGTGATCATGGCAGCCGGAAAAGGGACCAGGCTGGGGACTTCTATACCCAAGCAATACCTGGAACTGGGAGGACGGCTGGTCCTGGAGAGGGCCATAGATGCATTTGATGGTCATCCGGAGATTGACCAGGTTGCGATAGTGGCGGATCCTCACGAAATGGGCAGGATTAAAAAAATTGTGCAGGACAATACCTGGAAAAAGATAACGATGATTATACCCGGAGGAGAAAAGCGATTCCATTCTTCGTGGGCAGCCATAAAAGAATTTTCAGACAAGCCGGAAGACAACCTGATACTGCACGATGCTGCCAGACCGCTGGTGAGCGGGGAAATCATTTCTGCAGTTATCGAAAAACTGAAACATTGCCGTGCAGTAGGGGTGACCGTGCCTGTAACCGATACCCTGTTCTTCACGGGCCCCGGTAAAAACCATATCATCAGGGTACCCGACCGGGATCTTTTTCAAAAGGCACAAACGCCTCAGGGCTTTCGGATTTCCGTGTTGAGCAAAGCCTATGGGTACGCCTTGAAAGATCCTGTTTTTTCGGCCACGGATGATTGCGGGGTGGTCAAAAGGTATATGCACAATGAAAAAATCCTCTTGGTGCCGGGAGATGAAAAAAACATGAAAATCACGTATCCCGGAGACCTGGAAATCCTTCGTGCCTGGCTAGAATGAGTTATTCAACAGAAAACGCTATGCCCTTTTTTTGAATCCAGTTCAGAAAATCAGGCGTCAGATCAATGCGGTGGGAACGGGAGAACACTTTTACCGCCATTTTATTGGCTTTATCTTTCAGTACAAAATGAACGGTTATTTTACCGGGATTTTCCGACAACACCTTAACCAGCTCAGAGCGGAACGCTCCGGAAATCTGTTCGACACCCAGGTCCATGGTAATGGACTGGAGCGATTCCCTGGCATTTGAGAGCAGGGATATTTCCTGGATACGGAGTTCTTTTTCCTTTGGCCCGGTTGCTGTTTCTTCCTGCCCTTTTCTTTTATACTGAATCCGTTCCTGCAGCAGACATTTGACCAGCAGGGCTTCTCCCTCGCGCATGTAAGGCAGGAATTTTTCGTATTCTTTTCCAAACAGGGTGAATTTCCAGCTAGCTGCATAATCTTCCAGGGTAAAAGTTCCCCAGGGTCTGCCCGAGGTCCTGGCAAGGGCAGAAGTCACATTGGTGACCAGGCCGCCCAGGCGAACTTCCCGGGGGACAAACGGTTCTTCTTCCCGGTTATTACCCAGAAGTTCCTGAATCTGCAGCAGGTTGTGGCTGGTAAAGTGTTCTATTTCAAAGCGGAATTTGTCCAGAGGATGGGAAGACAGGTAGATCCCCACCATTTCTTTTTCTTTTTTCAGTAAATCTTCCGGGGCTTCCGGCTCCATATGCGGGGGTACCGGCCTGTCTGGCGGGGCCAGGGAATCGGGTCCTGCTCCAAACAGACTGGATATGTCTTTGTTTTTTTCCTCCTGGACCCTGGATCCATAACGCATGATGCTGTCCAGAAAAACACCATCCTTGTTACAGGGCAGGAAATACTGGTGTCTTCTGATATCGGCGAATGAATCAAAAGCTCCGGCATATACCAGGCTTTCAAGCACTTTCCTGTTGCAGGTGTTCAGGTTGACCCGTTCAGCGAAGTCATAAATATCCCTGAAAGGCCCTCCCTGCTCCCTGGCCTGGATAATGCTGTCCACGGCACCGTATCCCACACCTTTGATGCCACCCATTCCAAAACGGATATCACCCTGCCGGTTTACTGTGAAATCATGTGCCGATTCGTTGACATCGGGGCCAAGAACATTGATTTCCATTCGTTTGCACTCATCCATGTACTTGGACACTTCCTCTATATTGTTACGGTTCCCCGACAATACCGCAGCCATGAATTCAGAGGGATAATTTGTTTTCAGATAGCCTGTCTGGTAACTGAGTATGGAATAGCTGGCAGCATGTGACTTGTTGAACGCATATTGGGCAAAAGCCGTCCAGTCCACCCAAATCTTCTTGAGAATGGTTTCATCAACGCCTTTGCTTTTCCCTCCATTCAGAAAATCCTGCTTCATCTTTTCCATTTCCTCCGGTTTCTTCTTTCCCATGGCCCTTCTGAGGGAGTCGGCTTCTAATCCTGAAAAACCCGCAATTTCCCGCGACAATAACATGACCTGCTCCTGGTATACAGTAACACCATAGGTTTCTTTTAGGATCTTTTCCATTTGCGGAAGATCATAAGTTATGGTTTTACGGCCGTGTTTGCGGTCAATGAAGTCGGGAATGTAATCCATAGGACCGGGCCTGTACAGGGCGGTCATGGCTATAAGGTCTTCAATGCAGGAGGGCTTGAGCTCCCTGAGCCATTTACGCATGCCATCGCTTTCAAACTGGAACACGCCCACCGTATCCCCACGGCTGAATAATTCATAGGTAGCGGAGTCGGTAAGAGGAATGTTGTTGATATCAATAGCAGTGTTGTGGTTGGCTTTGATGGATTCCACCGCACTTTTGAGTATACTTAGTGTTTTAAGCCCCAGAAAATCCATTTTCAGCATGCCCACCTGTTCTATGAGCGATCCTTCAAACTGGGACACCAGGATATCTTCCCCGGTTTCTTTGTCTTTTGTTGTGGACAAAGGAATAAAATTGGTCAGGGTATCGGGCCCGATAATGATAGCGCTTGCATGAACCCCTGTGTTTCTTATGGAACCTTCCAGCCGGAGGGCATATTCCACTGTGGAGCTGACCAGGGGGTCTTCCGACTTGAGCGCAGCCAGGAGCTCGGGTACGTATTTCAGGGCATTTTCAATAGTGATATGCTGGGGCTTTCCATCCTTGTCGGGCAGGCGGTCGGGGATTAGTTTGGCCAGCCGCTCTGCTTCCTGAAGGGGAAGTCGCTGCACCCGGGCAACGTCTTTGATGGCACTGCGCGCGGCCATGGTCCCGAATGTGACCACATGGGCAACATGGTCTTTCCCATATTTATTTTCTACATATTGCAACACTTTGCCCCTGCCGTCATCGGCAAAATCAATATCTATATCAGGGAACGAGATCCTTTGTGTATTCAGGAAACGCTCGAACAACAAACCATAGCGGATAGGATCCACCAATGTGATCCCCATGCAATAAGCAACGACCGATCCCGCAGCAGAGCCCCGCCCCGGACCCACCCAAACATCCATTTCCCTGGCAGCACGGATGAAATCCGCTACAATGAGAAAATAATCGGGAAATTTCATGCCAGAGATTGTTCCCAGCTCCATATCAATGCGTTCTGTCAATTCAGGAGTGATCGTCCCGTAAAGGCGTTCGGCTCCCTGATAGGTAAGGTGCCGCAAGTAGGCATCAGCGTCTGAAAATTCTGCAGGAATTGGGAAATGAGGGAGAATGGGGGCTCTGTCAAGGGAAAAGGGCTCCACCTTATCGGCAATCTCCAGGGTAGCGGTGAGAGCCTGGGGGATGTCGGAGAACAATTCAATCATTTCCTGCCCCGATTTCAGGTACTCTTCCTCTGTATAGCGGATCTTCCGGTTTTCGTTGGTAACGTCGTCGTTTGTGGCCACGCAGATCAGGCGGTCGTGTGCCGGGGCATCTTCATAATTGACAAAATGCACGTCGTTGGTGGCTACCAGTTTCACATCGTGCTTTTGTGCCAGGTCTAAAAGATGGGGTTCTATTTGTTTCTGCAAGGTGTAACACTCCATGGCATTTTGCGTGGTTAACCTTGTCTTGTGCCGCTGGAGCTCTATGTAGTAGTCTTCTCCGAACAAATTCTTATACCAGGTCACAAGGCGGGAAGCCTCTTCCATTTTGCCGGCCAGGATAAGGCGGGGCAATTCTCCGGCCAGACAGGCACTCATGGCTATTAATCCATGGTGATACTGCTGCAGGAGCTCATGATCTATTCGCGGTTTATAGTATACCCCGTCTATCCATGCCTGTGAAACCATCTTGATCAGGTTCAGGTAACCCGCATGGTTTTTGGCCAGCAGTACCAGGTGGCAGGTGGTGGCTTCTTCTTTGTTTTTTTTTAAAAGCCGCCCTTCCGGGGCCAGATAGACTTCGCATCCGACAATGGGCTTGATCGAAGGATATCGCTTTGCTGTATTGAGAAACTCCTTGACACCAAACATATTGCCATGGTCAGTTATGGCCAGGGCAGGCTGATTATCGGCTTCTGCCTTGTCCAGAAGTTTTGGGATGAAGGCAGCTCCGTCAAGAATGGAATATTGTGTGTGAACGTGCAGGTGAACAAAGGAGGGCATGGCGGGTTGTTATTTATGGATCAGGGATTTGCCTGTCATTTCTAAGGGAGCAGGGATTCCCATCAGATCGAGTATGGTAGGTGCTATATCGGCCAGGATCCCGTCTTCCACCTCTTTTACCCGTTCATCAACAACAATGAACGGGACCCGGTTCAAGGAATGGGCCGTGTTGGGAGATCCGTCAGGATTCAACGCATTGTCTGCGTTACCATGGTCGGCTGTAATGATAACCGAATAACCGTTTTCCCGGGCTGTTTGGGTAACCTGGTAAGCCAGCCGGTCAATGACCTGTACTGCCTGGCAGATGGCTTCATAAACCCCGGTATGGCCAATCATATCCCCGTTGGCAAAATTGAGCACAATAAAACTGTATTCTTTTGTATTTAACGCCTGCATTATCTTTTCGGCCACTTCAGGTGCGCTCATTTCCGGTTTCAGATCATAGGTGGCAACTTTGGGAGACGGAACCAGGATCCTGTCTTCCAGTAGAAAAGCTTCTTCCCTGCCACCTGAGAAGAAAAAGGTTACGTGAGCATACTTCTCGGTTTCCGCAATCCGCAACTGCCGCAAACCGTTACGGCTTATGATTTCCCCTATGGTTTCCCTTACGTTGTCTTTATCGAACAGGATATGCAGCCCTTTAAATGTGTCGTCGTAAGGTGTCAGGCAGCAATAATACAGGGGAATGGTATACATTTCATGCTCAGGCATATTTTCCTGGGTCAGCACGCGGGTAATTTCGCGGGCGCGGTCATTCCTGAAATTGAAAAATATCATGGCATCGTCTTTCCCAATGGTTCCTACAGGAATACCGGATTCATCCACACAGACAATGGGTTTGATGAACTCATCGGTAATCCCCTGACTGTAGCTTGCGGCAATCCCGTCAACAGCTTTCCTGAAGGGACTGCCTATTCCGTGAACCGCCAGATCATAGCCGACTTTGACCCGGTCCCAGCGTTTGTCCCGGTCCATGGTATAATAACGTCCTATCACACTGGCAATTTTACCCGTTGTTCCGGCCATGTGGTCCTCCAGTTTCTGAACATACCCTTTACCGCTCAGAGGATCGGTATCACGACCGTCCATCAGGCAATGGACATAGACCTTTGACAAGCCGTATTGATGGGCAATATCAAGAAATGCAAACAGATGCTCCATGGAAGAATGTACCCCTCCTTCAGAAACAAGACCCATCAGGTGAAGAGATTTGCCCGAGTGTCTTGCATACTGGTAAACGGCCTGAACTTCTTTATTATCGCGTATGGACCCGTCCCTGCAGGCGCGGTTGATCTTGACCAGGTCCTGATATACTATGCGACCTGCGCCTATATTCAGGTGCCCTACCTCGGAATTTCCCATTTGACCCTCCGGCAGGCCCACGTCTTCGCCCGATGTACTGAGTGTACTGTGCGGGTAAGACTTGCGGATTTTTTCAATAAGTGGCTGACCGGCTGTATATATGGCATTGGTCCGATCCTTTTTCCCTTCTCCCCAGCCATCCAGGATCATTAAAAGTACTTTTTTCATAGATGCAAAAATTATCAAACAAAGGTACGAAAAGATTTTATGTACCTTTGCCCCATATTATGAGTAAGAAAAACAACAGAAAAGACAGGCCTGCCAATAACTACAAGGGAAGGCAGAATCGCAAACCTTCCAGGGCGGTAGAATACCAGGGGATATTGAGCATGACAAGGGAGGGTTTTGCCTTCCTGCAGGTCTCAACGGCCGAAGGAGAAGCTCCGGTGGAGGATATTTTTATACCGGCAAGAAAACTGGGGGGTGCTTTGCACGGGGACCAGGTAAAAGTAGCTGTGGTTCCCGGGAAATCGAGGAACGGGCGCAAAGTGGAAGGAGAAGTCACGGAAGTACTGGAACGTTCAGCAAGACCTTATATAGGCATTGTACAGGTACATGATAAACAAGCTTTTGTTATTACAGACTCCAGGAATATGCCCTTTGACATTCAATTGGTCAAAGAGGGTTTGAGTGGGGCTAAGAGTGGACAGAAAGTGGCGGCACTTGTCTCCGGATGGGACAGGAAAAACCAGTTACCGATAGGAAAAATTGTTGACGTGCTGGGCAATCCCGGAGAGAACACTACTGAAATGCACGCCATTCTGGCCGAATTCGGACTTCCCTACAGGTTTGAAAAACAAGTGGAAGAAGAAGCGGAGGCGCTGCAAGAGGAAATGCTCCCCGGGGAAATCAAGGAGCGGATGGATTTCAGGGATGTTCCCACCTTTACCATAGACCCTTCCGATGCCAAGGATTACGACGATGCCCTGTCTTTCAGAAAGGCCGGTCCGGGAGACGCACTCATGGAAGTGGGGGTTCATATTGCCGATGTGAGTTACTATGTGGATCCGGGTTCCCTGCTGGACCAGGCAGCCTATGAACGGGGCAATTCTGTATACCTGGTAGACAGGACCATCCCCATGCTTCCCGAGAAATTATCCAACAAGCTTTGTTCGCTCCGTCCGCATGAAGACAAACTCTGCTTTTCGGCCGTGTTCCGCTTTGATCAGGATTTCAAGGTGGTTTCACGCTGGTTCGGGCGCACGGTTATCCGTTCTTCCTGCCGCATGTCCTATGAAGAGGCCCAGGCCGTGCTGGATAAGGTGCCCGGGGTGATGACAGACTCGGGACCGGTTCCGGAACCCATACGGGACGGACTCTTTTTTATTCATGCTTTGGCACACAGGCTCAGAAAGGAACGTTTCAGCAAGGGAGCGATCGCTTTTGAAAGGCCGGAGGTAAAGGTGCAGGTTGATGAAAAAGGAGTTCCCGTGAGCATACATGTAAAGAAACAACTGGATTCCCACTGGCTCATAGAAGAATTCATGCTGCTGGCAAACCGCGAGGTGGCCGGATTCATTCAGAAAAAGAAGGATAAGGGATCCGGGAAAGTGCCGGCATTCGTTTACCGGGTGCACGAAGCACCGTCAGAAGACAAAATGACGGCCTTCCGTAATTTTGTGCATCACTTTGGTTATGACATGAAGCAGACCAAAACCGTGCGGGATTATGCCAGGGAATTGAACCGGCTCTTGGAAAAAACAAAAGAAAAACCCGAATCGTCAGGAATCGTGATCATGGCACTGCGTTCCATGGCGCGCGCCCACTATACAACAGATAATGTCGGCCATTACGGTCTGGCCTTTGATCATTACACCCACTTTACATCTCCTATCCGCCGGTATTCAGACCTGATGGTGCACAGGCTCCTGCTACATTATATGAACGGCGGCAAAAGCGAATCCCAGGCCGAAATGGAGGCGCGATGCACCTATATTTCACAGAGGGAGCAATTGGCGACCGAGGCAGAACGGGCGAGCGTCAAATACAAAATGGTTGAATATATGCAGGATAAAGTGGGGCAGGAGTTTGAAGGCGTGATTACCGGCCTGACCGAGTGGGGCATGTATGTGGAACTTGCACAGACACAGATAGAAGGGATGGTCGCCCTGCGTGATATACAGGATGATTATTATGTTTTTGACAAAGATTCCGTTAGCCTTACCGGAACGCACAACGGCACCCGGTTTGTTTTGGGACAGAAGGTACGCATCCGTGTTTCCAGGGCCAGCCTGGAACAAAAGCAATTGGATTTTATTTTAATACAGTAAACAATGAAAAAAGGTACAATCTGGATTATTATCATTGCCATCATAGCCTTGCTGGTTATGTGGTTTATCAGGATCAACAACAGAATGGTAGAGGCCCAGGAACAGACAGTTCAGGCATGGGCACAGGTAGAAAATGTCTATCAGCGCCGCGCCGACCTGATCCCCAACCTGGTCAACACCGTCAAGGGGGCTGCCGATTTTGAAAAGGGAACCTTGGAAGCAGTTATTGAAGCCCGTTCCCGGGCAACATCAGTAACGGTTGATCCCACCAATCTGACAGAAGAAAGCATGGCTGCTTTTCAAAGCGCACAGGATGACCTGGGCAAGTCACTGGGGCGCCTGATGGCGGTTGTGGAAAATTATCCCGAGTTGAAAGCGAATCAGAACTTTCTGGAATTGCAAGCCCAACTGGAAGGCACAGAAAACAGGATTGCGGTGGAAAGGCGCACTTTCAACCAGGTGGTCCAGGCTTACAACGTACTTATCCGCAAATTCCCCAATTCCATAGTTGCAGGAATGAGGAATTTTGAAACTAAAGCCTATTTTGAGGCTGCTGAAGGAGCTGAAACGCCTCCCGTCGTACAATTCTGACAAGAAAGGCTACATCCCCGGACTTTCCAACGGAACGGACTTTCCGCCGGGAGTAATTAATTTACACCCGGCGGAAGCGTCACAGATGTGTCCTATGATATCCAGGCTATATTCTTTGCTCAGGGAATCATAGCTTGCCAGCGGCAGGGTAAAGAGCATCTGAAAATCATCCCCTCCGTTTAGAGCGGCCACAAGAGGCGAAGGTTCATTGTTATTTGTCTCTGCATATTCAAAACATTCCCGGGCAATAGGGATCTTGTCCACGTATACTATTGCCCCGGTTCCCGATGCTTTCGCAATACTTAAGACACCATGAGACAAACCATTGGAGAGTAGACACATAGAGGTTGGTATGATATCGTCTTTTCTCAGGTTGTCCAATAATGCCACCGGCAACACGGGTTTCAGATATTGTTCCAGGATGTATTCGTGTCCCTTGAGGTCAGGGAGCCGGTCTTTCCCGGTTTCTCCGTTAAAAACCCTTTTCTCCCGCTGCAGCAGGTGAAGTCCCATATAAGCAGCACCCACACTGCCACTCAGGCATATCAGGTCAGGTTCACGGGCACCGCAGCGTCGTGTCATCAGGCCGGCGTTGCCTTCACCCACCGCGGTAACAGCCAGGCTCAATCCCGTATAGGAAGACTGGATGTCAACCGCTGTGACATCGGCCCCGTAAAGTCGCGCCGCAGCCTCTATGCCCACGAAGAGTTCGTCCAGATCCTCTACGAAAAAGCGTTGGGAAACTCCGGCGCAAACCAGCAATTGAAGCGGAACCGCATTCATGGCCATTACTTGTCCCATGGCGTGAACGGCGGTTTTGTAACCGATAAACTTAAGGGGAAAGTAGCTCAGATCGAAGTCCACTCCCTCGAGGGACATTTTTTGAGCCGAAACGGTCAGCGCTTCACGAAAACAGGCGACAGACGCATCGTCCCCGATGCCTTGAAGTGTTGCTTCATTACTTGAAGTAAAACGGGTTGAAATTCTGTCAGTCAACACATATTTACCCAGGTCTCGAATGGGTGTCCTGGAGGGTTCTTTTTTCTCACTCATACCGCAAAAGTACGGAAAAGATGGTATATTTGCGGGCTATGAATGAAAATCAGAACGACATACTGAAAAAAATTGCTGAAAGTGAGTATGCGCAAGGTTTTGTGACGGATCTGGAGCAGGATGTTTTTCCAAAAGGATTGGATGAAAACATCATAACGATGTTGTCTGTAAGAAAAGAAGAGCCTGAATGGCTGCTTGAATTCCGGCTCAACGCCTTCCGGAGATGGCAGACTATGAGAATGCCTCAATGGGCTCATCTGACCATTCCTCCGATTGATTACCAGGATATTATTTATTATGCAGCGCCCAAAAAACCTGCATCCGGAACAGAAACGGGAACGATTGATCCCGTTTTGGCCGATACCTTTGACAAACTGGGCATTCCCCTGCACGAAAGGAACGTGCTGGCCGGAATGGCCGTCGATGCCATATTTGATTCTGTCTCGGTAAAGACCACGTTTAAAGAAACCCTGGCCGAGAAAGGGATCATTTTTTGTTCTTTTTCCGAGGCGGTCAGGGACTATCCTTCCCTGGTCAGAAAGTACCTGGCCAGTGTAGTGCCCGTGGGAGACAATTTCTTTGCAGCCCTTAATTCGGCGGTGTTTTCCGACGGATCCTTCTGCTATATTCCAAAAGGCGTTCGCTGTCCCATGGAACTGTCCAGTTATTTCAGAATCAACGCCCGCGGTACCGGGCAGTTTGAACGAACACTAATTGTGGCCGAAGAAGGCTCTTACCTGAGTTACCTGGAAGGATGCACGGCACCTCAGCGGGATGAAAACCAGCTGCATGCAGCAGTGGTTGAAATTGTGGTCATGCAGGATGCCGAGGTAAAATATTCAACGGTCCAGAACTGGTATCCGGGCGATTCGCAAGGTAAAGGCGGCATTTACAATTTTGTTACCAAGAGGGGAATCTGCAAGGGAACCAATGCCCGGCTTTACTGGACGCAGGTGGAGACAGGCTCGGCCATTACCTGGAAATACCCGTCGACTATTTTGCAGGGGGACAATTCGGTAAGTGAATTTTACTCGGTTGCCGTCACAAACAATTACCAGCAGGCCGACACCGGAACAAAAATGATCCATATCGGGAAAAACACCCGCAGCCGCATTGTAAGCAAAGGCATATCGGCCGGACACAGCCAGAATTCATACCGCGGGCTGGTCAGGATACTGCCGGGAGCTGAAAATGCCAGGAACCACTCCCAATGCGACTCGTTGCTGCTCGGAGACAAATGCGGCGCCCATACATTTCCGGTTATTGAAAACGGCAACGAAAGTTCTGTTGTGGAACACGAAGCCACCACTTCCAAGATTGGTGAAGATCAGCTCTTTTACTGTCTGCAGCGGGGGATAGGACCGGAAGACGCTGTAGGTCTGATAGTGAACGGCTATGCACGTGAAGTGTTGAATAAGTTGCCCATGGAGTTTGCCGTTGAGGCTCAGAAATTGTTAAACCTCTCGCTGGAGGGCACTGTTGGCTGATGAAAGAATTTTTTAACCTGCACAATGTTTTTTTTGAGATAGGGGGACAAGGCATCTCCTACCTGGAATTTTTTGCTGTTCTCTTTGGACTGACTTCAGTTCTGCTGGCAAGCCTGGCACGTGCCATTAATTACTGGATAGGCTTCGTGTACACAGCCCTGCTATTCATGATGTTTCTTCAGAAAAGTTTGTATACCAACATGTTATTACAGCCTGTTTCACTGGGGATCAACATCTATGGATTGTACCGCTGGACCAGGCCCCGTCAGGATGAAAAAAACAAGAAAAACCAGCTCAGGATAACTTTTCTCAACAACCGGCAACGGGTGATGGTTGTTATCCTGTTAGCCTGTATAGTGCTGGTCTGGGGATTTGTTCTGACAAAACTTCATCTCATTTCGCAGGCGTTTCCACCTGCCAGGACGCCGTACCTTGATTCATTGGTAGCTGGTCTGATGCTTATGGCGCAGATCCTGGCTGCCCAGAAAAAATGGGAGTGTTGGATATTCTGGGTAGCCCTGAACATAGGGAATGTAATTCTGTATGTGTCTGCCGGATTGGTATTTATGCCAATAGTTGCTGTATGCTACCTGGCCTTGAATATTATTGGGGTGTTTCACTGGAAGAAGGAGTGGGAAAAACAAAAAATGTTATGTTAAGCATTAAAGATTTACATGTAAAAATCGGGGACAAGGAAATCCTCAGGGGAATAAACCTGGAAATAAAGCAGGGAGAGATTCACGCGATCATGGGACCGAACGGGTCCGGAAAATCCACCCTGGCGGCCGTGCTGGCAGGCAGGGAAATGTTTACCGTTACCGGAGGATCTGCCCATTTTATGGGACAGGATCTGTTTGCTATGGCTCCGGAGGACAGGGCACGAATGGGGTTATTCCTTGGATTCCAGTATCCTGTAGAGATACCGGGTCTGACCAACGTGAATTTCATGAAAGCTGCCGTTAACGAACAAAGAAAATACAAAAACCTGCCTCCGTTGTCATCAGGAGAGTTTCTCAAAGTCATGCGTGAGAAAATGGCCATTGTGCAGATGGATCCTTCTTTTGTGGGCAGGGGTGTGAATGTGGGCTTTTCGGGTGGAGAAAAGAAAAGGAACGAGATATTCCAGATGGCCATGCTCGAACCCAGGCTTGCTTTTCTTGACGAAACCGACAGTGGGCTGGACGTTGATGCATTGCGTGTAGTAGCACAGGGTGTCAATCAATTGAAAACGCCGGAAAATGCATTTGTGGTCATCACACATTATCAGCGCCTGCTCGATTATATTGTACCCGACATTGTACACGTTATTTACAAGGGACAGATTATCAGGACAGCCGGGAAAGAACTGGCGGCTGAGGTGGAAACCAGGGGATACGATCATATCATTAATTAGCCATGACTGAGTATACCTATATGCCGGAAGTACGGCGCGTTTTCAGTTGTACCGTTCCCAACGCCAATATCAGGCAGGTATTCCTGGTGGACGGGATCTTGCAGGAACCCGGATCTGATTCAGGCGGGATCGTGTTGCAAAAAGGACCGGACCAGTTGGGCCTGCGGTTGCATATCACCGGGGATCATTCAGATGAACCCATACAGATTATCAGTGTGCGCAGTGAAGACCTTCCGCAACCCCTTGAATTTTCAAATTCCTGGGAGCTGGCTGCAGGCGCTTCTGCACAGATCATAGTCTGTGATCACACCCTGAATGAATACCTGTACAGGACTTTCCGTTTTTCACAGATAACACTGGGGCAGGGAGCCAGACTGGATATTCTTTTCATGCAGAATGAACACGAACATTCCAGGTACTGGCTTGACATCAAGGCCAATCTTGCAAAAGACTCACAACTTGATTGCCACATCCTGAGTCTTTACGGAGGGACCATACAAAACAAGGTACAGGTGAATATGCCACAGCCGGGAGCCACGTGCAACCTGGATGGACTTTATCTTGCCGACAGAGAACAGGAGATTCAGTATGACATAACCGTACGTCACGATAGCGCAGGCTGCAACTCACAACAGCTGTTCAAGGGGATTCTGGACAACAAGGCCAGAGCTTATTTCAACGGGGCCATATACGTCTCTCCCGGGGCGCAGAAGACCGAAGCCTACCAGGCCAATCACAACCTGCTTCTGACCCGTGAAGCCAAGATCACCACCAAACCACAACTTGAAATCTATGCAGACGACGTAAAATGTTCGCACGGGGCAACCATTGGACGCCTGGATGAACTGGGTCTTTTTTATCTGCGGTCGAGGGGAATATCACTGGCCGAAGCGCAAATGCTCCAGCAGATGGCTTTTGTCCAGGATGTACTGGACCGGGTGCACACCCAGCCTATACGTTCAAGATTGGAAAAAATGGTAGAAAGCAGGTTGCGTGGCGAATTCACAAGATGTTCACATTGCACCATGCATTGTTGTTAAAAATTTTGTGCATATCTTTTCACATGCTCTCTGTCAATCAAGAAACGTTTGAACTAACTTGCAATTCCCTTTTCCACTGAGGAAAAAAGATAATTAGTAACCTTCTTATTTATAGCGTGATGGATTCTGAAGCAAAGAATGCTAAGGCAATTTTTCCCTACGAGGAAGCATTGGCAAAAACAATGGAGTATTTCAACGGAGATGACCTGGCTGCCTCGGTATGGATAAACAAATATGCCATGAAAGACTCTTTTGGGAACCTTTACGAATGCACACCCAAAGACATGCACCGGAGGTTGGCCCGTGAGTTTGCCAGGATAGAAAAAAAATATCCGAATCCAATGAATGAAGAAAATATTTTTCATTTGCTGGACCATTTCAGATACGTTATTCCACAGGGAGGACCCATGTCCGGCATCGGGAATGATCACCAGATAGCTTCCCTGTCCAATTGTTTTGTAATAGGCCACGAAAAACCCGCTGACTCTTACGGGGGAATCCTCAAAATAGACGAAGAACAAGTACAGCTGATGAAGCGCCGCGGGGGTGTTGGTCACGATCTGTCCCACATCCGCCCCGGGGGTTCTCCGGTGCTGAACTCGGCCCTGACATCAACAGGAGTGGTCCCCTTTATGGAAAGGTATTCCAACTCAACAAGGGAGGTAGCCCAGGACGGAAGGCGCGGAGCATTGATGCTGTCCATCTCGATCAAGCACCCCGATGCAGAACAGTTCATAGATGCCAAGCTGGAACAGAACAAGGTAACAGGAGCCAATGTGTCTGTTAAAATTGATGACGGATTCATGCAGGCGGCGTTGTCGGGCAAGCCATATATCCAGCAGTACCCTGTTGATGCGGTAAATCCCAAGTACAAAAAAGAAATAGACGCGTCGGCCCTGTGGAAAAAGATTATTCGCAACGCCTGGAAATCGGCAGAGCCCGGCGTGTTGTTCTGGGATACGATCCTTCGTGAATCGGTGGCCGACTGCTATGCAGATCTGGGCTACAGGACGGTGAGCACCAACCCCTGCGGGGAAATTCCGTTGTGTCCCTATGACTCCTGCCGGCTGATAGCCATTAATCTGTATTCCTATGTGGAAAAACCATTTACCCCCGAGGCAAGGTTTAATGTGTCCCTTTTCAAGGAGCACGTGATTAAGGCCATGAGGCTGAATGACGACCTGGTGGACCTGGAAATGGAAAAGATAGACCGGATCATTGAAAAGCTCGATAAGGATCCTGAAGAAGAAGTAATTAAAAGGACCGAACGGGAATTGTGGCTCAAGATCAAGGAAAAAACATTGGGTGGAAGGCGTACCGGCTTAGGTATCACAGCGGAAGGAGACATGCTGGCCGCCCTGGGCCTGCGCTACGGGTCGGAGGAAGCCATCCAGACCGGCGTACAGGTACAAAAAACACTGGCACTGTCAGCTTACCGCTCATCGGTCATCATGGCCCAGGAAAGGGGACCATTTCCCCTGTATGAGGCCAACAGAGAGTTGCGCAATCCCATGATAGAACGCATACGCCAGGAAGACGAGGAATTGTACCAGCAGATGATTAAAACAGGAAGGCGCAATATATCCATGTTAACCATTGCCCCCACAGGGACCACCAGCCTGATGACCCAAACAACAAGTGGAATAGAACAGGTCTTTATGCCTGTTTATCAGCGTCGTAAAAAGGTTAATCCAAATGATAAGAACGCGAACATATCCTTTACCGATAAACTGGGAGATGCCTTTGAAGAATATAACGTATTCCACCACAAATTCCTTGATTGGGCACAGATCAACGGTTATGACAGGAAAAAAGTCATGCGGATGGATAAGGATGCCTTGCAGGAACTGGTTCAGGAATCACCCTATTACAAAGCAACCTCAAATGATGTGGATTGGGTTGCCAAGGTTAAGATGCAGGGCCAGTTGCAGAAATGGGTGGATCATTCCATTAGCGTTACCGTAAACCTGCCCGCCGACATTTCGGAGGAAATGGTGGCCAAGGTTTACAAAACCGCCTGGGAATGGGGCTGCAAAGGCATAACGGTGTACCGGGACGGAAGCCGTACTGGAGTCCTGGTTGCCGCTGATTCTCCGGAGAAAGGCGGAAAACTCATGAAATCAATGCCCAAAGAGCGGCCGGTAGAACTGGAAGCAGAAGTTATCCGGTTCAAAAATGCCAACGAACAATGGATCGCATTCGTGGGGCTGTATGAAGGAAGGCCATACGAAATCTTTACAGGTAAACTGGACGAGGACACCCGGGTCATTCCCAAATCAATCACGATGGGAAAGGTTATCAAGGTTGTAGAGCCTAAAGGATCCCGCTACGATTTCAGCTTTATTGACAAATACGGCTATCCCAACACGGTTGGAGGCATTTCTCACATGTTCAACCAGGCTTACTGGAATTATGCCAAATTGATATCAGGTGTCTTACGCAACGGCCTTCCGGTAGAAGAGGTGGTGCACCTGGTTTCTTCACTGGAACTGGACAGTCAGACGATCAACAATTGGCGGACCGGCGTAGAAAGAGCCCTCAAGAGGTATATCCCCAACGGGACAAAGGATTCCTCCGGTACTGAATGTGAAAAGTGCGGTGCAGGTAACCTGATATACCAGGAAGGCTGCCTTTTATGCATGAGTTGCGGGTATTCAAAATGCAGTTAAAAGCTTCTTCATGGCCACTACCGTAGCATATCCTTTTGCCAAGATAAACCTGGGATTGCACGTGCTTGAAAAACGGGCAGACGGTTACCACAACATTGAAACACTTTTTGCCCCGCACCCCCTGTGCGATATCCTGGAAATAACCGATGCTCCGGGTGCACAACAAGATGTGCAACTGTTTCTTTACGGGCTTCCGGTCCCCGGGCCCCTGTCATCCAATCTTTGCATTACAGCTTACCGCCTGCTTTCAGCACATTACAAGCTCTCTCCTGTAAAGATTCATCTTTACAAGCAGATCCCTCCGGGGTCAGGCCTGGGAGGGGGGTCCTCTGACGGGGCTGTATGTCTTCAGGTCCTGAACAAGCATTTTGCTTTGGGTTTGAGCCTGAGGGAGTTGATGCCTTATGCCCTGCAGATGGGCAGTGATGTTCCTTTCTTTATCCAGCCGCCACCCGCCATGCCTTACCTGGCCTCCGGAAAGGGGGATGTGTTGGAACCTTTTGCCATTGATCTGAGTCCTTACCGTATCGAATTGCGCTTCCCTCCCTTATTTATTTCCACTGCCGAGGCTTATGCATCGGTAAATCCACAGAACAACCGGGTGCCTTTGCGTGACCTTTTGCTTCAACCTGTTGATAAATGGCGGTATACTATCGGAAATGATTTTGAAAAATTTGTCTTTCAGAAATACCCCCAGACAAGTCAATATAAACAGGCCCTTTATGAGGAAGGGGCGGTCTATGCCTCTATGACAGGAAGCGGATCTGCATTTTTTGGCCTTTTCAAAATTTAGGATTTCGGATTTGTTCTTATATTTACGGCAAATATGGGATTGTACTATCAAGAACAATTTAAGAACGGGGCGCAAATTGTTGTCTGGGAAATCACCGAAACCGAGGAACAATTACAGGAAATTTGCACTCTTCCCAATGAAGAACAGGAAGAGCTCTCCTACATCACAAATCCCCAGCGCCGGCTGGAGCGTCTTGCCGTCCGGGCCATTCTTCACCACATATTCCAGGAAAAGGTATACCTGGGCTATCATGAAAACGGAAGGCCGTTTCTACAAAACTCCATTGTAGAACTGAGCATAGCCCATACACGACGTTTTGCGTGCGTTCTGACACACCCGGAAAACAGCGTGGGGATTGATATTGAATCACTTGGCCGCAATTTTAACGCAGTTGAAAAAAAAGCCGTCAGAGAATCTGAAAAGGAGTTCCTTTCGGAAAGGCCCGAGGTCCGTCAACAGCAGCTGGCCTTAATATGGTGTGTCAAAGAAGCCTTGTTCAAATATATGTCGCAGCCCGATGTGGATTACGTTGAACAAATGGAAGTTGACAGATTCACCCCCAGGGAATCAGGCGAAATAGACGCCGTTTTTTATCAAAAGGATGGCTATAAAGAGGCGTTCACCCTTGAATACAAAATATTGGACGACCACGTCATGGTGTGGTTGGTTGGTTGAACCGCACCATATACTTTTCTGCAAAAAAAGCCGGACGGTAACTCATCTTGGCATTGCGTAGCCCCATATCTCCTGAATCATCCTCCCGGTTGATATATTCCACGTGCGGATACTTCTCCATTGCATAACGGACAAAGAGCAGGTTAACCGCCTGGTAGGCGCCCCTGAATTCGGGGAATGCCTTTTCCACGTGGACCAGCCAGGTGTTTTTGGTCAATAATTCCCCCAGGGTATAGGCAATTATTTTTCCTTCTATCAGCACCATTAAACCCTCCAATCCCAATTCCTCAAAACCACTGAAAGCCCTTCGTACGGCGCAGGCCTCCTGTCCTAGCCCCACATCCTGGTTGCAGCCCATGAGCCGGCACCATGCATCATTCATTTCAAGACAGGCAGGGATGTTTTCCGGCGTAATATTCCGGGACTCATAGCCCGGATATGCATTAATAAAAGCGTTCAGGTGATTCCTTTTAGTCTGGTATTTCTTTCCCTGCAAATGGGCCAGATCAGAGGCATGGTAAAGGTAGTCGTAGGAATCCCGCAGAGGTTGCACGTCAACGGGAACAGCAGTTATGGCGGCCAGCTGACCGGCTTCTTCTTCAGAAAGCGCACCAACTATGAAAGGGACATCGCCCGATACTGCATACAGGGCTTTCAGGGCAGTATCCGCTGCAACGGGGCCGTTCAGGCTCATTGGATATAAAAAATGAAAAGGTTCCGCAATATCCCTGCGGCTTCTTATCAACAGCAGCCGGTCCTGGCAGCAGGGTATGATCCGGAAATCCGTATGGTATATTCCGGACCACATATACAAGGTGGCAAAGCTGTATTCATTGGCCGCTTTGCCTGCTTTAAGCAGATACGGCTTAATAATATCCTGATCGTTTAGGGTAAGGGGAGTGAAAGAGTCCATAAAAAATTATTCGTTCAGCCAGGATTCCAGTTCCTTCTGCAATGCTTCTTTCATAGATTCAGGCAGGGTGGCAATTCGGGCACGGTGGCTCCCGCCGGGTTGCACATAGTACAACACATTGGGTTTTCCCGGGTCAGGAACGGCAGCAGCCGTCCACGGGTCCCATTCACCATATATGAATACCAGGCGGGCATCGGTTTTTTTCACAAAATCACGTTGCAACCGGTACATGGATCTATTAAAAAGCGGTTTGTAGAAATCGGGTAAGAAAAGGTCTTTCAGATAACGGTTTGCAGTTTTAAGCTCCATGGCGGGATACTTCTTAGTAACCCATTCTCCGGCAGGTTCTTTCCGGACTGAATCCTTTGCCCGAACTGCCTCTTGGCCGGGTTCCTTTTGTTTGCCAAACAGGCTTTTCTTTTCTTTTTCAGGGACAAAGCGCGTGCGGGGTGTTTTGAACCGGAAAGGCTTTGTGTCATAACCGTAATAGCCCAGTTCGCGCGCTGCCTGTATGAAAAAGGGCATGGTAGGTGAATCCCTGACAAAATAATCCGGAGAAGCGATTTTTAACAGGTGGGCAAAAAGAACCGTGTCCTGAGCCTGCAGGTCCGGGATCGTTTCCGGATCTGTTCCCCATTGCCAGAAGGCAAAGGAATATTCCAGAACGCAGTAGTCAAATATTTCGTTCACAGGCCGGGTAAAGTGAAGTCCAGTCGTATCGCAGAATTTTTCGAAGAGCGGCATAAGGCTGTCCCTGCGGACTAAAACTTCTTTCTGAAATTCCAGCACCTTCCTGCGGGCTTCAGGCGTTCCTGCCTTATTGGCAATGAAAGGCTCGTGTCTTCCGTCCTCCACTCCCTGACAAAGTGGGGCGACGTAGCAGACGGTTATATCCACATCATCGGGATACAGGGTCCGGTACATCAGTGCGGTCTGCCCTCCTTTGCTTATCCCTGTGGCAATCCATTTGCCGGGATAGAGGGCTGCCAGGTTTTCCCGGATCTTATGCAAGTCCGTCATGGCTGACTGAACATCAAGAAATTCCCACATGCGCGGAGAGGGGACAGATTCACCAAAAAAACGGTGTTCCACAACAATCAGATTGGCATTCAGCAGTCGGGACAATTCTTCCCTGTATCCCGGCCTGGCGGCATATCCGGCGTCATAGCCTTCTGTCACAAATATTGTGGGACGATCATACCCGGCGTGCATAATGAAAACCCGTTGCTCAAACAAGCCGTATACAATGTCATCATGGTTAACCATCTGGCGCATGCGAATGCGGAATTTCTCTTCAAATTCAGTGCTTTCGAGCCTGAAAACCTCGGTCACACCATCAATGGCTGATAGTTGCATTTCAAGATTGGTGCGCGGCGTGTGCAAGGTTTGAGAAAAAGCAGGTGGGAGGTTGGCAATGAAGGCCAGCAGCAGGGCCAGAATGATAATTGATTTAGCAGGTTTCATGAAGGATATGGTTATTTGTCAATCAAATGGTGGGACAATCCGGCGGGTCTGCAGAGAAAATCAGTTTCATATAAAACCTCCGGAAGTTGAATTCTGGTATGGACATCAGGCGAGGCAGCCGGGCTCATTCCGGCCAGAGACAAAGCACGGGCCAGGAGGGCTTCACGCGGGTCTCCCAGGGGATAGACATCCCCCAGCAGTACGTCTTCTTCCCGGTAATCGGGAGTGAATCCGTCTTTGAAATCCGTAATGCCGAGCGAATTGGCATATTTATATACGATAGGTTGTGTTCCCCAGTTCTTTATCTGTGTGTCTTCCTCGGGGTGGAAAACCATGGCCGCGGTGTACTTCCCTCTTGTAACATCTCCCACCATAATCACATCCATATAAGGATCCAGGCCGCATATGGTCAGTTCGGACGCGCTGGCCGTATTATGTCCTGTCAGTATAAAAAGACGCGAGAGGTTAAGGTTGAGCGGGGTATCGGAAAGCTTGGGGAAGTATTCGTAAAGCATGTCACTGCGGTTATTGTCTTTCCAGTATTTCTGGTACAGGTCGTTCCAGGATTTGGTAATGAGTATGGTATTACCGTTCAGACACCGGGCAGGACAAAGCACGCCTGCCAGCGCACTCGCCACACTCAGATATCCTCCCAGGTTGTACCTCAGATCCAGAACTACATCTGTAACGCCCTGATTTTTAAAGTCCTGAAAAACGGGAAAAAACAACTCCTGCGAACCTCCAAAGAAATCGGTATAGCAGATATAACCCACTTTTCTGGTTTGATCGGACAGGATTTTATGAGCAATTACCGGATTCAGGTTCTGCTTGCGTGCTGTTAAGGAAACGGCCCCGCTCTTGTATATGGTTCCGTTCCTGAGTTCACCCAGGGTAAGTTCCAGCGCGGGAGCATAGAAGAGGGTGGTGTAATTGTCTTTTGTTATGGGTTTTCCGCCGGCTTCTATAAAAATGGTGCCGCGTTGCACCCCGGCTTCAGCCGCAGGGGTCTGGGGATAAACATATTGGACAATGGCAAAATAATTCCCTGTATTGGAGAATGTGCCAAAGGCAAGGGAATATCCAAAGGTTGTTTCCACACCCTCACCTCCCTCGAGCAAGGTCTGTACATCATCTGTAATGAACGACCAGCGGTCCTCGGCACGATAACACAACTTTTCAAAAAAAGCAAACTCATCGAATTCGTAGCGTATGTCTAAAGTGTCTGGGATATGTTTTTCCCAGAGGTAAACTTCTTCCATCAATTCCAGCATATACTTGTTTACCTGCTGGGTTAGCAGCGGGGCTTCCTCCCGCTCTTCTTCCCCACACTTGTCGCAGGAAGTGAAAAGCGCCAGAAGCGTTGTGAGTAATAGCAGTCTCCTGATCATAAAAGTAAAATAACCCACTAAAGTACAAATTTTTATTCTTTACCTTTGCACAAAACATACCAAGACAACGGATGAAGAAGAATAATTTTATTGAAGAGCTTACCTGGAGGGGTATGATCCACGACATCATGCCGGGTACCGAAGATTTGCTCAACAAGGAAATGACCACGGCTTACGTGGGCATTGACCCGACAGCCGACTCGCTGCACATAGGTCACCTGGTAAGCGTAATGATGCTGAAGCATTTTCAGGTAGCCGGACACAGACCCATTGCCCTCATAGGAGGAGCAACCGGGATGATAGGGGATCCGTCCATGAAATCATCTGAGAGAAACCTTCTTGACGAAAATACGTTGCATCACAACCAGGAATGCATCAGGAAGCAATTGGTACGCTTTCTGGATTTTGACCAGACCAGACGCAACGGAGCCCTTTTGCTCAACAACTATGAATGGACCAAAGACTATACGTTCCTGAATTTTATACGGGACATAGGAAAGCATATTACCGTCAATTACATGATGAGCAAGGATTCTGTCCGTAAAAGACTATCGGGAGAAGATGCGGAAGGGATGTCCTTCACCGAATTCAGCTACCAGCTTCTGCAGGGGTATGACTATCTGCATTTATACAGGCATTACGGGTGCAAATTGCAGATGGGCGGATCGGACCAGTGGGGCAATATCACTACCGGCGCCGAACTGATCAGGAGAAAGGAAGGAGGAGAATGCTTTGCCCTGACATGTCCCCTGATCACCAAAGCGGACGGAGGAAAGTTTGGCAAAACCGAATCAGGAAATGTGTGGCTTGATCCGGAAAAGACCACTCCCTATGCGTTCTATCAGTTCTGGATGAACGTTGGCGATGAGGATGCAGAAAAATATATAAAAATATTCACCCTTCTCGGCAGAGAAACCATAGAAAAGCACATAGAAGCCCATAGGGAAGAACCTCATAAGAGGTTATTGCAAAGCGTTTTAGCGGAATATGTAACAAAAATGGTTCATGGAGAAGAAGAATATAACAAATCTGTTATAGCTTCCAGGATTTTGTTTGGTGGCGGGACAAAGGAACAACTTATAGTCATGGACGAAGGAACTTTTCTGTCGGTTTTTGACGGAGTCCCTCAATTTGAATTGTCTGAAAGTGAACTTCCCATGACCGTGACCGATTTACTGGCAGTCCGGACATCTGTTCTGACTTCGAAGGGAGAATGCAGGAAACTGATCCAGGGTGGCGGCCTGAGCCTGAACAAGGAAAAAGTTGATTCTGCAGATATGGTTGTCAACCGGTCCATGCTTATCCAGGGAAAATACCTGCTGGTACAGAAAGGGAAAAAGAATTACTTTATTATTAAAGTCTATTGATTATGAAAGCACCAGCAGCAGATTTGAACACCAGACAATTAAAGGTGTCTCGACAGATACAGAAGGATCTTTCGGAAATCTTCCGGGCAAAGGGCCCCGTTGCTTACAACGGAACCATGATTTCTGTAGTGCACGTGCGGATCAGTCCCGACCTTTCTGTGGCACATGTCTGGATCAGTGTTTTTCCTTCTGAAAAAGCAAAAGATGTTTTAAAGCAGGTACAGGAGCAGAACCGGACCATTCGCGGAGAACTGGGGCGGCGTGTAGCCAGGCAACTGCGTATTGTTCCGGAACTGGTGTTTTTTCTGGACGATTCACTGGATTACGCCCAGCACATTGACGAATTACTGAAAAAATAAACAAGCCGTCATTTTGAAACTTGCCTTTTTCATTGCATGGAGGTATTTGCTGGCTAAGAAATCCAGGCAGATCATCAATGTGATATCGGCCATCAGTGCAACAGGGATCGCCCTGGGCACCATGGCGCTGGTTGTGGTCATGTCTGTATATAACGGTTTTGACAACCTGGTCAAGGGCATGTACAATACGTTTGATCCCGACCTGGTGATAAAAAGTACGGAAGGAAAAACCATGGCGGGACTGCAGGAGCTTTCATACCTTAAGAACGACCGGCGGGTTGCCGCGTTTTGCCCTGTCATTGAAGAAACGGTGTTTTTACAATACCGGAACCAGCAGGCAGTGGCCACAATGAAAGGGGTGGACAGTGTTTTTATTGCCACCTCTCCCTTGCAGAAACACATTATAAGCGGCACATTCAACGTTTATTTCGGAGAGGTGGAAGAAGCCATTGTGGGGAGGGCCCTGGCCAACAACCTGGGTATGAATGTCGCCTTTGTAGATCCCTTATGGATTTACTATCCAAAGAAAGATGCCGTTTTTTCTCCTCTCAATCCCATGGCCTCCCTGAAACGGGAAAAACTCTTTCCGGCAAGCATTTTTTCTGTGGAACAGCGTTACGATGCCGACCATATTCTGGTCCCGCTGGAAACAGCCAGAAGGCTTTTAAACTATCAGCAAAGGGTATCCCATGTTGAGATCAGGGTACATGGCAAGAAGGACGCCAGATCACTTAAAAAGGACCTTGATACAAGGCTGGGACCGTCCTATACGGTGCTTACACGGTACCAGCAGAACGAAACCCTGTACAGGATGATGACCACAGAGAAAGTGATTATATTTTTCCTGCTGGGTTTTATACTGGTGATCATTTCCAGCAATGTGCTCAGTTCACTGAGCATGCTCATCCTTGAAAAAAAGGAGGATATTGCGGTGCTTGCCAGCATGGGTGCACGACCCGGGCTCATAAGCAGGGTCTTCATCATGGAAGGATGGCTCATTTCTATTTTAGGCTGGGCATCAGGGATGATAGCAGGCCTGTTTCTGTGCTTCATCCAGGCCCGGTTCGGACTGATATCACTCCCCGGAAGTTTTATAGTGACAGATTACCCGGTAGATGTCCAGTGGATTGATATGCTCCTGGTTTCATTCACCGTGCTGGGAATCGGGTTCCTGGCCGCCTATGCCCCTGTTCGCTCTGTTTTTAACAAGGCGATTTCCCTGGCATACCCCGGAAGCTCATTGGGTGTTTCCAGGTAGAAAGGCAGGTGCCTCAGCGCCGGATGGTTGATCACCTTGCGGAATGTTTCAATACCCAGGTACCCGTTGCCTATGGTTTCGTGCCGGTCCTTATGGCTCTGATAAGGATTTTTTGTGTCGTTGATATGGATTGCCTTCAGCCGCTCCAGCCCTATCACTTTGTCAAATGTTTCCAGCACCTGGTCTGTATTGTCTTTAATGTCATAACCGGCATCAAAAATATGGCATGTATCCAGGCAAACGCCCACGCGATCCCGGATCTGAATGCGGTCAATAATGGCCCTGAGCTCTTCAAAGGACCTGCCTATCTCGGTTCCTTTTCCGGCCATTGTCTCGAGCAGGACCCAGGTGGTCTGTTCTTTTGTTATCGCCGAGTTCAGAGCCCCGGCTATCAGGGCTATGCCTTTTTCAACACCCTGTTGTACATGGCTTCCCGGGTGCAGGTTATACAGGTTGCCGGGAGTGAATTCCATCCGGTACAGATCGTCAATGAGCGTATTGAGGGCAAATTCCCGGATACGTTCTTCGGCTGCGCACAGGTTCATGGTATAGGAGGCATGTGCCAGGATGGGACCTATGTCGTTTTGTTTTGAATATTCAAGGAAGGAAGACACATCTTCCGGATCTATTTGTTTTGCCGCCCCGCCCCGGGGATTGCGCGTGAAGAATTGAAAGGTGTTGGCACCTGTCTGAACGGCAGTTTTGGCCATGGACAGGTAGCCCTCCGATGCGGAAAGGTGGCATCCGATGCGGAAATCGCTTGTCTTTCTGATAGTGGTCATGGATTAGATTAGATTTAAATTTTACTCCGTGAATGTAAAGTTATTTGTTCTCCCTTATTCAGAGAAATAGAGATATATTTCTTTTTTATTCGGTGGAAATTTTCCGGGACTTTAAGCAGGAAAGTGTTGGCGGCCGTAGCGCAGAGTATGATTTCACGTACCTGGCCGTCTTTCCAGGTACACGTCACGGTGGCGCCCCCCCGTGCACAAAGTCCTGAAAAAGAACCACCCGGTTCCCATTCCGGAGGTATGGCCGGCAGCACCTCGATAAATCCCTGGTGACTTTGAAGCAGCATTTCTGCAATGCCGGCACAGGCCCCGAGGTTGCCGTCAATCTGGAACGGAGGATTGGATGAAAAGCCGTTGGGATAGATTCCAGGGCCCAGCATTGTGACCGTTCCCATGCCACGGTTAAGGTATGGGGAAGGGCTTTCTTTCAGTGCCGGAGACATCATATCTCTCAGGATTCCTGCAGCCCCGGCACCATCTCCAAGCCTGGCCAGCAGGTTTATATTCCATGCCATTTGCCAGCCCGACCCGCCGCTGCCCATTCTCTCGAGTGAGGTACGGCATGCCTCCAGCAGGTGGGTGTCTTTTACAGTCATTTCACTCCCGGGATACAATGCATAAAGATGCGGGATATTGCGCAGGCGGACGTCTTCTTCGGGATAATCGTATAACCACCGCTGCAGGGCCCCGGTTGGACCGGCCTTATCCCGAGGCAGCCGGTCCAAGGCTTCTTCCAGCTTGTATACCAGGGGAAAATCATCTGTGTTCATCAGGATTTTGTTCGCAGAGATTACATTTGAAAACAATTCCCGTATAGTCTGAACGTCTGCTGCAGAGCCCATACACAGGAATAGTGGTACAGACAATTTATCGGGAGAGCTTTCATCCAACACGTAATACAGGTTGCCGTAAGACATGGATGGTGCGGGAACCCACCACCCCTGACGGGGTTCTTCCATCAGGGTGGAAAGATAGAAAAGGGCAGCTTCCTTCATAACAGGGTACTGTTGCCGCAGCAGGCCGGCATTCATGGTATAGCGGTAATGCTCCCACAAATGTGAACAAAGCCACGCTCCGCCCACATTATATGCCTCCCATGCGGTGACGTGGCCGGGGGCGGTAAATCCCCAGAGATTGGTTCTGGAATGCACCACCCACCCCGGAGCATTGTAGTATTCCCCGGCTGTTGCCCTGCCCTTTTCCGCCAACCGGGCAGTAAAGTCAAGCAGGGGAAGGTGCAACTCGGCAAGGTTTGTTTTCAAGGCAGGCCATAAGTTCATCTGCAGGTGCAGGTTCATGTCATATGCCCCGTTCCACGGGGTTTGCACATACGGGGTCCACAGGCCCTGCAGGTTGGGAGGTAGCAATCCCTCACGGGTGGAAGAGATGAGCAGGTAGCGCCCGTACTGAAAAAAGAACGCCGCGGAATCGGGAAGCTGTAAATGAACCCGGTGAAAAAGCGACTGGTACCTGTCCACATGGTTCTTCTTCAAATCAGGGTAAGATTCCCCGCGGGCACGTAAGGCCAGCGAATCGGCATGTCTCATAAAAGAGGAGTCCCTGCTCAGGCTCATGGTCTGAACCTGGTAATCTGTTGTTGCAGATATGATCACAGTGGCCGTCGTGGCGCCCGTCAGAAGGATGGAATCCTGAACAAAAGACAGCCTGCCGCCTCCGGAAGGAATTACATCCATGCGTGAATAAAAACGCATGCCCTGAACATCTGCCGCTCCCGAACTTAATGTGCCTTCCATGATCAGGGAATTGCCACTCGTAAAAACACGGGCCCGTTCCGGGCGGGTGAATGTGGAACGGAAAGTCAACGCATGCGGCACCGACGCAGAAAGGTGCATGACCAGTACGTCGTTTTCCATAGAGGTAAAACATTCCCTGGTATAGGTTATCCCGTCAATTTCAAAGGACGTGAATGCCGTGGCCGTGGAAACATCCAGAATCCTGTTATAGCCTCTAGCTCCTGAGGGAGAAGAGTCATAAAAAAAATCGAGTACCGCCGAGCCAAGAACCTGGTAGCTTCCAAAAGTGCTTTCTGCCCCCGCGCTTTCGTCCGATCCGGCTGTTTGAGCCTTGAAAAAACGGAACATCAGCTCCTGGGCCTGCGCGATGCGGCCTTTATAAAGCAGTTCCCGGATTAATGGAAGGACCCGGTGCGTTCCCTCCCGCAGATCCTTTGCGGGGGATCCCGACCAGAGTGAACTTTCGTTCAGGATGATGTTTTCAGTGGCAATGCCTCCGTCGGGCATGGCACCCAGTCTGCCGTTGCCCAGCGGGAATCTTTCTTCCCAGGTGTCTGCACTCTGGTCAGAATCCAGGAACAAACCCTGGATACCGGACGGAGAATCTGCCTGGCATCCTGTCAGCAAAAGAGCGAGCCAGGGCAGCAGGCGCATTGTCTTCATAAAAACGAAGATACATAAAAAAAAGAACACGGCAGTCAAAAGCCAGCCGTGTTCTTAAGTGCTATAAAACGCTGATTATTACATCATTCCACCCATCCCGGGATTAGCTGCCGGCATAGGGGGGGTCTCTTCTTTCTTTTCTGCCAAAACACATTCGGTAGTCAGGAACATGCCGGCAACAGAGCCTGCATTTTCCAGGGCAACCCTGGCCACTTTGGTAGGATCAATCACACCCGATGCAAACAGATTCTCATAAGACTCGGTCCAGGCATTGTACCCAAAATCAGCTTTGCCTTCACGGACCTTCTGGGCTACAATGCTGCCTTCCTGTCCTGCATTTTCCACAATCATGCGCAGGGGTTCTTCAATGGCGCGGGCTACAATGGCAATACCGGTAGCTTCGTCGTCATTTTCCGGTTTCAGCTTTTTGAGATCTTCAATGGCGCGGATGTAAGCCACACCGCCTCCTGGAACGAACCCTTCCTCAATGGCGGCACGGGTTGCGTTCAGGGCGTCTTCTACCAGGTCTTTCTTGGATTTCATCTCCACCTCGGAAGCAGCCCCTACGTACAGTACAGCTACTCCGCCGGAAAGTTTGGCCAGGCGTTCCTGCAGTTTTTCCTTATCGTAATCACTTGTGGTGATTTCCATTTGTTTGCGAATCTGGGCAACGCGTCCGTCAATGGCCTTCTTTTCACCGCCACCGTTAACGATGGTCGTATTTTCCTTATCTATGACCACTTTCTCGGCAGCACCCAGCATTTCCATGGTGGCGGATTCCAGGCGGATACCCTTGTCTTCTGTAACGACAGTCCCACCGGTCAGGATGGCGATGTCTTCCAGCATTTCCTTGCGGCGGTCACCAAAGCCCGGGGCTTTTACTGCGGCGATCTTCAGGGTTCCACGCAGGCGGTTGACCACTAAAGTTGCCAAAGCCTCACCATCCACATCCTCGGCAATGATCAGCAGGGAACGGCCGTTCTGGGCAACAGGTTCCAGCAGCGGCATAAGGTCTTTCATGGTCGAGATTTTCTTATCGGTGATCAGGATGAGGGGATTTTCCAGGACGGCTTCCATTTTTTCCGAATTGGTGATGAAATAGGCCGAGATGTAACCCCGGTCAAACTGCATTCCTTCCACCACCTTTACTTCTGTACCGGTTCCTTTGGCTTCCTCAACGGTGACAACCCCTTCTTTCTTGACCTTTGACATGGCTTCTGCAATCAGCCTGCCTATTTCATGGTCATTGTTAGCCGAGACAGCGGCAACCTGTTCAATCTTGGACAGGTCGTCGCCCACCGACTGGCTTTGCTTCTTCAAGCTGGACACAACGGTTTCCACGGCCTTGTCTATACCACGTTTCAGGTTCATGGGATTGGCGCCGGCTGTCACGTTCTTCAGTCCCACATTGATGATGGACTGAGCCAGCACGGTTGCGGTAGTGGTTCCGTCCCCGGCCTGGTCGTTGGTCTTGGAAGCGACTTCCTTGACAATCTGTGCGCCCATGTTGGCAAACGGGTCTTCCAGTTCAATCTCTTTGGCCACCGTTACACCATCCTTGGTAATCTGGGGCGCCCCGTATTTTTTATCAATCACCACATTGCGTCCTTTAGGACCTAAAGTGACTTTAACAGCATCTGCCAAAGCATCTACCCCTTCTTTCATCAGGGAACGTGCTTCAATATTGTATTTGATTTCTTTTGCCATGATAATTTGTTTTTTACTGGGTTAATTTAAATAATGGCTAATACATCTGATTGACGCATAATAAGATACTCTTCTCCGTCAATGTTGATTTCTGTTCCGGCATATTTGCCGTAAAGCACCATGTCACCTTCTTTCAATTCCATAGGCTCATCTTTTTTTCCGCTTCCGGCTGCCACGATTTTTCCTTTTTGTGGTTTTTCTTTTGCTGTGTCGGGAATGTAAAGTCCCGAGGCTGTCTTGGTCTCAGCTTCCTGCGGCTGAACAACTACGCGATCTGCTAAAGGTTTGATTTTCATCTTTGATAAATTTAAAAAGTTAATTATAGAATTTGTGATTTTTCAGTCAACGAATGGTTCTAAGGCAAAATCAATGCCAGAGCAATGATGGCTGTCAATTTGTCAGCGTTGCAGATTTGGCAGCCCTCTTCCAAACCACCAGCCCGTGAATGGAGTTAAGCAGGTATACGCACCACATAGAGGCAATGACAAGATGTCCCGCCTGATTCTCCCGGAAAAAGGCCATTCCCCACATGGTTATTGTTGCCAGGTTTACCACGATCCATAAATACCACTGCTCGGAATATGTTTTCACCATAAGAAACATGGCCACTATGGAGAGGAATGTCGTGGCGGAATCAAGAAGCGGTGCAGGGTCATCAAAGTGGTCAAGCACCAGGGCGCCGGCCACCGTAAGAACCAGGCAGACCACGGCCAGTACCAGGCGTTGTTTTGTGGTGAGGTTTTTTGCCTTGACACGGGTGCGGCTGCCTTCCCGGGTGCGTTTGCTCCACATGAAGAAACCGATAAACTGCATGGGAACATAATACAATCCGTTGAGGGCCACCTCGCCCCAGTAACCCACGCCCCAGGAGAGGTAAGTATACAGGCTTACCTGTATCAAGCCAAAGAGGTAATTGGAAATATGACCCTTGGCCACCAGGACCACACACAGAACACCTGAAACGGTAGCGATGGCTGAAAGGGCATCCCATTCTCCCGTTATGAAAAACACTACAAAGTTGAGTGCTATGATGGTAATCAGAAGAAACCATTCATATGGAGAGAAAAAACGGAGAAATTTCATCATGACTAGTAAAAAGCGGGTATGGAAAACAGGAATTCAAAATGATGCTTGTCTTCACAGGTGTAAGCATAACGCACTCCCGCCGAGAGTTGAGGCCCTATGCGGAAAATATGAAAATCCATAAGCAGGTCGGCCCCGACGGACCAATAATGGTCTTTGGTTTTGTCTTGTTGCCGGGTCTGCATGTAATCGGCAAACGGGATAACCTGGAAACGCTTGATGTAGATGATCTCCGGAATGGACGGATCACCGGCCCAGATTGGAATGGCATAATCGGCCGAAGCCCTGAAACTCACGGGAGCCATGATCCTGTCTTGTATTCCCCTGGGGGGAGAAACGAAGGTGGCCAGGTATAAGTAACGGTCTTTTACCTGTTGCTGCTGCCAGGATGCACTCCACTTAAGAGCCTGGTTTCTCAGGATACCGGGAAGATATCCGTAAGCCTGCAGGTACAGGATGCTGCTGAATAGATTCCGGGTGCCGTGCGATATAGCAGTCTGGACATTTACACCAAAGCCCAGCCGGGGAAAGATATCCCTTGGGGCCATGTTGGCCACCTGGTAATACTGCAGGCCGGCCTGGAACATGTGGCTGAAAACATCGCTATCGGATAAAGGTTCCCGGTACGTGTCATTGGAAAAGACATACCTCAGGGCGGGAACCAGTCCGCGTTTCCATCCATGGCTGTTGAACGAGAAAGGAATGTAAGTCTGCAGGGAGGCTTCTATGAGCGGTGTCTCCAGGGTGTCTCTCAACCACGTCCATCCGTTTTGGTCTTGCCGGGCAAATGTACGTACATGTGAGCGGTCGTTTATATCCAGTTTCAGGGAAAAAACCGGGAGTATCCCCGAATAATCCAGTCTCAGGTGACCGGCGTGAAATCCTTTATGGTAGGAATACCCCAGCAAAGAGGTGAGTGTCCCCAGGGTGTTCTGTGACATTATGGTGGCACCGGGAGCTATGGTCTGGTAATAGGTCTGGAAGGTGAATTGTTCTATTTCGTTGTAATTGAAATAAAACGGCATCCATGAATGGATCCTGAAGGCATGCAGGACTTTGCTGTATTTTCGTACAGGATAGGAGAGATTTTCCGGAACACGCAGGGTGTCTATGTTGAAATCCGGGGAAGACGCCATGATAAAGGGATCTGCAGTCTGTTCCTGCCAAACCACTGGTTTATTGAAAAGGCTGTCGGTATGCAGCCGGGTCAGCTGATATCCAAGGACGGAATAATTGGAATAATACAGATGGTTGTCCACGTCAGGGACAGGCGGCAGGGGGTCAAAAGCCCCGAACCTGGCGTTTGTATATTGCCGGACATTCCCGCTTTCCGGGTCCAGGCAGAAAACATTATCGGTATTGTCAACCCGGTCGCTGGAGAAATACAAAAGACCTGCAGATATCTGCAATCCTGTCATGGACTGGAAGCCGGGGTGTAAAATCGGTGTCCATGTTTTTTTCTCCCTGTTCAGGGAGTATATGCCGGTCCCTTCTTCCCCGACCATCAGGAGATAAAGAATGTTGTCATCCAGCCAGGCTGCTTCTGTGAGCTGTTCCCCGCGGGGAGCGGAGTGTCTATCCAGGAGTTCTCCGGTCCAGGGATTCAACAGGTGCAACTCGGAACCGCCCCCGGGAGGGTAATGGATCACGGCCAGCATGCTCCCGTCCTGGCTGGTACACGGATTGAAATACCGGGTCCGGGGCAGGAGGGTCTTTTTTTCTCCTGTTACTGTGTTATAGCGGACAACGACAGAAAAATTCTCATGAGACCAACGGGGACCGCTCACTGTTTCACTCCAGAATAAATACGGGCCCGAAGCACAAAGGGACGAATTGATCTGGCCCAGCAAACATACAGTTTCCTCCCGGGTCTTTTCCGGAAAGGTGAAACGCACCAGGCGGGCAGTCTGTGCCAGGGATGATTTGATGGAGAACAAAACACGTGTCCCATCCGGGTTAGTTGTCACTGCTGCAGAGCGGTAACTGACATAATCCTTTACGGGATGGTTGATCTGTTCTCCGGGGTGTATGTCTGTTTTCCGTGCATCCTGGTCCTTCCAGATGTTTTTATAGTATTCAACCGCGGGTTCCCATAATTTTACAGCAGCATATCCGTAGTTTCTGCGGTATGTTCTCCCATAGATAAAGGGCCAGTAAGGGTATTTTGTAATATCCGCATATATGCGCCCCAGGGCGTCTTCGCCTGAAAATAACCTGGCGACCGAAAGTTTCATATAACCCAGCGCGTAATGGTCCGGTACGGCATGCCGGTAGGAGCCAAACCGCCATTTATCGTAAGAAAAATTTTTTCCCTCCAGAAAATTGGCTTTGTAGGGCATGAGGAATGAGGCTTCCCTGCCACGCCCCGCATCAGAATAGAATGTTTCAGTAATAGTGGCGTCCCCTTCCAGCATCCACTTTGGAAAATAAAGCCCAACAGCAACACCTTCCGATTGTTGCCCGATGAACCATCTGAAAACACGGAAAAAATTTTCCCCGGCCCGTTGCATTTGCGCCAAATGCCTTGCTTCGTGCAGTACGAGTTGTTTTTCCCAGTTATGCCTTGTTCCGGAGGAAGGGGGTGTGGTGTACAGTTCCATCCTGCTGGGGGCCCAGACAACCATGCCATTGCTGTTTATATTATAGGGGTGGATAACTATGGGAACGGGACGAAATTCGGTTCCCAGGGAAGACATGACATGGGGTGAGGCCTGCTCCAGCAGCCAGGCATAACGGAAAGCCAGTGAATCAGTTCCGCGGGGATATATGATTTGGATAGAACCGGTCCTGAGCTGATTCCATTTAAGGCGTGCAGGATCTTCGCCTGTCCTGTAATATTGACTGTGCGCAGTGACCGAGGGTGCCGTAAGGAACCAGAGAAGGAAAATAAATGCAATCAGTCTGTTCATCACACAAAGGTAACTGATTGTTTTAAAGTTGAGCTACCAGGACTCGAACCCGGACCGACAGAGCCAGAATCTGTAGTGCTACCATTACACCATAGCTCATTGTTTGTTGAGCTACCAGGATTCGAACCTAGACAGACAGAACCAAAATCTGTAGTGCTACCATTACACCATAGCTCAATCGGAACGTGCAAAGATATAACATTAGCGTTTTCCGGCAAAAAAATCTTTTAACAATTTCCCAGCCTCTGTGGCCAGAACGCCGGCCGACACTTCTGTTTTCGGATGGAGTATCCGGTCTTTGACAAGGGAGTATCCCCTTTTGGGATCTGAAGCCGCGTAGACCAGGCGGCCCAATTGAGCCCAGGCAAGGGCACCGGCACACATGGGGCAGGGTTCCAGGGTCACGTAAAGGGTACACTGGTCCAGGTATTTTCCGCCCAATGTATTGCAGGCAGAGGTGATGGCCTGCATTTCTGCATGTGCGGTAGGATCGTTCAGGGTTTCTGTCAGGTTGTGTGCACGGGCAATCACCTTTCCGCGGCAAACAACAACGGCACCTACGGGAATCTCATCCTTCCCGCGGGCGGTTTGCGCCTCTTCAAGGGCTTTCCGCATAAACAAACTATCTTGTGCCGGGGTTTCCAAAACGCTTTTCAATAACCAACAGATCGGACAGGTCCTTTGTCACCATCATCAGTTCGTCTTTGGGGATCTCAGGAACGTCGCAAACGATGAAACCGTCCAGTGAGTCATTGAATTCTTTGTCAATGTTGAACAATACGACTTTGGAGTTCAGCTTCAGGTACCGTTTGACAAGGGATGGAAGACGGTATTGCCGGTTACTCATGCGCATGAGCAGGCGGTCCAGTTGTTCCGGTGTCTGGATGTCGCGCAGCAGGACATCGGGGTTTACAAGCCCGAAATCCGGGGTAAAAGGGGTCCTGGAATGGATGCAGTCATGGTACTCCATTGTGCTGTGGTGTTCCATGATGTATTTGCATATGAGCGATTGATACAGCTTGGGATACCAGGAAGAAATACTCACCGGCCCTATGAAATAGCGATATTCTTCGTTGCGAAGCATGATGTGGAACAAACCCTTGAAAAGCAGCATCATGGGAATTGTCTCATAACGGTATTCCTGGCTTATGAATGCCCTTCCAAGCTCAAGGCTCTGCCACAGGACCGGTTCAAAACCCGGCTCAAATTTAAAGAGGGTGTTGTTGTAAAAACCCATGACGCCAAACCGCCTCATCAACTCGGCACCCATCCCTATCCGGTAAGCTCCCACAATCATTTTTTTCTCTGCGTCCCAGAGGATAAGGTGGTGGTAATTCCTGTCGAAGGTGTCCAAATCCAGGGGCTGGTATGTCCCCTCCCCGACGGTACGGAATGATTCTTCCCTTTTGCGCCCTATCTCGTACATGAGATTCGGGATCAGGGAATAGGGGGCAAAATAGGCAGCAAAGTTATTGATCCTGAACAGACAATTACGGGAGGGCAGCTGTTCAATTTCCCTGACGGCAAGTTCATGTTGTTTTGGAGGGGCAATGGGGGCGGCGTGTTCAGGTTCCTTATGCTTGTCTTTATTCTCGATATTGGCAGCCAGGGCATACGTGCGGGCACGCAGGTAGTCTCCCAGCTCTTTGTAATCTGTGTAACTTTGTTGTTCTGCCACACTGATGGGCGCTCCCACGCGTACAGAAAGACGACTTCCTTTTTTGTTCAGCACTTCCGCCGGAAGGCTGGCTGTCTGCAGCATTGGATGGAGCTTAGCCCTTCGCAGGAAACGTGCCGAATTATGTCCTTCAAAATAAATGGGGACCACGGGAACACCTGAGTTCATGATAAACTTGACAATTGCGGTGTGCCAGGGAAGGTCTTCCACCTGCCCGGATGGCCCGATGTGAGACACTTCACCAGCAGGGAAAAGCCCCAGGGGATATCCTTTCTGAAGGGATTCTTTGGCCAGGCGGATCCCTGCAATACTGGAACGCGAAGACACTTTTTTATCAAAAGCATTGACAGGTAAAAAGAAATTTTGCAACGGTTTGATGCGCGACAGTAAAAAATTCACGATCACTTTCAAATCGGGCCTTTCCTCCGACACAAGATGCATCAGGATGATCCCGTCCAGGGCGCCGTAGGCATGGTTGGACACGGTTATGAAAGGGCCCTCTTTGGGAAGGTTTGCCAGGTCTGAGGATGGAGTATCATAGGTGATGCGCATCTCGGCGAGAAAAGCCTCGAGACATTCACGGCCCTCAAAGTCTGCCACCTTATCATAAAGTTTGTTGATTTTATCGAGCTTCATCAGCTTCATCAGAGCCGGCGCCAGGAAAAAACCCACAACCGATTTTTCTCCGAAGACCTTCCGCAGATCTTTTGTTTCTATCAGTTTTTTCATAAATGGATTAACAAATATATGTATTTTTACAATGAAATGATTCACGTGTCTGACCAATTGGCGCTTTTGCCGCATCAATGCGGAGTGTACAGATTCCTTAACGCGGAAGGGAAAGTGATTTATGTGGGAAAGGCTAAAGATTTGAAAAAACGAGTATCCCAGTATTTTGCCAGGGGGAAAAATCTTTCGGCAAAGACAAAACGAATGGTCAGCCAGATTCAGTCACTGGAATATACCGTGGTCGAAACCGAGAGCGATGCCCTGCTGCTGGAAAACAACCTGATCAAGACCATACAGCCCCGTTACAACATTCTGCTCAAGGACGACAAGACCTTTCCCTGGATATGTGTGAAAAACGAACCATTTCCCCGCGTGTTTCAGACAAGAAGGATTGTGCGTGACGGTTCGCATTATTTTGGTCCATACACCAGCGGTTATTATTGCAAGCAACTCCTTCAACTCCTCCACAACCTGTACCCGTTGCGCACCTGTACCCTGGTCCTGACACCTCATGCCGTGGCGGCCGGCCGTTACCGCAAGTGCCTCCAGGCGCACATAGGCCGTTGCAAGGCTCCCTGTACGGGAGACGAGACCAGGGAACAATACGAAGGGTATATAGGCGCTGTCTTCAGCATTCTTAAAGGAGACGTGACATCTGTGCGAAAAGTGCTTGAAAATCAAATGAAGACAGCTGCGAGCGTGCTCAATTTCGAGCAAGCGCAGAAATTGAAGGAACAATGGGAAATACTTACCCGTTACCAGTCGAAATCGGTCATAGTGAATCCCCGCATATCCAACCTGGATGTTTTCAGTATTACCATAGATGCCGGATCATCAATGGCTTTCGGCAATTTTCTGCGGGTTACAGAAGGAGCCGTTGTGCAGTCACTGAATGTGAAATACAAATTGCACATAGAAGAAGAACCGGCTGCGGTATTGAGTTTGTTTATGGCAGAAATGAGGGAAAAACTGGAAAAATTGTCACCCGAGGTGGTGGTGCCGTTTCTCCCCGAGGCCGTTCCCGGGGACAGCAGGGTCCATGTTCCCGTCAAGGGGGATAAGCAGACACTGGTAGCGCTGAGCATGCGCAATGCCACCAACTACCGGAACGAACAGGTGCGCATGATGGAAATGCGTGACAGGGGTAACCGCCAGGAGCAAAAAACCCGGAAAATACTTACCACCTTACGGGACGACCTGCGCATGAAGGAATACCCTGTTCACATTGAATGTTTTGACAATTCAAACCTGCAGGGCACCCATCCGGTAGCAGCCTGTGTGGTATTCCGTGACGGAGTCCCGAGTAAAAAAGACTATCGTCACTTTTCCATCAAAAGCGTGGAAGGTCCTGATGATTTTGCCTCTATGAAGGAAGTGGTAACGCGCCGGTACAGCCGTCTTCTGGCAGAGAACAGCCCTTTGCCGCAACTCATTGTAATAGACGGGGGTAAAGGACAGTTGTCGGCGGCTTATGCTGCACTGCAAAGCCTGGGGCTGGAGGAGAGCATAACGGCTGCGGGCCTGGCTAAACGAATGGAGGAGATCTACCTGGCCACAGATAAAACACCATTATTCCTTGACAAGAATTCTTCTTCCCTGCGTTTGCTCATGCAGCTGCGCGACGAAGCGCACCGTTTTGGAATCACGTTTCACAGGAAAAAAAGAAGTGCCGGTTTTACACGATCAGCCCTGCTGGATATACCGGGAATCGGACCCCGGACCCTGGAAAAACTCCTGCATCATTTTGGAAGTCTTAAACAAATTTCCCTGTCATCCCAGGAAGAGCTGGCAAAGGTTGTTTCCACTGCCCTGGCGCTTAAGATAACAGAGTGGAGCCGAGGAAGGCAATCCTGATATGAGCCGGTCGCTGACACCACAAGATTAGGGAAGCCTCGGCCTAAAGAAAAAGCTTCCCGTTCTTGTGGTGTCAGCGACCGCACAGAGGAAGCAAACAGAAGGCAAGGCCGCAGTAGAGGTAGCAAATAGAAGACTGAAGACAGAAAACAGAAAACAGGACTCAGGGGACAGGATCATAACCGCTTCCGCCCCAGGGATTGCAGCGGAGGAACCGCCAGACTGCCAGACACAAACCTTTAACGGGACCGTGCCTGCGCAAGGCTTCCAGCGCATATTGGGAACAAGTGGGGGTAAACCGGCAGGAGGGCGGGGTAAAGGGAGATATGCACAACTGGTAGCATTTAACCAGCAGGATCAGGGGAAAGGTCAAAACCTTTTTCAGACAGTTTAGCAAAATGCCCGAGTAAAGACTGCATTTTTGTTTCCAGCCAGGAGAAAGGTTTGACTTCATGGGGTAAATATAGACATAAAAAAATAAGCCTTGTACCGCTTGCTTCAAGGGCAGGTCTGAGCAACAAGGGGTAGTTCATCCGGAAAGACTCTCTGAGGCGCCTTTTTACAAGATTTCTTTTTACGGCTGATTTCAGGTGCTTCTTTGGTACAGCAAAGGCAATGCTGCACCCGCCAGGAGTTTCCCGTGCATCACAGGCTCTGAAGAAAACGCGGAAAGGGCCTGTTGTAAAAGAACAGTCACCGGAGAAAAGGGATTCGATCTCTTTCCGGGAGGATAGTCGCATTTCTTTGGGGAAAGCGTATGAAAACTCCGGTTTCATAACGGAATTTTTCTGTATTCCAGGATACTTCCCGTATCCAGGGTATCGCTGTTCATTTCCCGTAATTCCACCACCGCACGCATCAGGGAATCTTTCATGACCTGGATGCGCCATTCCTGGTAAAGGTTTTGATATTTTTCAAAATAGGTAGTCAATACATTGCTGTAAAACTGGTATTGCCCGTCATAGGCAATGCCTTCCCGCGTGAGGGACACAGAGGTGCTGGTTTTGAAATAGAGTTGTTCACCTGCAGCGGGAGCAGCACCGTCAACAGAAACAAGCTCCCATTTGCCATAAGCCAGTTCCCTGTAATGGTTGAAATTTTTCTGGCAGGATGTGGTGAACAGCGCCAGAAAAAAAACAATGCACAGACAGGTTGTGCGTTTCATGATCATTTATTCTTTTCCAGGTAGCGCATCAGGGCCTGGGCAACAGAGGGAGCTTCCGGCGTGGGGGCTTCAAAACAGGACTGCAGGTTGGCTTCCTTGAGGGCATAGGCGGTAGCGGCTCCAAAGGTGCCGAATAAAAGGCCGTTTTGTCTGAATTCCGGAAAATTTTCCAACAGAGACCGTACATCCGCAGGAGAATAAAAAACCAGCATCTGGTATTTCTTCAGTTCCAGGAAAGACAGGTCCTCCATCAGGGTATGGGTAAGTATGGCTTTGGTGTATTTGAGCCCTGCCTTTTCAAAAGCCTGCGGGAATTCCGGATTATAACAGTCTGCCAGGGTTAGAAGAAAAGTTTCATTCTTGTGTTTGGGCACAATAGCATCAATCAGGGAAGGGATGTTCCCTTTCCCGAAAAAGACCTTCCTTTTCCTGTAAACGATGTACTTCTGAAGGTAGAAAGCCACGGCTTCCGTCATGCAGAAATACTTCAGGGTCTCCGGAATGGTGACACGCATTTCTTCACAAAGGTGGAAAAAGGAATCAATGGCAGAACGGGTGGTGAAAACAACAGCGGTATGGTCTGCTAAGGCAATGCGCTGTAACCTGAAATCTTTGGCAGAAAGGCCTTCAACACGGATAAAAGGAACGAAATCAATATTCAGATTGAATTTATCTTTGATTTCTACATAGGGGGAACCTCCGTTCGGTGTTGGTTGTGAGATTAGTATGTTTTTGATTTTCATATTTATATCCCCGCTACTATTTGAATTATTACCCCTAAGGGTACCAGTTCAAGTGTGCAAAGATACAAAATCCAGAAAAAAAGAGAAAAACCTGCCGAAAGAAAAATCCTTGCGCACCGGTAGATATAGAAGACATAACCAGCTATTGCCACTACCCCTGCCGCAATGATCACACCATTACCGGAAGGATTTCCCAGGATTGAAAAGAGAAGCAGAAAAGGAATGAACACAAAGCCCGTCAGGACACAGAAGTCCTGGGCGGTGCGGTTCAGGAAGTTGGTGAATGCGGGGGAATCAATGGTCCAGCCAATAATTTTCAAAAGAATTGTTCTGGCAAGGAACAGGGTAATAAAAACGGCCAGCACGCACAGGCAGACCATGGATTTTGACATTCCCAGCATGAATAATGGAAGCGGGGAAAGCAGGTTGTCGTGAAAGGCAATAAAGAAAGAGACCAGGGCAAGAATGAAGAGAAAAAGAAAAAACCTTGAAAAACGGAGATTGCCCTGCTCTTCATTTTCTGTTGAAATATTATAGCGCAAACAGCCTGTTAACAACAGGGTAAGAGGAGCCCTGGCATAAAACAGGATAAAACAGAAACAAACTATTAATCCAAGGATGATATAATCCATCACTTTAAAGCAATTCTAAAGGTAAAGGTAAAAAAAAACCCTACATTTGTTGAATGGAAACACGGACATTCAAAAAGACAGACCTCCTGATTGGCTGGGTCGTCTTTGCCATTTCCGCAGCAGTGTACCTGGCAACCATAGAACCTACAGCCAGCTTCTGGGATTGCGGCGAATTCATAGCATCTTCCTATAAACTGGAAATTGGGCATCCTCCGGGGAACCCTACGTACCAGCTGGCCGGCAGGCTTTTTTCCCTGTTTGGCAGCGACTCCAGAGCGGCCATGCTCATCAATTCCATGAGTGCACTGGCCTCGGCCTTTTGTGTCCTTTTTCTCTTCTGGACCATATCCCATCTTGGAAGGCGACTGCTGGAAACACAGAAAATTTCCCTGAACTGGGGAAATTCCATTGCCATATGGGGAGCCGCGGCCGCGGGATCACTGGTGTATTCTTTTTCAGATACGGCATGGTTTTCAGCCGTTGAAGCCGAGGTTTACGGCATGTCCTCGCTCTTTACGGCAGCAGTTTTCTGGGCCATGCTGAAATGGGAAGAGAATGCAGACAAGCCGCATGCCAACCGATGGATTGTACTGATCGCTTACCTGATGGGTCTTTCCATTGGGGTACACCTGTTGAATTTATTGACCATTCCGGCACTTGTCTTTATCTATTACTACAAGAAATACACGTTTTCCTGGAAAGGAGCCGTGGTTACCCTTCTGCTCTCTGTGGTGATCATTGCCGTTGTACTTTATGGAATCATACCCTGGGTGCCAAAAATATCGGGATGGTTTGACCTGTTATTTGTCAATGTATTCAAATTGCCTTACAACACCGGGATGCTGTTTTTTGTAGTTGCCCTTACAGGTGCCCTGTTCTGGGGTATTTTCTCTACACATAGAAAAGGCAAGGTGCTTTGGAATACCATATTATTGTGTCTGGCAGTGATCATCACAGGCTATTCTTCCTTTGCCATGGTGGTGATACGGTCCAGCGCAAAAACGCCTACCAATGAAAACCAGCCCGACAATCCTTTCTCTCTGGGGAAATACCTGGCCCGTGAACAATACGGCGCTGCACCCTTGTTTTATGACGGGATTTACAATTCGGACTACGAAACATGGAAAGATACCCGCCAGTATATTAAAAAGGACGGGCGCTATGCCCGGGTAAAGGGACCGGAAATGCCCCTGTACAAGGACACCGACAAGATGTTCTTTCCCCGCATGTGGAGCAAGCGGGAAAGTCATGCGGCCTTCTATGATTCATACAATTCGGGTAAAGGAACAGTTAATTCTAACGGCAAGCGCATGCCCACCTTTGGGGACAACCTGCGCTTCTTCTTTGATTACCAGGTCAACTATATGTACTGGCGCTATTTCATGTGGAATTTTGCCGGTCGTCAGAACGACATACAGGGAACCATTCCGGGTGATCCCATCCGCGGGAACTGGGAAAGCGGGATAGGATTCCTGGACAAAGCCCGCCTGGGGGACCAAACGGGTGCCCCTGACATGCTCAAGAACAACAAAGGCAAGAACCACTATTATCTGTTGCCCCTGTTGTTGGGTATCGCCGGCCTAATCTACCAGTCATCAAAAGACCGCCGCAATGCCTGGATCACTTTCCTTTTATTTTTCATGACGGGACTGGCCATTCTGGTTTACCTGAACCAGCCTCCTTACCAGCCCAGGGAACGGGACTATGCCTATGCCGGCTCATTTTATGCCTTTTCCATATGGGTGGGTCTGGGGGTTATGGCCCTTTTTAACCTGCTGCAAAAGAAACTTCCCCAAACCGTAGCCGGCTCTCTGGCCGCAGCACTCTGCCTTTTTGTCCCATTCCAGATGCTGGCGCAAAACTGGGATGATCACGACAGGAGCGGTCGCTATACCGCACCTGCCTTTGCCTTTAATTTCCTGAACACCTGCGAGAAGGATTGTAATGCAATCCTGATCACGCACGGGGATAACGACACTTTCCCCCTGTGGTATGCACAGGAGGTGGAAGGCATCAGGACCGATGTACGCATTATGAACACGTCACTGCTTGGCACAGACTGGTATATAGACCAGATGCAATGGAGGACCTATGAGTCGGCACCGGTAAAATTTTCCATTCCCCGTGAATCATACCTGTACGGAACCAATGAGATCATACCCGTGAATGAACGGGTAACGGACCGCGTTCCTGCCATACAGGCGGTAGGGGTCATGGCGAATCCCCGTGCCAAGTTGCAACTCATGGACGGGACCAAGCTCAATTACCTGCCTGCGCGTAAGCTGCGGATTCCGGTGAACAAAGAAAATGCCCTGGCCAGTGGGATCGTGCCTGCAAAAGATGCCCACCTGATCCCTGAATACATGGACCTGGACATCCCGGAAAATAAAAACACCCTGTTGAAAGTGGAAATGATGTTCCTGGACCTTCTGGCCAACTATCAATGGGACAGGCCAATATACATTGTTTCAAAAGGCGGCGACCTGAACATAGGGATACAGGATTACCTGCGATACGACGGAATGGCTTATAAATTAATGCCTTACAAGGTAGACACCCTCTCTACCCAGGTGCCCTACATGGATACCGACAAATTATATCCGTTACTGATGGACGTTTACCAATGGGGAAGGATGGATGAACCGGATGTATTGCTGGATTACCATGTCACTTATCTGTACCTGGTTCAGCAGGCCGTAAGGCAGATGTACTCCCAGGTTGCCAAGGCCATGATCCTGGAAGGAAAGGACGACAAGGCAGAAGCCTTGCTGGACAAGGGCATAGCGGTCATGAAGCAGTACCCGTTAAATTGGGTGGTGCAACCGTCCATGAATGAGGTGGGTGTGATGGAAGCTATAGAACTGTATTTCTTCCTGGGAAGGCCGGAAAAAGCCAAAGCGCTGGCAATTCCCTTCCTGGATGAAACCTTTAAAGCCATAGAATATTTCATGGGCACGTACAGGGGAGGACTCTTGTCCGCTACAGATGCCGAGTCGGCCATCAGTACGTATGTTCATATGAATGACATCCTGGAGGTCAACCAGGAAAAAGAACTTGCCGGAACATACACCCAACAACTGGAAGAATTGTTCAAGAAATATCAATAAGCATATTGCATCCCCGGCGTTCTGCGTCGGGGATCCTTCCCAGAACCTGGAATTGTCCCCCGGGAATCCGGAACCCCAGGTCTTCTGTTTCTATGAACGAACATGAATGGCTGTTTGCCGTATCAATGATGTTAATGCCGCCTGCAGAGCCATCGGGCTCCGGTGAAAACGGATCCTGCAAGTTCCGGATCATGACCTGCATGGAAGGAGGACATCTGAAAAAAAGATCATCTGTGCAGGCATAAGCCTGGGAAAACAACTCGGCCATGCCATATTCGCTGTGGATGGGACTATAGGGAAAACCCCGGCGCAAACGCTCATGGAGTGCTTCCCGGGTCAGTTCTGTTCCCCTGCCTTTCATGCCGCCGGTTTCCACAACAATAAGTCCGGGGTGACCAAGGGTGAATTTTTCAACAAAATCAAGCAGGGCAAATGTTGCCCCTATCAGCCAGACAGGCTTACCCAGGGTAGAAAGATCCAGCAGCCTGCGGTATAATGCTTCCTGTTCGGATAAATAAAATCCGTCTGCTCCCGTTCCGCTTTTTTCCATGAGCACCTGCATCATATAAACCAGCGACGATCCCGGTCTTTCCAGGTAAGAGGGCAACAGGGCCAGGATGGTGTACCGGGAGGGATCACCGTAAAAAAAGCGGAAAATATCCAGCACATTCTTTCCATAACGGTCCAGACTATCAACGTAATGTCGTGAAGGAACCATGCCGGTTGTGGCGGAGCTGGTAAAAATATGCGCATGCGGACCGGGAGCGTTATACACCCTGTGCGTTTTGAAAAACCGGATAGGCAGAAAAGGAATATCTTCAGGGAAATTCACCTTTAAAGGATCAACGCCCAGCAATTCCAGGTACCTGGCATATACAGCGGTGTGTTTTGCCTGGTAGCGGAACAGCTCAAGAAGCTCATAATTTTTCATTGATTTCAAGCAAGGCTTCAACATAGTCACGGTTGCTCCACAACCGGGGAACTTTACTTTGACCTCCCAGTTTGTCATTCATGGCCAGCCAGCGGTAAAAACTGCCTTTTTTCATGCTCGTTATCTGTGGAGGATCCATAGTGCCCGTGTCCAGTCTTTTAGCATGGTAATCGGAATTCACATCCATCAGTGACCGGTCCAGGATCCCTTTGAAAACTGCGGGATCGGGGGGCACGGTTTCAAATTCAATAAGCCATTGATGGGCGCCTTTTTTTTGTCCGTCCATGTAGACAGGGGCGACGGTATATTCATGAACGCTTGCCCCGGTAAGGTTGCAGGCGCGAGCCAGTGCCCTTTCTGCATTTTCTATCATCAGCTCTTCGCCAAAAGTATTGATGAACAGTTTGGTACGGCCGGTAATCATGATCTTGTGCGGGTTGCGCTGCGTAAAGCGAATGGTGTCGCCTATCAGGTATCGCCACAATCCGGAGCTGGTAGATATGACCAGGGCGTAGGGCTGGTCAGTTTGAACCTCCTGCAAGGTCAGGAACCTTGTGTATGAGCCGTTTTGAGCGGCTTCCAACTTGTCCATTGGAATGAATTCATAGAAAACGTCCACATTGGGCAGCAGTTGCAGGCCGGGATCCTCCAGGTCTGTCTGGAATGCAAAAAATCCTTCCGAAGCATTGTACGTTTCCATGTAATGCATATTTTTGGACGGAAAGAGTTCCTTATAGTGAACCCGGTACGGCTCAAAACATACCCCTCCGTGCATGAAAAGTTCCATGTTTGGCCATAACTCATGGAGGTTTTTTTTGCCGCTTTGTTCCAGGACTTTGCGCATCAGGATCAGGTTCCAGGAAGGTACCCCGGAAAAACTGACCAGGTTTTGACCGGATATCAGGCGGCTCACCTTTTCAATTTTATATTCAAAGTCGGGAATAAGCCCCATCTTCTTGCCCGGGGTGGTAAAGAACCTGGCTATAAGGGGTGTGTTGATGATTAAAAAAGCCGATAAATCCCCGAAGCAACAATTGGAGTCCACGCTTTTGTCTATGTGACGGTTTCCCCCAAGGGTCAGTGATTTTCCCATGAAAAGACGCGATTTGGGGAACGTCCTCACATAATTGGAAAGCATGGTAAGCATCCCTTTATAATGGCATGAATTCAGGTTTTCCCTGTTTATGGGGATGAACTTGGACCGTGCAGAGGAAGTGCCGCTGGACAGGGCGAACCAGTAGACAGGCATGTCCCAGAGTACATTTTCAATCCCTTTGAGGCTTTGTTTGATGTAAGGTTCCAGCATGTCGTAGTCATGCAGTGGGATTCTTTCCTGGAATGCCCGGATATCCTCAATTTCTGCCATCTTGTAGGTTTCACCGAACAGGGTGTTTGCCCCATGGCTTAGCAGATGGCGTAAGGTTGCCTCCTGGAACGGGACAGGATCCCGGGATGAAAGGTCCAGCTCTTTTAGCAATTTTCTGTTGTAAAGCGTGTAAGCCGAGTTAAGTAAAGACATAGATCACAAAGTTACTAAAGAAAAACTTGATGCAATATGTCCAGGGAGCGGATCTCCGGCGTTTTACCCAAATGATAGCTATAATAGGACATCAGGCTGTTGAGGAAATGATGGCGTCTTGATCCCGAACAGGACAAAAGCCGGATCTCTCCCGAAGGGCATGACAGGACCTGCTGCAGCAACAGGGAGTCCTCTTTGTCAAAAGCGCCGGACAGCAAATCGGGAGTATCACAAAAACAGGCCTTCCCAATATGAAAATACTTCCTGTCCGCGGAAAAGCTTTCCGCGTCGGGTGCGTATCCCAGGTAACGGCACAGACGGACGGCAAAATAGAGGTGCAGATCGGCAAGTTCTGTTCCCGCACGGTCAAGGTCCAGTATCGTATTGGTCACAAAGCCGAACAACTCCCGGTTTTCCTCCGATTCCCTTACTGTTTTGTACAACAGCTCGCTTATGAACAGGGATATGCTGCTTTTGCGCACATCGGAGCACAAGTTTTCCAGCAGGTGAATCTTCTGGTACTCTTTCAGCTGGTTCAGTTCCCGTTTTGCATGAAAATACGTGCGTGTATCGAGTATGCTCAGCGGGTGGAACAGGGAAGCCAGGGCGCGGTTGCGCACCGTGCGGATACCTTTGACCAAAAAATCGGCCCGCCCCCAGGTGTCGGTATAGGCATTGACAAGCAAGCTGGTTTCCCGGTACGGCCTGGTGTTCAGCACAATGAGTGTGAGCGGGTTAATCATGGGAATGCGAGGGCCATTTTTTCCAGGGCCCTTTTTCTGTGCGATATGGCGTTTTTATCTGTTTCTGTCATTTGGGCAAACGATTGATTAAAGCCCAGGGGAACAAACACGGGATCATATCCGAATCCACCGTTCCCCCTGGGTGCCGTGAGAATGGACCCCTGGACGATTCCCTCAAACAGGGAGGGATGCCCGTCTCGGATCAGGGCTATAACACAGCGGAAACGCGCCTTTCTGCAAGCAAGACCTTCCATTTCTCTCAATAATTTTTTCACATTCTCCTGGTGGGAACACGCAGGACCGGCATATCGGGCAGAATAAACCCCGGGGGCCCCGTTTAGGGCATCGACTTCCAGGCCCGTATCGTCCGCAAAACAGGGAATATGGAAAATATCCCATATGAAACGGGCTTTTTGCAATGCGTTTTCTTCAAGGGTAAGGCCTGTTTCAGGTATTTCACCGGAAAAGCCCAGAGATGACGGCATAATTATTGAAACAGAGGGACCCAGTATGGTGGAGGCTTCGTGACACTTGTGTACATTGGCCGAGGCAAAGAGTAATTCCATACTCAAAGATATAAAGAATTGGTGTAAATTTGTCCGCTAAATATTTATTAAAATGAGAATTAAAGCAATACTTGTCTCCCTGTTCCTGCCCTTTTTGCTCCATGCACAGGGTGCCGAATTCAATACCTCCAGGAGCCTGGATATATTTCATTCCCTCCTGCGGGAGATTTCACTCTATTATGTCGACTCGGTGGCCCTAGACCAGCTGGTGTATACCGGAATTGAAGCCATGCTCTCCACAATGGATCCCTATACCGAGTTCATTCCCGAGGAAGAGAATGAATCTATTGAAATGATGACTACCGGAAGTTACGGAGGAGTGGGCGCCCTGATCAAGAAACGTCCGGGCGAAGGAGTGCTTGTCTCGGAACCCTATGCCGGTTCGCCTGCCGCCAAGGCCGGGTTGATCGCAGGAGATGTGATCCTGGCAATAAACGGGGAATCTGTATTGGACCTGACGGCTGATGAGTGCAGCACCCGAATGAAGGGAGTCCCGGGAACAAAAGTGAACTTTTTAGTTGACCGGCTCATGGAAAACGACACCATATCCATTACCGTGGTCAGGGAAAAAGTGCACATATCGGATGTAGGGCTGGCCTGCATGATGGATGACAACATTGCTTATATCAGGATGACAGGCTTCACCCAGGGAGGGGCCGCCGATGTACGGAAAGCCCTGAAGGAGATGAAAACGAACGACCCGGTCAGGGGCATTATTCTGGATTTACGTGGTAACGGAGGTGGACTGATGGACGAGGCAGTAAAAGTCCTGTCCATTTTCCTGCCAAAGAACACCATGGTGGTTTCTGCCAGGGGACGTGTTCAGCGCTTTGATGTAGAGTATTATACAAAAGAAGAGCCGCTGGATACGGAAACTCCTTTGGTGGTTTTGGTCAACAACGGATCCGCTTCTTCATCGGAGATCGTCGCAGGGGCTATCCAGGACTTAAAAAGAGGGGTCATTGTGGGAGAGAAGACTTTTGGCAAAGGACTGGTACAGACCATACGCCCCCTGAGTTACAACGCGAACCTGAAAATCACTACGGCCAAGTATTACATTCCCAGCGGGAGGTGCGTACAGTCGCTGGATTACAGAAAAAGAAACGGTGACGGAACCCCCGGACAGAACGAAAACGGAGGCATTATACCAGACTCCCTGGTTCCCCTGCCCATGTACAGCCGTATCGCCATGGAACTTGTGGCCAGGGACTACCTGCATGACTATTCCATTATTTATTATACCCGTAACAAGTCCATCCCACCGGCAGAATCGTTCTATCTGAGCGATGAGGATTACCTTGATTTTGTAAAGGAGACAGCCGCAAAGGAATTTGACGATCGCAGCGCCACAGAGATTCTGCTGGAAACATTTTCCCGGACAGCAAAAGCAGAAGGATACGATGCCCTGCTTGAAAAAGAGATTGCTGTATTACAGGAGCGCCTGCTCACAGACAAAAGCCAGGACCTGATCCATTACCGTAAGGAAATCAAGCCACTGCTTGAAGAAGAGATAAGCTGCCGCTATTACCTGCAGGAAGGCCGCCTGAGAAGCATGATACGCGATGACCTTCAACTGGAACAAGCTTTAAGGGTATTTGACAGATAATTAAGAAAAATTCCTATTTTTGAATGATAAAACAAGCAATTATGTCATTAGAAAAGAAAATTGAATTGTCCCCTACAAACAATGTTACCCGTGTATGCAGTAATACGAAAATTGTAGGCAATATTACCACGCAGCACGACATCCGCATAGACGGTTACCTGGAGGGTAAAGTCATAACAGAGGGGAAGCTTGTAATAGGGGAAACCGGAAAATGTGTTGGAGAAGCTGAATGTCAAAGTGTTGATATTAGCGGGAGTTTTGACGGCATATTAAAGGTCACCGAGCTGGCTGCACTGCGCGATAAATGCGTTTTCAAGGGAGAACTTCAAGCAGACCAGCTTTCCATTGAACCTTCGGTACGTATAAGCGGTCAATTGATTTCTCCTGAATTGTCGGAGAACAAAGCAAAAAAAGCGGTACCCGGTCCTGCGACCAAAGATATCCCCGGAGCTGTTCTGCCTGAAGAAAAATAACGGGGTCAGATGGCGTTGAATATGTATTTACGCGCCATCCATGTCTGGCCGGCCGATCTGGTTACCAGGTGTGCTGCATATCCTGCCCACAGGGACTGGATTCCAAGTGAGCTTTCTGTAGCCAGGTAGATAGCATAAAATACAAAGGCAGATAAAATCATGATATTGCGCAACGGCTTACCAGCCGTTGCGCCTATATATATCCCATCCCACATGAAAGTAAGGCAGGAAATAAGGGGCATGCTGTATAGCCATGGGAGGAAAGGTTGCGCCGCCTGAATAACCCCTGGATTGGAAGTCATCATGCGCAGAAGCCATTGGTCCCCGAAAAAGTAGAACACAGTGGAAACAACCCCCACCAGGGTACTCCATAAAAAAAGAAGTTTGACAGATTGCATCAGGGCCGGTTTGTCCCGGGCGCCAATGAATTTTCCCGTAAGCGCCTCTCCTGCATACGCGAAACCGTCCACAAAATAGGCGAATAAAAGCAGTAATTTCATCATGATGGTGGCAACGGCCAGCAGTGTATCGCCATATTTTGCTGCCAGGAATGTAAATCCCGTATAAATCAACAACATGCAGATTGACCTTATAAACAAGTTACCGCTCAGGTTGAAATACAGTTTCCACCCGCCTTTTTTTATCACAGAAACAAGGGGAACGTTACTTATCATTTTTCTGTAAAAGGCAAATAAAAGAACCGTCCCGCAAAGGAGCCCTATATATTGTGCTGCAACCGTTCCCAGGGCTATCCCCTTGATGCCCATTCCCATGTTCAGAGCAAAGAGCAGGCTCAAACCAATATTGGAAATATTGATCACCACATCCATGATCATGGAGGCCAGGGTATTTTGCACCCCGATGAACCACCCCCTGAAAACAAACAGAGCCAGCACCGCGGGGGCCGCCCAGATCCGGGTGAAGAAATACTCAAGCGCCAGGGTCTCCACTTCTGCAGAAGAAGGAGAAAGCCACACCACCAGGCGGGCAAAAGGCCACTGTATCAGGATGAGCAATATAGAAAAGCCCAAAGCCAATATAAGTCCTTGTATTCCTGTTCTTACTATTTCCCGCTGGTCCCCCTTGCCGAATGCCTGAGCCGTGATCCCTGCGGTTCCTATGCGCAGGAAGCCAAAATTCCAGTAAAGCAGGTCAAAAAGGGTGGACCCTATGGCTACGCCTCCAATGGCGGTTGCAGATCCAAGGCGTCCGGCAATAGCCGTATCGGCCATTCCCACCAGGGGAATTGTTATACCCGCAAGCATACTGGGGATGGCCAGGTTGAAGATCTGTCTGTTCAGGCTGCGGGTCTTCATAGGGTATCAGGTGCGGTATTTTCCTCCTTCCGGGTCTTCCAGCATCCGCAGGTAGCTATCGTAACGCTCTGCCGGTATCGATTCTTTTTCCACGGCCTCCCTTACTGCACAACCGGGTTCTTCTGCATGCAGACACCCGTTGAAACGGCACGATGCAGAGGCGGCAAAGATTTCAGGAAAATAGTGGGAGAGCTCTTCCTTTTTCATTTCCAACAACCCAAAACCTTTTATCCCGGGACTGTCAATAATATACCCCCCGGTGCCCAGCGGGTGCATTTCATAATACGTGGTGGTATGCTTCCCGGTCATATGTGCCAGCGAAATAGGGGCCGTTTTGAGTTGGAGCGTTGGATCCAGCCTGTTGGCAAGGGCAGATTTTCCCACTCCGGAAATTCCTGATAAAAGTGATATTTTTCCTTTCAGATGCTGTGCCAGCAGTCCCATTCCCGCGCCGGTTCTTGCCGAGACTTCCATTACTGTGTACCCCGCTCTTTGATAGATATCCCGGTATTGTCCGGCCTGGCTGCGGTATTGCGGCACCCATTCCAGTTCGTCTGTCTTGTTAAGGATAATGGTTGCAGGAACACTGTAAGCCTGGCACGTTACCAGGAAACGGTCTATGAAAGGATAAGGGGTCTTTGGCTCGGTGGCACTCAAAATAACACAGGCCTGATCCAGGTTGGCCGCAATGATGTGTGCCTGGCGAGAAAGATTGACCGATTTCCGGATCAGGTAATTCACTCTGGGGTGGATTTCTGTAATTACTGCCTTTTCCTTCTTTTCGTTACTTCCAGGTTCCCAGAATCCGTTCACCCGGTCTCCCACGGCAACAGGATTTGTCAGTTTTCCCTCCTTCAGACGGAGCTTCCCGCTGAGAATTGCCGTAAAAGGTTCCCACCGGGGCAGGAAAGTAAGCCGGTAAAGCGAACCTGTCTGTTTGATAACGGTTGCATTCTGAAATTGCTGCTGTTTCATATCTTCTGGTCCGGGCGGGCAAAGGTACAAAAATGTTCAAAAAAGACTACCTTTGTATTATGTTTACAGTAAACGAAATACAAGGCTTTGTGAGCCAGGGCATTCAAAATCTTATTAAGTCCTATGACCACAGCCGGCTGCACGGACCCTTTGACTATGCGCTCTCTACCGGGGGTAAAAGGTTACGGCCTGTGCTCTGCCTTCTCTCTTACAATATCTTTACGGACAACCTGCCCCCTGCAGTTCTCTATCCGGCCCTGGGACTGGAGGTCTACCATAATTTCACCCTCTTGCACGATGATATCATGGACCAAGCCGACACCAGGAGAGGCCAGCCTACTGTTCATAAAAAGTGGGATGTCAATACGGCCATCCTGGCAGGGGATGCCATGTGCATGCTGGCATACAAGTATATTAGCAAATGCGAACCCCGGGTTCTGCCCATGGTTATGGATTCTTTCCACAAGGCAGCAGAACAGGTATGCGAGGGACAGCAACTGGATATGGATTATGAAACACAATTGTTCATAACAGAAGACGATTACATAGATATGGTTTCGCGGAAAACCGGGGCACTGATAGCTTGTTCCATGGAAGTTGGAGGATTGTGTGCAGAGGCCTCCCCCCGGTCAGTCAACAACCTGTTTAACGCCGGAATGGCACTGGGCAGGGCATTTCAGATCCAGGACGATTATCTGGACGTATATGGGGATCCCAACGTGTTCGGGAAATCTGCCGGGACAGATATTAGCAACAACAAAAAGACCTGGCTGCTCACCTATGCCATGCGCAATGCAACAGGGGAGAATCTGGCAGAGCTGAATCGCCTGCTTTCCCACAAAGAGGCTCCGGATCGCGTAGAACAGGTGGTTTTGCTGTACAACAAGCTGGGCGCCAGAGAAGCTGCACGTAAGCAGATAGCCTTTTACCTGGATAGCGCACTGAACGCCATGGACAGCGTGGATGTCCGCTCGGGGAGGAGTGTGGTATTGCAGGAATTTGTAAAAAGTCTGATTGACAGGAACAGGTAATATGGATATTTCTTCTTTCAGCAATCATTGCAACATTCTATTTGATAAGGCAATTGAGGATTATCACAAACTGGACACGACAGAGGCTCCGTGCACAAATCCGTATCCTGACCACTCACTTGACAATGTGCTATACAAAAAAATCCAGATAGACACTGTGCAATGGCATCTGGAGGACAAGATACGCGACCCGGAAATAGAACCGGCAGAAGCCCTGTGTATCAAGCGCAGGATAGATGTCCTGAACCAGGAACGCACCGATATTGTAGAACAGCTGGACATCATGTTTTATCGAAAATTTTCAGGAATACCCCGTTTGCCCGACGCTTCCCTTAACACAGAAACACCAGCCTGGGCGGTGGACCGCTTGTCTATCCTGGCCCTGAAAATATACCATATGAAGATAGAAGCGGAAAGAAATAACGCGCCCCTGGCCCCGGTATGCGAAAAAAAACTGGAGGTACTCATGGAGCAGCGTAAAGACCTCTCCAGGGCTATTGACCAGCTGCTGGCCGATCTGAAAACAGGAAAGAAAACCATGAAACTGTACAAGCAAATGAAAATGTACAACGATCCGCTTCTCAACCCTGTTCTGTATGAAAAAGAAAAATAGGATACCACACGTACTTTGTCTGCGTTTTTCTGCATTGGGCGACGTGGCCATTGCCTCTGTCGTGCTTAAAGCCTTTGCCCGGGACAATCCCGGAGTTTTTTTCACCCTGGCCGGTCCTGGTTTGCTTGCCCCTTTGTTTGCAGGGGTACCGAATTTATTTTTATTGTCTGTAGATAAAAAACAGCCGCTAAGGATCATTTTGAGAAGCCTCCGGAAGGTCCATCCCACGCATGTTGCCGACCTGCACAGTGTGATCCGGTCTTTTTTCCTGCGGTCTTTCTTCTTTATTAGCGGGACACCGGTTGCCTTCCTGCATAAAGGAAGAAGTGCAAGACGCCGGCTGCTCAAATCTTCGGATTCCACTCCTGCACTGGTACCTGTTTACCGGCTTTATGCCATGACATTGGAAAGGCTCGGTTTCCATGCGCCTTCGCTGGTGGAGGACAACATCATTTCCCTGGAACGGGGCCCCTGGAAAACCATAGGGATCGCTCCTTTTGCCCTCCATAAAGGAAAACAATGGCCTACCTGCAGGATGCGCCAGGTTGCAGTCAGTCTGGCACAGGAAGGAGCCCGGATTTTTCTGTTTGGAGGGGGAAGTGAAGAGAAAGCTCAAATGGAAGCCTGGACAGCCGATCACGGCAACATCCACCTTGCGGCCGGTGCAGGGGATGGTTTTGAAGCCGAACTTGCGGTGATCAAGATTCTGGATGTGATGATCAGCATGGATTCGGCCAATATGCATTTTGCCTCGGCCATGGGCATTCCGGTCATATCCATCTGGGGAGCCACACATCCCAAGGCGGGGTTTTACGGATGGAGGCAGGATCCGCAAAGGGCTGTGCAATTGCCCATGGATTGCCGCCCCTGTACCATATTCGGGGCAGGGCCCTGCCGGAAAAGTACGTATGAATGCATGGAAGATCTTACTACAGAACAAGTCTTATCCTATGTCAGAACAGCAATGGAGTAAACCCGAAATTATGGCTCCGGCAGGCAATTGGGCCAGCCTGAGGGCAGCTGCCCAGGGGGGTGCCGGATCGGTTTATTTTGGGGTAGGGGAACTGAATATGCGTGCCCATGCCGCCCACAATTTCCAGAAGGAAGACTTGCCCGGGATCACTGCTTTTTGCCGCAAAAACGGAATGCGCTCCTATCTGACGGTCAACACCATCTTTTACGACCAGGACCTGGAAGAGTTGAAGTCCCTGTTGCAGGCAGCTTCCGATGCCGGTGTCTCTGCCGTAATCGCATCCGATATGGCAGCCATTGAGGAAGCCCGCTCCCTGGGACTGGAAGTGCATATTTCCACGCAAATGAACGTGTCTAATATCCGTGCTTTGGCATTTTATGCGCGGTTTGCCGATGTGGTGGTACTGGCCAGGGAGCTGACCCTGGAACAGATAAAGACCATAGCCCGGGAAGTCAGATCGCGCAACATCACCGGGCCTTCAGGAACCCTGGTCAAACTGGAGCTTTTCTGCCACGGGGCCCTGTGCATGGCCGTATCGGGCAAATGTTACATGAGCCTCCACCATTACAATAAATCGGCCAACCGCGGTGCCTGCTACCAGGTCTGCCGCCGTTCCTATACGGTTACAGACAACGAAACCGGTGAACAAATGGAGGTTGACAACAAATACATCATGTCTCCCAAAGACCTGTGCACCGTCCGGTTCATAGACAGGATACTTGCCGCAGGCATTGAAATTCTAAAAATAGAAGGCAGGGCACGCTCTCCGGAATATGTAAAAACCACCGCGCAAGTCTATTCCAAGGCGGCTCAGGCAGTGCAAAGCGGAACGTTTACACAACAACTGGCTGCCGATCTGGAAGAACAGCTGAAAACCGTTTTCAACCGGGGATTCTGGGGGGGATATTACCTGGGAGAACCCCTGGGACAGTGGAGTGAAACTTATGGAAACCAGGCAACGCAAAAGAAAATGTATGTGGGCCGGGTGACCAATTATTATTCAAGGCAGGGAGTTGCCCAGTTGAAAGTAGAAGCCGTCCCCCTTCATGCAGGGGACGAAATCCTGGTCATTGGGCCTACTACGGGTGTGATTGAGGAAAAGGTACGTGAGATCCGGCTGGAGGGCGGAATAACAGTCCCCACAGCCCCGCAGGGTGCTGTCTGCTCTATTCCTGTTGCAACCAGGTTAAGGCTGTCGGATAAAGTGTACCGCCTGGAGAACATTGTCTAGACAACCTCGGCCAGCATACAGCGGGCAGATCCGCCACCGTGAGTTTCTATGGTATCCAGCTCAGGAGTGATAAGCCTGTTAAAAGATCTGAGAACCTTGCGCTGAGAAGGGGTTAGTACCTTGTATGCGCGCTTTGACATGACCAGGAAGGGCTCTTTTTTACGGGAAAATACCTGGAACATGTTGCCGGCAAAGTGGTTCATTTGCTCAGCCGTGATTTCTACCACCTTTTTGTCATCCTGTTTAAAAATATCCAGCAGCGACTGCCGGTCAGATTCAGAAGGTATGGATTCCAGGCAGATGACCACATAGTTGCGGGCCATGCACATCATCACGTTGGTGTGATATATTGCAGATCCTTTATCCAGCGCATCAAAACAGATGGCCTGGTAACCCAGTGTATCACAGATATCCCGGAACAAACCCTCGTCGGTCCTGGGAGAGCGGCAGGCATAGGCCCTGTTGTTTTCCCGGTCAAAGATCATGCTCCCGGTACCTTCAAGGAAACGGTTTTCACGTTCACGCGGGCTCATGTCTATCCACCGGATGCGCGGGGCATGTTCCTGAATGGCCTGGAAAACAGATTTTTTCCGTTCCAGCCGCCTGTTTGGTGCGTACATGGGGTACAAGACAGCCAGTTGTCCCGGGTGAAAAGATATCCAATTGTTAGGAAATATGGAATCGGGGGTATGTGGTTCAGGGGTGTCCTGAATCACTATCACGTCAATATCGTGTTTCCTAAGGAGGGCAACATAGCGGTCAAATTCTGCCAATGCCTTGTCCTGCACCAGGGTGGCATCTTCTCCCGTAGCAACCTGGAAGGCATTGTTTACTGCTGTCTGCGGATTGAAACCGAAACAACAGGGTCGAATCATCAGCAGTTTATTTGTCAAAACTCAAGATTGTATTACGAATGATCTCCATGGCTTGCATCAGTTGGGACTCCCTGATCACCAGCGGCGGGGCCAGGCGGATGATGTGCCGGTGCGTAGGCTTTGCCAGTACACCGTTTTTTGCCAGGGCCATACATACATCCCAGGCTTCCACCCCGTTTTTGGGGGTAATGACAATGGCGTTCAGCAGTCCTTTGCCACGAACCAGCTCTATACGGTCGGAAGGAATGGATTTAAGGTGATTGCGCACGATTTCTCCCAGGTAAGAGGCTTTCTCTGCCAGTTTTTCGTCTTCCACAACTTTCAGAGCCGCATGCGCCACCCTGCAGGCAAGAGGAAATCCGCCGAAAGTGGAACCGTGTTCGCCGGGTTTTATGGTAAGCATGATCTCGTCGTTTGAAAGAACGGCAGACACGGGCAGCACCCCTCCGGATATGGCCTTGCCCAGGATCAGGATATCAGGGTGAACCCCTTCATGGTCACAACAGATACGTTTGCCCGTACGGGCAATACCGGTCTGGACCTCATCTGCAACGAACAGCACATTGTGTTCTTTGCACAGGTCATAGCATTTTTTGATATACCCCTCGTCCGGGACCATTACACCGGCCTCTCCCTGAATGGGTTCAACCAGGAAAGCTGCAATGCGCGGGCCGTATTCCTTCAAGACTTTTTCCAATGCGTGAACGTTGTTATAGGGAATCTTGATGAAACCCGGGGTAAACGGACCAAAACCCTCATAGGCGCCTGGATCTGTGGAAAGGGAGATCACCGTGATTGTGCGTCCGTGAAAGTTCCCTTCGCAGCAGATGATCATGGCTTCGTTCGCCGGGATGTTCTTTTTCTCATAGCCCCAGCGGCGGGCCAGCTTTAAGGCTGTCTCAACGGCTTCGGCCCCGGTGTTCATGGCCAAAACCTTGTCGTATCCAAAAAAACGGGTGATATACTCTTCATAAGGACCCAGGCAGTCGTTGTAAAAAGCACGGGATGTGAGGCAAAGCTGTTTGGCCTGATCTGTAAGGGCCTTTACAATCTTTGGGTGACAATGTCCCTGGTTAACAGCGGAGTATGCAGAAAGAAAATCAAAATACTTTTTTCCTTCAATGTCCCATACATAGGGGCCTTTGCCCTTGCTCAGGACAACCGGAAGCGGATGGTAATTGTGTGCTCCGTATTCTTCTTCGAGCGTAATATAATCTTGAGATTTCATGGTTGCGAAGATATGGAATTTTATTGCACTGTAAAAATTGAAAGCTATATTTACAGAGTGAAAATAATACTCAGCATATTGCCCGTTCTGCTGTTTCTTGTTTTCCTTTTTTTAATGGACAGTTTCAGGCTGGTGCAAACCAGACAGGTTGTACTGGCCATTTTCTGGGGATGTGTCTGTGCCCTGATCAGTTACGGGATCAACACCCTGCTGATGGATACTGCCGGCCGGTCCTTTGACTTGTTCTCCCGTTATATGGCTCCAGCCATTGAAGAGGTGCTCAAATCGGCGGTCATTTTTTATCTTATCCGTAAAAACAGGATCGGGTTTATGATTGATGCCGCCATTTACGGATTTGCGGCAGGAACAGGATTTGCCTTATGCGAGAACCTGTTTTATATCTATTCCCTGGAAGAGACCTCGCTGCTCACCTGGGTTATCCGGGGTTTTGGAACGGCGGTGATGCATGGTGGCTGTACTGCGCTGTTTGCCATTATTTTTCTTGGAGCAAAATCCAGGGGCCGGATGATAGCACCCGTGGTATTGGCAGGATTGGGCGTAGCTTACGTGATACACTCCCTGTTCAATCATTTTTACATTCATCCTGTCATTCAGACGCTTGTGATTGTCATATCCCTGCCGGTGCTGTTTGTGCTAATCTTCCGCTATAACGAAACCCTGCTTCGCGACTGGATGGAACTGGAACTAAGCAGCGAGGTGGAAATGCTGAAAATGATACGTCAGGGAAAATTCTCGGCCACCAGGGCAGGAGAATACCTGGGTTCGCTCAAAGACCGCTTTGCCGGGGAAGTGGTCCTGGATATGTACTGTTACCTGCAGCTTTACCTTGAATTATCACTCAAGGCCAAAAGGAACATCATGCTTCGCGAAAATTCTCTTCCCTATCCGGCAGAGGAAGGAATTATCGGAAAACTGGCCGAGTTAAAGGCTCTGCGTAAAAGAATCGGCCCGGTGGGAGAGCTGTCGCTTTCTCCCCTGATCAGGATGAATTACCGCGATATCTGGAAACTTAACCAACTTTCTGCACATTGAAGACTATTTATTACAGCGCAGGAAGCCCGAAGGGATTAAAAGAGGACGGACAAATAATACGGGCAATCCTTGACGGCCAGACTGCACAGTACAGGTTGCTGGTGGAACGGTACCAGAACCCGGTCTTCAGGGTGATTTATAAAATTGTCAACAATCACGAAGAAGCCGGGGAATTGACACAGGATGTTTTTGTGAAAGCTTATGAATCGCTGCCACAGTATGACCCCCGGTATAAGTTCTTCAGCTGGATCTACAGGATGGCAATCAACAGGGCACTGTTGTTCCTGCGAAACAGAAAGCCATATGTGGAACCGGAACAGATCCCGGCTCGGGAGCGTGAGAAAGTGACCCACGATGGGCAGCCGTTTGATTTGGTCACCAAAAGCACCTTGGTGGAGAGGGCGGTAAACGAACTTGACCAAAAATACAAGACTGTGATCCTGCTCAAATATTTTGCCGGCCTATCCTATTCCGAAATTTCCGAAACCCTGGACCTGCCGGAAAAAACAATAAAATCACGGTTGTTTGACGCCCGGATGTTGCTCAAGGAAAAACTTGAAAAAAACCTGAAATATGTTGACTGAAAAGGACATATTACTCATACAGAACAAAGTGGACGGGACGCTCTCCCGCCGCGAAGAAGACCAGTTTGCGGCCTTGCTTGAAGCGTCCCCCCAGGCTGTGGACCTTTACAGGAAACTGCTGGGCGTGCATGAAGAAATGTACAGCAGTGCTGCCCGTATCCCTGAGATAGATATAACAAACCGGGTTATGCACCGTATAAAGGGCAAAACATTTCTCCACAGGCTCTTTACCGGCAATGGCAGGGTTTATGCCTATGCTGCCTCCCTGGTGCTGTTTTTTGTATTGGGTGTCCTTGCGGCCATGTATCTTATTCCTTCCCTGAGGAACCTTTCACAGGACCAGCTCACCGGAACCATGGCCCGCAAAGAACCTTCATCTTGGAAATACAGCGATAAAAAAATTGACATTGAGGTACAGCAACATCAAAAGGCCGGTCTGCTAATCTACTGGTTATCTGTTTTTTCTGCAGACACCCTTGAATTGGAATTCACCCCCGCAGGGACGTCCATGACCGATAATTGGCTGAAAATTATTAATACTGATGGGTTGGCCCTTAAAGTAGAGAAACCGGACCATAAAATATCTTATATTTGCAAGGGTAACACGGTCTTTGCACTGACCGATCCTCCCGATCGTTCTTCCCTTACGTTTTCTTTGGAAGGGAAACAGGCCTTCCATATGAAATTTCCACCAACTTTTTGATAACCATTGATTATTTATTATAGAAGACTACCAACACACACGAAAATGAAAACAACAAAAAATTCACCGGTCATTTTAGTCCTGGCGGTTCTTGTGTCTCTGACTGCTGGTTTTTTAGTGGGGATACTTGTGGATTTCCCGAAAACCGATGACACACAGCTTGCCGGAACCATAGGCAGGGTGCAGAATTACAAGAACGTGAAGGTTACAGAGGAAGATATTGAACTCAAGAACGACCTGGTTTCGGACACGATTATACTCAAGGCAATTTCAAACTATTTCAATTACTATTATGTTGCTGCCGTGTCGCAGGGGGAAAAGATCCGGTATGCTCTGGAAGCCCTTGAAAGTCAGCCTGCCTATAAGGAACATGCAGGCTTGCTTCTGCAGGAAGTTTCAGGTTATGGCGCTTTCCTGGGAAATGCCCGGCTGGATCTGCTGCAGGCCGTAGCCGTGGTCACGAACCCTGCCGAGATACACCCGGTGATGATGCGCAATACGATAGTGCAGGCGAACAATGTGATCTCCCAGATCAGTTTCCGGAGACAATCGGTACTGGACCTGATAGACAACCTGGGCAACTACCTGGAAAAGCAAGGCAAGGATGCCGATGCCACGCTGGCATCTGTGCACACGGTATTGAGCCTGGAACAGATCACCAACGCCATGGCCTTGAATGACAAGATGGTGTTGAAATATTTCGAGAAGAAGAAAATATTCACAGAACAGATCCAGGGATCTTTTGGTTCGGAACTGCAGGGTCTTATTGTAGCCGATGCCCAGAGGCTGGGAGTAGTTTATTACGATATTGACCCCATGGGAATAATTGTGCAATCCGCAGAAAGCATTGGCAGCCATTTTGCCTTGAACAGTGGTGAGATTGGTTCAATGATAACCAATATGCACGAACTGGGGATTTGTTCTGAGGTGATAGGAAGCTCCAATGACCTGGAGAGCGTAGCCTTCATGAACATGGAAAACCTTGACCTAAAATCAAGCTTGTTCTCGGAACAACTAGGGGGTGCTGTTCTTAATACACCCGACCTGGGGATGTTTAACAATATGCAGGAACTGGGATTCTTGAATGTAACCCAGTTGAATTATGTAATAAAGATGAGTGAATTGGGCGGGGCTATTGGAATCGTGCCTCCAATAGGATATTAATGAAAACAAAGTGAACAAGTTCAAAGCCATCATATTACTAATGGTAATCATTATCCCGGGCCCACCCGGGATTTTGCGTGCACAGCTCATTAACAGCGTGAAAAAAGACAACCTGCACCTGGTTTATTTCGGGAACAGGTATTCCTACATAGTGCCGCACGTAAGACAGACCTACCTGAATGCCATGGATTTTCACAAGCGCTTCTGGTCTTACCGGGACACGACAACGTATGTTTTCCTTACGGACTTTGAAGATGCCGGACATGGAGGAGCCATTGCCATGCCTTATAACCAGGTCATCCTGGGGATTGAGCCCTATAGTCTGGCATTCAGTATCATCCCTTCCAATGAACGGTTTCAATGGCTGTTCAACCATGAGCTGACACATATTGTCCTTTCTGAAAAACCAAATACCAGGGATGCGAAATTCCGCAAATTCCTCCAGGGAAAAGTGATAAGAGCCGATGAGTATCCCATATCGGCCCTGTGGAGTTATTTTACCACCCCCCGCTGGTATGCCCCCCGCTGGTACCACGAGGGGATAGCCTGCTTCATGGAAACCTGGATGTCAGGGGGATTCGGAAGGGCCATGGGTTTTTATGACGAGATGTATTTCCGCAGCATCATAGAAGGCAAGGAGGACCTCTATTCCCTTGTTGGGCTGGATACGGAAGGAACCACTGAGGATTTCCAGGTGGGAGCCAATTCCTATCTGTACGGGACCCGTTTCGTGACCTACCTGGCCTACCAATACGGCATAGACAAGCTGAAGGATTTTTATATCCGTTCCGACAGTTCCCGGGCATTCTTTGCAGGACAGTTCCGTAAGGTTTACGAACGCCCGGTCAGGGAGGTCTGGCAGGAGTGGATGGACTGGGAGCAGGATTATCAGCAGAACACCCTGGCCCGTATCGGGGAATTTCCCCTGACCACCCTGCGCTCTCTTACCGAACAGCCCCTGGGCAGTGTTTCCAGGCCGGAATTCAATCCGGAGACCGGGAAAATCTATGCCGCCATCAACCATCCCGGCATTATTTCTCAAATTGCCGAAATTGACAGGACCACCGGCAGTATCCGGAAGGTGGCCACCCTGGATTCTCCCAAACTGTATTATACCACACACCTGGCTTACAATGCGGAAGACGAGAAGATCTATACTTCCGAACACAACAGCAATTACAGGAATCTGGTGGAAATCGACGTGAAGACGGGAAACAAAAAGGTGCTGAACAAACTCACCCGGACCGGTGACCTGGTATTCAATCCGGCGGACAAGTCCATCTGGGGGATACAGAACGACAACGGCTACTCCATCCTGGTGAAGATGCCCCTGCCATACGACAAGGCACTGCCTGTCTATACGGTGCCTTTTGGCCAGATCCTCCTGGATCCCGATATTTCCAATTCGGGAAAATTATTATGCGCCACCCTGTCAGGCATAAGGGGAGAACAGTCCCTGGTCCTGTTTGACCTGGAAGCCCTGGATGCCGGCAAGAGCAGTATGGAAACCATAATGGAACTGGAAGACAACACGCTTACGCAGTTCAGGTTCTCTGCCGATGACCGCCATCTGATAGGAACGTCTTACTATACGGGTGTCTCCAACGTATGGAGGATAGGACTTGAAGACAGGAACATGGAATTGCTATCCAATTCGGCCACCGGGCTTTTTGCCCCAATCCAGGTGACGGAAGATTCGTTGCTGGTGCTTGAATTCGAAAGGGACGGGATGCGTCCCGGGATTATGCCCGTCACGGTGCTGGAAGATGCCAATGCCATAAGCTTCCTGGGCAACATGGTACACCAGGCACACCCCGAGGTGGAAGCGTGGTCCCTGCCCCCAGCCTCGGCCCTGGAAGGGGTCAACGATTCCATTATAGAGACACCCTACAGGCCCCTTAAAGAGATGAAGATCGCGGGGGCCTACCCCGACATTTCCGGGTTCAAGAATACCGTAGCCCTGGGATACCGGCTCAACTGGCGGGACCCGGTGGGGATAAGCAATATCAACCTGTTCCTGGCGGTATCGCCATGGAGTTCCTATGGAATAGAACAAAAGTTCCATGCCATGCTGGAATGGAAATTCTGGAGCTGGCGCCTGAAAGCCAGTTACAATCCAACCCACTTCTACGATATTTTCGGACCCACAAAAAGAAGCAGGGCGGGTTATTCCATTGGCCTGGGATACCAACGGACATTCATTCTGAAAGATCCCCTGAGGTATCATGTAGATGCCTCTGTTTTCACGTATGGCATGATGGAAGTCCTTCCGGTTTACCAGGAGATTGAATCTCCCATCAGGAACATGCAGGCAGCGTCTGTCACCTTTGGTGTATCCAAACTGCGCAAGACACTGGGTGGGGTGGATGACGAAAGGGGCTTCGCCTGGGATATTAACGCCACCACCTACCTGGCTAAGGGAAAATTTTACCCCTCCTTTGTATCGGATCAAAGCGTGGGCTTCCTGATCCCTTTCATCCGGAATACCAGTTTCTGGATACGCAACAGCGTGGGCATTTCACTGGGTGACCGTGAATCCAGTTTGTCCTATTTCTATTTTGGAGGGTTCGGGAACAATTATGTGGATTGGCAACCGTCCGAGCAATACCGCAATACCTTGTCTTTTCCCGGGGCCCGTATAAACCAGTTGCCGGCCTATACGTATGTCCGGACCATGGGGGAACTGAACCTCATGCCCATCCGGCTCCGCAATGTGGGGACCACGTGGCTATATCCCACCTACATAAAACCTTCCCTTTACGGGGCTCACCTGATGACCGGCTTTGACCGCCGCCAGCAGACAGCCCATGTGTTCAACTGTGGCGGACAGATAGATATCCAACTGGTGCTGTTCTCTTATCTGAAAACGACCTGGTCTTTCGGTTACGCAAAAATGTTCCGGGCAGGGGAAAAATCAACCAATCAATTCATGTTGTCACTAAAACTGCTTGGAAATTAATTGCCCATGAAGAAAAAGTTCCCGGCTCCGCTGGTCATTGTCTTTATGCTGATTGTGGTTGCAGCCCTGCTTACCTGGCTTCTGCCCGGCGGACAATATGTTGAAGGGACATTTCACCCCGCAGACTCCCGTCCCCAGACATGGCAGGTATTCACGGCTTTTTACAGCGGGTTTGTCAGACAGGCCGGAATCATTGTATTCATTTTATGCGTGGGGGCTGCCTTCTGGGTAATCAACGCAACCAGGGCCATTGACAGCGGCATCCGGTCTTTCCTGGATAGCGCAGCCCGGCTGGAACGTTTTCCGCTATTGCGCCGCATTGGGGTGAATAACCTGGTGATCGCCTCTGTGATGGTTCTTTTCAGTCTTTTTGGCGCAGTCTTCGGGATGAGTGAGGAGACCATAGCCTTTACAGCCCTGGTAGTTCCCCTGGCCTTGTCCATGGGGTATGATTCCATAACGGGGGTATGCATGGTCTACGTTGCGGCCCATGTGGGTTTTGCCGGGGCCTTCCTGAATCCTTTCACCGTGGGCATTGCCCAGGATCTGTCGGACCTGCCCATATTTTCGGGCATGGGATACCGCCTGGTTTGCTGGGCTCTCCTGACAGCCGGAACCATTTTCTTTGTGCTGAGGTATGCTCATAAAGTGAAGCGGAATCCAAAAGCTTCGCCCATGTGGGAAGAGGACGCTTCCCGAAAAGTCGCCCTTGAGACCGGGGTGGACCTGGCAACAGAAAATCCTGCTGAAGGGGCAAAAACCCCATGGACAGCCTGGATTGCTTTCTTCCTGGTGCTGGCCGCCCTGACCGCCTTTTCCGTTTACTCTCCTTCCACCATGATAGCCCTGGGGGCCTGGAAACTGAAAGTTCCCGGGCTTCTTCCTGCCCTTACATTCCTGTACGCTGCAGGAGGGTTTAAAATCCTTACGTGTAAGAATAAACAAGAGAATCCTGTCCGCCTCATCCGTCATTTTGTGTTATTCGCTGTTCTTTTCCTGCTGGTGGGCGTTTTGGGCTACAACTGGTATATCAGCGAGATTGCCGGTCTTTTCCTTGCCCTGGGGATCCTGAGCGGGATGGCTGCCGGCTACAGCGCCAATACTATTGCCGGGAAACTGACAGAAGGGGCTAAAGATATCCTGGGAGCGGCGCTTATCGTGGGATTGGCTGCCGGGATCGTAGAGATCCTGGAACAGGGAAAGATCATGGACAGGATACTTTTTGCCATGGCCGGAGGCCTGGAATCTGTCGGGCGGACGGGCTCGCTGCAGGTCATGTATTTGATCCAGACAGCCATCAACATGCTCATTCCTTCAGCCTCGGCCAAAGCAGCCATGACCATGCCCATCATGGCGCCTTTCAGTGACCTGGTAGGGGTGTCACGACAGGCCACTGTTCTGGCTTTCCAGTTTGGGGATGGTTTTACCAATATGATCACGCCCATTTCAGGGGTGCTTATGGCGGTGCTGGGAGTTGCCCGGATTCCCTATACCCGTTGGGTCAGGTGGGTGTGGCGTTTTATCCTGGGACTGATCGTGGCCGGATCGTTGCTGCTGCTTCCCACACTTTTCATCTGGAAGTGACGTTGCCCCTTAGAACAAGGCTAACTTACCTTTGTCGGGAGGGATGGTCTATCCACCTCTGGCTGCAGGGAGTCCCTTTTTGTGAAAGTCTTTGAGTATGGCCTTCACCTGCTGTTCCGGGGGGGTGGAGAAGTCGCCCTGGAAGGGCACCCTGCCCCGCAGTATCCGGGACTTTTTTTCTTTCCCGTAGTCGTGGTAAGGAAGCAGGTGAATGGCCGTCAGATTACCTTGGCGTTGCAGCTCCAGGGCAAAGTCGGCCATTTCCGCCAGTTCGGCCGGGGTATCGTTTACCCCGGGAATGAGGGGTATTCGCAGGGCAAAGGGTACCCCCGAACGGGCGACCACACGCAGGTTGTTATGGATAAGGGCGTTATCTGCTCCGGTGTATTGTTTATGCAAAGCAGGGTCCATGACCTTGAGGTCTGCCAGGAACAGGCTGGTGTGTGGAATGACTTGCAGAAGAACTGTTTCCGGGGCATACAGGCAGGTATCCACCGCTGTATGGATCCCATTTTCCCTGCAGGCGGCCAGCAGGTTCACAAGAAATTCCGGCTGCATGAGGGGTTCACCCCCTGTGCAGGTAATCCCTCCCCCGGAGCGGTCAAAGAAAATTTTTTCACGCACGGCCGTTAGAAGTACCTGGTTCACGTCCATCCAGGCACCACATGTTTCCAGGGCTCCGGAAGGGCAGGCATCGGGCAGGGTGTGGTCTTTGCAGGCCCCGCAACCCAGACAGCGCGCCTGGTTGAAAATCAGGCCGGGCAACGGGTCCTGGCCTTCCGGATTGTGGCACCACTGGCAGTGTAGCGGGCAGCCTTTGAAAAACACATTCAGGCGTATGCCCGGTCCGTCGTGTATGGCGTACCGCCGGATATCAAAAATACAACCTTTGGGTGACATAGACTCAGAATTCCTCATTCAGGGTGCGGGTGATGATGTCTTCCTGCAGGGAAGGGGCCAGGTGATTGAAATAATCACTGTATCCTGCTACCCGTACCATCAGGTCCCGGTAGAGTTCGGGTTCTTTTTGAGCGGCAAGAAGCGTTTTGGTATCCACCACGTTAAACTGGATGTGGTGGCCTCCCAGTTCAAAATAGCAACGGATCAGATCGCCCAGTTTTTTTCTCTCTTCGGCAGTCCTGAGCATGGATGGAGAAAAGCGCTGGTTCAGCAGGGTGCCCCCAGAAAGGGATTGATCCAGCTTTCCCAGGGAACGGGCTACGGCCGTTGGTCCTTTGGTATCTGCCCCATGGGAGGGAGAGGTGCCGTCTGAAAGAGGTTTGCCTGCCTTGCGGCCGTTGGGCAAAGCACCGGTAATTGTGCCGAAGTATACGTGGCAGGTGGTTGAAAGCATGTCCATGTGATGGGTCCCGCCCCGGGTATTGGGCTTTCCTTCAATCAGGCGGAACAGGTCTTCGTATACCCGCCTGGCAAGGTCGTCTGCATAGTCCAGGTCGTTGCCAAAGAAGGGGGTCTTATTCAGAATGAACTGGCGCATGGGCTCTTCCCCTTCAAAATTGCAGGACATGGCCCGGAGCAGTTTCTCCATGGTCCACTTCTTATCTTCAAAGACGTGTTTCTTCAGGCTGGACAGGCTGTCTGCTATGCTGCCCAGGCCCGTGCACTGGATATAGGAGGTGTTGTAGCGCGGCCCCCCGTCGTAGTAATCCTTTCCTTTTTCTATGCAGTCGTCAATCAGAACAGACAGGAACGGGGCCGGTGTGCCCCGGGCTGTCAGGCGTTCTATAAGCAGGTTTACACGGATCTTTATATCTATGATGTACCTGAGTTGCTCCAGGAAAGCCTGGTATAATTCTTCAAAATTTCTGAACCCGGTGGCCGGACCGGTTTGAATGGAAACCTGCCGGCCGCAAACCGGGTCCACTCCGTTATATAGCGTAATTTCCAACACCTTGGCCACATTCAGGTACCCGGTAAGCAAATAAGCTTCTTTTCCGAAAGCCCCCACTTCCACACACCCGCTGCAACCTCCTTCACGGGCATCTGACAGGGATTTTCCCTGACGAAGGAGTTCCCGGATGTAAACATCGGGATTGAAAACGGAAGGATAACCGTATCCTTTGCTTATGACCCGGGTACCAGCCGCCACAAAGCGTTCCGGTGTGCAGGATGCAATATGAACAGACAGGCCAGGCTGCAACAGGTGCAGTTCTTCCAGCGTGTCCAGTGCAATGTAGGAGACAGGGCTTACGGCATTTGTCCCGTCGGGGCGGAGGCCCCCAATATTGATATTGGTAAAGTCGTTATAGGTTCCGCTTTCCTTTGCTGTAACTCCCACCTTGGGAGGAGCGGGGTGGTTGTTCACCTTGATGAAGAGGCAGGCCATCAGTTCACGGGCAAAGGTGTCGGACAGGGTGCCGGCCTGTGTTTCCTTGAGGTAGAACGGTTCCAGGTGCTGGTCCAGGTGTCCGGGGTTCATGGCATCCCAGCCGTTCAGTTCCATGATGGTGCCCAGGTGTACGAACCAGTAGGCCTGTATGGCTTCATGGTAGGTTTGCGGGGCATGGGCAGGCACGCGGCGGCAGATACGGGCAATTTCTTCCAGTTCTGCTGCCCTGCTATTTTTCCCTTCTGAGCGGCAGGCAAAGGCCATTTCTTCTGCCAACGCTGCGTGCCTCTCTGCAAAAATCACAATGGCCTGACAGGCAATATCCATGGCCTGCAGCACGTCTTTCTGGCTGTGTGCCGGGGAGCCTGCTGCTGCATGAGCGGCTGCTGCCGCATAAGCGCTTGCTTCCCCTGCCGGGGTGTCTGCTTCCGATTCGATCGCAGCCAGAGCGCGGGCGATCCGCTCCCTGAAGGCGAGCATCCCGGTGTGGTAAATCTTTCCATCCAGGGCGGTGTGGCCGTAAGCCCGTTGCTCGGCAAATTCTGTAAATAGGCCACTTTCATACAACAGCTTCCAATCCCCGGGAAGGATGGAAAAGAGTTTGTCCCTTTGCGTCCTGCCTTCCCAGAAAGGAATGATTTCTTCCTTGTAGATCCTGATGTCTTCTTCAGTTATTGTGTAGCGCTGCAGCTCCCTGTTGTTCACGGTTCTCAGGTCTTCTTCTGTGTGACAGGTCAGTTCGGGATAGGTTGAGACAGCACCGGGCCGCGGGCCTCGTTCACCCACTATGAGTTCTTCCTCTCCAATATAAATGGATTGTTTAAGGCATAATTCCCTGAAACACAAAGCCCGTAGAATAGGTTTAGGATAAAGGTCCTCGTTTACACGGTAAAAACGGGTCACAATCTGTGCCCTTTCAACACTTAAAGAAGGAAGTGCCTGGTAAGATGCCTGGCGGAGCCTGGCTATACGCTGACTGATAGAACCTCCCGGAACGCTTGATTTCATGAGTATAAAAGTAAAAGTTATTTTTTTAATTCAGAAAAATAATCCTATCTTTGCAACCCGTTTTACGCACAGGAATAATACATAAAGCAAAGATTAACAACACATTATGCCAACAATTCAACAATTAGTCCGTAAAGGAAGGGAACGTGTGATAGAAAAAAGCAAGTCGCGTGCTTTGGACGCCTGTCCTCAGAAACGCGGCGTTTGTGTACGTGTCTATACCACCACCCCTAAAAAACCGAACTCTGCCATGCGTAAGGTTGCCAGGGTACGTCTGACCAATCAGAAAGAGGTCAACGCCTATATCCCCGGAGAAGGACACAATCTTCAGGAGCACTCCATTGTTTTGGTGCGCGGAGGACGTGTAAAGGACCTGCCCGGTGTTCGCTATCACGTGCTCAGAGGTGCTTTGGAAACCTCTGGTGTGGAAGGCAGGACACAATCCCGTTCGCTCTATGGAGCTAAACGCCCCAAAGCGAAATAATAAATTTTTTAAATTCTTTTAAACCAATGAGAAAAACCCAGCCTAAAAAGAGGATTCTACTTCCTGATCCCAAGTTCAACGACGTGCTTGTTACACGTTTTGTGAACAATTTGATGCTTCAGGGGAAGAAGAGTATTGCCTACGGTATTTTTTACGATGCATTGGATATCGTGGGTGAGAAAATGAAAGATTCTGAGAAGGCTCCTATAGACATTTGGAAAAAAGCGTTGGAAAACATCACCCCGCAGGTGGAAGTAAAAAGCCGCCGCGTGGGAGGAGCCAACTTCCAGGTGCCTACAGAAGTGCGTCCTGAGCGGAAGATTTCATTAAGTATGAAAAACATGATCAATTACGCCCGCAAACGCTCAGCGCATTCCATGGCCGATAAACTGGCCGCCGAGATCATTGCTGCCTATAACAGCGAAGGTGCCGCGTTCAAGCGTAAAGAAGACATGCACAAGATGGCAGAAGCCAACAAGGCCTTTGCCCATTTCCGTTTCTAGACCGGGAGTGTCTCCGAGCACCAGGAAATGTCAAGAGATTTAAGATATACAAGGAATATTGGCATCATGGCCCACATAGATGCCGGTAAGACCACCACATCGGAACGTATTCTCTATTATACGGGCAAGACCCATAAGATTGGAGAGGTTCACGAAGGGGCTGCGACTATGGATTGGATGATTCAGGAGCAGGAACGGGGAATCACCATTACCTCGGCTGCCACCACGGCGTTTTGGAACAGCTGCGGGAACAAGTACCAGATCAATATCATAGACACCCCGGGCCATGTGGATTTTACTGTCGAGGTTGAACGTTCCCTGCGTGTACTGGATGGTGCCGTGGCAACGTTCTGTGCCGTGGGAAGGGTGCAGCCCCAGACAGAAACCGTCTGGCGCCAGGCCGACAAATACCGGATCCCCCGTTTGGCTTTTGTCAACAAAATGGACCGGGTGGGAGCCGATTTCCTTGCTGTTGTGGACGAGATACGTCATAAACTGGGTGCTAATCCCATTCCCTTATGCCTTCCAATAGGATCGGAAGAAACGTACAAGGGCATTGTAGACCTGCTTTCTCTCAAAGCCCTGATTTATAACAGTGAAAGCAAAGAGCTGATCAATTTCAAGGAAACCGAAATTCCCACTGCCATGCGGGAAGAGGTGGAATACTGGAGGGGGAAACTCGTAGAAGCCGCCGCTGAATTTGATGATTCGCTGATGGAGAAATTCTTTGATAATCCAGAATCCATTGGAAAGGAAGAAGTCATAAGCGCCCTGCGCAAGGCTACCCTGGCCATGAAAATTGTTCCGGTTACCTGCGGCTCTTCATTAAAAAACAAAGGGATACAGTTCCTGCTGGATGCCATCTGCCACTACCTGCCATCTCCCATGGATATAGATGCCGTTATGGGCATCAATCCCTATACGCAAAAGAGCGAGAAAAGAGCTCCTTCCTCAGAAGAACCTTTCTGTGGGCTGGTATTCAAGATTGCTACCGACCCCTTTGTAGGCCGCCTGGCTTACGTCAGGGCGTATTCCGGCAGACTGGAAGCTGGAAAGACGGTCCTGAACGTACGTACGGGAAAACGTGAGAGGGTTAACCGTCTGTACCAGATGCACTCCAACAAGCAAAACCCCGTTGAGGTCCTGGAGGCCGGAGACATTGGCAGTGCCATTGGATTCAGGGATTTACGCACCGGAGACACCATCTGTACCGACAAAAATCCCATTATGCTGGAAGCCATTTCCTTCCCCGATCCCGTCATTGGACTGGCAGTGGAACCCAAAACCCAGAAAGACCTGGATAAGCTGGGCGTTGCCCTTTCCAAACTGGCCGAGGAGGATCCCACTTTCACCGTCCGCACCGATACCGAAACCGGACAGACCATCATCAGCGGGATGGGCGAATTGCACCTGGAGATCATTGTAGACCGGCTCAAAAGGGAATTCGGCGTGGAAATCAACCAGGGCGCCCCGCAGGTAAACTACCGGGAAACCATACTCGGGACTTACACACACCGTGAAGTCTTCAAAAAGCAGACCGGCGGACGCGGGAAATTTGCCGACATAGCCTTTACCCTGGGACCGGCCGATGCCGGAGTTACCGGACTGCAATTCGTGGACCAGGTCAAGGGCGGGAATATTCCCAGGGAATTTATTCCGGCCGTAGAGAAAGGATTCAAAGCTGCCATGGAAAACGGCGTGTTGGCCGGATATCCGGTCATGGCAATGAAAGTGACCCTGACAGACGGTTCTTACCACACCGTGGATTCAGATACCCTGTCATTCGAGATCTGTGCCCGTCAGGCCTTCCGCAAGGCTGCACACAAAGCTCAGCCTGCCTTGCTGGAACCCATCATGGCGCTGGAAGTCGTTACTCCCGAAGAATACATGGGCGATATCATAGGTGACCTGAACAAACGCCGCGGACAGGTTACCGATATGGATACCAAAGGAAATGCGAGGATCATCAAGGCGAAAGTTCCCCTGGCAGAACAATTTGGTTATATTACAACCCTGCGGACACTTTCCTCGGGCCGGGCCACCAGCTCCATGGAATTTTTCCAGTTTGAGGAATTGCCTGCCAACCTGGCCAGAGAGGTCATTGAAAAGACCGGATGGGCCAAAGGATTTCATGCATCAAATGTTGAATTTTAATATACTTGGTTAATAATTAACACAATGAGCCAAAAAATCAGAATCAAATTAAAATCTTACGATCACATGCTGGTAGACAAGTCTGCCGATAAAATCGTAAAAACCGTCAAAGCAACCGGCGCTGTAGTGAGCGGTCCCATTCCCCTGCCCACCAACAAGAAGATATTCACGGTCAACCGCGCCACTTTTGTGAACAAGAAAGCCCGGGAGCAGTTTGAATTGAACTCTTTCCGCCGCCTGCTGGATATTTACAGCTCCACCCCCAAGACGGTAGACGCCCTCATGAAACTGGAACTGCCCAGTGGCGTTGAGGTTGAAATCAAGGTCTGACAGGCCCGAGTTCTTTGAATAAGATTTTATAATTACATACCTTTCGCTTACTTTTGCAGGCGAAAAGGGGGCCCATAGCTCAGTCGGTTAGTAGCACCTGACTCATAATCAGGGGGTCGCTGGTTCAAGTCCAGCTGGGCCCACCTAATTATCAAGCACTTACAGAAAAGTAGGTGCTTTTTTTTATTGAAAAAATCACTCTTTTTTGGGCCAAAACATGGAGTTATGTAAACCAATATGTAAACCGGTACACAACACTTAATCAACTGATGAACACGATCATAGATGTTGTATGCTATCGCTCAAAAACCGCTGAAACCCTTATGAATTATACACATTGTTGGCAATAGTTTTTTTCTCTTTCACCCAGATAATCAGTATTACAATCCATATTACAACGGAAATTCCTAATATCATTAGTTTTGAAGACCCATCTATCCCATTTTTCAAAAGAGTATTGAACATCATAATATTAATAATCATATGGAAACATGTCGCTGCTATTATTGATTTTGTTAAGTCTATTACTCTTCCAATTCCCCAACTTCCGAAAATCATCCAACCAAGAAACTGAATATTATCAATGAAACATTAATGTCTACTAAACTTTCA